>JAEZUC010000105.1 GCA_023443515.1 Bacillota bacterium
AAAAGATTATTAGTGATCTTGAAGGACTTATATTCCTTAATCCTGATAATAAAAAATATGAAACAGCAGATGAATACCTGTCAGGGGATGTGCGATATAAGTTAAAAACTGCTTTATATTATGCCAAGGATAATCCGAATTATCAGATAAATGTTAAAGCCCTTGAGAGTGTTCAACCTGTGGATTTGAATGCATCCGAAATAGATGTAAAGCTCGGAACAACTTGGATTGAAACAGGGGATATAGACCAATTCATTTATGAGTTACTGAAGGTTCCCGAATTCCACAAAAAGAATGAGAGTAAACCCGACTTTGGAATCTACACAACATACAATTCTTTTTCAAGTTCCTGGTCAGTACAGAACAAGTCACTGCAATGGAACAGCATGAAGGCCACCCAAGAATATGGAACCCAAAAGGCTGATGCCTACAGTATTATAGAAGATACTCTTAACTTGAGAAGTGTTGTAGTTAAGGACAGGGTAGAAGATACTGATGGAAAAATAAAATATGTTGTAAACAAAAATGAAACAATAGCAGCCAGAGCAAAGCAGGATACTATCAAGGAAGAATTCCGGGACTGGATATTTAAAGATCCGGACAGAAGGAATAAGTATGTTGACTTCTATAACACTAATTTTAACAACATCAGGTTAAGGGAGTATGATGGTTCACACCTGAAATTTCCCGGCATGAGTCCTTACATAAAACTTCGAGAACATCAAAAAAATGCAGTAGCCAGAATACTCTACGGTGGTAATACCCTATTGGCGCATGTTGTGGGAGCAGGTAAGACGTTCACCATGCAAGCTGCCTGCATGGAAATGAGAAGGCTCAAAATAATCAAAAAAGCTATGTTTGTTCTGCCAAACCATTTAACGGAACAACAGGGAGCAGACTTCTTAAAACTATATCCTGCTGCCAACATACTGGTTGCCACTGAAAAGGATTTTGAAACGGCAAACAGAAAAAGATTCCTGGCGAGGATAGCAACAGGTGATTATGACGCAATAATCATAGGCCAGAGTCAGTTCGAAAGAATACCTGTATCAGTTGAACTACAAAGCCAGGTTATAAAAAACACCATAGAAGAAATAGTTGATTTTGTCTATTCTTGTAAGCAACAAAACGGCGACAAATGGACAATAAAGCAGATGGAGAAAATGAAGTTTAACCTTGAAGCTAAGTTGGAACAACTGGCAGACGCTCCCAAGGATGATGTATTAACCTTTGAACAGCTGGGGGTTGATTGCTTGTTTGTAGACGAAGCCCACCATTATAAAAATGGCGGTGTATTTACCAAAATGAGAAACGTTGCCGGAATATCAGGGAACTCTGCAAAAAAGGTACTGGATATGCAAATGAAATGTGACTATATAACTTCAGAAAACAACGGTCGAAATGTTATCTTTGCAACAGGAACACCCGTAAGCAATTCAATGACCGAAATGTTTGTAATGCAGCAGTTCCTGCAAAAAAATGAACTTAGAGAAAAAGGGCTGCATAACTTTGATGCATGGGCTTCAAGTTTTGGTGAAGTTGTATCAGCACTTGAACTTGCACCTGAAGGCCGTGGATTCAGAATGAGAAACAGATTCAGTAAATTTACAAACCTTCCTGAGTTAATGACAATGTTTAAAAATATAGCCGATATTCAGACCGCCGACATGTTAAATCTTCCTATACCAAAACTTAAAAATGATAAGGTTACAGTGGTAACTTCCGAACCCTCGGAGCTACAGCAGGAACTGGTACAGGAAAGTGCGAAAAGGGCTGAGAGAATCAGAAACGGACTGGTAGACCCCTCAATAGACAACATGCTTAAAATTACAAATGAAGCAAGACAGTTCGGAACAGATCCACGATTAATATTTCCCGCTGCACCTGATGAACCGGGAAGCAAAATAAATAAGCTGGTGGACAACGTATATCAGAAATACATTGAATTTAACTCCAGCAAGGGTACACAAATAATATTCTCTGATGTTGGAACTCCAAATGACCGTGGAGGCTTTTGTGCTTATTATGATATAAAAAATAAACTTGTCAGTATGGGGATTCCGGAAGATGAAATATGCATAATCCACGATGCCAAAACAAAGAAGCAGAAAGAATCCATGTTCTCTGCAATGCGTACAGGAGAGAAAAGAATAATCCTAGGTTCAACTTCAAAAATGGGAACCGGGACAAACATACAAAACAAGCTTGTTGCACTGCATCACCTTGATTGTCCATGGAGGCCCGCTGATATCGAGCAACGTGATGGAAGAATACTAAGGCAGGGAAACGAAAACGAGGAAGTAGAGATATTCAGATATGTTACAAAAGACACATTCGACGCTTACCTCTGGCAAATAGTTGAACAGAAGCAACGGTTTATTTCACAGGTAATGACAAGCAAGTCTGTTAGCCGTAGCTGTGAGGATATAGATGAAGTAGTTTTAAACTACGCTGAAATAAAAGCTCTGGCAATGGGAGATCCGAGAATCAAGGAAAAGATGGACTTGGACATAGAGATAAACAAGCTTTCGGTACTAAAGGCTGCTTGGTCAAAGCAAAGATACTCACTACAGGACAGTATAGTGTACTCAATACCAAAGGGTATTAATTCAAATGAAGCAAAAATAGAAGCCATACAAAAGGACATAGAATTAAGGAACTCAAATAAGTTCCAGGAGGATGAATTCAGCATTATATTGGAAAACACCCTGATTACTGAAAAAGAAAAAGCCGGAGAACTTTTGTTACTGCTTTGTACAAAGGCAAAAAAAGAGAACTGGAAGCAGTTAAGTATCGGAACCTACAAAGGCTTTGATTTAAAGCTTGAATACAATGAATTTCTGAGTGGGTTTAATTTACATATTACAGGTAAATATCAGTACACAATTGAGCTTGGTGGGAATCCCATCGGGAATAT
>JAEZUC010000155.1 GCA_023443515.1 Bacillota bacterium
TGCTCCTGCAAAAAACCACCAGAACAGTTCCCATACAGATACATCAAAGGTATAGGTTGTTTTTTGCAGAATTACATCCTCATTCCCAATTGGATACTTTCTCTGCATCCAATTTATCCTGTTTATCACCGAGTAATGCTCAATCATGGCACCCTTGGGCTTTCCCGTAGACCCTGAGGTATAGATTATATATGCTAGGTTTCGGGAGGTATTTATTTTTTCAAGATTTGAGCTGTCACCCTCGTATAGTACACTTTCATCCAGATTTATTACAGTGACCTCTAAAGAAGCCATAACCTCCTGAGTCCATTTATTCATAGCATCACTATTTGTAAGAAGTATCCCTGTACCGCTGTCCTTAAAAATATACCTTATTCTCTCCTCGGGATAGTCCGGACTCACAGGCAGATACGCTCCTCCTGCCTTTAACACTGCAAGTATACCCGTTATCATTTCAAGTGAACGATCAAGCATTACCGCAACTATGCTGTCTCCCTTCACTCCCTGCTTTCTCAACACTCTTGCCAGAGAGTTAGCCCGTTGATTAAGCTCCCTATAGGTAAGCTTTTTATCCCCAAACATTACTGCAACATTGTCAGGGGTTTTATCTGCTTGCTCCTCAAAAACACAGGATATTGTTTTGTCCTTTGGGTATTCATAAACAGTATTATTAAAATCAAATAGTACCTGACTTTTTTCCTGGGGGGTCAGCATTTCTATCTCACATATTTTTTCATCCGGCTTTTTAGCTATTTCATCAATAATATTTTTAAAATGTTGAACAAACCTCTCCATTGTTTCTTTTTTGAAGAGACCGGTATTGTACTCCAGTACGCAATTCATAATATTTGACTTACCTGTATAAATATCCAGTTTAAAGTCCAGCTTCGAAGTATAAGAATTCAAATCGTATGTTTCAAAGAAAAGTCCGTCTATTTTAGGAGCAATATCCTCTTGAAGTTCGTTATGCAGTATAAGCATTGTGTCAAAAAGAGGATTTCTTGATACATCCGTTCTTCCTGCAAAATTCTCAACCATTCTGTCATAGGGATAATCTTGGTTTTCATAAGCCTTCAGTACTGTATCATTTACACAGCCAATAAATTCTGTAAAGGTGCCGGCTGGCTCAATTCTGCTACGTATAGGAAGAAAATTATTAAACATTCCAATCATGCCTTCCAAATCAGGATGATTTCTTCCGGCAACTAACGAACCTACGGCAATATCCTGCTGACCAGTATACCGATATAATAAAGTGGTATAAAGAGCCAGAAGTAGCACATTTAAGGTTACTCCGTATTTATGTGAAAGTAAGTTCAAAGAATCGCAAATTTCGGATTCCAAACTAAACAAAACTCTGTCTCCGTAAAAGGTTCTGCTGTCAGCCCTGGGATAATCACAAGGCATATTAATTGTAGAATCTGTACCTTCAAGTACATCTCTCCAGTATTCTTCCTGTTTTTTTATAACGACACCTTCAAGAACATTGTTATGCCAATAGGAAAAATCCTTGTAGTGAATTTCAGGTTCTGCAAGACTTATACCTTTATAAATCTGTTCAAATTCTTTTACCAGAACCGTTATGGATACTCCGTCCGATATTATGTGATGCATATCAAGAAGGAGAATATGTTTTTTGTTCTCAGTGTTCACGACAGCCGCTCTGACTAAGGGAGCCTTACCAAGGTCAAAAGGTTTTATCAATTCTCTCAACACCTTGTCCTCACTTTGAGTAACTGATTCCAAGAATGTAACTTTGAAATCAATTTCCTTATGCACTCTTTGAACTATCTGACCATTGTATATCTCAAAAGATGTCCTTAAAGGTTCATGTCTCATTACCAGATTTTTAAGAGTTTCTTCTACTTTCGAAAGATTAATATCACCTTCTATAGTCATTGCCAGTGGCATATTATAGCTTGTACCAATTCCATCAAATTGCTGCTGTACATACATTCTCTGCTGTGATGCAGATGCAGGGTAAACTCCCTCGGGATAGGATAAATTAATATATGCCTCATTCTCATTTACAGGTTTTATTCGTGAGTAAACTTTTTCTTCTGCACCCTCCAAATACCCGGCTAACTCCCTTAAATCTCGGGTATTGAGTACTTTTTCCAAAGGTACTGATTTATTAAACTCTTTATGTATGCGTGCAGCAAGAACAGTAGCTTTCAGAGAGTGGCCTCCCAGTTCAAAGAAATTGTCACTTGCACCCACTGTCTCAACACCAAGAACATCCTGCCACAATCCGGCTAATTTAACCTCTGTTTCACCTTCTGGAGGCACATATTCTTTTTCTTCCAAATAAGGCTCGGGCAATTTCTTAGTATCTATTTTGCCGTTTGAATTTAACGGCATATTCTCCATTCTTACAAAACAAGACGGCACCATATAGACAGGAAGCTTCCCGCTCAAATTCTCCTTCAATTCAGATAATGGGATTTCAGTCTTTGAGGTATAGTACGCGCAAAGAAATTTACTGCCTTTTTTATCTTCTTTAGCCAGTACCACTGCTTCCTTTATACCATTATAATGTAACAGGCTTGCCTCAATTTCTCCCAGCTCAATTCTGAACCCTCTCAGCTTCACCTGTGTGTCTATTCTGTCCAGAAATTCAATGCTTCCATCCGGGAGCCACTTTACTAAGTCCCCGGTTTTATACATTAGTTCCTGCTTACCGAGGCTATTTCCACTCCAAAATGGGTCAGGCACAAACTTTTCCCCTGTTAATTCGGGGCGATTCAGATATCCCCTAGCCAACCCATCCCCTGCTATACACAATTCACCCTGTGCTCCAAAAAGCTGTAGCTTGTTGTTTTTATTAACAATATACAGTCTTGTATTTGCCAGTGGCTTTCCTATAGGAATAGTAACTGCTTCACTGTCAACTTTGTTTATTGGATAAAATGATGCAAAAACAGTACTTTCAGTCGGCCCATAAACATGTATCATCCTGCCCGGTCCCATGTATCCGAAAGCTTTCCTGACATGGGGTACAGATACTCTTTCTCCTCCAAAAAGTACTTTCCTGATATTTTTAAAACATTCAATGTTAACATCAA
>JAEZUC010000170.1 GCA_023443515.1 Bacillota bacterium
TAAAGGTTCAGGATAGGATTAAAATTATATTATCCGAGGTTCTAAGTATAGACAAAGAAGAAATTGATGGTTTTGCAGCTTTCAGTGACTACGGAGTGGATTCAATAATTGTAGGTAATATAGTTGAAAGGATTATTGAAGAATTCAAAGTTGAACTTGAGCCTACAGTATTCTTTGAATATAAAAATATAAATGAGTTAAGCGACTATGTAGCACAGATAACAACAGAAGAAAAAGAGTTACATGTAAGAGATGATGGCGAATTAAAAGAGGAATCAAAGCCTTTACAAATAGATAATATTGTGAAAGAACCTAAAAAACAGTACAAAGAAGAAGTAAGCAATAGGGACATAAAAACAGTATATGATGATAGTGACATAGCTATAATAGGGTATTCTTGCCGACTGCCGGGAGCAGCTAACATAGAGGAATTTTGGAGTAACTTAGCGGCCGGAGTAAATAAAGTTGAAGGAATACCCTATGACAGAATAGACTGGAAGGGATATATAAGCGGTTTAAAAGAAGAAGACTCTGAAAAAGTAAGTTGCAGATGGGGCGGATTTGTAAAGGATATTGATAAATTCGACGCAGCCTTCTTCGGCATTTCACCAAATGAAGCAAAGGTTATGGATCCTCAGCAGAGAGTTATGCTTGAGCTAGCCTGGGAGGCTCTTGAAACTTCCGGATATGCGCAGAGGTCGATGAATACCGATACAGGTGTTTTTGTAGGATCTTCCTACAATTGTTACGAAGATATAATTAGTAAGAGTGAAGATACAGACAGCCCGTTTTTACTGCTGGGAAATAAGGCTGCAGTTATAGCGAACAGAATTTCATACTCCTTTGGACTGCAAGGGCCTAGCGTACATGTAGCAACACTATGCTCATCCTCTTTGATTGCAGTTACCTCTGCATGTGACAGCATTAGAAGTGGTATGTGTTCAATGGCTCTTGCCGGGGGTATAAGACTTCTTATTCCGCCGGAACACTATATGGGCTTTTCTCAGTTGAGCCTTCTTTCACCCGATGGAAAGTGTAAGGCATTTGATAAGAATGCCAATGGTGTTGTTCCCGGTGAAGGAGGGGGCTTTGTTCTGCTAAAATCAGCCAACAAGGCTTTACAGAATGGAGACACTATATATGGAGTTATAAAAGGATATGCAGTAAATAATAATGGAAGATCCAATGGACTTATGGCACCAAATCCTAAGGCTCAAGAGCAGTTGCTTTTAAAAGCCTATGGGGATAGTGGCGTAAATCCTTCTGATTTATGGTATGTTGAGACAAACGGTACGGGAACCCTGTATGGAGACTCATTGGAGATAAAGGCCCTAACTAATGTATTCAGCAAGTATACGGATAAGAAATCTTTCTGCGCAATAGGGGCTTTAAAAACAAATATAGGCCATCTTGAGCCTGCATCAGGTATAGCCGGAATATTTAAAGCGCTTATGAGCTTTAAATATGGACTACTCACTCCCAACTTGAATTTTAATGAGCCAAATCAGCTGGCAAAATTAGAAGAAACTCCGTTTTTTATTGCAGATAAAGTAACCGGATATGATATAAAAGATATTCCAAAGACAGTAGCCGTGAGTTCTTTTGGTATGGGAGGCTCTAATGCACATATTATATTACAGGAGCCCGTTGGAAATGTAAGAAGGACACAAAATATAAATGTTCCTGAAAGAACTGCTATGGTTATTCCCTTATCAGCAAGAACAAAGGAAGCTCTTTTAAGTATGGTGAATAATTTCAAAAACTACTTAGCAAAGAATACTATTGATAGCACAGCTGACCACAATATAGAAGATATATCCTACACATTGGGAGCAGGAAGAAAGCATTTTAATAAAAGAATAGCTCTTGTTTGCAAAGACGTTGAACAATTAAAAGATAAACTTGAAATAATATCACTTAGAGGAATAGGCACAGAAATAGAAAATAATAATATTTACAGTAATTGTACGGAACGGGGGCACCAAACAGGAAGTTGTTTATTTATATTTCCTGATATCAAGAACTTAGATTGTGAAACTACAATCAGGAATATAACAGCGTTATTCCTTGAGGAAGGGGACTTTAAGGAGTACTATCAGAAGTTTGTAAATGAGGCAGGAGCGGAGAACAGCAAAGCAATACTTGAATTATTAGAAAATAAGGGTGGCAGTTCTTTTACAACATTAACAAACTATCAACTGGTAGTAGCAGTTACCGCTTATCAATATGCGTTGGCAGCGCTATTTATAAAGTGGGGAATTAAGCCCAAAATGGCTATTGGCGAAGGCAGAAGTGCTGTTTTAGCGGATGTTATTAAAACCGATAATCAAGTATATAGCGCTGAATATGTTTTTGGGAAAGTGATTAGAGCTACTAATGATAAAGCCACATCAGGAAAAGCTATGTTAGAAGAAAAATATGATATAGCTATTGACTTTGGTGTAGTGAAGTCTTTATACAGAGATAATAGAAGCCAGTGTTGTGAAACTAGGATAACGGCCGGTTCAAGGCAGAGTTCAGGTGCGAAATTCATACACGATATAGTTGCTAAACTATATAGCTCAGGTTGCGAAATTAATTGGAGCGATTATTTTAAGAGTAGGGGCCAAATAATACAACTGCCTTCTTATCCCTTTGAAGATAAGAGATATTGGGTTACACTGAAATCCCTCAAGGACAATACAAACAGCGTTAAGGGAATGGGACAGCTTCAGCCTAGTGCTTCGGGAGCAGAAAAGGAGGCTGAAGCTTTTAAGCCTATTCATCAACATGTAGTTTCTGAAAAGCCTCATAAAATAAATGCGGAAGAAATAAAAGACAAAATCATAGACATTTTTTTGGACGAGATAAATAAAAGCATGGGTTACGAAAAAGAAGAGATAGACATTAACGAAACCTTAGATTGTATCGGCTTTGATTCTATAATTTCAGGAAAAGTTATTGCAAGATACGAGAATTCATTAAATATTGAATTGGACCCTACTGAACTGTTTCAATATAATACTATAAGTAAATATGCTGAATTTTTGTTTGAAATGTATGGAGAACAATTAGTCCGTGGGTTAGCAGACGGACATGAAGATGCTGATAATGTAATCACCAGTGAAGCCAAGACCTCCGAAGCTATTGAGACTACAAAAGCTGATGAAATTTATGACATAGCTGTTATTGGTCTTGCAGGAAGGTTTCCGGGGACAGAAGAGGCCGAAGAATTCTTCGGGAATTTATGTGAGGGATATTCATCCATAAAAGAAATTCCTAAAGAAAGATGGAATATTGAAGAATACTATTCTGATGACCCTGAGGAGTTAGGAAAAACTGACTGCAGATATGGAAGCTTTCTAGATGATATTGATAAATTTGACCCTGCATTTTTTAGTATATCCGTCAATAAGGCGGCAATGATAGATCCACAGCAAAGACTTATGCTGGAGGTTGCATGGAGGGCCGTAGAGGATGCGGGATACAGTAACGGCAGGTTAGCTAAAACTAAAACGGGAGTTTATATTGGCATATGTAACAATGAATATGCTCATTTAAAAACAAAGGATTATAAAAATTTATCCCCTCATTTAGCATCAGGCAATACCTTTTCGATAGTCGCTAACAGAATTTCTTATGTTTTAGACGTAACGGGACCGAGTATGGCTGTGGATACAGCATGTTCATCCTCAATGGTAGCCTTGCATAATGCCTGCAGAGACATTATTTCGGGAGAATGCGAGATGGGACTGGTCGGTGGAGTTAATCTGACTTTGGCTCCTGATAATAATATTATATTTTCAAAGGCAAGACTCTTATCAACAGACGGAAAAGTCAGACCATTTGATGATAATGCAAATGGTTATATAAGAGGTGAAGGCGTAGGTGCTGTTTTATTGAAGCCTCTTTCTAAAGCAATTGAAGCAGGGGACAATATTCACGCCGTAATAAAAAGTACTTCTGTTATGCATGCAGGTCAGACTAACGGACTTAATACTCCAAGTCCTGTAGCACAAAAGAAAACAATACTGGAAGCCTATAAGAAGTCAGGTATAGATGTAGAAACAATATCCTATATTGAAGCTCACGGAACAGGAACAAAATTAGGTGACTATGCAGAGCTTAAAGCTTTGACAGATGCCTTTAAACAAGCAACTGATAAAAAACAGTTTTGTGCAATTGCTACAACAAAGGGGAATATAGGGCATTGTGAATCAGCTGCCGGAATTATGGCGCTTATAAAAGTAATAATGGCACTCAAAAAGCGTAAGTTACCTCCTTTGTTGAATTTCGAAAAAACAAATCGCAAAATAAATTTAGCAGGTTCTCCATTTTATATTAATGATAAATTATCCGATTGGCAGCCTAACGGAGATACCAGAAGAGCCGGCATAAATTGTTTTGGATTTGGAGGAACTAATGCACATATTGTAGTGGAGGAATATGCAGAAAAATCACCGTATAGTGCAAATAAATGCAATAATATTGGTTATTTATTAACTCTATCCTCTCAAAGTGAAAATAAGCTGACAGAAAACTACGCAAAAATAATAAATTCTATAAATCGACAAGAAAATCGTTACTATTTTGAAAATTTGTGTTATACATTATCATATGGAAGAGCTCATCATAAGTATAGGGTGGCAGTTGAGAGCGACTCTATAGAAGCAATAAAAGAAAAGCTACAAGAGTTAGTTAAAAAAGGCCCTGTGAGCGATAAAATATTCTATGGGCATAAAGATAAAACGTTACCGGAAAGAATATTAGTTATTGATGAAGCTTTTCATGAACAAGCGGATGTATTGAATTTTTACAACAGCTTTTCACTTTATAGAAACTATTTTGACAATGTACTTAAAGAATTGCCTGCTGAGTACATGCAGTGTATCAAGGATTTTATTGAAAGTGGAGAGTTAAAAGCAAGCAGTAATAATGAATCCAATTTGGTATTAACCATTATTCATAATTTCTGCATATTCAATTTACTTCTTAGTCTGGGAGTTAGCTTCAAAGGAATATATAGTTTGGGAACAGTAGGAGTATTTTCTTCATTAATCATATCAGCAATAGTAAAAATCAGCGGACTAAAAAAGCTACTTACAAATGAAATAACGACTATTAATCTTAATGACAACCAAACAGACTGTAAGCTCATCGGCTCCGATGGGGTAAATCTTATAACACTTGATGATAGCAATATGACTGAATTATCCATAAAGGATTTAATGGATAAATGCAACAAGGAAACTCTGAGGGCACATATGAGTGGACAAAGTAAAATTGAGTTAACTCAGATTGATAAAATCAGTACCGTTAGTCTTTTTAGAGCAGCTATAGCAAACTTTTATGCTAGCGGAACAGAGATTAACTGGAAGAATTATTACTTAGGTCAACAGCTTAAAGTTGTTAGTGCCCCGGGCTATATATTTAATCGAAAAAAATATTGGCATACATAAAGGTGGGAGGTATTCATGGATATAAAGGATATTTATAGAGAATGTCATAGAATTGTTGACGATCCTGTAAAGTATATTAAAGAAGAAAAAGTAAAAAGTGGTGGTAAATATATTGGCTACACATGCATATTTCCGCCGGAAGAAATTTTACATGCAGCAGGATATATACCCATAAGGATTATGGGCTTTTCTAAAAAGAATATAAATTCAGAAAAGTATATTACAAGTAACTGTTGTGAGTTTGCAAGGAGTATTATTGATTTTCTAAGTTCAGAGGATGCAGATTCCCTTGATGGAATTGTATTCAGTCATTGCTGTGATACTCTTCAGGTTACAGCGTGTATAGCACACGGGATTACCGACAAAAATATATTTATTTATAATATACCTACAAGTCTTGATTCACAATATTCCCACGACTACATAAAGAGTGCCATATCTGGTTTTAAGTTAGAGCTGGAGAGTAGATTGAACATTGAAATTGATGAAGAGATGTTGCAAAAAAGTTATCAAATATACCGCGAAAACAGACAACTACTATCCAAACTTGATGAATTGAGAAGGAATAAGCCCGGAATAATTAGTGGATACGATAGCTTGGCTGTAACAATATCAGGACTTTATATGCCTAAGGACAAGCATAATGAACTGCTTAAAAGCTTATTAGAACAACTGGAACTACAGGAGTATAAAAAAACAGATAAAAAGAAAATTATTGTTTCCGGAATAATAAACTGTAATTTGAAGTTAATTGAGCTAATAGAAGAAAGTGGAGCAATCGTATTAAGCGATGATTTATGCGAAGGAGCAAGAACTGTACCACTGAAGGACAGTGGTGATTTCAGCTATCCGGATGCATTTGCAAGAGTAACCTCAAACTTATTTTGCCCTGCAAAGAATTATCAAAATATAAGCTATGAAAAGATACTTATAGATAAGTTCAAGGAAGCTGATTGTGACGGCGTAATATTTATATATTTTCCATTTTGTGATCCACAGTTTATGGAATACGCATACGTAAAAAGGAAATTTGCCGAAGAGGGTATAAAATCCTTGCTTGTTGAAACTGTGATAAATACAAATAATTTTGCCCAATTGCAAACTAGAGTTGAGGCATTTTTGGAATCACTATATCGTTTTTAGAAAGGATATATTCAAATGAATGATTTATTTAAGAAAAAAAATAATAAAGCCGATTTATCACATTCTACAAGAATAGCTAATAACTTATTACTACAGCATTATAACGGGATGAACAGGAAGAAGAATAATAACCAGCCAGTGGCGTGGGTGGGAGTAGATATTCCGGCTTATATATTCAGGTCAATGGGTATTGTCCCAGTGTTTCCTCAAATCCATGCAGCTTTTCAAGCCCAACGAAGAGCAGTAAAAAATATGATGAATGATTTAGAGAGTAAGTGGGAAATACCACACAATATTTGTGGCGAAGTAAAGGGTGTTATCGGAGCCGTTCTTTGTGAAGATGAAATTGCTTTTAATATTCCAAAGCCGGATATACTGATCACATCTAATAGTACATGTGGACAAGTAACCAAGGGATTTAAGTTTTTAAGCAAATATATGGGTGTTGACTTAATTAATCTTGATTTTCCATACGTATATGATGAAATCAATGAAGATATGATAAATTATGTATCAGACCAGGTAGCTGAGATGATGGATATTCTTGAAAATAAAATAGGCCATAAGATGGATATAGAAAGTATACATGACAGTTATGCTAATATCTTTACATTTTCAGAAATGTGGAGAGAAATCTGTGAAGCTAATATTACCAGTCCTGCACCAGTAAATGCGTTGGATTTATTTATGTTCACCTCATGTTTTATTTCAATGGATACCGATGATGGCATGCTAAATATGATGGCTGCACTATATAACGACGTATATATACAAATGGAGAAAAACAAAAAGATAGAAAATAAAGAAAAGTTTAGAGTTATGTGGCATTACCTTCCAATATATTCAAAGAAGAGGTTCTTTAAAAATCTTTTTGATGAACACAATGTATCCTTGGTTACCGGGACTTATCTGGCAATGCATGATGAGTTAGGCAGTGCAATGAAATTTGACTTTAAGTATCCAATAACAAAAGAACAAATAGAAAACGCAAAAATTCAGTTGAAATACTCAAAAAGAGGGGAAACCATTGATGAAGTAAGGAAAGGTATGATCAGATACACAGCAACTTCTATGTTAAATTCAGATGTTCATAGAGGTGTTCAGGATAAATGCCAAAAAATAAAAGCTATGGTTGAAAGATATAATATTGATGGTGTTATATTACATAATGACAGAAGCTGCAGACCTCAATCCTTACCACAATATGAAATAAGAAGATACGTTTTAGAAGAGCTAGGCATACCTGTACTATTTTTTGACTCAGATACAATGGATGAGAGATACTTTTCAGAGTCTCAAATAACAACAAGATTTGAAGCCTTTATAGAGAAAATGGCTACTAGGAAAGGAATATAAAACTATGCCTAATTCTATTAATATTCCAAGTTATTATTCTGCAACAAAAGCTTCAATTAGAAGAAAACTCGTAGAACGTATAGGCCCGGATTTTAATAAAGGTATGAATGATGTGGACAGGGCCAAATCAAGCTGTGATTTTGAGAGGCTTGTTCCAAAGGAAGATTTTATTATTTATATACATATCCCCTTCTGCGACTCCTTTTGTAGAGATTGTCCGTATAGTAAATCAGTAAATAAAGGTAATTTAGAGAAATATGTCCGGGCGCTCATAAAAGAAATAGAACTTATCGGAAAGAATATGAACAATAGTAAAATCAGAGCTAAAGCTGTCTATTTTGGCGGAGGGACACCAACAGTACTATCTGCAGGTCTTCTGTCCGATATAATTGGAAAGCTAAAAGAGTATTTTGTTGATGAAAGCACCAGCATAACATTAGAATCCCATCCTAAATCTCTTGACTGTGATAACCTAGGGAAGTATAGAGACGCCGGAATAAACCGTATAAGCCTGGGAATACAGTCATTTCAAGATAGTGTATTAAAGGAAATGGGAAGAGATTATGATTCTAAAAGAGCATTAGAAGTTGCAAGAAAAGTATCAGAGGCTGGATGGAATTTTAATATTGATATAATGTACGGCTTTGATTCGGAGACTGAAGAAATGTTTTATGAGGATCTTGAAAAAGCAATACAATTTAACGCAAACCATATATCAATATATGGTTTGATGAGAAATGCAGATATTAAAACAAAGGAAGCTATGATAAAAAGAGAAACAAAAATGTATTTTCATGCAAGGAAGCGACTTTTAGATGAAGGTTTTCTTCACTATAAAATAAATGACTTCGCACGTAATGAAAATAGTATTAATGTATATGCAGATTTAAGAGATAGGATACCTCTGCATGAAAATCTAGCTTTAGGAACCTCAGGCCATGGAATGACAGTTTTAGCAGGCAACTATCTAAAATATAAAGGCATTGACAAATATATTGAATGTATAGAAAAAGAAATACCGCCTCTGTATTATGTAAATTGTAATGATAAAGAGGGTGATATAGTTTCTAATATATTCTATGGTTTAAATTCACTAAATATCTCCAGAGAAAAATTCAAGCAGCAGTTTGGCGCGGATCCTGTTGAAAACACAACCGATTTTATAAGACATTTAGCAAGGCTGGGCTTTTTAGATATAACTGATGAGGAAGTAAAGCTGAGAGAGGATTCTATATTTGAATATAATATTCTCTTCAATGAAGTATATTACAAAGGCATAAAAATGCCTAATGATACAGATTCCATTTAGAGTTATTTAGCTACAATCAGCCTAAAGCAGAAATTTGGAAATATAATAGAAGTATAATTCTTTATTTAGGTATGGTTGATGTCGATGTACTCTAATTACAGGGAGGATTGATATAGAAAAGTAAATCACATGTTATATAAATACTACGGAAAAGACAAGGAGGAAAACTATGTATACAGAAAAATCAATGTTAGGATACTTTATTTTATTTTTTATTTTAGGGGTGATAAGTTCTGTAAAAATGTTGTATGATTATAACAAAAAAGGAAAACTTACTCTAACAGGATCCATAATTCTTTTAATTTGGTTCTGTGAGCATGGGATACTATTAGATTACTCATCGTACAACTCAATTTATCAACATCCTGAAAACATACTTTTAAAAGCATTAGGTATTATATTAATAGTATTTGGACTAATTGTTATGGTTTTGGGTATGGTCAACTTCGGGAAATTTACCAGAACTATGGGGACTGACACAAAGAAACTTATAACAGGCGGTTTGTACAAGTTTACAAGAAATCCCCAATATGTTGGATATGGGATAGCTATAATAGGGTTTAATATAGCATGGTACACCATACTTTCAGTAATAGCTGTAATTACATATTTCATAATGATTTATATAACCATTATAATTGAAGAAAAAAATCTTTTAAGAATTTATGGAAAAGAATTTGAAGAGTTCTGTACTAAAACTCCAAGGTTTATCTGAGTATAGATTTATTAAAAACTATGTAAGTGAATAATTTTCATTATTTTTATAAGGATGTTGGAGGTAGTTTCTATGAAAAATAATAACATTTCTTCGATTCTTACTGTAACGAATCTGAGCAAAAGTTACAAAGGGCTTCAGGCCGTTGACAAATTAAATTTTGACGTAAAAAGAGGAGAAATTTTTGGATTCCTTGGACCTAACGGAGCGGGAAAAAGTACTACTATCAGTATGATTAGCGGACTTATAGAGCCTGACGACGGTGATATTTTTATAAATGGAGTTTCTCTTAAAAAAGAACCGAAAACTGCCAGAGGGCTTATAGGAATATGTCCGCAGAATGTTGTGGTATGGAAGGACTTAACATGCTATGAACAAATTGAGTTAATAGGCAAAATGTATAACATGGAGAAAAAAGCAATCAAAGAAAAAGGATTGGGTTTGCTTGAATCTATGGGGTTAATTGAAAAAAAGAACAAGCTTGCCAAAACTCTTTCCGGTGGTATGCAGAGAAGACTGAATATCATTCTTGCTCTGGTTCATGATCCTGAACTGGTTATATTGGATGAGCCGGAGGCTGGCTTAGACCCCCAAAGCAAGATTTTAGTAAGAGACTATATAAAATCTCTCGCAAAACATAAGACAGTTTTGCTGACAACTCACAATATGGATGAAGCAGATAGAGTTGCAGACAGAATTGCTATAATTGACAAAGGGAAGCTTTTAGTTATAGATACATCAGAAGGGTTAAAAAGCAAGCTGGGACAGGGTGATGTTCTTGAAATCAAAACGGAAGGTGTCACACCTAAAAAGATTGAAAATATGAAGGCTGAACTATCAGCGGTTTCAGAAAGTTTCTCGTTTGTTGATGACTTTTTAAATATAGTAGCACCTGATATTTTAGATAACATTCAAAATATAAAGGGAATCTTACAAAAAAATGAAATTACTGTTGAAGACATTAGACTTAGAAAAAGAACATTAGAAGATGTATTTATTACTTTAACTGGAAGGGGATTAAGAGAATGAGAACATGGTACCTCTTTAAAAAATTTATAATTGAAACAATTCGAGACTGGAAACTTCTCATATTTGTTTTAATATTCGGGCCATTGTTTGTTGCTATATTCTTTGGAGTATTTAACAATCATGAAACTACATATAAAGTTGCGGTCTATAATAAGGATGTTCAGGTATCAGACAGCAGTGGTACAACCGTGAATGTGGGCGAAAGTTTGCTTGATTTATTAGGCAAACAAAAGAATTCTGATGGTACACCCATGTTTAAAATCATTGATGAAAAAGACCTGGATAAAGCTAAAAAAAATATAAGAGCGAAGAAATATGATGGATATATAGTATTTCCCGAAAACTTCTCACAAAGAATAGTAGATCAGATAAGTAATCCTAATTCTACTAAAGCAGATATGTTTGTTTATGGTGATAAAGCTAATGAAAACTATATGATTTCAGCAATCATGATAAACGAATATTGTATTCAATTAATTAACTCTATAACCGGAAAAAGTTCTTCTTTTAATTTTGTAGAGGAATTTGTAGTAGATTATAAGAATAGAACAACCTTTGAAGCATCAATACCGGCCGCTATAATGGTAGGAATAATAATGATATTATTTACTGCTGCAATAGCTTTAATTAAAGAAGTTGACAGCGGAACATTAAGAAGACTTCAAATATCTAAAGCTTCAGGGTTAGAAGTCCTTACGTCACTTAATCTTACTCAAATAATAATTGGTTTTGTTGAAGTAGCAATAACTCTGTTTACAGCCTTTGTAATATTTAACGCTAAACCTGGTGGAGATGTGGCTACAATATTTTTAATAAGTATGCTGGCATGTATTTCAGTAATACCTATTGGATTTATTGTCGCAAGCTTTTCCAGAACAACTAGCGATATTCTGATATTCGGAAATATACCATATATGTTGTTGTTCATTTTTTCCGGAGCATTCCCTATACCAAGATTAAACTTATTTACTATTTCAGGATATACTATAGCTATAAATGACTTTTTGCCTACAACACCTGCAATGACTGCCCTAAAAAAGGTAATGGATGAAGGGGCAGGATTAGAGAGTGTTTTATTTGACTTAGCAGTGGTTATCATAGTCACGGCTGTGTACTACGTTATAGGAATAAGGTTATTTAATAAAAAGCATATGAAATTAGTATAGGTATAAACAAACAAAAGCTTTAATTAATTAATAAAGCCGGATAATCAATGTTGTTATTGATTATCCGGCTAGTTTTTTATATATTTATATTAAAAAAAACAAATGGATAATTTTAATATTGCATCCATATATGGTATAATATAGTTGTATTATAAAGACTACTGATAAATCTACGCAAACATTACCGTTAGAGTCACTTTTCTTAATAGTAGCGAACATCCCCTAAATCATAATCAAATAATCAGTTTTGTAAGAGATAGGTATAGAACAATCTATGGCTATACATTAAATTAAAACAAAACGGTCCGGAAGCAACGGTAGAAATAACGAGGCTGCATTACATACTTCCAAGGTTACAATAAAGCCGGTATCGTGACCTGTGTTTCAAAGATGAGAAGCAAAAGATTGGGGATACTGCCGGTTACCCTGATTCTTTTGGAAATCTCTGATTTGAATATAATGCATAATTTTGAGAATAGGGGGTGAATCTGTAGTAGGCATGTAAGTCTTACAGTTATAGAAAACTGTGACTACATAAAGGGTAAAGGGTGCTGATTTTAGTACCGGCGATATATCATAAAAACTTAAGAAGTAGCCTCTATTAGCCAGCGACAGCGTAAATTCAATTGATTATAAACTGAAATCAAGCCCCGGTTAGCAAGGGCAGGTATAGTATCTGCAAGTACTAAATTATAAAAAGAGGAGAGTAGATTTATGAAAAAAAACAGTTTTAAATCTTTATCAGTGGCTCTTTCTGTTTTACTGACAACTCTAATGGTTAGTTCAGTGACAGTTAATGCAGCTACTCCAACAGGTACAAGGTTAAAGGATGTTCAAAGCAGAGTACTGGTAGGAACCGAATTCTCTAGTGGTTTTTATAACAATGATTCCACATTTTTCAACACTGCCACTCCAGAATTTAATCTGGTAACTGCTGAAAATTGTATGAAATGGGATGCTTTAGAACCTTCACAAAATAGTTTTAACTGGAACGAAGCAGACCAACTAATGAACTGGGCGAAGAATAACAATTATAAGGTTCATGGACATACGTTTGTTTGGCACAGTCAAGCTCCAAGTTGGTTACAGAATCTAAATGCAAGTGCTTTGGAGTCTGCCATGAACAACCATATTGACAAGGTTATGGGGCGTTATAAAGGCCAGATTCCTATTTGGGACGTAGCTAATGAAGTTTTTGAGGAAAACGGAAGCTACAGAAATTCCTTCTGGTATAGAACTATGGGTAAGAGCTTCATTGAGAAAGCATTTATCCGTGCCCGTGCTGCTGACCCTTCTGCCAAGTTGGTATACAACGATTACAATCTTGAGTATACCGGAGCTAAGTCCAACGCTGCCTATGAGATGCTCAAAGACTTTAAGAGCCGTGGTATACCTGTAGATGGTATTGGGTTCCAGATGCACCTTGATATACAATACGCAATCGACTATAATGATTTCGCTAAGAATATGCAACGTTTTGCAGATTTAGGCCTTGAGATATATATAACCGAGATGGATGTACGTGTATCCAGCAATACTAATTCGACTGAACTTCAAACTCAAGCCAGCTACTACAAGAATATCATCGAAAAATGTATGGCACAGCCTGCTGTAAAGGCTATCCAGTTCTGGGGCTTCACAGATAAATATTCCTGGGTACCGGGAACATTCTCAGGCAGAGACAATGCTTTACTCTTTGACAAAAACTATAATCCAAAACCAGCTTATTATGCAGTGCAAGCAGCTCTCGCTACAGCACCTACACCGACAGTAGTATATGGTGACCTTGACGGCAGTGGCAGTGTTGATGCTATAGATTATTCACTTCTAAAGCAATACCTGCTGGGCTCAATAACTAAATTCCCATCTGATAATGGTCTGGTTGCTGCAGATGTAAATGCCAGTGGATCAATAGATGCGTTAGATTTCGCTCTTATGAAGCAATATCTGATCGGACTTATAACTAAATTCCCTGCACAAGGCTAATAAAAGCTACAACAAATATGCCGGTTTGCCAAAGCAAGCCGGCATATTTTATTGTATAAGAGTAGCTGACCAGAATTATTAAATACACTACACAAACGGTGGTACATCGTCTCTCGTTAATAAAGTTCTGATTATTTGAAAAACTTGCCCGGCTTTCTATGATAAAATTAATAATCATAGGAGGCTCTTTTTTATCATTGTAAATGAAATATTGTAAATACTACTACTAAGGAGTGAAGAATATGATTAATTTGCTGAAGCTACTAGACGATCTCAAACTATCCTACGAACTCTATGGGGAAAAATCAAGGATACCTGAATATGTTGTTTCTTCCTTCTATGGCACAAAGTCCTCTGCAAAGAGTGAACAAGACAGTATTACTATTCTGGATATTTCAGCCTTTACTTTTGAAAAAGTGTCCATTTTCAAGAATTCTTGCATTCTTTGTGGTGAAGATATTCAGAAACTGAACGATATAAAAAGCACATTACTTAAAAAGCGTTTTGACATAGGCATTCTTCTTATTACAGAACCGATAAAAGGAAAATTACTTCATAAAAAAATAGAAGGGGCAATCAAAGAAGAAGCAAGATACCTGCATCATCTGATTTACAAGGATTATATAAATCTTGTTAATATGCTGACAAAGGGAGCAGATATCAGTGACATAGAGAGCATTGCCTACAAGGTAATCGGAAATCCAATGATTATCACAGATGCCAGCTTTAAAGTATTTAGCTACTCGAAGGGAATAGAAATAAATGATCCTATTTGGAACAATATAGTTTACAACGAGTATTGCCCCTCGGATATAGTGAACATATTACAAAGAAATGGATTTTGGGATCGTCTTAATAAGTCTGAATATCCTTTGTTTGCAGAAGGAGAAGAGTTTTCAAAGCATGTAAGAAGGGCAGTAGTAAAAGTAAAGTCAGAAGAAGAAGTAAAAGGCTATATTGCTCTTTTGGAATACAACAAAAAGATTACAGACACAGACCTGCAAATACTGAGAATGATTGCGGAGCTCATCGGAGCAAAACTTACAGAGGAAAATGCAGTCTCCAGGGCAAGAGAGCAGTTATCAAAAGAATTTATAAGCGATTTGCTAAATGGTGTTGTTATTAACGAGAAAATGGCTATCGATAGGGCCTCCTCTATTAATTGGACTGCAAAGAAGTACTTTGCGGTGATAAATATCAGTTGTAAAAATAGAGAGGAATATATCGGAGATTATGTGGAAGGAATCTTAAATGTTATTCAACGTTATGCACCCTCAAGCAAGTGGAATCTAAGTTTAAAAAATCTTTATGTCATTGCAAATTTTAATAAAAAAGATGAATACAAAAGCTTGATGGAAAAAGGAATTTCCAATTACTGCAGATTAAATAAACTTCATGCTGGAGTAGGAAGGACAGTTGAGAAGTTCTTGGATATCTATAAAAGCTTCGAAGAGTCAAAAAAGGCAATTGAGATATCACAGTCTTTGTCCTATTATAAAGAAAAATCGAGA
>JAEZUC010000052.1 GCA_023443515.1 Bacillota bacterium
CACAAGTACCAAAACCGTGGTTTTTTCATATACCGTGGCAAAAGGTGCCGACATTAACAATCTGGCAATTACAGGCGTAGATTTTACCGGTATCAAAGATTATGTGGGACAAAGTGCAAATCTATACACCGGCTACAGTCAAAGTATGTTTAACAGTAAATTAAACGGATACAACATGAAAATTGATACTAACCCACCAACTGTCACTTTTTCAAGTGTATCAGACAGTTGGCAAAATACTTCTTTAAATGTAAAGGTGACTGCAGACGATAATGTAGTATCAGGGGTAACAGGAAGCGGTGTAAAAGAGCTTTATTCAAAATGGACTACAACCTCAAGCGGTCAGCCCACCTTCGGGAGTGTGCCGGATATTGGAAGTGACGGTAAGGTTTTGGTACCGGGCACAAGCGGCATCTATAGTCTTTGGGTAAAGGCCATTGATAATGCGGGAAATCAAAGTGTCACAAAATCAGGTTTTACATATAAAATAGATGCAGAGAACCCCGGTGTTACTATTACACCATCCTATGCCAGCGGTACCGGGTTCATTGCAGGTATTAATGCGACAATTACAGATATTACCTCCGGTATCTTTTCAAAGAAATTCAGTTGGAAAGATTCATCAAGCCTGGAGGTTTTAAGTGGGGATGTTGAGGATAACGGTTTTATACCATATCCGGATATTGACGGTGTTTTTTCAATGCTTGTTACGGCATTTGACTATGCACAGAACAAAACAGAGTTGCTGACTCAAAATCTCAATATTGATGCAACTGCTCCGACCGTTGTTTTTGCACCAAATGGCAGTGAAGGCTATATCCGCTCTATAAACGTAATACCAACTGTTTCAGATGCCAAGTCAGGTGTTGAAAAGTGGTATTATCAATGGCTCGGTTCGTCGGTGGCTCCTGATGGCAACAGCGCAGGCTGGAATGTGGGAACTGCTGCAATAAAAGCGCCTGACGGTCTCACAGGTACTTACTATCTGCATGTTAAAGCAGTAGACAAATGCGGCAATGTAAGTATTACAACCTCCAGTCCATATCTTTTTGACAATACGCCACCGACTATTGCGGTTGTACCAAACGGAAACGCCGATAATATAGGAAGGGCAGTTTATGAAATTGGTGTAAACTATAGCGATAATATTTCCATAAAATCTGAAATAACTACAGTTTATGCTTTTTCATCTCTGGAAACACAGGAGACTCTTAACTTTAAACCGTATCCCGAGGAAGGGCTTACGCTTTCTAATTTTAAGCAAAATACTTATCTTTATGTAAAAGCTACAGATAAACTGGGAAATGAGTCTGTTTTAAAATCAGCTCCATTCGTTGCGGATACTGTCGCTCCCACAGGTGCCATTACAAGGACAAGCAGTGAGGAGACAAATGTAGCCACAGCCTCATTTGCATTTGATGCGTCGGATAATCACAGTACCCGAGGCAAAATTGAAATGCAAATAACCGTTGACGGTACAGAGGGAGACTGGGAGACATTTATAGATTCCAAAGCTGTAACTATCGCTGCAACCAACGGCACTCACACAGTATCGGTGAAATATCGCGACGAGAGCGGGAATGTCAGTGAGGCTTACAGTGCTGAGGTTATATATGACGATGTAGCACCTGAAATTAAAATCTCATATAGTCCTGAAACAGATACCAACGGTAACGTAGTTGCAACCGCAACTACCAGCAATCTCAAAGACCGGATTGTTGGTTCTGATACCTATACTTTTACCCAGGATGGAGAGGAAGTAACCTTCTATGCAAAAGACAATGCCGGAAATACTTCTCAAAAAACTGCAAAGGTAACGTGGATTGATAAGGTTTTACCTGTGATTAATATGTCATCTGCCGGGTTGGACAACAAACCTCATAAATCTGTTGAGGTTACTGTAAATGCAACAGATAACAAACAGCTAGCTAAGTTGGAATATAGGTTTGTAAAAAGCGGAGATAGCAGCGGAGAATGGGTAGAAATTTCCTCAGGTGCAACTGTAACTCTTGGTGCTACAGATGGGCTATTTAATATTGAAACAAGAGCAACCGACCACGTAGGCAATGTTGCTGCCAAAACATACGGACCGTTTATACTGGACAATACGGCACCTGAGGCTGTGATTACCTATACACCTTCCAAAAGAACGGCAAACAATGTTGAGGCCAAAATAAGTTTTAATGAGAAGGCATTTGTAACCAATAATAATAATGCCTCAGAAACATACATTTTTTCTCAAAACGGCGAGTTTACTTTTGAATATAAAGATGAAGCAGGAAATACAGCAAGTAAGGTTGCCGGGGTAGCTTGGATTGACCGCTCCAAACCCCAGTCCAGATTGGAAATTACCGATGAAAGCGGACAAAATAAGGTAAGTCCGGAACAATGGGTAAATTACAATCTTAAAGTAACCATTGTACCACCTGCACAATGTGTGGTTGAGAACCTTACATTTAACGGTAAAAAGGTAGAAGACAGTGATGAAATAGAGCGTATGGATGACATCTCTGATATCTATATTGTTAAAGACTATGGATTACTTTCATACACAGTCAGAGATACTGAAACGCAGATGGAAAGCGAAAATGAAAATACAATACGTATAGATAAACAAGCCCCTCAGGTTTCTCAGGTTATAAAAACTACTGAAAACTGGACGAATAATGACGTGGTTGTAACATTAAAAGCAGCAGACGACTTAAGCAATATAACCTATTTGAACAGTGATACCTATACCTTCACGCAAAACGGTTCTCACACCTTCCATTTTAAGGACAGCGCCGGAAATATGGCTGAGTATACAGTGGAGGTTTCAAACATTGACAAGGATGTGCCAATAGCAGCGGTTAATTATTATCTGCCCGATGGCAGCAAATGGGATGGAAACTGGACAAACCAGAGCGTAAAAGCAGTTGTGATATTGGAGAGCCTGTCTCCTGCACATACAAACGGAGAGGACAGCTATACCTTTATCGGTAATGGTGTATATAATTTTACCTTTTATGATGAGGCAGGAAACACAGGAAGCATTACAGCTACTATTGACAAAATTGATAAAATTGCGCCTGACGGTTATTTGACATATAGCAGCCAGACCTGGACAAATAAAGATGTAATTGCTACGCTACACGCATCAGATAATATGAGTGGTACAGAAGATATGACTTATACCTATACAGAGAACGGAAGCTATACTTTTGAGCTTTATGATAAAGCCGGAAATTCAACCCTGTTCTCATCCAGCGTTAGCAGAATTGACAAGACACCCCCCGTAGTTTCACTTGCATATACACCACCTGTTAAAACTCCTTTTAACGTATTTGTAAGGGCTGAAGCCGACGAATCGGTAACTTGGTTCAACAATGTTAATTCCTATAAGTTTGTATCAAACGGGAGTTACGAATTCATTGCAACTGACCGAGCCGGTAATATAACAAGGCAAACAGCAAAGGTTGATTATATTAATAACTCTCTTCCTGAGGTTGAGCTTGAGTATTCCACGAGAGAAATGACCAATGAAAATGTATATGTAACAATTAAAACCAAGAATCCAGAAGAGAATATATACATGCTGAACAACAGAGGCTCATCAGTACGCCAATTTACAGAAAACGGAGAGTTTACGTTCCAGTATACAAATTCAGCAGGGACAATGGGTGAGGTTACGGCTCAGGTTACAAATATTGATAAGACTGTGCCTGTAATAGCAGTTAGTTATTCAACATCAGAAGTAACAAACCAACCAGTTACAGTTACCTTTAATGCAGACAAACAGGTGATTTGGCCAAATGGTATGAATGTAAATAAAGATGGCAGTGCATCTTTGATATTTAATCAAAATAAAAGTCTATCTATGAAAATACCGGATTTGCTGGGTAACGCAGCTACAGTAGAGGTTTATGTCCTGAATATAGATTCCCAGGCACCTGTAATAACTTCTGACAACATGTATGTTGCTCTGGAAAAAGGGAAGGCCTTTGACCCAATGCTGGGAGTAAGTGCAACAGATAATAAGGATAAAACAGTAAAGATTAAAGTTGAAGGTAAAGTAAATACTGATGTTCCGGGTGATTATGAATTAGTGTACTCTGCAACCGATTCAGCCGGCAATGAAGCACAGCATATACGTTATGTTACAGTATATGACCCGACAAAATTCAATGTTGCTGTTAATGGTAAAATGCCTATGGCAGGAACTGTTAGTCTTGGAAGTAATAAAATGGAAATAACTACAATCAATAGTGCGGAAATAGTAAATGTGCAGATTCTACCCGGTAAAAAGCTTATGGGTGACTTTAAGTCAATAAATGAATTTGTTGGTTTGACTTACAATTTCTCAGAAAGAGGCTGGTATTCGGTATACATAACAGATGTTGAAAGTAACAACATCCTTGTATATGTATTTGCAGAATAAAGGGGGACAACATCATGAAGAAAATTATTTCAATTGTTATTTTAGCTGCATTTTTAATTACCTTCCTGGGACCTAATGTATTGGCGGCCCAGGAGGCAAGCAAACCCATAACGGTGCAGAATGGGTTTGTTGAATATATTGTAAATAAATCAAACGGCAGATATTCACTTGCAACTACGGAAGGTCTTACGACTACACAAAAGGATGATGACAAGAGACTGCTATATCTGAACAAGGAGCCTCAAACGTCTATTACTACAATCCGCATTGACGGCGAGGATTACATATTTGGAAACAATTACGGAACCAAGGGCGGTGTTATTTCAGAAACACAGCAAAGCGACAGGATATGTAAAACGGTATGGAAGGTCAATGGTGTAGAGGTAATTCAGACCTTGACCTTGATTGTAGATGAGGCAAATCCCAATGTGGGAAATATGCGTGTAGCATATCAGATTTCTAACGGCAGCAATAAGAAGGTTGAGCTGGGAGCAAGGATTCTCATGGATACACAGCTGGGCTCAAATGATGGGGCAGCGTTTGTTGTTAATGGGGGCTTTATTACCAACGAAACAGTGCTGGAGGGTGACGACATACCCCAGATATGGCAGGCGTATGATCAGAGATTTGCTCCAAATGTAATTACATATGGGCTTTTATCGGGCTGGGAGGGTGCAATTGCTCCATCAAAAGTTGTTATGGCACACTGGAACACCCTTTATGGCACCAAGTGGGATGTGAAAACAAATCCTCTTCTTAATTTTTCAACCAACATGAACAACTTTGGAAGTGCTGACGGAGGGGTGGCTCTTTATTATGATGCCAAAAGCCTTGCGGTAGGGGAAACCCGTACATATGAAACCTTTTATGGTATAGGAAGTATATCCGATGCTTCTTACAACAGCGATGATTACAGTGTACAAATAAGCGCACCTCAGAAGTTGTCCTTAAACGCTAAAAAGGATGGCTATATTTCCGGGAATCATGAGGGTTATTTTGAAGTTAAGGTAGATGTGAAAAATAATACGATGCTTACCCTAAATAACTTTGTGGTTACACTGGGTCTTTCCAAAGAACTGGCTCTATATACGGGGCAAAATGAAATGCAGACCATAAAAACCATTGAAGCGGGGGATACAGCCTCAGTCACTTATCTGATTGAGCCTAAAATCATGCAAAGTACCTCCGTTGCTGAGCTGGGGGTAGTGGTTACCAATGGGGAAAAACGGGCAGAGTCTATGAAATATGTTATTCTTCCATCGGCAAAAGGTTTACCGCCCTCTATGCAGATGACGGAAATTACTCCGTCAATAATTTATTCAGGTGCCATAAAAAAGGAAGTGGTCATCAAAGGCAATGATTTTAACCTTTTAAAGGCCGATTATGACTGGCAGGTATACTTGTGCAATACCGATACAAATACTAAATATGCTATTTCCCGTGCTGACGTGAATATTTCTGATAATGGTACTATGACAGTGAAGCTGGACAATTCCAAATGTAACTTCAAACAAGGAAACTATTCAGTCAGCCTTGAAAGCAAAAACTATGGAAATATGTCCATGCCTTTTAAGATTTCCAATGACAAAAAATATGACCGTAAGCAATACGGAGTTATGTTAATAGGTTCATTCAAAGAAGATAACGAAAAGCCTGTCTATGATGTAATTATGGTAGAAAAAGAAGAAGATATGGCAGACTTGAATGCTTACTTAATAAAGACACTAGGTACGGAAAAACGTAAAGATTATGTAGATGATATTAAAAGCAATATACTGCTTACTGTCCGAGGTGAAGTTTCCTCCTATAATGCCAATGGGGTAACCTCATACACAATTGAGTCGGGCTCAATCATTAATAATGCCATTAAATACGTGGCTTCACCTTTGAGTACAAACAAAAGCATAACGCTGACAAGATATAATGACACTCCCCAGTCTCTGGACAAGCTGAGGGACGAAGCTACCGGAAAGCCTCTTACTCCAGACCAGAAAAAGCTTTTAAAACAAGCTTATGAAGAAAAATTCAAGGGCTGGCAATGGTGGGGGCAGATATCCGATTCGCTGGTAATGGCAGGAGATGGAGCACTTTATGTGGGTGAGTATATGTTCCATTACGGGCAGTTCTATACCTGCCTTGAAGACGGTACCGACTACGCACTTCGTGGTGACCCAAATGCCAAGGAAGGCGGAAAGGATATTGAAATAATAACTCCGGCAAATGTTGTGAGCGGTGAACTGTTTAAGGCATTAGGAGCTTTAACCGGTTTCAGGATTACTGTAAATAATGCTGTAATCGGTGCAAAAACAATCTCCTTGGAGGGCTCCTTCAGCGTAGAGCTCCCGTGGTGGTCAAAAGCATCCAATGGAGAGGATGACGATGAGAAATCCGATGTTTACAAAGAAAAGCCCGGTATGACAGAGAAAGAAAAAGAACAAGTAAAGAAAAAGAATGAAAATGTTGATAAGGCAAAAGAGAAGTTTGAAAAAATGGACAAAAATAATAAAATTGTGTCCAGCGGTCAGAAAAATGACAGCTTTCTTGAGCTGAATATGGAAGAAATGCGTTATGGTGTTAACAGCCAGACAAATTCAACAGAGCTTGTGGGAGTAAAAGCATCAGGCGGTGTCAATCTGACTTCTGATTCAGTGCCGGCATTTACAAAGGGTGGCGCAAAGGCTGCTTTTGAGGTGAACTCAATAGACTATGACGGCTGGTTTATGCAAATTGAGGCGGGACTCAAGGTGGGAGATGCTTTTGAGGCGAATGGCCTATTCTCACTTGTTTTAGAGACGGGAGGGAAGATTTACCCTGATTGTGTGGAGCTGGTACTCGGAGGGGATGTACTGCGAATTCCGTTGGGGCCTGCGGGCTTTCTGACAAAAATAGGCGGTGGGGTTTACAACCTGTATAAACAATTAAAGGGTAATTACGGGAAATTTCCACCGGTAACAGTGGCACTTATTTCAGGTTATGCAGACCCCACCCTCTATTCGTTTGTTCTGGATACAATAAAAATATCGGTAGGAGGCACAGGTTTCAAATTTGAAGCTTCCGACGGCAAGATAGTAGGACTTAAGGTTTTGGAATCTGCATACTTTCAGCTATATATGTACGAAATTGAACACAACGGAAAAACAGAACCGGGCTTTGACATAAGCGCAGGCTTTAAAGCAAATTTTTTGGGAATACTGAAAGGCGAGGCTTCGGCATGGTTTTCCTATAACCCAAGTATAAATGGTATATTTGGACCTCTGTCCTTTGGAGGTAAAGCATATGTAGGAGTATTTATACCTGACTGGATTCCGGTTTTAGGCGGTATTGAACTTATGGCAATTATGGCTGAACTTTCAACCTACAGAGCATACCTGGGAATAAGGATTATTGGAATACCAATATCTGTTTCATACTATTGGGCAGATGGAAAGGTAAAATTCTTTGATGATTGGGATTACCTTGAAAACCAGTTTGACATTCCCCGGGAAGAACTTGAAAATTCTATCGGAATCTATCATAGCTCAGGAGAATCAAACGCGGATAGCGTAGCATTAATTGGGAGTAATTTTAAGAAATGTTACAACTCGGAAGATTATCTTGTTTTGATGGATAACGAAGGGACCTATACTTACGATAATATAGACATTCAGGATGATTATGGACTGTTTAGTCTTAAGCTTGATAATTTACCGCAGAATGTAAATGATGTCATAAAGGTATATGACCCGAATGGTAAGGAATATTCCCTTAAGATGAATGAAAACTACCTGGTTCAGTCCATTTCTTCTGATAAATCACAAAGCGGTTTAGAAGAAAACACCATAAATATATCGGTGCACCAAAAAGGAAAGTGGAAGGTAGTTTCAACCAAGCCTCTTGAAGTAACAGGATTCAATGTAGCATCACTTCCTGAGATTGAAGTTTTGGACTCCCAGTTGTCAAATGACACTGTAAAGGTTGACTGGGCAACTAAAAACATTCAAGACGGGTATACGGTAGGTGTGTATGTTTCATCAGGTGACGAAGTGAAGCAAAATACAAAGAGTCAGCAAGAACTTGAGACTATGAGTGAAGAAGAACAGAATGCCTATTATGCTTCACTGCTGAAAGGTTTTGATTCCGGGGTCAAGGTTAAAGACGGTATTGATGTCAAAACAGGAACGTATAGTTTTAACCTTTCAGAGCTGGAACAACGCTTTGCTACAGGAGATTACAGAGTAAGAACAATATTGTATGATGAAAATGGAAACACAGTATCTTCAGCAATGTCGGACAAAACCTTTAGATATACAAATCCAAATATGCCTGGAGAGATTAGAAATGCAAAGCTTTCACCGGCAGGAGACGGACAGTTGAAATTGGAATATGCTGCTTCGGAAAAAGCCGACGGATATTTCGTACAGCTACTGGATGAAAACGCACAGGCCATTGATGGATTTGAAACAATGGATACAGATAAAACAGAGATATACTTCAATAGCTCAATGGATGTACCCGTATATAAGGTGAATAATGACGGAAGCTACCAAATGGATGAAAACGGGAATCCTGTTGTAGACAGCTATAAAACAGTAGCGGTTGAGCCAGATAAATCATACCGTGCAATGGTATATGCGTACAAAAAGAGTGAAAGCGGATTTACTACATATAAAGGCAATGTGTTTATTACTGAGCCTGCATATCTGCCAAAACCAAATCCGGCAAAGCTGTCCGTAACTGTTAACGGTATCAGTCCTGCAAAGTCCGATACAATGGGAAATGGAAACATGACTCAAACTGAGAATGTTTTTGAACTTACTACCAACAACAATAAAGGTAATATAACCTTGCTTTCTGACCAGGATGTAAGCGTAATGTATAGAATTGCCGGTAACTATGGCGGTTATGACATATTGGAGCTGAGAGCAGACGAACCGTATGTTCTTAATAAAATTCTATCTGATGACCTGATATTTAATGAGGGTGGTACGGTATTTGATTTCTATGCCGTCAATGAAAATAATGATTATACAATGCTTACAGTAAATGTTACTGCCGACACGACTTCTCCGTCTTTAATGCTGGATAATACCGTTGTGCAAAGCACGGAAGGCAGCTACACAATCACGGGTACAGCTGAAGCCAATGCCAGAGTTTATGTGTCAGGAAAATCGATAGCGGTTTCCAACGGCAAGTTTGAATACAAGGGTTCAGGCAATTCGTCAAATGAAAATATTGAGATTAAAGCTGTTGATTTGGCGGGGAATGAAACCGCAATGTTTTGCAGCGTTATACCGTCCGAAATGTCAAGGTTTGTTGATGTGAAGCTAAAAGTGAACCAAAACGAACTGAAGGAAGATAAAGCCTTTACGCTATCAAAGGGTGATGTTGCACAACTGGAGGTTTACGGAATTACAGAAAAAGGACAGGCATTTTTACTGGACAATGGAAGAGCAAAATTCCGAACCATTTATGGCAGTGATAAGCTGAGGGTTGATGAACAGGGAGAAATCAGCGGTCTTTATGCGGGGGACGCGGTTGTTGTGTGTGAATATCCGGTAACCGACAGCTATTCCCTTGAGGCAACGGCAAATATCAACGTAGAGCCGGTAGCTATAAAGCCTGAGACAATACGAGTATCAAAAACTGACATTGATGCTGCGGCAAAGAGTGGTGAGGTTGCAGCAAGACTTTCTATACCTGATATGCTTATTGGTACAACAGTAGAATGGAGTGTGGACGAGAATCCATATTTAAGTGTCAAGGACAATACTCTGGTACTGAAGCAGAATGCTATTGATTTGAAAGACTTCAATGTTACCGTTCATGCAAAAGGTAATTATCTGGTGGATGTAGCAGATAGCCATGGAGAATTTAATATTTCAGACAAAATAGAGTTTGTAGTGAAGAAGAAGGTAGTAGCAGTAGCTCCAATTGATTCATTGCGTGTTAGCAGAGGCACTGCCTTTTCAAAACTTAACAAGCCGGCAAAGGCAGATGTAACCTTGAATGACGGTACAAAGATTAGTTGCGATGTTGTATGGCTTGAAAGCGGATATAACAGTAATATTGCCGGGACATATAATATAAGGGGAACACTTGTACTTCCGCAGAATGTTTCCAACAGAGAGGATTTATCCCCTCAGATGCAGGTTAAGGTTGTGAATAATGACGGCGGTGGCGGAGCAAATTATTTTACCTTGGAGTATTCAGCAGGCAAGGGCGGAACAATTAACGGTTACATTAAGCAAAGTGTATACCGAAACGGAAACGGCAGTCAGGTTACTGCTATAGCAGATGAAGGGTACAGCTTCGTAGGTTGGAGTGATGGTGTAACAACACCAGCCAGAACAGATAAAAATACAACCAAAAATATAAGTGTTATAGCTGTATTTGAACCCAAAGGTACCGGCTGGAAAAGTCAGTTTAAGGATATTAAACTGACAGATTGGTTCTATACCGCAGTAAAATATGTATTTGAGAACGGCTTTATGAGCGGTGTCAGCAACTCTGAGTTTGCACCTGGTATTTCTCTGACAAGAGGTATGATGGTAACAATACTAGGCAAGTTGGAGGGCGCGGATACTGCCGGTAAGAAATCCAATTTTGCGGATGTCAATAAAACTGCTTATTACAGCCCATATGTTGCTTGGGCACAAGAGAATGGAATTGTAAATGGAACGGGTGGTAATAAATTTGAGCCGGAAAGAAGCATAACCCGCGAGGAAATGGCAGTTATGTTTGCAAATTATATAAAGGCTATGAATTTGTCAGTTCCGGCTACAGATAATATGTCAGTTCCATTTACTGATGATAAGGATATAAGCAACTGGGCAAAAAAAGCGGTGTATTTAATGCGGGGTCTTGGACTTGTCAGTGGCAAGAGCGGCAATCGTTTTGACCCCAAGGGTACAGCAACTCGTGCCGAAATTGCAGCTGTTGTTGAGCAGTTTAATAAAAGGATAAAGCATGATTAATCCTAAGTAATTTACTACAGAACATTAATAAATATTCAAAAAAAGAGTACTGAAGCCCAACATAAGGAACTTCAGTGCTTTTTTATTTTAGTTTTTGCGTACTAGAAGGTGATTTTTCAATTCATGTTTTATTATTATGTAAAAAATATTTTTAAAATTGGATGTTAAAACCTCCCTGCAATTTACATATATTTGAGTAGACTTTATGGGAGTGATTTAATGCAAACCAAGATGCTAGTGAAAAAGCCGGAGCCGGTTTCAGGGTTGATAAATAATCCAATAAATAATAAACAAAAAGACAAGCCTGCTGCAAGTAAAAAAAATGTAAGAACCACGGATTACAAGAAATTGATACAGATAATGCTCTTTGACCCGGATGCCATAACAAGAGATGAATTTATGTTCTTGCAATCTATAATAGGGTATAGACAGGCAGTGGATATAAGAGAGGAGTCAAAACTCCGTAAAAAACAGAGAAAGTTGGAACAGGCTAATGTTGCCATGAAGGCAATGGGTGTGGAAAAACCAAAACCGGGAGCTAAACAAGGAGCAACTGGTAAAACAGAGGGTAAAACGCCATTGCAAATGAAAAAGAAGGACAGCAATACCACCTCTGACATGCCACAAAATCTGCGAACAGGACTTGAAAAGCTATCAGGGGTTGACCTGTCAGATGTCGTAGTACATCCAAACTCCGAAAAACCACAGAAACTAAACGCACTGGCATATACTCAGGGTAAGGATATACATATTGCACCCGGGCAGGAAAAGCATCTTCCTCATGAAGGCTGGCATGCCGTACAGCAAAAACAAGGAAGAGTTGAACCTACAGTACAGATGAAGACGGGAACACTTGTAAATGACAATAGCGGTTTGGAGAAAGAAGCCGATGTCATGGGAGCAAGGGCTACGGAAGTCGCTAAGGGTATGTCAGTGGCAGATACCAGTGAACTGAAAAATAAAAATAGCGGAAATAAAGGGACTGGTAATTTTGTAATACAAAAGAAGGATGACAGCACCGGGACAAAGCCCAAAATTAAGGAATCAGATCTTGAAGAAATCCAGTTAAAGGGTATGAGTAATTTTAAGGCCCAGACAAAGACGGCAGAATATTTAAAGGAAAACCCAACCGGGGCAAGAATAAGAGTAAAATACGGTAACTTTGCAAAAGGAACCGTAAAAATAACAAGGACAGGGGAAAGCTATAGAATGCTTCCTCAAGCACTATCAATATTAAAGAATCCATTTTCATTTCAGAGTGACATTATCAAAGCATATAAGCCTTGTCTGGTAGTAAGCCTGAATAATGGAAAGCTGGATGGATTTTTAAGTTTATGGGATGGTGCCAATGTGCCTAAGATGGGGTATCTTAAGTCACAATTGATAGCTGATCCAACTATGCTTGGACTGCGGGGAATAAATCTTGACAATTCCTTACAAATAGTTAATAGTATAGACAGAGGAATACTGAAGTTTGGCATAAACAATGCAACCGCAAAGGTTGGCAGAGCTTTCACATGTCGGATATCGCTAAATTTTGAACCTGATTCCGGCAAGATTGGTTTTTCGGGAAGTGCAAATATAAATATCAAGGGACTTGCAACAGGAACCCTTGGTCTGGAACGCACAACTCAAGGAAAAGTCATAGGTAATGTTGGACTTGCGGTTAATCTTACACCGCATCTTAGCGGAGGAGTGCAGGTTAAGCTTGACGGGGAAAGTCTTACAGGTGAAGGCAAGGTCGGGTATGCCGGCGAAAAGCTATCTGGTCAGGTAATTTTAAGAGTTGGGGATAAAAATAACCTTCAGAAGGCTGGTTCTAAACAAACAAAGCCTACAAAAGGAGGGAACAGTCAGAAGCCTCAATATGTGTTATCAGGCGAAGGCGATTTGATGTTCCAATTCACCAATTGGTTAAGCGGAACTGCTCATTGCGAGGTTGACGAAAAAGGAAATGTAACAATAATAGGGCAGATAGTTCCACAGACGGAGCTGATACTGTTTCAGCAGAAAGATTTCATAAAGCCGCTTTTCAAAGTAGAGGCAAGGGCTAGCTACGGAATTCCTATTATAGGAAATATATTTATATTTGCAAACCTGGGACTTGAAGCTTTTGCAAAACTTGGCCCGGCAAAGCTCTATAATATAGCTGTAAACGGTACATACTCAACTGATCCTGCAAAAGCTAATGATTTTAGCATACAAGCCTCCTTAAATATATCAGCCTCTGCCGGAATAAAAATGATTGCAAAAGGCGGAGCGGGGCTTGAAATACTCGGACATGATATTAAGGCGGGTGTAAGCTTAACGGCAATTGCCGGACTTGCTGCTTATGCTGAGGCTACACCAATAATAGGTTACAAGGAAAATGCAAAATCAGGACAGGATAAAAAAGGAGACTTCTTCATATCAGGAGAGCTTGAAATAGCGGCACAGCCTTTCTTTGGATTAGAAGGAGACCTTTTTGTAGAGGTAGACAGTCCTATGTTTTCACCTCTTGGAGATCATGAATGGAAATGGCCTCTATTCAACAAGAGTTATCCTCTTGGAGGAAGTTTCGGCATACTGGCAAAGGTTAATCATGTTCTGGGCTCAAATCAGGTTCCTGAGATAGAGTTTGGAAAAGTAGATTTTTCCGCAGAGAAATTTTTAACTGACCTGATGAATGACAAAACAGGTGGTAAAAAGGGTGAGGAAAAGAAACCTGGCAAATGGAATGAGAAAAATAGCAAAGCCACACAGCCACCTAAAGTCAAAGGTAAAGACAAGACTGATGATAAAAAGGGAAAGAAGTCTTCAACCTTAGATGTCAAAGCACCAAAATATACAAAACCGGGAAAGAAGAAGGATGTAGACCCCAATGCAAGAACAGCTGACGGCAAAACAGTCAAGCAGCATCAAAATGAAACAGTAAAGCGTGGAAGCAAAGGCAAGGCCAAGTTCAACAAGAAAAAGCCTGCCGATAAGACCAGCAGTGCAAAGAAGAGCCGTGACCAACAGGTTATTAATGGACTTAGAGAATTAGAAGCCATAACACGAAAATATGATAAGAATAATGGAGCTACCCTTGAGGAAATCAGGTATGATGCAAATGCAGTAAAGAGGAAATACGGCGCAATTAGTTCAATTAATATATCAGATGGCGGTAAGGACTGGGATTATAAGTACACGTACAATTCGACGGTGACCAAGGACGGGCCTAAGAAGGGTAGCAAAATACTCAGCCCTAAGGCAAAATTCAAACAGGGTACTAAAACCAAAGAATTATGGGTAGAAAGAGGCAAACCGGGAAGTAAAAACAATGTAGTAATGACCACAGGTCAGAAAGACATTGAAAAAGACAAAACTGTATGGGATAAGTTAGATAAAGCCTCCAAAAACAAGGTATACAAGCTGAAACAACCCAAAAATAAGAAATTTACCCAGAAGCAAGCTGGTGAAGCGGCAAAAGCTGTCGAGAAGTGCTTGGTAGTTAAGAAAGAAGCAGGTAAGAAAACCGGCTCCATTATTGGCAAAAAGCATAACTTTAAGTTAGGTAACGAAAACCATAAGCTGTGGGTTGAAAAGCAGAGCAATAAAAATGTCGTAATGGTAGCAAGCGAACCGATAAAGGCAAGGAATTCGAAATATGCTAAAGACAGTAATACTTTAAGCAAAATAGATCACGCCGAAAAGGAAAGTTACAAAAATCTGCAAAATGGTGGCCCACAAAAAGATGTGGTAACGGCTATAAAAAGTGCGGGAGCGCTTGAGGTCGGAGACATAGGTTTAGCAGGAAGAGGGTATAGGCCACTACATGGTGAAAGGTCTATGACTAAAGCAGAATGGAAGGTGCAGGAAAGTGAAGCGAGGTTAGCTCAAAGACAGCAACGTTCGCAAACAATGATAACACCCGGCAGTCTTCCTGCTAAAGAAGGGCAGGCACTTACGAATACTTTAAAACATATTGATGCTGGTACTAAGCCTACAGATAAACTCGGCAAAAGATGGGGTATTCCTTTTGGCAATAAAGAAGCTAATTTGCCAAGTGGAAGCTATAGTGAATACAGGGTTGCACCTCCACAGGGTACTACAAATGCAGGACCAAGAAGAATTGTTGTTAATAACAATTCAGGTGAAATGTATTATACATGGACCCATTATGGGCAAGCTGGAGACCCAGCATTTGTGAGAATAAGATAGGGAAAGGGAATTGAAATATGCAGAATTTTAATTCTAGTGTTTTTAGAATTTGCGAGAATAATCAAGAATTGCTTATAAACAATTTAATTGGAAATGGGTTTAAGGTTTATACGCTTAATGGAAAAAATATAAGCAATGTCCATAATTTTTTTCAAGAAGCAATAAAGGTATTACCTCAAGACCCACCCTTAGGTGGAAGAACAAATCTTGACTCATTTGTAGATTCTATTTGGGGTGGAATGGATGAAGCAGGCTATGATAGGGTTGCGATAATATGGGAAAAAAGTAACAATATCATTAATAAATCACCAAATGATTTAAGTAAAATAGTTCAGTGTTTTGAGGAATTATCAGATAGTTTTAAAACAGTTGAATATGGCTTAGATAAGCCTATAATTTTAAAAGTGTTTTTGTTAGGAAGTGGAGATGCTTTTTATGAAGATTTTAAAAATACTTTTGAGATTTAACGGTGATGAGCACGGAGCCGTTGTCATACACTAAACATTCTTTCAACTAATACCCAGCCGGAAGGAACAACACAACGTCTTTCCGGCTGTTATATATTTTACATATTATGGAACAAAGTTGGAAAATTTACAATTTAAGTAAGTGGAGGTATAAAGAATTGTATAAGAATTTTTGTAAATACTTTGGAGTAAAGCATAAAGCTATAAATAGCACAGTTAAAAATATTAGTAGTTCTATGCATGGCTTAGAAGAACTACAAACACTGATTCATGCTTGGCATCAGATTTCTTTAAAGAATGGGTATCTAAAAATAAAAATGAAATAAAAATAAGTGAATGCGTTGGTTATAAAACCATGTTATTTTTAGGTGGAAAAGATACAATACAAAACCTAAAAAAAGGTGATATGGATGTTTATTGGAGCATCTGTAGCCAATTAATCCATAAAACTAAAGGGTTACCTGAAGGAATGGTAATTAAAAATCTAGGAATTTCCGAATAATTATTAAGGTTCTTTGTACTGGTTCTCAAAGAAAATATTCTCTATTGAGACCTTTTTCTTTATTTCTGCTTTGTAGAAGTATTGATGATTTGCATTAGAATATTTGCAGATATTATTGCAACATAATTGCATTTAGTAAGGTTAGTTACTTTTTGGGAATATAGCATTCAAGCATTTTTAGGATTCAAGAAGGCTCACAGAATAAAACCACAAAAAATCTGGAGGAGTTTATGGGAGAATATACAAAAGAGGAATTCGAAGAAGCTCTGCGCATTGTTTCTTCAATA
>JAEZUC010000057.1 GCA_023443515.1 Bacillota bacterium
CCAACTGAGCTAATGGGTCAAATGGCTGGGATGGCTGGACTCGAACCAACGAAATGCCAGAGTCAAAGTCTGGTGCCTTACCGGCTTGGCTACATCCCAACGTCAAGCGCAAAACCTATTATAAAGGGGTTTGCACTTTTTGTCAAGCTTTATCGAACAAATTATTTTATTATTTTTGAACTTTGAAATCTTGCGTTGCAATATCAATAAGTTTAAGGTCTTTGTTTCTTTCTTCTGCCATACGTATGGACCATTCGTTCTCGAAAAGAATGGAATTTCTTCCTTGCTTATCTTCAACAATAATCGATGTACTCGGCAAGTTTAATTTTCTGGGATCAAGACCTTCGTTTTCAATCCATCGGGCATGTCTAAACGGAAGATTCTGTACACGGAGAGTTACACCGTATTCATTTTTCAGTCTGTATTCTAGAACTTCAAACTGCAAAGCACCTACAACACCTATAATCAAGGCTTCTATACCTATATCAATCTGTTTGAATACCTGTATGGCACCTTCTTCGGACAGCTGGTCGATTCCCTTGATAAACTGCTTTCTCTTCATTGTGTCAGCAGGAGAAACCCTTGCGAAAAATTCAGCAGGGAAGATAGGGATACCTTCAAACCTGACATTTCCATTTCCTTCATATAAAGTATCACCCAGATTAAAAATACCTGGATCAAACAAACCTATTATGTCACCGGGATACGCTTCTTCTACTATTGTTCTCTCCTGAGCCATAAACTGCTGAGGCTGTGAAAGGCGGACATCCTTGCCGGCATTTACGTGTTTTACTGTCATACCTTTTGTAAATTTTCCTGAACATATTCTAATAAAAGCAAGCCTGTCCCTGTGAGTAGGGTTCATGTTTGCCTGAATCTTAAATATAAATCCGGAGAATTTGTCACTTTCGGGGTCGATTTCACCATTTGAAGTTGCCTTGATTCCCGGTGAAGGAGCTAATTCCAGAAATGATTCAAGAAAGGGCTGAACACCGAAATTTGTCATGGCACTTCCAAAGAACATTGGAGTCAATTCTCCGCTACGGATTTTTTCCTTGTCAAACTCATCTCCCGCCATATCCAGCAACTCTATGTCTTCACAAAGCTTGTCGTGGTAATGACTGCCTAAAAGGTCTGCAAATATCTTGTCATCAACTTTACCAACTGTAGACGATACCTGGGTTTGTCCATGTGCACCGCCGTCAAAAAGCTCTATTTGTGAAAGCTCTCTATTATATATACCTTTAAAATCACCCTCTGTACCTATTGGCCAATTCATTGGGTAGGAACGGATTCCCAGAACCTGTTCGATTTCTTCCATAAGCTCGAAGGGGTCTTTACTGGCACGGTCCATTTTGTTTACAAATGTAAAGATGGGAATACCCCTCATTTTACATACATGAAAAAGTTTTATTGTCTGTGCTTCCACACCTTTTGCGCCGTCAATAAGCATGACTGCACTATCGGCTGCAACAAGAGTTCGGTAAGTATCCTCACTGAAGTCCTGGTGACCGGGTGTATCCAATATGTTTATGCAATAGTCGTTATATTCAAACTGCATTACACTGGAGGTAACGGATATTCCTCTTTGCTTTTCGATCTCCATCCAGTCAGACACAGCGTATTTATTGGCTTTTCTTGCCTTGACGGAACCAGCAAGTCGGATAGCTCCTCCGTAAAGGAGCAGTTTCTCGGTCAAAGTGGTTTTTCCTGCGTCAGGGTGAGAAATAATAGCAAAAGTTTTTCTACGCGATACTTCTTTTTTTATTTCACTTTTTAAATCAGGCATCTTTTATAACCTCTCGAATTCTATTTATAACCACGTTTCATTGTATATTATAGCCATGATACTGTCAAATAGTAATGATTACTTTAATTTTCGCTGGTATGCCTAAATATGAAGTTTAAAAATTTGTAAAAGGCTCTTACAATGTTACATATGTTGTGTTAAAATTTACCAAAGATAACATAACGCATTATAATTATGTGAAAGGGTATTTAAAAACTTTTATAGAATAGTATAATTAGGTAAATGTTATATAAAGTTATATATAAAAGCATTCGGAGGTTTTGGATGAGCAATAGTCAAATATTTGTTACTATAAACAATCAAAGGTATGAATTGGAGGATAATGTTACTTTGCTGGAGCTCAGTGAACGCTTTGCAAAGGAATACGTATCAACCATTGTTGCAGCAAGAGTTAATAATGATATAAAGGAACTCAGCTTCAGAATAAAAGAAAATGCTGAAATAGGTTTTATAGATGTAACCGACGAAGACGGCATGAGGATTTACAGAAGAAGCTTGTATTTTATATTTATTATGGCAGTTCATGATGTTTTTCCGGATAGAAAAGCAGTGATAAGCCATCCTATGAGTAACGGCGTTTACTGTGAAATAAACGGTAAGGATGAGCTTACTGAGGATGATATAGAGCTGGTTCTGAAAAGAATGAGGGAGATAGTTTGCCAAAAAATACCCTTTGAAAAAAAGGAGATTTCAACAGAATATGCAAGGAAACTGTACAAGGACAGCGGGAAGCTTGACAAGTATGAAGTGCTGGAACACAGGCAGAAGCCCTATGTGACTTTTTACAATTGTGGAGGTTATGAGGACTACTATTATGGGTACATGGTACCTGACACGGGGTATATTAACTGTTTTGCACTAAAATTCCACAAACCCGGTGTAGTTATTCAGTTTCCGTCAAAAACAGAACCTTGCAAGCTTCAACCTTTTACTGAACAGAAAAAACTTTTCAATGTATTTATTGAATACAAAAAATGGGTCAGAATATTAGGGGTTGAAAACATTGGATCTCTTAATGAAATTGTAATGAACGGCGAAATAGGAGACTTAATCAGAGTAAACGAAGCACTGCATGAGAAAAAGATTGCGCAGATAGCAGACAAAATTACCAATCATGAAGAAGAAAAAAGAATTGTACTTATATCAGGCCCGTCATCATCAGGTAAAACTACATTTGCCAACAGACTGGGTATTCAGTTGAGGGTTAATGGTTTCATACCAAAAACTATTTCTCTTGATAACTATTTTGTAAACAGGGACAGAACTCCTATAGATGATGATGGGGAATTTGATTATGAAGCACTTGAAGCTATTGATATCGAGTTGTTTAATGAACATCTCTCCCTATTGCTAAAGGGGAGTGAAGTCGAAATACCTCTTTATAATTTCGGGACAGGTTCAAGGGAATCTGTGGGTAAAAAAATGGTTATGAGGGATAATAATATCCTTGTAATAGAAGGAATACACGGCCTGAATGACAAACTTACGGAAGCCGTGTCCTGTGAAGATAAATACAAAATCTATGTTAGTGCACTAACGTCTATAAATATAGATGACCATAACAGGATACCGTCTACTGATACCAGAATCTTAAGAAGAATTGTAAGAGATAACCAGTTCAGAGGGTGTTCTGCAATTAATACAATAAACAGGTGGCCTTCTGTGCGAAGGGGTGAGGAAAAAAACATATTCCCGTTCCAGGAGAATGCGGACATTATGTTTAATTCCTCCCTTGTATACGAGCTGTGCCTTTTAAAAGTATATGCAGAGCCTTTGTTGCTTAAACTGGGGCCTGATAATGAAAGGTATTCTGAAGTAAAAAGGCTAATAGAGTTTTTAAGCTACTTCCTGCCGATAGATGCAAAAGATGTTCCCAATAATTCAATTGTAAAAGAGTTTATTGGAGGAAGCTGCTTCTTTTAGTCTCCAAAAGCTAATCTTACTGCTGTTCTGCTGAAAATGGACATGCTTATCCCTGTACGGCAGAGCAGCCTTGCAGGTTGGTTCTTCCAAAGCACGGTATTAACGGAGGATATATGACATTAGAGAGCTTATTACAAAAAATAGACGGCAATGTGCTAACAGACAACTTGGAAGATATTACTATTGAAAACATTTACATATGCGACTTATTAAGCTGGGTTATGTCCCATGCGAAAAAAGGTGATGCATGGATCACTGTATTGACAAATGTGAATGTTCCTGCAGTAGCACTTCTCACCGAAGTTGCATGTGTTATTATCCCGGAAGGGATTCCCGTAGAGGAGCTGACACTAAAAAAAGCCAAGGAAAACGGAATTCTTATGATAGGCACGCAATATAATGCTTTTGATGTTTGTAAAAAGTTTCTAAACAAATAGTTGTTACAATTTTCGGAGGAATAAACATATATGAATTACATACAAAGTAGTCAGAATTCAACTTTAAAGGAAATTAAGTCCCTGCACCTGAAAAAAAACAGAGATGCCCTGGGCTTATATTTTGTAGAGGGAATACGTTTTGTCAGTGATGCTATTGACAATAAACAGGTTATATCAAAAGTAATAATTTCGGAGAAGCTGGAAGGCCTTAACGGAGGTAGTGAACTGATAGAAAAGGTTAAAGCTGTCTGCAGAGACATAAGTCTTGTTCCTGATAAACTATTTAAAGATGTTTCTGACACCCAAACTCCTCAAGGTATTCTTGCAGTTCTTAAAAAGAATCAATACGATTTTGAAAAGGTTATCGTGGAAGGCAATTCTGTGGTAATATTGGATTGCCTACAAGATCCCGGTAACGCAGGGACTATTATTAGAACTGCAGATGCCGCGGGAATTTCAGCAGTACTTATGTCAAAAGGCTGCGTTGATCTTTATTCTCCAAAAGTTCTCAGATCTACAATGGGTTCTGTTTTTCATATCCCGATATTTGAAGGACTCAATATTACAGAAACTATCCAAGTACTTAAACAAAAGGGCTACAAGGTAATAGCCTCTCATTTATCAGGAAAGAACAACTATTTTCAGGAGGATTTGACAGGCCGGAGTGCCATTATTGTAGGTAACGAGGCAAACGGAATTTCTGATGAAACAGCCCAAATGGCGGACAGCCTCGTAAAAATTCCCATGCCGGGCAAGGCTGAATCACTAAATGCTTCTATTGCAGCTTCTATAATGATATATGAAATAGTAAGACAGCAAGTTGTGTAAAATCGTTACAAATTTCCTTGAATAAATAATAAATTGCATATATAATATTCTTGTTGGGAACGTTCCCAATTTCTTTATATGGAGGATATATTGAACAATATTTTTGATATAGCGAGAATGGCAGGAGTATCAAAGACGACAGTTTCCAGAGTAATAAACAACCAGCCAGGAGTGAGGGAGGAAACCCGTGTAAAGGTACAGGAAGCCATAAAAAAGCTTAATTACATTCCAAATCATGCTGCAAGAAGTCTTGTTTCAAGAAAATCCGGAGTGATTGGTGTTGTTTTAAATGAGTTTAATGCTTCTGTATATCTCAAACTTGCAAATTATCTGGAAAAATATGCTGCAATATATAACTACAATGTAGTTTTTTGTAGCTCAAATGAAAATTATGAGTCAAAATCCAGATATGTTCAATATTTCACTGGAGGTGCGGCAGACGGGCTTATACTTTTTGGAAGCGACACAAGAGACAGAGAGTTGGTTAAAAAAGTTCTTAAAACAGGTTTTCCATTAGTATTGATAGAGAATTACTTTAATAACATAAAGGTAAATGATGTAATAGTTGACAACTTCTCGGGAGCAGTAAATGCCGTCAACTATTTGGCTAAGCTGGGACATCGTAAAATCGCACACATTACCGGAAATATAAACCACAAAGTCGCATTAGAAAGACTTAACGGTTATATAAAAGCCTTAAATGAAAACAATATAACCTACAACAAGGAATACGTCATACTTACAGACTCAGGCGAGCAAAGCGGATACAAATCTGTAGAAAAGTTGCTAAAATTAAAGGAACCCCCCACTGCCATATTTACTTTTAACGATATGCAAGGCTATGAGGTAATCCAAAGGGCAGCTGAGTTGGGAATGGGTGTTCCGCAGGATTTATCAGTGGTTGGTTTTGACAATATTTACGATATACTCAGGTTCATACCGTCAAATATACGGTTAACTTCCATGAAACAGCCCATGGACAAAGTTGCTGAGGCCGCGATACGTTTAATGATGACAAATATTAACGATATTAATGCAAAGCCTCAGATTATTTCATTTGAAACGGAAATATTTCATGGTACTTCTTGCTGTGAAAAGAAATAGCTTGGTAAAAGCTTCAATAAAATAATATATTTAAGCATAAAATGGGAACGTTCCCACTATATGCAGAGGAGGTAAATATGAGGTTCGGATATTTTGATCGACAGAACAGAGAGTATGTTATTACAAGGCCTGATACACCGACGCCATGGATAAATTACATAGGCAGCGGAAATTACGGTGGTATAGTTTCTAATACCGGAGGAGGGTATAGTTTTCATAAGGACCCTCAGAACCGCAGGGTAACACGATACAGATACAATAACATACCAATGGACAGACCCGGACGGTACATTTACATAAGAAACAAGGACACAGGGGAGTACTGGAATCCCGGCTACCAGCCTGTACAGAAAAAACTGGACAATTACAGCTGCCGTCACGGACTAGGCTATACGGTTCTGACGGGGGAATATCAAGGGGTTATCGGGGAAGTTACATATTTTGTACCGGACGATAAGAATTTTGAATTATGGTTTGTCAAAGTATCTAATACCCGCAGCGTAAAGCAGAATCTTCAGATTTTTGCTTATTCGGAATTTTGCTTTTGGGATGCAATATTGGACCAGCAGAACGTTGATTGGGTTCAGCAGATTAATCAGGGCAGGTTTGATGATGGAATTATCACCTGGCATCCTCACCACATCAGTGACAATGCTGCTTTTTTTGCAACGGGTGAAAAGGTAAGCAGCTTTGATACAAATCTGGAAACCTTTATAGGAAAGTACAGATCCGAAAGCAATCCTATTGCCGTAGAACAGGGAGGTTGCAGTAACTCTATATCCTACAGAACAAACGGAGTCGGAGCCTTTTGTATAGACTGCGAGCTTGGCCCTAATGAAGAGCGTGAGTTGGTTTTTGTACTTGGGTTTGCAGAGGAAAAATCTGAAATAAAAAATGACATAAAAGAGTACCTGCAACCGGAAAATGCTAAGGCAGCTTTTGGCAGACTACAGGCATCGTGGTTTGACTTTACATCTAAGCTCAGTGTTGAAACACCTGATGAAGATATGAATCTATTTGTAAATATATGGAATCAATATCAGTGTAAAACAACCTTCAACTGGTCAAGATTTGTGTCACTGTACCAGCTGGGTCTGGGAAGAGGTATGGGAATAAGAGACAGTGCCCAGGATGCACTGGGTGTAATGCATACAATACCTGCTGAGGCAAAGGAGCTTATTATAAAGCTTCTAAAATGCCAGTACACAGACGGAAGGGCATACCATCTGTTCTTCCCGCTTACGGGAGAAGGCGGACAGGGAGATGCACCTGTTAAGAAATTCGACTGGTATTCCGACGACCATTTATGGCTGATACTTGCAGTAAACGCATATATTAAGGAAACGGGAGATTTTGATTTCCTTAACACGGAAGTTCCGTATAACGATAAAATTACCTCCCAGACAGTAATGGAGCACCTTGATAAGGCCTTGGAATTTACAAACAATAACCGTGGCCCTCACAATATTGCTCTGGCAGGTCGCGCTGACTGGAATGACACACTTAACCTTGATACAGGTAAGGGTGTTGCAGAAAGTGTATTTACGTCTATGCTTTATTGCAGGGCGTTAATAGAAATGATTGAAATACTTGAATTCTTAAAAAAGACGGATATGATAGGAAAATATTCCGACATGTATGAAGATATGAAGAATGCCATAAACGATACCTGCTGGGATGGTGAGTGGTATAAGAGGGCTTTTGATGACAACAGTCAACCACTTGGCTCAAAGGAAAACAAGTTCGGGAAAATATTTATAAATTCCCAGTCGTGGGCAGTTCTAAGCAAAGTAGCTGAAGACGGAAGAGAAGAGCAGTCAATGGAATCCGTTGAAAAGTATTTGAATTCCAAATACGGGATTGTAACCATGTATCCTTCTTATACAGAGTATGACACCACAAAAGGCGGTGTAACTACATATCCACCGGGAACAAAGGAGAATGGAGGGATTTTCCTTCACACAAATCCTTGGGTAATGATTTCAGAAGTAATGCTTGGTCATGGAGACAAGGCGTTTAAGTATTACAATCAGATATTGCCAGGAAAAAGGAATGATGATGCTGAGCTTTATGAGGTGGAGCCTTACGTTTATTGCCAGAATATTCTGGGTAAGGAGCATCCTCAGTTTGGTATAGGCAGAAATTCCTGGCTTTCAGGAACTGCTGCATGGAATATGGTAGCTTCCAGCCAGTACATACTTGGAATAAGGGCAAACTACGATTCACTGACAGTTGATCCGTGTATTCCTTCAAGCTGGAAAGGTTTTAAAGCTACACGAGTATTCAGGGGTGCTACCTATAATATAGAAGTACAAAATCCAAACAAGGTTTGTACAGGGGTGGCAAAGATAATTGTAGACGGCGTTGAAGGGGAAAAGATACCTGTATTTGAGGCCGGAACAGAGCACAATGTAGTGGTTGTTATGAAATAAGATAAGTAAAGGGTAGTTGTTGCAACACATAAAGTTTTTCTGTTTAACACTGGTACTCCCGTATAAAATTGTATCAATGATTGCTTCCAAGATATTTGCAAGTGCTTATAGCGGCTCAGCTTAGGATATTTTACCGTCGCTCACATTCATCGTCCATGATTCATGGTTTCGCTAAAACCTACATCGTGATAGGTTTTCCGGTAAAATATCCTTGCTTCGCCTATAAACAACTGCAAATATCTTTAACCAAGCTTCCATTGATACAATTTATACTCCTGAGTACAGGTTAACATAAATTAAACTTAATATTGCAATAACTCCCTTTGCTAATTCCTTTCTTTTGAGCAAAATCCATAAATCAAAACCAATAATGAAATAATGAATTGAACTCCAAGAAAAAGTTTTATTATTGGATTTATATAGCATAACAACCCACTGAGGCCTTCACCGTATGTCGTGTGCATTATGTTTGAATCATATAAGGTTATTACTGTCATTAATTCGAACATACATACAAACAGAAGAGTGATTCCGAATTTCAACATGGATAATCCCTTTTGGGATAAGCTGTTTACATATCTGGGAATATCAGCTCGTTCCACAAGGTCTATATGACAGTCACTGCACTTAGTAT
>JAEZUC010000055.1 GCA_023443515.1 Bacillota bacterium
AACTTAATATTAAAACTGTGAAGTTAGAAAATTTGTATTTACTGCGATACATCTGGACAATTTTTCATAAAATTGAACAAGTAAAATGTTGCTTATTCTGTTATGATTTGAATGTGAGGAGATGGTATTATTGGGCTGGGTTGAAAAAATTAAAGAAGCGATAGACTTTGTTGAAAATAATCTTACTGAGTCTATAACAATTGAATCGATAGGAAAAGCAATAAACTATGCCCCTTCTTCATTTCATAATCTATTTACTGCTATTACTGGCTATTCAATTGGTGAATATATTCGATTTAGACGGTTGTCATGTGCAGCGGATGAACTTGAAAAAGGAGAAGTCTCTGTTACAGAGATTGCTTTTAAGTACCACTACGAGACAGTTGAGGCTTTTTCAAAAGCATTTAAACGATTGTTTGGTTGCTCGCCTTCGCAAATCTCAACTTCAGCTTCAAAATACCAGAAATTCTCACCTATATCAATTCAATTTGGATTAAAGGGAGGATTTACTTTGAAACGCAATATCATACCGAATTTATTAAAGGTAGACTGGTCAGACCCAAAACGGCAAAGCGAATTTGTGAATAGTGTTGTCTCGGCAATGAACGGACTTGGTGAAAAAGTAGATTACGATTATGTTTGTGCTGTATCAGGAAGTGCATTTCGCACATCCTTTTCAATGCCTTCTGTGCAAGCATGGAATTTTGGCAATTATTACGCATGCTATACACCCATTATTTTAGAGCACACATTCAAAATGCTTGGCTACTATGCCCAGATTCATAACAGAAGTGATTATGAATCTGACCGCAAATTGATTATTGACTCAATTGATAAAGGTATTCCTGTTATTACACTGGCTGGAGTAATTCAAAATTCCGACACGTGCTTAATTTCGGGGTACGATAATGATGGTGCCGTTTTACTTGGTTATAACCCATTTATGTATATAGAAGATGACCATAAAGAAGCAGCGGATGAATCTGGTTATTTTCGTAAGTCTGACTGGCACAATGGTTATTTTGCAGGTGCAGGTGCTGAACACTTAATCAATGGCAGCGGCCGCGAACGAATTATTATTATTGGTGATAAAGTTCAAAATTTTTCTCAAGATGATATTTTCGCTGAAACTTTAAAATTGATAAAACGCCTTATTCTTGAGGAAAACATTTCTCCAGGACAATATAATGGATTGGCTGCTCATAAAGCTTTTGCAAACGCATTAATGACCTACGAATGGACTGACAATTTTGAACCGTATATGTGTGTGATGTGCAATTATAAACAATACCTTGATAGACAATATGCAGTCAAATTTATGCAAGGTAATGGAAGAAAAGACCTTGCTCAAATATATCAAGATATTGTAGCTCTATGTGACGAATTAGGGACACTTATTCCACAAGACTTTTCTGCTTTTGATGTATTTAATGACAAAGCAAATCTTAAACCGTATGCGGATATATTGATAAAAATATGTGAACTTGAAAAAGAAGCAGCAGGTATGATGTAACGTTCAAAATAAGCATTTTCGGTACCAAGATTGATGCGTAATCTTTATATAAGACGGAAAGTTCAGTGATAGTTTATATATTAAATTAAAGAGAACTCATATATATTTGTAGGGTAAAGATTTAAATAGGAGGAATATAAGTAGAATACGGCGTATGAAAATAAGACCATGGTTGAGATATATAGCAAACTTGTTGAAGCAGACAAGCAAATTAGGGAAGGTAAGGTGCTTGACGGAGACACTTCCTTTAAAAGCATAAGAGAGAAATATAGTGTATAAATGATGATATAAAGTTAATATAAACTATTTATGAGATACAGCATCTGTTTTATACACAGGTGCTTTTTTTGCGTCTATTTTTCAGGAGGAAAACATTGAAACTACCGCTAATATCGAGATTCTTTGAAGCAAGAGCAGGTCCTAAAAACAGTTTGTCCGGAAGCACATACAGCTTTTTCTTTGGAAGTACCACAAGCGGCAAAACAGTAAATGAACGGACAGCAATGCAGACAACTGCTGTTTATGCCTGTGTCAGAATACTTGCAGAAACAATAGCTTCATTGCCGCTACACACCTACCGTTACACAATAAATGGCAAAGAAAAGGCTACAGACCATCAAATATATCATCTGCTTGCAGATGAACCTAACCCTGAGATGACTTCATTTGTGTTCCGTGAAACACTTATGGGTCATCTTTTATTATGGGGAAATGCATATGCTCAGATAATCCGAGATGGAAGGGGTAATGTGTTAGCATTGTATCCTCTTTTGCCTAACAAAATGACGGTAGACAGAACTGAAAAAGGTGAGATTTATTACATATATAACAAGGAAGGGCAGGGTTATCCCTTGAGATGTGATGAAGTTCTGCACATCCCCGGACTTGGATTTGATGGGCTAATTGGGTATTCACCTATTGCCATGGCTAAAAATGCAATAGGCATGGCAATTGCGACAGAGGAATACGGTGCTAAATTCTTTGCAAATGGTGCAAATCCAGGAGGTGTCCTTGAGCATCCAGGTGTGGTTAAAGACCCGGCAAGGGTGAGAGAGAGCTGGAACAGTGTTTATCAGGGAAGCTCCAATGCCCACAGGGTTGCTGTGCTAGAGGAGGGTATGAAGTTTCAGAGTATTGGAATTCCACCTGAGCAGGCACAGTTTTTGGAAACACGTAAGTTTCAAATCAATGAGATTGCAAGGATTTTCAGAATACCCCCTCATATGATAGGTGATCTTGAAAAGTCTAGCTTTTCCAACATAGAACAGCAGTCTCTGGAATTCGTAATGTACACCCTCGATCCATGGGTAGTTCGCTGGGAGCAGTCAATAAAAAGAGTGCTGTTCAGTGAAGATGAGAAGAGAGAGTACTTTGTCAAATTCAATGTGGATGGGCTGCTCCGGGGCGATTACCAGAGCCGAATGAACGGGTATGCGGTCGGGAGACAAAACGGCTGGTTGTCTTCCAATGATATCAGGGAGCTTGAAAATATGAATAGAATTTCTGAGGAGCTTGGAGGGGATTTGTATCTGATTAATGGGAACATGACAAAGCTTGCTGATGCAGGAGCTT
>JAEZUC010000109.1 GCA_023443515.1 Bacillota bacterium
CTAAAAGGAGTATGTACTATCAAGGAAATGTGTGCAATATTATGTTGGGTAAATATTGAATAAATGGCGTATTCAAGCCCAATACTGCATCTTACTCTACATAACTATTTTCACCGCATAATCCTCATTATGTAGAGCTCTACATAATGAGGATAGTTGCACTATTATTTAACGGAAAAATCATTTTATAAAGACTGTAAAATGCACAAAGAACCGCTGTGTTTTTTGGTGATATAATGCCTCTAAATGACTGGATATAAGCCCCTTTCAGAGCTAATATATACACTAACGAAAGGAAAATATTTACTTTAAAAGGGGCAGGGTAAAATGAAAACACAGAGATTTGGGATAGAAATTGAAATGACAGGGATAACAAGAGCAAAGGCGGCTGAGGTTGCAGCAAGGTTTTTCGGAGAGAGAGCAAGGCTTGAACACCAGGGCGGTACATACGATGAATACAGAGTGACAATGGCAGACGGACGGAGTTGGAAATTTGTAAGTGATGCGAGTATTGTAACAAGCAAAAAGTTGAGCGGCCAGATAATAGCAACCAGAGAATACAGTGTAGAGCTGGTCAGCCCGATTCTAACCTACGAGGACATTGAAACCCTTCAGGAACTTGTAAGACGGCTAAGACATGCCGGAGCATTAAGCGAAAGCAAATATCAATGCGGAATTCACATACATGTTGATGCAGAAAAACACACTCCCACAAGCCTGAAAAACTTGATAAACCTGATGGCAAGCAAAGAGGACTTACTTTATAAAAGTCTTGAAATAGACCCAGCGAGGCTCAGATACTGCAAAAAGGTTAACGAAGACCTTATAACCACCATTAACAAGAAGAAACCAAAGACTTTGGAGGCACTAGCAGACATCTGGTACGCAGGCTACGGTTACGAGAATCGAAACAGACATTACCACAACAGCAGATACCACGGGCTTAACCTTCACAGCGTTTTCGACAAGGGAACGGTGGAATTCAGGCTTTTCAATGGGACAACCCATGCAGGAAAAATTAAAGCATACATACAGTTTTGTCTGGCAATAAGCCATCAGGCAATCACACAAAAGTCGGCAAGTGCAAAAAGAACCCAAACAGATAATGAAAAGTACACCTTTAGATGCTGGATGCTGAGGTTAGGGCTTATCGGAGAGGAATTTGAAACCTGCAGGCTTCACTTCCTTACAAACCTGCAAGGAAACTCGGCTTGGCGAAATGCAGCTTGAAGGTGATAGAGGAATAGATAAAATGTCTTGTGAGGGCAGGAATGGCCCTCACTTCAAACAACAAGGAGAAAAGATACAATGAAGAAAACAACAAAAATATATGGGGCCTACGGTTCAAACATGAATATTGAACAAATGCGTAGAAGGTGTCCCAATGCCAGAGTAATAGGAACAGGAAAGCTCAAAAATTACAGACTGACCTTCAGAGGAATAAACACTGGAGTTGCAAACATAGAAAAAATGCAAGGCAGAACAGTACCTATTGTTTTGTGGGAGATAACCCCTGAATGTGAAAAGGCATTGGACGTCTATGAGGGGTACCCAAGGTTGTACGTAAAGAAAGAAGTTGAGGTAGAAACAAAAGACGGAAATATACAAGCAATGGTGTATGTAATGACAGAGCAATACGAAGAACTTCCGGCACAGCCTTCGAGCTACTACCTTGATGTTATATGGAAAGGGTATCGAGATAATAAAATTCTGCTACGGACACTTAGAGAAGCTGTTGCAGAAAATATTCAAGAAACATCTGAGTTAGAAAATAGGCGGTTTACATTTACCACATAAATGTATAAATACATAAATAAACAAATACATTTGAAGGGCTTACTTAGGTAGGTCCTTTTCTTGTGGGGAATTTTCCATACAAGATACTTTTCAGAATAGGAGGTGATACTTATGGCGCAGAGAGGACGAAAGCCAATACCCACAGCAATAAAAGAACTTGAGGGAAACCCCGGTAAACGAGCATTGAATAAAAAGGAACCCAAACCAAAAAGAAAGGCACCCAAATGCCCAATGTGGCTGGATATTGAAGCAAAAAAAAGAATGGAAAAGAACAGCAAAGCAACTGGAGCAGCTTGGAATATTAACAGAGGTAGATATGGCAGCCTTTGCAGGCTATTGTCAGGCGTATGCAAGATGGAAGGAAGCCGAAGAATTCATATCAAAGCACGGAACAATAGTAAAAACCCCGTCAGGATACTGGCAGCAGGTGCCACAGGTATCCATCGCCCAAACTTATTTAAAAATAATGAACAAATTCTGTGAGCAATTTGGCCTTACACCGTCAGCCAGAAGCAGAATAGTTAGCGACAGTAATCAGCAGGAGGTAAACGATCCAATGGAATTAATACTGCTAAGCGGGGGTAAGAAGAGTGTATGATGAAGCAAAAGCACAACATGCAATTAACTTTATCAACTGCTTAAAGCATACAAAGGGTCAGTGGCGGGGAGTTCCCTTCGATTTACTTCTCTGGCAGGACAAAATCATCCGAAGTGTGTTCGGAACAGTAAAGGCAAACGGATACCGGCAGTACAACACAGCCTATGTGGAAATACCAAAAAAGAACGGCAAATCCGAGCTTGCGGCGGGTGTTGCCTTATACATGACTTGCGGTGATGGAGAATGGGGAGCCGAGGTTTATGGTTGTGCTTCCGACAGACAGCAGGCGGCTATCGTCTTTGATGTGGCAGTGGACATGGTTGAACAATGCCCAGCTTTAAAGAAAAGAATAAAACCGATAATGTCGGTGAAACGATTGGTATACAAGCCAACAAACAGCTTTTATCAGGTGCTCTCAGCAGAGGCATATACAAAGCATGGACTTAATGTTCATGCTGTTATATTTGACGAGCTTCACAGCCAGCCAAACAGGGAGCTATTTGATGTAATGACCAAGGGTAGCGGTGATGCGAGACTTCAACCGCTGTTTTTCCTTATAACCACAGCAGGCACAGACAGAAACTCCATATGCTATGAGCAGCATCAAAAGGCACAGGATATTATTGATGGCAGAAAAATTGACCCTACTTTTTATCCTGTCATATATGGGATTCAGGAAAATGACGACTGGAGTAATGAACAAAATTGGTACAAGGCCAATCCTTCACTTGGACACACAATTGATATAGAAAAGGTTCGAAATGCATACCTAAGTGCAAAGGAAAACCCTGCTGAGGAAAATATATTCAGGCAGCTAAGACTTAACCAGTGGGTGAAGCAATCCACCCGTTGGATGCCTATGGATAAATGGGATGAGTGTGCATTCAAGGTAAATATTGATTCACTCAGAGGTCGGGAATGCTATGCCGGACTTGATCTTTCAAGTACTACCGACATTACGGCATTTGTTCTGGTGTTTCCACCAAGGACATCAGATGAACAATACATAGTGCTGCCCTACTTCTGGATACCGGATGATAATCTGAAGCTACGAGTAAGACGTGATCATGTGCCATATGATGTATGGGAGCAGCAGGGTTATATAAAGACAACCGAAGGGAATGTAGTTCACTATGGATTTATAGAGAATTTCATTGAGGAATTAGGAACAAAATATAACATAAAAGAAATAGCCTTTGACCGCTGGGGTCCTGTCCAAATGGTACAGAACCTCGAGGGCATGGGCTTCACAGTAGTTCCCTTCGGACAAGGCTACAAGGACATGTCCCCACCCTCCAAGGAATTAATGAAACTGACACTGGAAAAAAGAATGGCACACGGAGGCAATCCTGTGCTCCGTTGGATGATGGATAACATCTATGTAAAAATTGACCCGGCAGGAAACATTAAGCCAGATAAAGAGAAAAGCACCGAACGAATAGATGGTGCAGTTGCGCTTATTATGGCACTGGATAGAGCAATACGGAATGAAATAGAGGAAGTGTTTATGATGAGAGAGGGATTTTGGTGCTATAATTTGTATTCCTAAATAAATCCAATTGCATTATAATGATATTATTAAATATTTTAGACTGTGAAAACTTTCAATAAAAATGGAGTACTTACATATGAAGTAAGGTATGCAAGATAGCAGAGGTGAGGATTTGTATTATATTGTAAACTTAATATTAAAACTGTGAAGTTAGAAAATTTGTATTTACTGCGATACATCTGGACAATTTTTCATAAAATTGAACAAGTAAAATGTTGCTTATTCTGTTATGATTTGAATGTGAGGAGATGGTA
>JAEZUC010000043.1 GCA_023443515.1 Bacillota bacterium
TCGGTGATATGAAGGAACTGGAGGTTTAATATATGAGTATTAGTAAATTTAATCATGAGGGATATTATGATCCCACGCCATATGAAGCATTATTGGAAATAGAGAGACAGGCCAAACGAGAGAAGTATAAGCCATTAGTTTACATATGCTCTCCCTTTGCAGGAGATATAGAATATAACATAAACAAAGCAAGAGGATACTCACGCTTTGCAGTATCGAGAAATACCATACCTATAGCCCCACACCTTTTGTTCCCCCAGTTTATGGACGATGATGACAAGGAACAGAGAAACCTTGGGATATTTATGGGGCTTGTGTTAATGAGTAAATGCGAGGAACTGTGGTGCTTTGGCAGCAGGGTTTCAAAGGGCATGGCAGGTGAGCTTGAAAAAGCAACAAAACGGAACATGACAATACGATACTTTAGCGACAGGTGTGAGGAGGTCGTAAAGGATGCATAAAGCCCTGAACATACCTCTGGAGGAATTCGTAAAGCCCATGTTTGATTCCGGTGAAACAGTATGCATAAGGATATTTTCGGATAAAAAGGGTACTGCATTTAAAGGGCTTAAGCTTGAATATCAGGCCGGAAAAATAGCTTCGGCAGTTGAGGCTTTAAAGAAGCACAATGAGCAGAACAGGGGAATATTCTTTGTGGTCAACTATGGCGGTCATGAGGATAGCGACATTACCAGAATCAATGCACAGTTTGTGGAGAATGACAGCCTGAGTATTGATGAGCAGATGGCGCAGATTAAAGCATTTCCTATTGAGCCGTCCTTTATAGTGAAAACTCAAAAGTCGCTCCATACTTATTGGCTAATGAAAGATGCTGAGGTTTCATCCTTCAGAAGAGTGCAAAAACGTCTGGCAGCACATTTCAATGGAGATAGGACATGTATAAACGAGAGCCGTGTACTGCGGCTCCCCGGCTTTAATCATTGTAAGGGTGAACCCGTCATGGTGGAATGTATCAAATTTAACCCTGAGCTCAGGTACACACAGGCAGAACTTGAAGCAGTACTGCCCAAAATTGAAAACGGGACTCCGGTTGGTGCTAATAATACACTGACCGGCAGCCGTAAAGGCTTGACTCTTGTAGGACGAAGGTGTGAATTTATACAGCACTGCAAAAATAATTCAGCTTCCCTCTCAGAGCATGACTGGTATGCAATGATTACAAATCTAGCCGTATTTGAGGGCGGAGAGAAGGTAATTCACCAGTTATCTAAGAGCTATCAGAAATATAACCCTGATGAAACCCAGCAAAAAATAAATCACTATCAGGAAAGCGGAACAAAGCCAATTACCTGCAAAACCATATCGGACAAGGGATTCAAATGTCCGAAGCTTACTGATGGAAGCTGCAGCTGCAAGTCTCCGGCAGCATTATGTTACAAGCCCCTCAACATAGAAGAGCTCAGGGAGTTTTTATCTGAGCTGGATGTTAAAAGGAACGCCGTTGAGGATATTCAAGCTGCTCAGGCGTTTGTAAAGGAGTATTTGTATAATGTGGATTCTGTACTTGCCGAGACCTTTATTAACTATGAGGTTAAAGGACATTTTGGGCTAAAGGCCTCGGATGTAAAGCCGTTAGTTTCACTTCACAAGGACATCTATAGAAAATACGCTGACAATGTTGAAACAAAGCACATGGCAGCGCAGCTTGAACTACCAGAGTGGTATGAAATAACTGAAAATGGCGGTCTCAGGTTTATATCAGGACTTCTTGCAAATCATATGGCAAAAAATGTGGATGCCTTCTATGGGGCCGGAAGTTATTATTTCTATGAGCATGGTGTTTATGGAAACAGTGAGGATTTGTGGGCCTTGGCAAAAGTCCGTGAATTTATGATACCCCGGTATGCCAGTATGACTGCAATAAACGATACAGTGGGTCAATGGAAGATGCTCATCAGAAAGCCGGTAAGGGAAATAAACTGCAACCCATTTATTATCAACGTGCAGAACGGTTTATATAACGTACTGGATGGTGCCTTTAAGCCTCATACTCCAAAATACTATTCAACAGTTCAGATTATGGCAACCTACAAGGAAGATGCAAAATGTCCAAACTTCCTCGCTTTTCTTGAGAGTATACTGCATGAAGAGGAAATAAATCTGATACAAGAAATATTCGGATACCTTCTGATTCCGGTGAACAAGGCACAAAAATCCTTTGTATTTGTAGGGGCTCCAAATGCAGGAAAGTCCACGTTGCTATCGGTAGCACAGGAAATCCTTCTGGGAAGCGAAAATGTAAGCAATATACCCTGGCAGAGTCTGGGTGACCGTTTCAATAAGGCTGAGTTGTTCGGAAAGCTGGCTAACATATTTGCTGATTTACCTTCAAAGAATATTGATGATAACGGCATGTTTAAGGCCCTTACAGGAGAGGACTATATCACCGGGGAACGTAAAAACAAGGACCCATTTACGTTCAGGCCGTATGCAAAGCTGTTGTTTTCCTGTAATGAGATTCCCAAAAACTATGGTGACCGCAGCGACGGATTTTACAGAAGGCTTATTATCATACGTTTTGACAGCTCGGTTCCAAAGCACAAACGTGACCCGAATCTCCGTGAGAAGCTGTCGGCAGAACGTGACGGTATATTGATGTGGGCCTTGGCAGGATTGAAGCGGCTTATAAACAATAGCTATGAATTCAGCGAAACCGACAGGACGAAAGCTGAACTTCAACGATACCGTGTGGAAAGCAACAGTGCTCTTTCCTTTGTGGATGAGTACTGTGAACTTGACGAGAAGGTTGAAACGGTTCGGGATGACTTGTTTTCAAAATATAAGGAATACTGCAGCAATGCCGGAATGTTGCCATTGTCACAAGCCAACTTCAACAAGGAAATCGAAGGCAACCATCAAAGTATAAAAAGAGGAAGAGACAGGCTTTCAAAGCGTAGAACATGGAAAGGCATCTCTTATTGTGAAGGAGGAAAGGGTCAGGACTGTTAAATACCAACATGACCGGGAAAACCGACTTTTTCTTATTTCTTAGCGTTATGAATAAAAATAAGATATATATAAGAAAAAAAGAAAGATATATAAAGAGTATAATAATACCCGGTCATCCCGGTATTGACGGTTCTGTTTTATTTGAGCTATGGCAGAAAAACAAATAACAAATGCAATAATAAATTACTTAAAGACTGTGCCAGATTGCTTCTGTTGGAAGGAGCACGGCGGTATGTACGGCACAGCGGGCATTCCCGATATCATTTGCTGTATCGGAGGCAGATTTGTGGCCTTTGAAGTAAAAACAGCATCGGGAAAGCTAACAAAGTTACAGGAAGCAACGATTAAAAAAATCAATGAAGCAAAGGGCAAAGCCTACAAGGTTACAAGTGTTCTGGAAGTAAAAATAATACTTGAAAACCTGAAGGAGTGAGCTTATGAAAATCAATATAAATTTCCGTATGACAAGGCACGAAGGAGGTATCTTGCATGAATGCTAAAGAATACTTGGCACAGGCTTACCGTATAGACCAAAGAATAAACAGCAAGCTGGAGCAGATAACCTCACTACGAGAGCTGGCCTTAAAGGCAACATCAACAATCACTGACATGCCACATAACCCAACAAAAAACACAAGCTCAATGGAAAATATCATAACCAAGATGGTTGATTTGGAGAATGAAATCAACGACGATATAGACACCTTGGTAGACCTGAAACGTGAAATCATATCAGTCATTAAAAGGATTCAGAACCCGGAATATCAAACGCTCCTTGAATTGAGGTACCTTTGTTTTATAAGTTGGGAGAAAATAGCGGTCGACTTGGGGTACAGTTCACAGCATATCTACAGACTACATGAAAAGGCACTGAACGCAGTTGCTGTACCTGAAAATGGGGCAACATGTGCTAAAAAGAAGCCTGTATCGGTACTATAATTGGACAATATACAAGAATATGGCCATTGCAAAAAACTGCAGTGGCTTTTTTTATGGATTTAGAATGTAGAAGTTTTAATTTGGGTATGGTAATATTTTACTGTATGAATGAATAATCAGTTATTATATAACTGTCTTATCTAGAAGGGTGGTAAATAATGATTTCTGCAAAAAAGATACATATATTTATATCCATAGTTTTAATAGTGACTGTAGGCTTTTTGAGTAATTCCACATAAAACAGAATAGATCGATCCAGATGCTTCAAGAGGAAAACAACAGTACGTATATACACTCTTTAGAACAAATAGCAGATAGGATTCTAGAGTATCAGAAAACAAAAGATGAGGTATGCTTGAGGAATGCTTCAAGTTGGGCGGGAAAGGCAGCAATAGCTTCAAAGAATATGAGCTTGGAAAAAAAGCAGTACTTAGCACCCTTAGCGGTATTTTTGGATGAGTTTTTTGCAAAGACAACCAGACCTGACACAGCTGCAAAAAGTGGCAAGATATATAAACTAATACCATGCTTAAGAGGTGTCGCCGAAGACCCAAATAACAAGCAGAAAATAGACGATCTTACATATGCATTGCAAGGAGCATATTAAAGACAAGGGTGATTTAACTTTACAGGTGCGGTTTTTCATTACATTTATATTACAATATAGAATCAATTAACATATTGTAGAAATATTTCAATAATAAGCAATGAATAGGAGGAGTATAAGGAATGGGTTCTATTAAATTTTTATTACCGGTTTTAGTTGTAGCTTTTTTGTTGGTTTTACTGTTTGTTTTCGTTATATGGGTTATAAAAAAATTTATCAAAGGAGAAAAGTAACATGAGATTATCCAAAATAGCAATCTTAGCATTAAGTATGTGTCTTGCATTATGTCTTACCTTAGGAGGTACAGTTAATGCAGCACAAATAAATTCGGCAAAGAAAGTTCCAGATTGTTTGAATATTGATAAAGAAAAAGAAAAACAACAGAGTATGTTTCCTGATGGGAGGATAAAATTAGCAGTTGATTAACCTCTAGAAATAAATTTTGATGATGGAAGCTCAATAAAATATGCTGTTAGCGAAGAAAACACACTTGGAGTGAAATCGATAACACAGCTTAGTAGTGTGTCTCATAAATATAGTGTTAAAAAAACATTTCATTATGGAACAGCATGTGCCGAAATAACACTATATGCCGATTTAGTTTGGGGCGTACCAACAAGTCGTAGTGTTACTATGAATAGAGAATATACTGGACTAAAGGGTTCATGGGTAACATATTCAGGTACAGGTGATAAAATAATACAAGCAGTTGGAACTACAAATGTCTATGCTATTGCTGAAGCATGGGGACAATTTACTCTTCATGCTCCTGAATTAGGTGATTATTTTACCCGATCATATCGCATTCAGCTATTAGCTGATCCAGCTGATAGTAGTGGAGTAATCCTGAATAATCTTATTGAATAATATACTAGAAACCTTATTTATATAATTTACTTCTCTTGAAAAAATAGTTTTAAAGATATTACTAGAATAATCATGTTTATTTAATATGATTATTCTTTTTTAAAGCGTTGTGTAACATGAGAGTAAATGTGATAGAAAGAGAGTACTACCTTATAGTAATATTATAATAACACAACAAAAGAGAAACCATTACAGGACAACTGTAGTGGTTTTTCTATATACAAAAGGTTGGTGAAAACAATACCGTTAAAACAATTAAAACCCTGCAAGCACCCTGGTTGTCCTGAGCTGACAAACGGTAGCTATTGTAATAAGCACAGCAACTTAATTATTAATAAACGTGAGAGTGCAGAAAGGCGAGGTTATGACAGTAAATGGAGAGCCGCAAGAAAGCTGTACTTGAGCAGTAGCCCTTTATGTGTCCGTTGCCTTAAGGATAAAAAACTGGTAAAGGCTACGGTGGTTGACCACATTGTTCCCCATAGAGGTAACAAGGAACTCTTTTGGGATGAAAGTAATTGGCAGGCACTTTGTAAGAGATGTCATGATAGGAAGACAATGACTGAGGATAGATATCAGGAGTATGGATATTAAAGTAGAATGCATTATGGTAATATTAGGATATACAATTAAATATGGGAGATGATAAAGTGGATTTGTCAAAAGCAGAATTGGCAACCGAAAATATAAATCCTGGACTTGAAAAATATCTTGTTATAATGGATTGCCTACATAGTACAGATGTTTCTGAAGACGTGGCTTTTCAAAAAAAGTTTAACGGGTTCTATAGAATGCGTCAGAGAAAACCTGAGTTTTATGAAGAATACTTTAATTACCTTGAATCAAATAAAAATCTAAAGGTATCGTTTGATGAAGCATTAACTCATTTTTATAATAAGTTTGACAGAATTGAAGCATCATTTTGTAGCAAGTTAGTGGCTACAATTGATAGTGATTTACCTGTTTGGGACACGTTTGTACTTCAAAATTTAGGACTTAAAAAACCTCCACAGTATAGCAGGGATAGGCTGAACAAAACAATAAATTTATATTCAAAGATTAAAGAGTGGTATTTGAATTTTATGTTTACCGATGAAGGAAAGTATTTAATTGATTTGTTTGATAGGAAGTATCCTTCGGTGAACATTACTAATGTGAAAAAGATAGATTTAATTCTTTGGCAGATGCGTTAATGGAAACCAATTCCAGAAGTACACGTGATGTTAATGTAGCTCCTGTGTATGTTTCTTATTTTAAAAGCAAGAAATTAAGTAGCACGGCTTCGCTTACTAAAGGTACTGGCAGTGGTGCTAAAATTGTAAAACCTAATTAGGAGATTTTAATATGAAAAGTAAGAAAATCCTGTTTATAATACTGGCAGTGCTATTGACTTTTTCAATAATTATAACTGTAATTAGCATTTCACAATATAGGATAAAAACAATTACAGATTTCTATAATAATGATGTAAATAAAATTGACAAAATTAATATTACTAATGGAACTAATGGAAATATTGTTACTGTTACAGACAAAAAAATGATTAGCGATATATGCAACTATTTATCTAAGTTGAAGTTTAAGCGGATTCATTCTCAACCAAGCTCAGGGTGGTGTTATAACATTTCTGTTATAGAAAACAAAAAAGAAGTTGTAAATATTGAGTTTATCAGTGATGAGCTTTGTATATTTAACAGGAATGGCAGAAAATATGATGTTCAAAGGTTTGACAATACAACACTTGAATCAATATATAATACTGCTAAAAGCTTAAAAACAAAATAATATCTATTTTCTTTGAGTAGGTCCAAAGTGGCTCTACTTTTTTTATAATAGTAACTTATTACTTTTTAACTCCACGTCACGATAGATGTATTTTTTATGCCTACTAAGACAATGACTGAGGATAAATATCAAGAGTATAAATATTAATGCGTAAAGGTTAGCCACCCCCCCCTAGGGGGTATAAAATCTCTGCAAACCTTAGAGCCACAACCGCTGCCCCCCTTCACGTGAATTTTCGCAGAATTAAGCAAGGGGGGATATCAATTAAGACGGTAATGGGGATGAAAATCCTCAATCCAAGGGGCATACGAGGTATTTTGTTTTGCAAAAAGGTATTAATGATTGGCGTGAATAAAATCACTTGTAAGTCTTGATAATCAAGGACTTTTGTATAAATTTAGTATACAAGCACTAATAAAGAAAACGCTTAAAAGACTATGGAAAAATAGTTGTTTTAAGCGTTTTTTGCGTTGATTTTAACATACTGTTTACGCGGAAAGGGATAAAGCATGACCGAGATTGAAAAGCATCAGATACATGACTTAAGGCTTAAGGGAATAGGGTATAAGGCTATTGCCGCAATACTTGGTATTTCAAGAGACAGTATCAGAGGCTATTGTAAACGCAACGGTCTTGCAGGGGATTCACAGGCTGTATCACTTAATGTAAAGGAGCAAATAAATCAACATCTTATTTGTGTCTGCTGTAGAAAGCTACTTGTCCAAAATCAGCGAGGAAGAAGTAAACGATTCTGCTCTGAAGAATGCCGCAGGAAATGGTGGAATGAAAACCGGGACAAGCGAAATAAAAAAGAATCCGCCATATACAAATACATTTGCCCCAACTGCAACAAGGAATTCAGCTGCTATGGAAATCGGAACAGAAAATATTGCAGCCACAACTGTTATATAAAATCAAGGTTTTGGAAGGATGAGGAAGATGGAATTTAAAAAGCTAAAAATAGATGCCCTAGTGCCTGCTGAATATAATCCAAGGAAAAAACTAAAGCCCGGTGATTCCGAATTTGAAAAAATAAAGAACAGCATAAATGAGTTTGGATATGTTGACCCGGTTATAGTAAATAAGGATTTAACGGTGATTGGTGGGCATCAAAGGATATCAGTACTGAAAACATTGGGCTTTACGGAAATCGACTGTGTAATCATAGATATTGATAAGACTAAGGAAAAGGCTTTAAATATAGCTCTTAACAAAATCAGTGGCGAATGGAATAAGGAACTGCTGGCTGATTTGATTAAGGATTTGCAGTCGCTTGACTACAATGTATCCTTCACCGGGTTTGACCCTCCTGAAATAGATCAGCTTTTTAGTGATGTACACTCAAAGGAAATCAAGGAAGATGACTTCGATGTAGATGAAGCTTTGAAAGAACCGACTATTACACAGAAAGGTGATGTTTGGCTCATTGGCAGACACAGACTTGTGTGTGGAGACAGTACCGATCCCAGTGTATATGATGTTTTGATGGAGGGAAGGAAAGCCAACCTGGTTGTAACTGATCCTCCCTACAACGTGGCTTATGAAGCCAAGGCAGGCAAAATACAAAATGACAACCTAAAGAATGAGGAATTTTATGACTTCCTTTTAAAGGCTTTTACTAGTATGGCAGAGTCTATGGAAAAGGATGCGTCAATATATGTATTCCATGCAGATACAGAAGGTTTAAATTTCAGAAAAGCCTTCAAGGAAGCAGGCTTGTATTTGTCAGGTGTGTGTATTTGGGCGAAACAAAGTCTGGTGCTTGGCAGGAGTCCTTATCAGTGGAAGCATGAGCCAGTGCTTTTCGGATGGAAAAAGGACGGTACACATAAATGGTATGGAGACAGAAAGCAGAGTACCATATGGAACTTTGACAGGCCATCGAAAAATGATTTGCATCCGACAATGAAGCCTATTGCTTTGTGTGCTTACCCTATAACCAACAGCAGTATGAGTAACTGCATAGTTCTTGACCCCTTTGGTGGAAGCGGCTCAACCCTAATGGCTTGTGAGCAGACAAACCGTATCTGCCACACTATCGAGCTTGACGAAAAATACACTGATGTCATCGTAAAAAGATACATAGATTTTAAGGGAAGTTCAGAGGAAGTGTTTCTTCTTAGGAACGGAATGAAAATTGCATACAATAAGTTGGTGGCTGCTAATGAGTAAACTTACACTTGGCAGCCTTTTTGATGGAAGCGGGGGTTTTCCTTTGGGTGCAGTAATTAATGGAATCCTTCCTGTATGGGCAAGTGAAATTGAACCTTTCCCTATACGGGTAACAACAAAGAAACTTCCTTTTGTAAAGCATTATGGGGATATAAGAAAAATAAATGGTGCGGAAATTGAGCCTGTGGACATTATAACCTTCGGCTCTCCCTGCACCGACATGTCTGTGGCGGGAAAAAGAGCAGGTCTTGATGGAAAACAGTCAGTCCTGTTCTATGAAGCCATCAGAATTATAAAGGAAATGAGGTGTAAAACCAATGGAATGTATCCACGATTTATCGTGTGGGAGAACGGTGCGACACGTTTCTAACTGAAAAGGTTAGGCACTAAATAAAAGAACGTGAAAATGTTCTGTTTAGGAGAACTGATAGCCTGATAAGTGGAATGAGGGAGTAACGCCCCAAAACGCTTACACT
>JAEZUC010000061.1 GCA_023443515.1 Bacillota bacterium
TTTTTGTTTCATTTTAATTCATCACCCCCATTAAAATTCTACTTTTTCTCTTGCAACAAATTTGTTAATTATTAATGTAAATAAAAGACATTCAATTATAAATATAATAGCAATTGCACATCCCTGCCCGTAATCTGATGCTGAAAAGGCTCTATAATACAATTCGTAAATAACTGTCCTTGAAGCATCACCAGGTCCTCCTGCTGTCATTATTCTGACATGTGCAAACTGGGACATACATCCAAGTACAGACAATACCAATAAGTATTTAGTAACATCCTGTAAAAGCGGTATTGTTATTTTTAAGCTGGTTTTCAGGAAGGATGCTCCGTCTATTGTAGCTGCTTCATAATAAGTTTTTGGTATTGATTTAATACCTGTATAGAAAAGTAATGCATTTAACCCTATATACTGCCATAGGAAGGCTACAGCAATTGCAATTACAACTGTCCTTTTATCGGATAGCCATTCTAATGCAAGATTGTTTAATCCTATTACCCTTAATACACTATTAATTACTCCCCATTGTGGTTCATAAATAGCTATCCACATCTGACCTATTACTGTAACTGAAAGTACTGCGGGGAATACACTGCTTAGTTTAAAAAACCTTCTTACACCTTCAGTCTGCCTATCCATTAATAAAGCAAGGAGTAATGAAATAGGAAGTCCTACGCATGTTGAGATTACTACTATTAATATTGTATTAGCATTTGATTTCCAGAAGGTCGCTGACGTAAGAACACTCCGGTAATTATCAAGTCCTACATATCCCATATTTTTAAAACCATCATTATTTTGAAAGCTAATAATAAGTTCCGGAATAATTGGATACACAACAAAAGCTGTAAATAGAATCAATGTTGGAAAAGCAAATATAAAAATTGCAAGTTTACTATTGTAGTTTTTATTCATATCATCACCTTATTTAATAAAATCCCTATATGAAAATGAGTTTCCATATAGGGATATGTAATGTCTTGCATTCATTTTAATTTAAGAGTTATTTATCAAAGTTTTTAGCCCATACAGGATTTATAGCCTTAATAAATTCATCCGGTGAATAATCTCCGGTAAGAAGATTACTGTCAAGAGTAGTTATTTCTGCTGACATCCTTGTATTGTATACAGCAGACCATAAGGAAGGAACTTTCAATGTAGCAGCATTGAACTGATCTAAGTTCTTCTTTGCCAATTCGGACATGCCTTCAATTTTAACACCTGTATCAAGAGCTGTCATAGACTTGTTTTCAGTGTTGTAGAACAGAGCGTCTTGAGTTGCACAGAACATTGCAAACTGAGCAGCTACTTCAGGGTTCTGAGTCTTGGAGGATACTAAATATCCGCTTAATGGCGCACCCCAGTACTGAATTGCTGCATTTGCATCAACACCTTCTTTTGCTGATGGCCAAACTATAAAGTCAGTATCAGGACTAGCTTTTTCAAGATTTGGAAGCTCCCATGTAAACATTGCAAGCATAGCCGCTTTGTTTGAAGTATACATTTCAACAGCTGGACCATAATCTATATTTGTAATACCCGGAGCAAATGCACCAACTTTTACAAGTTTCTGAATTCTTCCCAACGCATTTTTAACAACAGGATTGCTGAAATCGGTTTTATTATTAGCAAGATCAACCGCAACCTGTGGATCTTCCGCCATTATCATAGTCTGAAGCATGTGAAGGTTAGGAGTCCATCCACCCTTACCAACTATAGAAATTGGTGTAATTCCTTTTGCCTTCAAAGTTTCACAAACCTTTACTAGCTCATCAAAAGTCTTTGGCACCTGTATGTTATTCTTTGTGAAGATATCCTTGTGATACCACAGTCTCGGAGTAAAGTATTGGTCTGCGCCAGGCTGTACACAGTATATTTTGCCGTCTGCATCCGGTGCAATTACTTCTTTCATAGTAAATTTCTTATCAAAGCCTGTTTTTGTAACATACGGAGCTAAATCCAATGCATTTCCTGCTGAGATAACTACAGACGAAAGATTCTGCTCTGAGAACCATACATCTGGCATATCGCCTGAAGCGTTATAAGTTTTTAACTTATTGGCATAATCATCTCCGCCACCGCCTAAATCATATTCAACTACTACATTTGGCATTTCTTTTTCAATATTTTTCTTAATATAGTTTTCTCTGATTTTGTTTCTATTGTCATCTGCACTTAAAGAGAGGAATTTCAGATTAACCTTTTCACCTGAATTACCAGATGCTTGTGAAGTTGACGTTGTTGAAGGTGAAACAGAACTGTCTGATGCGGTATTGCCTCCTCCGCATGCTACCAGTGAAGCAACCACTGCTGCTGAGAGAAAAAGTGACGCAACTTTTTTCAATTTAATCATATTATTGCCTCCTAAAACATTTTATATTGATTCACATAACTCTTTCGAAAGATTCTGTATCATGTTTATATGATATATATTTTCTTCCCACCAATGAAGAGAAAATTTTATGGCAATAAGGAAATTTAACTGTTAACTTTCCAATAATGATTAAATTACTATGAGGTTAATAACCGAGTAAGGGGTCATATCGTACCAATTGAATATTTATTTTTGATATTTATTTTGACTCACATTTTCTATATATTTACTTGGAGCAAGTCCGTAATATTTCTTAAAACACTTTCCAAAGTAATTAGCATCCGCATAACCAACCTTTTTTGCCACACCTACAACCAGTTGATTTCCGCTGTCAATGAGCTCTTTAGCTTTCTTTATTCTGAATTTGGTAAGATACTCATTTATTGTAATACCTGTTTCTCTTTTAAATATAAAACAAAGATGCCCGTAATTTACGAAAAGACTTTTTGCCATTTTATTAATATCAAGTTCGTCATCCTGATAGTTATCCAATATATATTTTTTAACTTTTTCTATCAGCTGTGATGCTTTGGTACTCTTGTTCTTGTTGATATATTCAACAGCATCTGAGAATATCCCATTTACCCAACCTTCCATTTCATCTATTGATTGCTTTAACTGCACTTCTTCAAGTACATTTAATTCGTTTTTTGGATAAATATCCTTAAAACTAATGCCCATTTCGGCAATTATTTCCATGCATACCGACACGATTTCCACACAAACTACAAGCAGTATTTCATAGTGAATATTCTTGCCCCTAACATCATTGAATATATTGGTCAGAATCATTTTGATTTCTTCACTATTTCCTGTTCGCATGCTTAATAACAGCTGACTTCTGTGTTCAGCAGTAAATAAATTGAACTTTATCTCCAAATCATCCACAAAACTATATAGTATTACTTTATTGATGCCAACGGTAAGCTTATTTTTTAATGCTATAATAGATTCTTTATATGAACTGGTAACATCAAATATATCACGTTTCCTATTACCAATACCTATTGAAATGGAAAATTTAAAATACTTCTCAACTAATATTCTGACTTTCTCAAATTTATCTTCTATTAAAGAATCCTCTTCATCTCCATTTAAACACAATATAATGCATAGGCGGTCATTGCTATCGTAACACATTTCAAATTTAAAATGTTCCTGTAGTATTTCTTCTGTAATATTTTTTATGGCAAATATCCACAACTGCATATCTTCATCAATCCATTTTTGGTTTTCATCATAGTCAATTTCAATTACCGCTACTTGATAATATTCGGAAAGCATATTCATTTTAAGATATTTTATCTTGTTGAATACTTCCTCTGACCTTATTACTGAGTTTCCTTGTACTAAGTCATTTAAAAACTTTTCCTTAAGTAATGGAATGTTTTCTTTAACCTGTTCTTTTAACTTTTCTACCTCAACTTTGATATTAACTTCCTTTTCTATATCTGCTTTCATTTCGCATAAACAATTAATAAGTTCATCTTCATTTACCGGTTTCAGTAAATAGTTGCATACTCCTAATGAAACTGCTTGTTTGGCATAACTAAATTCGCTATGTCCGGTTAAAATTAGAATTTTAGTATTAATCTCTCTTTCCTTTACTTTTTTAGCAAACTCCAAGCCATCCATTATTGGCATATTTATGTCTACAATAGTTATATCAGGATTTAAATTCTGTATTTTCTGCAAGGCCTCTTTTCCGTTTTTAGCCTCACCGCATATTTCTAATCCCAACTCTCCCCATAATAGAGATATTTTTAGTGCCTCTCTAAAATAAAACTCATCATCTACAATCATAACCTTGAGCATGTTCATTAACTCCTTTACAATTCTGTAGCCGGCAGTCTGACAGTGACTTTAGTATATTGTCCAACCAAACTTTCTATCTTTAACCCATATTCCTTTCCATACAATAGCCTTAATCTTGTATCCACGCTGCTAACTCCAAAATCCTGTGACTTATTATGTTCTGCTGAACCACGAAGTACACTCTCAATTTTATCTTGAGTCATTCCAATTCCATTATCAAAAACATCAATAATAATACAATCTTTATACTTATAACCTTTAATTATTAGTGTGCCTTTGTCCTCTTTCTGCTTCAAACCATGGTAAATAGAATTCTCTACAAGGGGTTGTAAAGTTAACTTCGGTATTTGATATTTTAATATTTCCTCATCAAATTGCAGCTGATAATCCATGTATTCTACATACCTTAACTTTTGTATAGATAGATAGTTATCTATAAGCAGCATTTCATCATTTATTGTTATAATGTCATTGCCTTTGCTTAGTGAAATCCTATAAAACCCGGCAAGATATTTTGCTGACATTATGGCATTTTCCTTTAAATTGAGTTTTATAAATGAAATAATAGTTTCAATGGTATTATAAAGAAAATGTGGCTTAATTTGTGATTGCAGAACCCTGAATTCACTTTCACGCTTTAACCTTTGTTCAATATAAATTTGCTCCAATAGTTTATTGATCCTGTCCATTAGACTATTAAAACCGTCTCCCAGCATTCCAATCTCGTCATTAGCCTTAAAATCAGCTCTCAATCCTAAATTTCCTTGTTTTATTTCCTTCATAATTTTAACCAACTTTAAAATAGGCTTGGATATTGTGTAAGACAACAGATATGATGCTACAAAAGCAAACCCTAGGCAAGCAACTGCGATAATAATGATAAGTCTTGTTATTCTTTTATTCTCGCTGGTTATTTCATCCATAGGGGTAGTACTGATAATCTTCCAATCAAGCTTTTCAAATTTGTGTAAAGTCACCAATACCTGTCTACCATCTATATTTGTTACCAGACTACCATTATTGGGTATATCATTCAGTTTATTTTTACCCAAATATTTATCTTCTTCAAATTTTTGATATAAATAACGTTTATCCTGAGTAGATATAATGTTGTTTTTACTATCCAGTATAAAAAACTTATCATTTTCATTTATTATGTTATCTAAATATATTGAAGCTATATCAGTTTCCTTAATATAAAGTATTGCTATCCCCAACTGACTTCCTGTATTTCTTCCTATAATAGATTTTGCAATTGCAAAAACATTTTCATCAGAAACATAACGATATTTTAAATTAAACAGATTTGTCCAAACAGGGCTTTTTGCTTCAATCACCTTGTTTATCAAAGTTTTATCAAATTGGTAATATACGCTTGAATTATCTGCATATCCTATGTCAAAAAGTACATTTTTAGAGGACATAATACTAGCAGCCAACATCTTAGTATTAGGTTGTACAATATTGCTGATTACTTCTTTTAACGTTTTTTCAATATTCATATTTTCAATTGAGCTCAAATCATTATTTCTTACCAATTCAAGTTGATTTTGCAATCTGTTCTCTGTAGATAGTATTCTTACATAGTCCTCGAAATTTCTGGTCAGGTTCATGAGATTCTTATCAATAAGTGTCAGCTCACGTTCAGCATTTTTCATTGCTTTTTCGGTTATTGCCTTATTGGATATATTGATAGTAAGCAAAGTAAAAATGCTCAGGGAAATTCCTAATATTATTATATAAAAAATAAAAATCTTATTTTTTATTGAAATGTCCTGGAGCAATGTAGTTAAATGATTAAAGTACTTTTTTCTCATTTTTTCAACCCTGTAATTTTATTTGATATTTGTTAGATAAGTATATCAATTGTAGCTCAAAAGGTTAACATAATTTATGCGATATATTTATTATACACCTTAAACTTATGTTTGGACAGTTGCATACAACTAAAAATAATGCCCGTTAAAAGCCTGCCGATAAAGCAAAATAAACAATTTTTACCATAGCACCACATTACCCGTATACTGGTATAATGTGGCACTATAGTAAAATTGTCTTGATACAAAGGAAAAATCAATTACTACTCTATTACTACACCTTTTTTTAAAATAATATTTGCATAAAGTGCTGCTTCACTTGTTGCAATTACTGCATACGCACTTTTTGCTCTTTCATAGAAAGCAAATCTTTCTATATTACCTATTTTGTTGTTTATAGGTTCATGTTTGCTAATTATTCCCTTATAAACCTCCCATATTGGTGTTTCTACAGCATCTCCAGGTACTACTTCCATTAATGCTACAGGTTTTTCAACGTAAGGATCAAGCGGGAAGAACTTCAGTATTGCATCCAACACCTCAGGTACTCCATGTCCATCCAGTCTAATCACCTTTTTTCCAAAGGTACCCGACGGGAAATTTCCATCTGCTATCACTATTTCATCACTATGCCCCATTTCCATAAGTGTCTTCAGTAGTTCAGGGGTTAAAATAGAAGGAACTCCTTTTAACATAAAACCTCCAAATGCGTATTCAGCGTTGTATTTATTTTGTTATTTCTCCGTTCAAATCCCACAAATCCGTCCAATCCTTTGCTCCATCCCAGAGGAATACTTGTCCTTTGATTAATCTGCAGTTTTTATCAACACTTTCAATTTTTTTCATTTCCTCTTCAGTTAATGGATCTTCAACTGCACAACGTATATTACTTGCATATTCGTTTCTAAAGATTGAGAATGGAATTGGAGTCTGACCTCTCTGTACAGCCCATTTGATACAAATAACGGCAGGATGAACATTATGCGCTTTAGCTATCTCAACAATTACAGGTTCCTGAATATCAACATAATCCTCGGAAGTCTTGTCACGATCTGGTCTGGTTGGGGAACCTATAGGGCAAAATCCAATTGGTTGTATGCCATGATCAAGAACAAATTTGAATAACTCAGGCTGTTGGAAGCATGGATGAAGCTCCATTTCAATTGCTGAAGGCATGATTGTGCAGTACTTTATCAATTCCTTTAATTTAGGTATAGTCATATTTGAAGATCCTATATGCTTAACATAACCAGCTTTCTGTAACCTTTCCATCTGGTACCAGGTTTCCATATACTGTTCAATTGAAAATGGTCTTGCATCCTTATTATGGTAATCAGGGGCAGCTCCCTTTGG
>JAEZUC010000065.1 GCA_023443515.1 Bacillota bacterium
CAAACCACTTCAATGCTTGGAAGAGCAAAGGATGGACAATGGGTAGTCACGATTACCAGATAGTTGAAACTGAAGGTTACCAGAGCAGCGGAAACTCCAACATAACAGTAAGTGAAGGCAGCGCAGGTGGCGGAGATACTGGCGGAGGAGATACCGGTGGTGGAGATACTGGCGGAGGAGATACTGGAAGTAATATTAACTTAAATTCATGGCAGTGCAACAACCGTAGCAGTAGTCTAAATGTATGGACAGGTGCTGTAGGTGGTTGGAAAGTAGGCGATTGGATACAGTTCGACAACGTAAATCTTACTGGTGCAACTTACTTAAACTTCAATCTTGCGTCTGCACAGAGCGGTAGCTACAAAGTAGTTATTGACAATTACTACGGAACACAAATAGGTACACTAAATTTCACCTCAACCGGCGGTTGGGATACTTATAACAATCAAAGTTGCAACCTTAGCAGTGTAAGCGGAAATCACACTGTATATATCATATGTACTAGTGGTACAGCTAACGTTGGTACTTTGACAGTAGGACATTAAGTATTAACAGCAACTCATACAGCCTGTAAAAGCCGCCTGTTTTAACAGGCGGCTTTTGTATTGACTATGCCGAATTGAGTTGAATATGTCACTCCTCTATAATACCAAGGTCAATAAATGCAATCGAGAGTAAGCTAACTAAATTATATGCGCTTTCTTTACTATACTCTTTTTCTTGCCTTATATATATATCATTATTCATTTGCCCAATATTATCTATACTAAAATCAATTTTTTCTGCACTAAAATACTTCATCATCTCATCTGTAGCCTTTTCTATTGTTTCTATGGTAATTTTGTTTAATTGTATTTGATTATTCTGTGTCGTTACATATGCCTTAACCTTATCGCCAATATCAAATTTCATAAGGTGAGTGTCGTCAATAAAATTTGAAACAGTATAGGCTTCTATGCAAGGATAACTCAATAGAAGCACCCCACCTCTTTCCCCATCGTCATTTTCATATGCATTCTTAAGTTGATTAATCAGCTTCTCAATTAATGGTTTATTTAAATTAGATTTGGGGTCACGATCAAAAATATAATAAATCGCTGCATTATCAACGGGAAAATTATAATTTGAAATTAATAGTTCAAATATCTTATCAAGATAAGAGTTTTCATCGCAAACATCAGAAATATTTGATTCTTCGGTGTTAATTACAGCTATCTTCGATGTACTCTTATTTTTGTTTTTAAAAAAATTGGCTTTATCTCTTCTTTTTTCAATATACTCATATCCCAATACATTACAGAAAATCCGTCTAAAAAGAGAAAATTCTGTTCTTCCACCCTCTACAATAAAGAGAACTCTACCAACACTTTTATCCTTATTTATCTTCATACTCATTAATTAAGTTTGGAAGTCCTCCAAACACCCCACTATTATACATTTTTTCTAAATTCTGGGCCACCCTCGGCTGTTCGTCTGAAAATCTCTTTACTTTACTACCATTTTGCCCATTGAATTCAACAGAGTAAACTTGGTCAGGTCTTAGTATTGAGGTTGATAATAAATTTGTAGAATGGGAAACAAAGAACATTTGAGAGTTTTTTGCATTCTTAAAAAAATAGTTTACAAGTAAACGCTCTAGTTCATTGTGAAACCCACTCGAAAACTCATCAATCAAAAGCATGCCACCATTCTGAACAATAAAAAGAAGGGACGGAAGCATATTAAGTAAATTTTGGTTCCCCAGTGATTCAAGGAAATACGGAATTGAGGTGTTCAAACCTTTACGTTTAAAAAAGATAAATCTTTCATTGTCCGTATCAGCTATTTGGGAAGAATCATTTACTTCTGCCTTATTATAATAGTCCACGGTATGTTCAAAGTTAAAATTTTTAAAGAATTCATTAATTTCTTCTACTCCCTTATCTTTGACATATTTGGTAATACGCATATCTTGTTGCTTATAAGAAACTACACTTTTTTTGAACGGATTTACATATATTGAATTTTGTAAATAATCAAACCACTTGCGTAAAACAATATTATTTGAAAAACCTGTATTAAAATAAATAGTTCTCAGGAAAAGTATTTCATTATTTAAATCTGTATAAACTTCCTTTTCTGTAATATATGACTTTGCTGTTGTACCCATTCTTTCAAGTAACAATTCCTCATCAACATACAATTTTTCAGTTACCATTACCTTTTTTAAATCAAATTCAAAGAAGTAATGAATTTCCTTATTCTCAATAACAAAAAAGTAGTGTACAGAAAACTCCGGTTTTTCAGAAAAAAGACATTTCATAAATGCTGCATTATTGTCCACCTCTCGAAAAAGTTCATCTATTAAAAGGCGAATCGCAAGTAAAGCATTTGATTTTCCCGAAGCATTAGCACCATAAAAAGCAATTCCTTTCAGAATCCCTTCATCAGAAACATTACTCTCCAAAAGCTTATAATTTGTTTTTTTAAAGTCAATTATTGTCTCATCCTTAAAAGATCTAAAATTTTTAATTATTATTTTTGCTAGCATATTATCACCTTCTCGAAGTAATTATATCATTCGTTAGTATTATACGCAAATAATTTACGTTTGATACGATTTGTGCCGTAATATTTTTACTATGTTATTAGATTATCTGCATACAGAATGTACTGCTCATTTAGAAGAGCAGAAGACGCAGAATATTAAAGCATTTGTGTGGTAGAAAAGGAAACAAAAAGCCAACAACAGAATAGTTGCTGACTTTTAGGCTTTTTGGCGTCCCGGACAGGAATCGAACCCGCATCAGTGGAACCGGAATCCACCGCTTTATCCATTAAACTACCGAGACAATTTGTTAAGTTCACTGATATATTATAGACTATTGAAGCTCATTTTACAACAAAGGTGATGGAATTCTTTTCATCATTAAGTATTCCTTTATCCCATTTTTATACAAACCAGGAATAACACCAACTTCTTGATATCCTATACTTTGATATAGCCGTTTAGCTCCGGTATTAAAGTCTGCAACTACCAGAAATAATTTTGTATGCTCCTTGGAGTTTGTGTCTTCAAAGTATTGTAATAACTTTTTCCCTATACCAAGATTTCGATATTCCTCTTTTACAGCAATTATATGTAGATAAGGGAAACTATGGAATGAACCGTTTTCAACAACCCAAATAAAACCGACGCATAAGCCCTCTTTATTTATAGCTACAAAAATCTCTCCCTTTGAAATTCCGTCTTTAACAGCATTAGTAGCCGAATTTTCTTTAGAAAAATATACTCTCCCTAATTCTGATTTCTGCAAAGCATCAACGCAATCAATAGAGTGATTATCCTGCGCTTTAATAATACTTACTTTCATATGACTTTCTCCTTTTAAAGAAACTCAAAAATATCAACTAAATTCTCACAATACTGTTTATAGTTGTGTGAATTTTCTTTTCTGACCAGGATTGCATTTATGCCCGCAAATATATTTTTCCCATATCATATCACCCTTGCAATACTTGCAACAGCCATTGCTGCAGGAACCAATAAAAGCTGCGCCAGCATTGTTCCCACTATAAGTCCGCACACAATAAATATAACACAGCGGCTGAAGTCCAACTCTGTACACTGACCTTTTATAACATCATCAGTCATCATTGATATGTAAGGATCAATAAATAAAAACATAAGGATAGTTGCAACTCCATTTATTGCTGACGACAGAGTACTGCAGGTTGTTCTGAACTCAGGGTAGAGGCAACCTGCATATAATGAAGCAAGTACTCCTACTGTAGAAATGGAAGATGTAATTACATTTAACGCTACTATTTTCTTTGGTATCTTTCTAAAACTTTTCAATTGCGATAAATTTTCCTTTTTAGGAATGGTAATACTCCTCTTGAATTGTTCAACCCCTGATTTAGAAAATCCATGTAAAATAAGTCTGGGAACAGACCTGTAAACACTAAAGGATTCTACGGCCTTTGTGAAAACTCTTATAAACGTAGGCAGGAGCAATGCACCGATTATTGTTGCAAGAGTAGCTGAAAGTAATATCCACCTGAAAATATGTAGCATGCCGTCTGTATTTCCGCCCTCAATGCTTTTTTCAATGGTTTTTGCAAGCAACGGGGCCTGAAAGGTGTTAGCTGTCCTTGACAGAAGAGCAAATACGTTAAATATTGCAAAAGCAACTGCTATTCTCCCTGTCTTTACACCTACTATTCTGACACTGTAGGCCAACGTTCCTACTACATATATTACTAGGGTAAGTACAAGAACGGCTATTACTTGTATGGTCATTTAGAAATACCTCCATTATAAAATGTAAGTATTCTACGCGCCCTCCCCCATTACCTTCTATATTAGTTAATATATTACACCTTTATTCCATAAAAAAATCCCTCCATGCAGCTTTTTCTGCACAGACGGATATTTTCCATGAAACCCTGCCTCACCTACAATCTCAGTATAACCTGAGAAAGCAGATATTGTATTGCAGAACTGATTAGTGCATTCCAGCAAAATACAAGGACAAACACCAACCCTCTTACATTGTTTGAGAGTCTGAATAATACACACAGCCCTCTGGTAATCGCACCGTTAAACCAGAAATATGACAGTATTCCCATAACAGTTGTAATGAACAATAAAATCAGCGAGTCAGTAGCGAACGTCCATCGGCTGCTAAAGTAAATTAAAATATCCATAGGGGTTAATAAAATGTTAGCCAGGATATAAACTTTCATAACCTTTGTAATAAGGCTGGAATATGTATTCCCCACAGAAGCATTATATCCCTCACTTCTCTTTTTGAAATGCTTTATAACGTCAAAAATAGGGTATGAGAAACAAAGTACATCTACAAACCCTATTATTAACGCAGTAATCAATAAAATAGCCGTAGTCTTAAGGTTGAAGCTTAAATTCGTTATAAAAAAACCCTTTGGATTTTGCGGATTGAGTATATAGAAAATAACATCCCGCAAACCTACAAAAACTATACCAATATAAAGCCACATACTTTTATCCGTAAGCCTTGAATAAAAGTCTTTCTGTAGCAAAAAAAGATCAATCATTGTATTGTATTTTGATTTCATTTCTGCTCCTATCACAAAACGCATTTATCATTATATATAATATATATTATTTAACAGAGTTCAATCAATATAGCAAGATATTTTTAAAATATTTCTATTAAAATGTATGCTATTGCTGCAATACTTCCGATAAGGGCAGAATTTATTATAAGGATTTTCACAAACCGGGATTCGTTGAACTTTCTTTTTAAATGTTTTTTATAAGCCGACTTTTGCTTCTCTTTAGGTGCTGTTGCCAAGTTACTCTTGTTTTCCTTTACATAGTTATTAATTATTGCTTCTGCCTCCCTTAAAATAAATTTGTTATTGTATACGGAACTTTTCTCAATTTGCTGTTTTTTTTCATTATCTCCGCTTTGCGCATCTTGTTTCATTACCAGAATAGCCTCCTCAAACAGGTTTGAATGTATGTCTCTGAGCACAATTACCTTCTTTTCCTTACCATAAAACATAGTATCCTCCATAAAGAACATTTATGGTTAGTTTGTGAATATTTAACATAATTATTCAATGTTATCTCACTATAATGGTTTCCAAATTTTAGAAACCATAACCATCATGTCATCTACGGGTTCTTTGTCTTTACAGCGGTTAAGTGCTTCGGTCAGAAGATCATCTGCAATTTTTTGAGGATTTTTGCTTGTCATTTGGGAAATAACATTCTGAACCTCTGTAATGCTATCATCACTGTTTTTGAAGGAATCCACGACTCCGTCCGAAACCATTACAATATATTCTCCGCTATTAACATTTTTATGAATAAGCTCCAATTCTACATTGCTTAGTATTCCTGCGGGTAGCGAAGCGGCCCTTATAGTTTCAACATAATCAGCACGTTTGATAAAGGTTGGAGCGGCACCTACCTTTACAAATTCAACCTCTCCGTCATATAAATCCACTACACATATGTCAATAGTAGCAAAGGTTTCATCATTGGATTTAAGCACAAGAATAGAGTTTATCAGTTTTACCGTGGTATCCTTGTCAAACCCCGATTCCATAAACTGCTCTATGAGATTGACAGTTGCTTTGCTTTGCAGACATGCTTTGTGGCCTGTTCCCATTCCATCGCTTAAAGCAGCAATATATTTACCGTCACCGCTGTTAAGAAATGTATAATTATCTCCTGACACGTGCTTCTCGTCTTTTGCAACTCGAGCTACACCTGTTATTACCTTGAATGTATCTTCCTTCACAAGTTTTATACTGCACACGTCAGTTTTTGGGTTAAGTCCGCAGTCACTTCCATTCTTTACCATTTTGCAACCTATGACATCGGAAACAACTTTTTCTACACAGCCTATACAACTTCTTTTCCCTCCGCAGCCTTTATATGATAGCGAAATTTCATAGTTTCCGGTCTTATTCTCATATACAACCGCCTCTACATTACGTAAACCTTTTTTGGTAAGCGCCAAAAGTATGTTGTTTTCAATATCCTCCTTAAAAACTATATTGGTATTCAATTCAACTGCCAGATTGGAAATTATTGTTGACATACTCCTCATTTGCTGTGAAACAAGGCCTCTGCTCTCGCTGATTCTGCTTCTCCACACCATATCCACCTTGAATAATTCATAGGTATAGTTAATTGCCTTTACAAATTCATCTATACGCTCACATCTATCCATGAAATACTGTGGAATATCCTGCTGATCAATCCAGCCCTTGCAGTCCAGTTTCTCAACTATTTTAAAAAGTATCTGGTAGGTATTGCAGAAATTCTGCTCCCAACAATGGCTACAAAGACTACAGTCCTTACAAACCCTGTCTGCAACTCTGTCAAAAATAGCAGTTATATCATGCTTTTCAGTAATTGACCTTGTTTCAGATATTTCATCAAAGGTTTTAGCCATTTCTCCAAAGGCTTTAGAGAATTTGTTCAGCTTTTCTACCGTAAGCTCTTTTATTCGAATACTGTAGCCTTTTTTGTCTCCCCTGTCAGCCAGCGCTTTGTTAAACTTATTTACTACCGCATCTGTTACTTTATCAGGGATTAACATAAACAGAACGATAGCCACGATTATTTCATACAGATATATAAGTACCTCCGTTGATCCGTTTGTGTAAAACGTTAAAACTGCATTTCCCATCAAAACACCTATACATGAGCCAACTTTCCCCATCTTTCTTAAAATTCCCGAAAGTAAACCGCAAAAAGCATATGATGAAACCATAAGCGGTGAAGAATTCGACGAAATACTTATAACCGTTCCAACAATTACACCTATGGCAGCTCCGTTTCCTGCCCCGGTTCTATAGCTGAATATTAGAATTACAAGAATACAAAGAATATTTCTCAGGCTGACCCCAAGCACAGCCCATGTTCCCAGCCCTCCTATAGAAAGTGCACAGGCTATAGCTATACTTAAGACCTCTTCGTTAGTAAGAACATGTCTCCTAGTCGTGCTACCCATTACGTCAAGGACATTTTTAAAAACAAATGCAAGTGCAAAAATAAGAAACCCGTTCAAAAGGGATTTTAAAACATCATATAAAAGAAAGCCTTGAAAACATGTAATAATCATTTCAGGTATAAGAACTCCTGTAAAAGCAGTTACAGCTGTTCTTAGGGATGACCCTATGCTTTTTTTGAAGGGAATATTCATGGCATTAAACAGCAGCATAGACACTGTTGCAATATATATCTGGACTGTAGCCCCGGAAGTCAGCATCCCTGCGATTATTGCAAGTGCAATCAAAACCCTGCTTAAATTCAACCCCAGAGTGGCTGCATACAAAGCTATTCCAAATGGCATCAAACCGCCCATCAGGGATATCCTGCCCAACAGAAATGCCGCCGGAATTACAATCAGATTTAATTTATTTGCACTATTCAAGTAGTCAAGCAGTGCTGCTGCTTTTGAACTGCTGTTTTTGTGAAGTTTCTCTCTGTATTCACCTAGATTATTGTATGGAAGTGTTTCTGTTTTCATTATTTAGTGACCCCCCGCCTTTTATCTTCTGTGTGCTTGCCCGGTTACAGCATGCAGGATTGATTATAAGGCAGGAGTATAAAAATATTTGTCACTTTTAGGACTTAGGAAATAAGATATTTTAGACAGTTATTTTCAAAATATCTTACATTTATAACATTAATTAAAGTATATTTTCCTTAGAATAACTTTAAGTAAAATATAAATAATAACATTTTATGTCATCCATGTCGAAAACTTCTCTCTGTTCTCTTCAATAAGTTTATGTTTAATATCCCAAAGCCTTCCAGATAAGTCTACATAATATTCGCATGGAAACTCGAAACCTTTTTCAAGAATGTACCAAATACCGTTAATAATAACTGAATGTTTGGCGATTAATAATGTAAAGAATAATATTATATAGTGTTATATTAAAAAATCTGCTATAGGGGCTGTGCTGTAAATGAAAAAACGTATTTCGGATTTTATATTACTTAATATAGGTTTACTTTTAGTAGGTATAGGCATTTGTTTGTTTAAAATACCTAATAACTTTGCGACAGGCGGAGTCAGCGGTCTTGCCATAATAGCCAGCAAATTTTTCAAAGACATGGATGTAGGCCCGATAATGCTTATAATAAATATAATCCTGCTTATTATAGGATTTATTTTTCTAGGCCCGGATTTCGGTTCAAAAACAGTGTATTCCAGCTTTGCCCTTTCGGGAATCGTTTGGGCCATCCAAAAAATATATCCGTTAAAGCACTCTTTAACAGACGATATGATGCTGGAACTTATCTTCTCAATAATTTTTCCTGCCATAGGGTCTGCCATTGTTTTCAATCTCAATGCCTCTACAGGAGGAACAGACATTGCAGCCAAGATACTCAGCAAACATACAAACCTGAACATTGGAAAAACCCTGCTACTAACTGACTTTCTCATTGCAGCGGGAGCCGGAGCGGTCTTTGGAATAAAAATAGGAATGTACTCCATTTTAGGTCTTTCGCTAAAAGCTTTTGTTATTGATCTTGTAATGGAAGGTTTTAACGTCAGCAAGCAGTTCGTTATTATCAGTTCCAAATCTGAGGATATAAAGGAATATATAGTAAACCAGCTTCACAGGGGGGCTACCATATATAAAGCCGAAGGCGCATTCAGTCACAAGCCCGAGGATGTTATCTCTACTGTTCTCAACAGAAGGCAGGCTATAAAGCTCCGAACATATATCCGCAGTATAGACGATTCTGCATTTATAACCATAAGCAATACTTCTGAAACCATAGGTAAAGGCTTTAGAAGTATATAAAAATAAGACTGCATTTATTAAATGCAGTCTTATTTTTTGGTGGGAACTATAGGGCTCGAACCTATGACCCTCTGCTTGTAAGGCAGATGCTCTCCCAGCTGAGCTAAGCTCCCGATTGGTGACCCATAGGGGAATCGAACCCCTGTTATCGCCGTGAAAGGGCGGTGTCTTAACCGCTTGACCAATGGGCCATAAAATAAGCGATAGTAGTATCGCTTAAAATGGTAGCGGCGGTGGGATTTGAACCTACGACCTGCCGGGTATGAACCGGATGCTCTGGCCAACTGAGCTACGCCGCCATTTTTATGTCGCCCGTTCTCTAACGTGCTTTTACATTATACATAAGAAATAGGACATGTGTCAATAGGAAGTTTATATTTTTTAAAAAAAATCAAAACTACGTTTAATAACCGCAAAAGGGCAGTAAAAAACCCTTAAACCACAAGGTATAAGGGATACTATTTTTCAGGAGGAATATATTTTAAGACCGGCCGGCGGAATAATCCGCCGACCAGAATAAATTATTTTCAACAGTACAAATTTTATAGGAAATACTCCGATTTGTATATGTATAAATTATTTAAAATTTTTATTTAATCAATAAATTTTATTGTACATTTTTACTCCTGGGAGCCAAAAATGGCTACATATTGGCTTGAGAGTTCAAACTTCATATTCTGGAACTTCAATATGCTTTGTACGTACCCTAGCGAGTCTGCATGATACCGTCCTGCTATTTTCTGATATCCCAGCAGCTCATACACCCCGTTGCCGTCAAAATCAATGGGATACAATCCGCTTAGAGGATCAACCCATCCTTCAACGGGAGCCTTGAGAATACCATCATTGGTGTAGATTTCACTTAGATATTCTTTGCCTTTATATGTTATATCCAGTATGTAAGTAGTTTTCTCCATCAAGCTTTGAACGGACACCTTGTAATAATTCAGATAATTTACTCTGTATTGATACTTATTGTTAAAATCTTCATAATTGAATATCATTGAAAGGCGGCTATTAACATCCGAAAAAATGTAATAGAACATTATGCCACCGCTTCCGCCGGAATTAATTCCTACTAATATATCACTAATCCTGTCCCCGGTGAAATCTCCCAGAAACAGCCCCGGAGAATAACCCGCATCAGAAGGTAGTTTTGCGCTCTGCTTAATACCCGTTTTTCCATCCTTTATAACAAGGGTAATATCACGCAAAAAATTGCTATCAGGTGTTTTGACAGCTGTAAGATATACATAATCGGGAATCCTATCTCCGTTTACATCACCATAGGCACTGGCAACTATGTTTCCGTTTGAATACAGCATTAAGTTTACCCCTCTTTGCAAATGATTTGAACTGCTACTACATAATATGAAAAGCTTCAATATTGGTGATTTTATATATTTCCCAACGTCCAAATATTGTATAAACATTTATCTCCAAGGGTATAAATATTAATGCCACTTTCGTACTATGTGCAATTAGAAAAACGCAAATTTATGTTCTTCAAATCAAATACATCTAATATTATTATATGGAAGTGAGTAAATTTTTTTATAAGGTCAGGTGACCATATGATAATTCAATGTGAAAGAAAGGAATTTATTCAGCAGGGCGATCAACTGGCAATAACCAGAGATGACAAGCTAATCGGCTACGGTAAAGTTATCACCCTTCTGGACGAACATGTACTTGTAGATATTGATGATTCAGCCAGCAAATCATTATTCGAACTCTTCGCAGAAGCTATCCCTTGTGATTTTACATTTGTCAACGAAAAGTATATTCCCAAAGGCACCGAGTAGACGTCAATATCAGGTATCTGAGCTTACAGGGTACAATCGTCTGCTGGTTTAAAACCGGCATACGGTTACCCTGCCAGATAGGAATTTACACATTTTGTGTTAACATTTTGTTTTAAAAATCGAAACAATTTATTAACTTTTTCTTCGCAAAAAATACATAATTGACAGCTATTATATATACATAAAATACTAAATGAATTTCAAATGACAGGAGGACTCAATTATGTATAACAATAATGAAGATTGGAACAATCAAATCATAACTATATCACCCAAAAGAAAAAAACATAAATTTACTATTTATTTATCACTTGTACTTATAACTTCATTGGTTACCGGGGCAGCAGTAGGCGGGGGCATGTACTACAAGTTCTCAAAGGAACTGGACCGTCAGATGGGAGACCTTCAAAAGACAGTGGCACTTTCATCAAAAAGTGGCGCAGACTCCGCTGTTGGAACCCTTACTTCATCCTCAGCCGAATCGCTTAAAGCAGCCACTCTATTAAATACCTCTGAGGGAGACATGAGTATATCCGAAATAGCCAAAAAGGTTGGCCCCTCAATAGTCGGTGTAACAATGAGCGTCCCAAACAATCGTTCTTCAGGATTTTACGGTTTTGGGACACCGTCCAACTCCAGCTCTGAGGGTTCAGGTATAATATTCAGTTCAGACGGATATATAATGACAAATTACCACGTTGTATCATATGCAGACCCTAAAAAGGGATCAAAAAATACTACACTTACTGTGTATTTACCTGATAAAAGACAAGCAAAAGCAACATTTATAGGCGGTGATGAGGATAACGATCTTGCAGTTATAAAGATAAACCTTAGCAACCTTCCTGTTGCAGAACTTGGCAGTTCGTCACAAGTGGAAGTAGGCGATACTGCTGTGGCCATCGGAAATCCGCTAGGTATGGAGTTTGCAGGTTCTGTAACGGTTGGTGTAATAAGTGCATTAAACAGACAAGTTGACACCGGAAATGGCCCTATGGACCTCTTCCAGACAGATGCCGCAATTAATCCCGGTAATAGCGGTGGTGCTCTTGTAAATTCAAAAGGACAGGTAATAGGAATAAATTCCGCCAAGATTTCCGAGAACGGTGTTGAAGGCCTTGGTTTTGCAATACCAATGGACACAGCAAAACCCATAATTGATCAGCTTAAAACCTATGGATATGTTAAAGGCAAACCTTTAATGGGAATATCAACTCAGAAAGTTCCTGAACAATATTCTGAAATGTACGGAATACCGGTGGGACTATACGTTGTCGAAGTAACTCCGGGAGGAGCAGCAGCAAATGCAGGTATCAGAGCAAAGGACATTATTATAAAGGTGGACGGTAAAAAAGTTACAAAAGATACAGACATTGACGCGATCAAGAAATCGCATAAAGCGGGCGATACTGTAGACGTAGTTGTTTCCAGAAGCGGTCAGCAATTAAATCTCAAGCTTACATTTTCTGAAGCTAAACAGTAGCAATCCAATTTTAAAAAACAAACCGTGGCTTTACCCCCTAAAGCCACGGTTTGTTTTTTATTTGCAGTTCCATCTTATGAAAGAATTTTTCCCCCAAAAGTTTTAGGTATATGTCCCTCATAGCCTTTTCAACCTCTTTATTTACACTACTTATGGAAGTCTCATCAATCTGCTTATTTCCCATGGGTAAAATCATCAGATACATGGGAACATCCCATATCGCATATTCAATATCCGGTAGTAGCCTGAAGCCGGCTTTTTCATAGAACTTGATTCTGTTTTCTCTGATATTGCGTTCTTTTTGCTCTAGCGCATCCTCCGGCTTTTCAACTTCAACAATAATACATCTTTCACTGCTGTATCTTTTTTTGAAGATTTTAAGAAACTCAGTTCCAAAGCCTTTTCCACGATAATCTTTATAAACTGCCAACAAACTTAGAAGAACAAAAGAATTTGCACTGTCCCCTGTACAAACAGAGTATGCTACGTCTTTTTCTTCGCTTACAAGGATGAGACCCTCTTGAATACCTTTTTCAAGTTGCTTGTATAAAACGTCATACGGCGGATACTCCCCCGGAGCAAAGTCATTTTCTATATTTATGTACAAATCACTGACCTCTTGCAGACTAATATGTCTTATATGGTATGCCATCGTTAATTCCTTACTACCTTTCGTTTTTAATATCATTTAAAATGGACAAGTCAATATGACAGTATCCTTTAGGATTTTTATCAAGATATTCCTGATGATATTCCTCTGCTTTATAAAAATTATCAAGAGGAAGAACCTCGGTCAAAATTTTCCCTTTATACAGCTCCTGTTTGCTGTCGATGTAACTCTTTATAATATCCCTGTCATGGGAATTCTTATAGTAAATACCTGTACGGTACTGTTTACCTATATCGTTTCCTTGTCTGTTCAGCAAGGTCGGGTCTATAATTCTAAAAAAATAATCCAGCAGCTTTTCAATTGAAATTCTGGATTTATCATACTTTACATAAACTGTTTCAACATGACCTGTTGACCTACTGCAAACATCCTCATAGGTAGGGTTTTCAGTGTTCCCGTTGGCATATCCCACTTCTGTATGAACTACTCCCGGAAGTTTTGATAAAAACGCCTGGACTCCCCAGAAACAACCTCCTGCAAGCCATATTTCAGATAAACTATTATTTGCTTCAACCATTGTCGCCACTCCTTTTTATTATCTTTCCTCAAATAAAATATCGGTTATTTCTGCTTCTGTATTTGCCTCTATAAATTTCATGACTTCATTCAGAACAGCGTTGGCCTGCGCTCTACCTGTAGAAACACAAGCTACACCTATTACAATAGTCTGATAGAAATCCTGTTCCTCTATCTCAGCTATGGATATATTAAATTTGTTTCTAGCTTTTTGCACTAAACTTTTAACTATCATACGCTTGTCCTTAAGCGAATGACACATGGGTGCATAAAGCTTTATTGTCAGGGTTGATACAATCATACAGCCTCCCTCTCTGTCTTTTTGTCCATAATATGCAGCACCTGTTGGATTTGCCGTCTACAGTATATAATTCCCCATTTTTTAGACTTCTATTTAACCTAAATATTCAAGTCCTGAGGGCTTTTAAGACTCTGATTTCATGAGCATCAGGAGTGTTTTTTCAAAGGCTTCATCATTTTCCTTTGTCCTTTTTCTTATAGTGCCGGTTCTTCCCCCTGCCCTCCTGATTTTTTGCCCCAAATGCCTTTCAAATAACAGCCTGTCAATATTGTCATCTGAGTATATCAAGCCGTTCTGATTCAGAACCTTTGCACCTTTACCCAGTCCCATAGCAGCTACACCATAATCCTGAGTGACCACAATATCCCCCCGTCGGACCATGTTGATAAGCTTTATGTCAACACTATCACGTGCTTTATCTACTGTAATTACCGTACTGTATCCATCATTTAGCTCATGGCTTGTATCAATAATCATGATGACCGGAATTTCATATTTCTTAGCGTTTTTTATAATAATATCCTTTACGGGACATGCATCTGCATCAACAAGTATTTGCATATAAGTTCCTTCCGATTCCATTTTATATATTATTCTATACTCAAATAAGGTTAACGTTAAGTTTTACTATCTTAGATAAAATAAAAAATCATATGGGGGGGTACACCCATATAATTTTTATTTGGTTTTTGTAGTTAAATTTTTTTAACTGAATCCCTATATATAATCCTACCCTTTATGGTTGATCTGCCTTGGTTGCCACCCTCTTTTTTTATCTTGTCAAGGATAGATTTTACTGCTGTTCCGGCCATTTCTTCCACATCCACCTCTACAGTGGTAATCTGCGGTTCAGAGATTGTAGCATATATATCGTTATCAAACCCGACTATGGAATAATCATCCGGTACAGAATAGCCCATTTCCTTCAGCTTTATTATTAGGTTATATGCTACGCCGTCACAGTTGCATACGAAAGCTGTTGGCATAGCTTCAGGAAACTTCAGCTCAATATACTTCCCATGCTCGTCCCTGTCGCATAT
>JAEZUC010000148.1 GCA_023443515.1 Bacillota bacterium
GCAGGGATGTGCAATTGCTATTATATTTATAATTGAATGTCTTTTATTTACATTAATAATTAACAAATTTGTTGCAAGAGAAAAAGTAGAATTTTAATGGGGGTGATGAATTAAAATGAAACAAAAAGTTATTAACAGGTCAATCAAAATAATACTTATTATTATAGGATTAACATTTCTTTTTCCATTATATTGGATGGTAAATTTATCCTTCAAATCAAAAAGCGAGGTATATGACAATCCGTTTGGTCTTCCGAAGGAATGGGTTTTTAACAACTTTAGCGATGCGCTGGAAAAGTTTAACTTCCTCAGATACTTATCAAACAGTGTGATATATTCTATTGGTACAATTATTATTACAATCCTTTTAGGGAGTATGTTTGCATACTGCGTAAGCAGAATGAACTGGAGATTTAAAAATACTGCTCTAACATATGTTTCACTAGGCCTGATTATACCGGTGCAGGTTGTAATTATACCCCTTCTTATAATGGTGAAAAATATTGGACTGAAGGATACTCATTTGGGATTAATACTTCCGTATTCAGCTTTTGCGTTATCCTCATGTATTTTAATGCTTTATGCATTTTTCAGAACTTTGCCCAAGGAGCTTGAAGAAGCAGCATGTATTGATGGATGCAATATCTACCAAACATATTTTAGGGTAATACTACCAACAATTAAGCCTGCACTTGCTACACAGTTTGCGCTTATATTTATGAACACGTATAATGAATTCTTTTTAGCATTTATTTTAGCTGCTGATGATAGAATAAGGCCATTACCAGTAGGCTTACTTAATTTCTTTGTAAGTATAGGTGTATCTCATTGGGGGCAGATTGGTGCCGCTATGGTTATAACAAGTATACCTACAGTTCTGGTGTATTTGTTTGGAAATGAGCAAATCGAGAATGCTCTTACAGCAGGAGCAATTTTGAAATAGCATTAAAGATACAATAAAACATGTTTTCATACGGGAGAAAATAATGCATAAAGTTTTATCAGAATATCTCTTATCAGATATGATAATAAGATACTTAGCAAATGAAGAAGGAAATATAGGACTTGAGATTTTGCCTGCCTGCCTGAAAGATAAAGTAGCTATCTCAAAAAAGTATAATATTGATCCGCTTGTGCAGGTTTTTATAAGAGGTGATGATTTTTCAGGAGGGTTTGCAAATGGACACACAATGAGAAATGGACAACAAACCTTTCTGCTCCAATATGAATCCCAGCAAGTTGAAAAAATAGAAAACACTCAGGTCATTACCACTATACTGAAAAGTAAACAGGGCTATGTGGCGAGGCATGTACTTACTTATCACAATGGGCTTAACGCTTTTAAAGTGAAGACGGTACTTGCTAATAAATCCGATAAAGCTATTTGTTTAGAAATGTTATCCAGTTTTTCAGTTGGTGGATTGACTCCTTTTATAGAAGGTGAAGCACCTGAAAGTATGAATATTCATAGGATACGGAGTTGCTGGAGTAATGAAGGAAGGCTTATAACAGAGGCAGTCGAGGACCTGCAGCTTGAGCCATCCTGGTCAGGTCATGGTGTAAGAACAGAAAAATTTGGTCAGACGGGGTCATTACCCGTCAGAAAGTTCTTCCCATTCCTGGCGGTGGAAGATACAGTTACACGTGTGGTCTGGGCTGCACAACTGGCCTGTGCCTCATCGTGGCAGATGGAACTGTATAGAAGGGATGATGCGCTGTGTATATCCGGTGGACTTGCAGACTTTGATTTTGGACACTGGATGAAGGTACTGGAACCAGGAAATGAATTTGAGACACCTTCAGCATTTATAACAGTCGGTATTGGAAATGTAGACCAAGTATCACAAAGGTTACTTACAGTACACAAGTACAACTTTAACAAGATAAGCAAGTTTGACAGGCTACCGGTGCTATTCAATGAATTCTGTACTACTTGGGGAAATCCTTCACATGATAATATCAAAAAAATTGTGGACATTATTAAAGAAAAAGGAATTGATTATTTTGTTATAGACGCAGGCTGGTTTGCTGATAAAGAAAAAGGCTGGGACGGTGCACACGGTGATTGGATAGTAAGTCCGGAAGTATTTCCACATGGTCTCCAGGAGACTGTTAGTATAATCCGGGAGGCGGGAATGATTCCCGGAATCTGGTTTGAGTTTGAAAACTGTGGATATCTGTCAAATGCGTATAAAGACGATAAACACCTTTTAACGAGAAATGGAAATATAATAACGTCAGGACTCAGGAGATTTTGGGATATGACTGATCCATGGGTTATTGAGTACCTGAGTGAAAAAGTCATATCAATGCTAAAGCAATATGGTTTCAAATATTTAAAGGTTGATTATAATGAAACAATTGGTATAGGTTGTGATGGGTATGAATCCCTTGGAGAGGGTCTAAGACATAGGATTCTTGCTTCACAGGAATTCTTCAGGAGAATAAGGGAGGAAATCCCGGACATTGTTATAGAAAACTGCTCTTCGGGAGGGCATAGACTTGAACCATCAATGATGTCATTATGCGAAATGGCATCATTTTCGGATGCACATGAGTGTGATGAAATACCGGCTGTGGCAGCTAATCTTCATAGAGTAATACATCCATGCCAATCACAGATATGGGCGGTGCTGCGGAAGAAAGACAGTAAAAAGAGAGTTGTATATTCTATTGCTAATACTTTCTTGGGAGTAATGTGCTTATCTGGTGATGTATATGATTTGGATAAAGAGCAATGGAATGTAATTGAAGAGGGAATCAGTTTCTACCGATCCATTTCAGATATTATATCAAATGGCACAACTTACTTTTTCGGTTCAAAACTTAAAAGCTACAGAAATCCTAAAGGATGGATGGGTATTCTAAGAAAATCTGAGGATGAAAAGGAAGTTCTTGCTTTGATTTATACGTTCCACGGAGATTTCCCTAAAACGGTGGAAATTCCTGTAGGTGATAATTATGAAATTTGCAATACTTACAGTGCTTTCGAAAATAATGTTTTACTCATAAATGGAAGTCTTTGTATCAATATGAAGGAAGAGTTTGAAGCAGTAGCTGTTCATTTAAAATTGAAAAGTGAGGTTAATTAATTACTCAAACTGTGCAATTAATTATATTGCTTAAAACCTATTAATAATCAGGTGTGGTAGCATTATCAATGGAAAGTTGGGTAAGAAATAGTTGCGTGAATTAGTTGATGAGACGAAGTTTTTTTGCTGAAAAATCGACACGATGTCGGTTTTAGCACATTATGAACCATGGATGGTGAATGTGTTGACGGCAAAAACACTGAGATGAGTCATTACTGATTCTAGCAATTATTTTGGCAACAAAACATTGATAATTCTATCATACCAATATATTTATATTTTTTATGTGCAAAGTTTGAGTTAATTATAGTAAATAACTCAACAATACAATAGCCCATTTACAGGAGTGATAAAAATGTCTTCTTTTGTTCATATTATGCCAATGACTGAAAATATCATAAGAGTTGTATATTCCAAAAGTCAAGAGAAACCTGGGAACAGCATTCTTATTGCGGAAGATT
>JAEZUC010000009.1 GCA_023443515.1 Bacillota bacterium
CCTCGTCAGTAAGTGTCAATGCAAATATATGAACATTTCTTCTTTGGGGTAAAGTCAGCATCACAACACAGCCGGGTTTAATGGGATATCGTTTTGCAAAAAGCCTTGCATTAAAGTTATGATAATTTGTCTTGCCGTTTTTTCTTTCAGCAGCTGCTCCAATCCAATATATTGTTTCTTGATAAATGGCAGATTGATAAAAATCAGTAAAATCTGCTGTAATCCTTTGTTTAGTTCCGTCAGAAAACTCAATTTCTATGTCTTCTCTGTAGTTTCCAAACTCAGCGCATCCCAGTATACTAATGTATCTGGCATCAATGCCCGGAATCCAAACTGTCTGACTTTCACAGCTGATATTGTCCACCTGTCCGGTATAATATCGGTATATAAAACTATATCCGCCTTTCTTCCACTCCTCATTTATCACAACATCCTGCATTATGTAATGAGTTCCCAGACCAGTAATGTCAGCAGTAGAATCGTCATTTAAGGTTGCTTCAAAGGCCTGATTATTATAATACCTTGTTAAATCCACATAATAGTTTATCTGTTTTTTCTTTGTTTCATTAACAAATAGACTCTGAATCAGATTAGTGAGCTTTATATCACCGTCTAGAACCATATTACACAATATATCTTGCTTCTCTAGAGTAATTTTGGCACCCTTAATGCTGGCCTTAAATAAATAATCAAGTGTGCAGCCTCGAATCTCTTCTATATTTTTTTCAGTATTTTCTGTCAAAGCCATATCTATATTTCTTTGCTTACAATGGTCATACAAAAGGTAGAATATAGGCTTTATACTGCCATAAAATCGGCGTCTTGTAAATTCTATGTAATGATTAAATTCTTCATTTTGTTCATTAAAGGATTTAATGACATTTATCAATTCATTCTTATTGTCCCTAATCAACGACAGTGAAACATTGATAACGTGATTTGTATCAATATTGACCTCATGAATCTTATGCATAGAATATATACTGTTTGCAAATGTTGAGTTTTCCTTAATATACTGCCTGTTTGATTCATTAAATATATCTTTCAACATATCAAAGGTTACTTGTAGTGAAAAAAATATATCTGAATTCTGATAAGTATCAAATGTATTTCCCAATAAAGATGCTTCTTTAATGCTGAATGTCTTATTATTTTCTCCATACTCATTTATAATAATGGCATGGTTCAGAGTAAATGTGCTGTCTTTATAGTATTTGTTGTAGAAAAGCGAGTTGTATTTTACGACTAGAATAACAGGCCACCCTCCAAGTATCTCCTCTGAAATTCTGTTCACAGTTTCCTCGGGAGTGTACCCGGAGCAATCTATTCTCTGTAACTCCAAACCCATGCAACTCAATATCCTGTTTGCATTGTCTAACATACTCGATTCAAAATATTTTTGGGTATTACTCAAAATAGCATTCAAATAGCAGTAATAAAAATAGTTATTATAACTGAAGTGCCCTGCGGCGGCGGCAATTGGTCCGTGTATACAGTCAACTTGATGATAGCCAAAACCATTTTTGTACAAATCAATATCCAGTGCCTTCCTCATTCTATCTCCTTTTCCGGTTCTGGTGCTTTGCTAAGTAGTTCCATCCATTGAGAATGGTGAATCATTCAGCCATTCCATTTTAGGTTTACCCCATAAGTATTCCATGGGTGCATTGTCGTTGCGGTTGCATTTTCTGCTCATACTGTAGATAAAGCCGTGTTTTTTAAGTAATTTCTGATACTCATTGCTGGCATAATTGACTAAAGAAAAGGGATTGCTCCCTTTCCCTATTTATCCCTTGTGCTTTTCCCCATTAAAGTAGCATCTATTTCAAATAATAAATCATCTCTGCAAACATTTGCTACTGTAATTATACACGGTAATTCTAAATTATTCTTGTGGCAATACTCTTTATAATCATCAATATATTCAGCTTTTTTTAAAAATACTGTTCCTTCGCATATATTTCGGATGTTTAAGCCTTCATCATATGTTAACGTCTCTATTACACTGCCTGTCATTTCTATTTGTTTCTTAATATCATCTAAATATACTGTTTCACCCTTATCGTTAATAGAGGCTGTTCCTGATAAATATACATACTTACTTTCTTGGTCATCAATAACCATAGCCCTTGAAAAAGCTGACCCATATCTATATGCAGATTTTTGTTTTACCCCGGTTATATTGTGTATTTGTACCCCAAAATCATCACTTTTCTTTATTGCCAGAACATCCATGATCCCTGCTGCTCCAAAAGGGTTATTGCAGTCTATCCCTGTACTTGCAGGCATATATACATGCTCATATTGGTTATCATCAATTTCACCCGGTATCATCTTAAACTCTTTAAATTTAATATTCCTTGCTTTATTAAAATCACTATATTGTTCTAAAATATCATGAAGATAAATCCATGTCCTAATAACATTATTAAACTCAAAGCCATACTGTTTAAGAATATAACTTGCCTTCTCAAACATATTTAATGTTTGATTGTAGTTATCATCATTATTGCTATTAAGTCCATGTATGCTATTAAGAACTAATATTTCGGCACGTTTTGACTTCCATATCCTGCCACATATCTTGTTCTCAAACTCTATATTCGATATGCTTTCAGAACTATTTTTTATAATAATACCATGAATATTAATTCCTGAGATCCCTTCACCCCAGTATGGGTTTCCTTCAATTAAGGTATATGGTATTACACAGTTTTCATAATACATACTTAAAACATCGTTACGGATTTTATTAATGTGCTCATAAAGAGAAATGCTCCCGAAAATCCTCTCATGGAATATCACAATTCCATTTTCATTTAAAATCTTTGCAACTTCAACATAAAGTTCTTGAAACATTTCTAACGAACTCTTTTCTTTATTAATTATTGAAGCTGTCAAAAACACCTGCTCATCATCAATAGATTTAAGATACAACTTAAAGTTTTGACTACATTTTTCTAAATTAATTGCCATAATCGATTCGCTCCTTATTTATATATTCGATATTAGTTAATTGCCAAACCCCAAAATGGCTAAAATACTGTATTTCAAGGGTTATATATCCTTACAGCTCAAAGCTAATAAAGATAATTGAAATGTACTGTCAGGGATATATAATCATTTAAAGGTATATTTTTATTTGAAAGACTTAATAAATCTAAATCAATTTTTTCGAATATACATTTTTCTTCAAAGTTAAAGAAATAAAGGTATTTCGATCCGATAAATATTATATCTTCCCCATCTTCTGATACTTCAATTGCAACCAGATTTCCCGGCTTTGGTATCATATAGGTACTGATATCAGATGGGTTTGTCAGCTCATCTTCTCCGATATCTTGAAAGTGCACCAATTCCATTTTTTCTGCATCAATAAACATCAAACGGTTAGGTTGTCCGAAAACACAGATATATGGTTTGCCTTTGTTATGAAATATTTTATGTGTTGTATATCTAAATCCTTTGGGGTGAGAAAAAGATCCAATAAGTTCAAGCTTGCCCTCTGTTAATTTGAATTTATCTATCACTGCAGGCTCTAAGAATAAAAGACCTTTTACTGAGAAGAAAAAGTTATGTGATGATGTATAAATTGTATCATTATGAGTATCAATCTCAAAATGTGCAGGGCTGCCACCACTAGTATCGTAGTATGTCTTTTCCTTAGTTTTTATATCCATCATTAGAATTTTACCCGGTAAACATTTTACCGGATATTTTTCTTGAATAAGGTTTAGTATATCCTGAGGACTCAAATCAATGTTTGTGTTCTGGGAATCTTTCAACTTATCTTTTTTGTAGAGAATTCTATTTACGTTTAAGTTTACGCGCCTAAAAAGATCATCTTGACTAATTATCATGTTGTCATTGATTAATTGGTACCTTGAAAACTTGAATTCATGACTTAAAAATAAATAGTCTTTATGTTTCCTTAAGACATGAGGAGGCGCCGGATGACTTAAATAAGCATCAACTTCTTCAACATTGTTAAAATCAAGTGATATACGAAATATGTGTAGTATATTTTTTACATCAACAACTGACATATAGAAATAATTTGGATTACTCTCATCCTTATAAAATGTAGAACTGATTCTTTTATAATTTAAATTACTATCCCTAATCAAGTCATTTGCAGTATAGACCTTCATAACCATTTTTCTATAATTCACATAAACAAAGAACTCTTCCTCTTCCATAAAAGTAATAAAGTCTTCACCTTTATTAACCTCTAAAGTGCAATGGGGTGTTCCGTCTATTTTATATATTTCGTTGTTTGGCTGATGGTTTACTCTCTCAATATTTTCTTCGTTATAAGAGAATATGTACAACATCTCATTTTTTGCGAAATCAACAATAACATATGTAATAAAAAATTTCCTTTTATCATTTATATTTAGCAAATAACATATAATGGGTTTTTTGAAGCCCCGTCTAACCCTTTCACTCAGATTTAACGGGACTTTGTAACAATTTAGTTTTAATTCAAACATAACCTCTCCCTAATCCAATAAATTCTTTAGTTCACTTAGTTTCCTCATGAAATATCCCCGACTTGCTTTTTCTACAGTATTAATACATTAAAGATTAGCATTTATTCTTTTATTAATGTAATTTACCAAGCTCATTGCGTTCTCATAATTTTTTACGTTTAGGGCATCATCCTCAAACTCAAACTCAAATTCTGATTCAATATAAACTATAACCTTCATGAAGTTTAATGAGTTAACCCCAATATCTTCAAATCTCTCTGTCATACTTATTTGCTCTACCGAAAGCTCCTCCCCAAGAGTTTCAAATAGAATTTTCCCCACTTTTAATTCAATTTGGTCTTTTTGCATTTTACTCATTCCTCCAAAAATATTATTTTACGAATCTAGGTTTGCAATATTGATTTAAAACATCAATATTACTTTAACTATAGCGTTAAAATTACAGTTCTTTCTGGGGTTTTTTAACTTATTTTACTAAAGAATATAAATTACGTGCCAAAGTCTCTTCATAGCTAAGTATCTCATATACTATAGATGAAGCCTTATCTAGCAGTGATTTATTATCTGATATTATCATAGCTTTTAGTATAATACTTTTAAGTTTATTCCAAAGGTTTGATATATATAAAATGCGTTCCTCATAAAGTAAAAAATCAATTTCATCTTGAATTTCATTCAAACATTTTAATGCTTTCACAATATTCTTTCTAGAGTTTTCCAAAAACTTTATTTTCATCAATATTTGTATAAAATTATAATCATTCATTTCTCCCTTTTCGTATTCTATATCCATATTTTTTACATCTTCAGCGAATATTCTCATTTTATCAAAACTACTATGACCTTCTTCTCTTTCTTCCAATAACCTGCTAAGATTTTCTTCTAAAGTATGTTTCCAAATTAATTCTTGTTGTGTAATGTGTTCAAACCTACAGGTATAGCACATTTTTATTATATCGCCTATGCAGTTGAAGTTTATTTTCTCAATTTTATCTGTGCAATAGGGATCAATACATACATAGCTACCTGTTTCCTCGCAAATGCCGATAATTAGTATATAATGAGGGATATGTTGGTTTCTAAAAGCCATATTCCATGGACACAAAAAGCCATCAATATATATAACTACCGGGTAACCCAAATCTAGTTCTTTTTGTACAAGTAACTTAACTTGATTTTTATTTAAAGAATCATGTTCTTTCAAAATGTACCCATGGTACCTCTGCAAAGCATCTATTAAAGGATGTATACTTTTTCGAGTCCTCCAACCTAGCCTTTCACCTACCCCATAGTTATTAGAAGGATTATCATATTTAAATCCCCATGAAGTTAAAAACATTAATCTATAATCAACATTATAATGATTTGCAACTGAAGCTATAATTCCTTCAATACAATTTAAAGTCTCATCTCTAACTGGCTTTATATCAATCATCAATCTCACCTCTATATAAAAAAGTTAAATTATATAATTTTCCCTCCATCTGTTTCTAAAACAGAATTTTGAAAAAAGTGTTTTCCTTTTGCAAGGAATAATACAAGTTCTGCAACTTCATCAGGTTCTCCCAAACGATTCATCATCAGGTTCTTTTTAATTGATTCTATTTTTTTACTGCTAAGACCAGATATCATATCTGTTTGAATAAAACCCGGCGCAACCACATTTACCCTGATTCCAAATCTGGCAAGTTCCATACCGATAGATTTCGATAAAGCTATCATACCACCCTTGGAAGCTGCATAATTTGCTGCACCTTTGCTTCCCGTCAAACCTGTGGTCGAAGCTATATTTATAATAAATCCCTTCCCTTGAAGCATCATTATTTTTGAAAATTCCCTACACATATAGAAGGTACCATATAAATTAACTTTAATAACTTCATCCCAATTTTCATCAGACATGTTTACAAAAATCCCATCTTTTGCAATTCCCGCATTATTAACCAAACCAACGATTTCAAAATTCTTTGCACAAAACCAATTATAGAAACCTGATACTTCTATAGGATCAGATACATCTAACTTGTAGGAAATGCATTCAGCATTATTTGTCTTTGCTATAGAGTCAAGCTCTTCATAAGCATCATTATTTTTTATGTATGTATAGACCACTGAATAAGAATTCTGTAAAAATAGTTTTGTTATTGCTAATCCAATTCCTCTAGATCCACCTGTTATAATAATAAATTTTGACATTATATCCCTCATTATCAATTCTTATTTATTCTCTGATATAATTTGACCTACTAAAAGTCCTCTGTTACTTACAGTACGCTCCCAATACATCCACCATGTTATTCCAGAAAATTTCCTCACCTTGATTAGCTTTAGAGAAATAATAGCTTAATGAATCTTCATCCATTTCACTTTGAATTGAACACTTTAAACAATAAGTAGCTAAGATCATCCACTCATTCAATAAATTATCAAGATTCTGTAACAGCTTCTTCTCATCATTCTCATTTAGATTCAAATCCGGTAAGATTTTGTAAAAAAGTTTACGATTGGGTATAACCCATAAAGCCTTAATGATTTTATTGATTCTTATAAATAAACTCTGCTTTTGGATTGTATCACGTTGCGCCAAAGCAGTTGCACAGCGTTTATAGAATCTTAATATTACGGAATCTTCATCTTTAAAATCGTCTTTAATTTTAATGGAATCATTGTATAGCTTATTAATGAGAAAAGGGATGTCCAGTTTTTTAATTTTATCTCCATTGATATTTAAAAAGATTAATTTTCCCATAACATCCACTACTTCAGGTGTCTCAAGATTATCGTTTATTGACCTTTCCAATAAATCAATATGAAAATCAGCTATGCAGTTAACAGCAGGAGTACTTACAATTAAGCCATCTCTGATACGTATCAGTTCAGGATTTATTATCTTCTCAAGCACTATTGCATGTAAGTAACCACTTGTAGAATAATATAAATCAGAGTATTGGAGATGTTTTGAATTTACCCAAACAATTATATTGTTTCTATTTTTATTTTTTAAAGAATCTAATACCTGTTTCTTTGTGTTTATATGGTCAACATCCTCAAATTCTAAAGAACATCCGATTTTATCGCAAAATATATCAACCATTTTAACCAATTCAAAATAAATTTTAGGATCACCAAACTCATCCATTTTCTCGAAAAGTTGGAACCCATTACCTAGAATATATATAACATATTCTTCGATTTCATTGCTGTACATTTTCAGTACTTCGCTAACGCTTCCCGTATAACAGTTTGAATATGACCCAGGGTAAATTTCTCTAAAATATGGATAATCCGATTTTTTTAATGCCATAAAATCCCCACTTTCTTAAAGACAACACAAATTTTCTCTAATTGATTTATTTTTCTTTCAATACAGTATAGTTGGCTATAATTATTCCTTGCAGTTTCTAGGAATTGGAACCGCACTATTTTCACAAAGTTCCTCAGAGGTTTTTTGCACTAGAAATATTGATAAGCTGAAAATATTTTTCAACAGGTAAAAAGTCTTCTTCCAATAACCTTTTAGTCTCTTCTAAAATACTAAGATTCATCACAATTTCCTGACCTGCCTTATTCAAAAGCTTTTTATAATACTCTATTTTAGGTTGTAACCTCTTTATCTTTGAGGTTAATAATCTCCCTTGTGGCTTATATATTTCAGCTATAACCTCCATATTAAAATTCCTGGCAAACCTCTTCATTAATAGTTCTATAACTTGAAAGTTAGTTCTTTCAGGATATCCTCCATTTGCAATAACAACGATTCGTGCCAGAGTTCTGTTTTCAAAGCGTCTTGACCTGACACGCCTACTTTCTCCATTTTGGTCCTTTTCCAAATTTAGATTGCCAATACAAAATATCCGATCCAAAAAGACCTTCATTATTCCTGATATGTTGTCAATCATAAGTGGCGTAGCAATAACTACTATGTCAGACTCCACATATTTGAGCAACAAATCCTGCATATCATCCTGTATAGCACATACCCCTCCAGAGTTTACGCATTGGAAGCACCCCTGACAATAATTTATATTTTTATCCGCCATATAGATGTTTTCAACCTGAGCCCCAGCCTCTAAAGCGCCCTGCAAAAATGCGCTAACCATGACCTCGGTATTACTACTCTCCCCCTTAGGGCTCCCATTAAACGCAGTAATTCTCATCTTTTAATATCCCTTCTGCACAGATTTTATCCCCCATATATTCTATGGGTTATTTTTTCTTAATGGATTTTAAAATTGTAACTGAATTATTTCCTCCGAAACCAAATGAATTATTCATAAAAATATTGATATCATTATCCTTGGTTTCTTCTGTAATTATATTTATGCTACATTCTTCATTTAAAGGAATTGATTTAGAGGATGGAGGTATAATGCCATTTTTATAAATCATACAAATTGCTACAAGGCCCATAGCACCGGCAGCACCCATCATATGTCCCAATGTGCCCTTTATCGAGCATACACCTTTTAATTGTCCATCAGGAAAAATATGGTTTATTGCAGAGGATTCCGTTTTATCGTTTGCTTGAGTCCCTGTACCGTGTGCCATAATATAATCGATGTCTTTATATGTAATTCCAGCATCTTTAAAAGCCTTATTGATAGCCAGCGTAATCCCCTGCTCATTGGGCCTGGTCATATGATATGCATCATTACTGCTTCCTACGCCCAGTATTTCACAATACGCTTCCTTATTCCTGACAGATAAATCTGATTCCTTTTCAAGTACTATAATGCCTGCACCCTCAGTAATTGTTATGCCATCCATAGTCTTTGAAAATGGCCTGCAACCTATATTACTGATTGCCATAAGACTGTTGAACCCTGTGTAATTTTTAAGGGAAAAGGAATCTGCTCCTCCGACAATTACTAAATCGCTCTGATTATTTTTAAGAAAGGATAAACCCAATTCAAGTGCCATATTCGATGAGGCGCATGCGTTATGAACGCAGAAATGCATCCCGTTAAATTTAAAATATTCAGAGACTTTATATGCAATATTATAACTTGAGTAATGTTTTTTACTCCATTCGCTGTTTTGTACATAGTAATCAAAAATCTCAGATTCAGAATCGTTACTTCCTATGATAACTGATACAGTCTTTTTAGCTAAATCATCCGATGTTAATTTTGCATCCTGCAAGGCTGTTTTTGTTGCATATAAAGCATATTTTAACGTTTGTGGCAACTCTACTGAATTTTCAATTTCCATATCAATTTTATTCTTTAAATCAGCAGATAGTCGGGATGTTTCTTTATAATCCCCGTGACCGGGATAAGCATCTTTTTCTATTGCCCTTACAGTCTTTTCGTATAGCAAACCCTCATAAAAATCATCTCTATTAATCCCAATTGGTGAAACAACACCAATTCCTGAAACTACTATCTTCTCCATATTTATCACCCTTTCACTTTTAAAGGCAAATCAACTCCTTGTTCAATTGATGCAATAATCCTACCATCTTTCATTACATATCCACTCCATAAAATCCCGTTACTAACAATATTGCTATTAACTACTGCTGTCAGATTATCCCCATCATTTAAATCATACATGCTCCAATAATTATTTAACCTTGCGAAGCCATAATTATTATCCAATGTTATTATTCCTTCATTAGTCAAAGACGATAAAACTGTCAGGCTCATAAATTCAATCAGCATAAAGTCAAATCCAAAGTTTTTAGCTTGTTCGATTTCTAATAAAAAATCCAAGCAACCCTTCTTATACTTAAATTCTCCGATAGCAGTTATTCCACTATTCTTATTCAAAATGAACCAGTCATCAAGAAAGGTTATTTCCTTACTGCTATTGGACATTGGCTTAAACTTTTCTTTTGCTTCACTTACTTTAAAAATACTGTCCATAATAGCAGAAGGATTGTTATCTGTACCGAATTTTTGCAGTTTGAATTTTGCACATACTAACTCCTTATCGAGTAGGTCAATCAAGGTATCATTATCCTTATTTTCTACCTTTAATTGAATATCCCTATTAGGAAGTATGGGGTTTAAAAATTTTACACTACAGTTACAATCAGTATTGTCTATTTTCAGCAGACAATTTTTAATAAAGTCTATAGTTAACGCTCCAGGAAAAAGTGAATTGCCTGGAAAATGGTATTTAAATATCTTTAGCTCTTCCTTGAAAATTATATCTCATCTCTCCCCACCGCTATACTAATATAAGAGTTATTGTCGACAACAGCCGCACAGCATTGATCTACGCCACTGTTATTATCAAGATATTGAAAACAGTTCAGTAGTTCTATAAAACCGACAGAAGGTCCTATATAAACATCAGGAGTTTTTATATTACTAAAAGAACCTTCATTTATATAGCGGTAACCCATTAAATCAATGAAGTTATTAGATTCTGCCAGAGTATCATTCATTTTATTTAGCTTAACATTTTTAATTATATAGTTCTTTCCATCCTCTATCCTATTATTACTGATTAGTATTCCACTAACATTTGATAAAAATTTTTTAACTTGTATATCTGACATTAAAACATCTTCTGTTGCAAACTTGTTGTAATCGTCACCCGTTAGAACAATACAATAGTCAAGTTTTCCATCATTAATATAGTTACATGCAATCATTATTGCCTGATAAAAGCTTAAGATTCCACTATTAACTGTCACATTGAATCCTTGTGCCATTAAATCAATTGCTACTGATACTGTAGCACTACTGATTGTTGCATTTGGAAATAACTTGGCAGAAATAGGATCAGTAGAACTTTTACCAAGATTACCTAAACTGTACATACTGTTGATATTTCCATATTCGGTAGCAAAAATAATTCCCAACCTATCAGCTTCTACATTCTTCCTGATTAACTTTTTTGAAACATACATTGCTGCTATTGTAAAATTGTCTTTTGATCTTGTTCCTCGCGATTCAATAAAATCATATAGATCTGAAGGTTCATCTAACGGGTAAAAATCATCTAATAAACAATTCTTAACCCTACCATTAATTTCGTCAGCGAAATCAGAACATGATGAAAACAAACTACTGTAATGTTCCCAACAATTAATATAAATAGCCATATTATTTCTTTTTCTCCTTAACAAAATCAAAAACATCATTAACTGTCTTTAATGCAACTAATTCCTCTGGCTTAATTTCTTGGTTTATTACCTTTTGCAACTTCACAGTAAGATCTAGAAGCATCAAAGAATCCATTTCCAAATCATTTACCAGTGATGATTCAGGCATTACCTCATTTGATGATACTTCAGCAATATTAGCTATCATTTCTATTAATTCTTCTCTCATAATTTAACCCTCTCTTTTAATAGTATTTATGATATTAATGCAAGACATCATATAGCCTTTTGGCTTAAAATATAAAGTTCAAAACCTCATTTATTTATGTACAAATCACCCCTTTCTGTGAATAAAACTACTAAAATACAATTCCAGAGTTTTAAAGCCCAATAGTTTCCAAGTGCATTAATTCGAACTTATAAATCTCATCTAGTTTTTGAGCAATAGACGTAATCTCTTTTTCATCAAATACTGCCGAAAATTTGTACTTAAAAGCAACTTTTCTTACATATGTCCATCTATAAATTATATTTTTAATATCTTCGGTTAGATCGTTACTATTTTCAAACAAAACAGAAATATTATATTCATCTATTTGCCTAGCATTAATTATGTTATTTAATAATGTTATCAGTTCGTCTATATTGTTTTTTAAATTCTGTTCACTTGAAAATATCATATTTATTTTTTCTATCATAGCTTTCAAGTTATCCAGTCCATTTAATATACTACTTTTATGCTTCTCAAGATTTTGCCTGTATAAATCACTACTATTAATAGCATCTTGTTTATCAACATTAATTTCCTCATTCAGATAAAACTCATAAAAAGTAGGCATTTGAGTATAATGCATATAATTTACTAAAAATCCTTCATATGCATCAATAACATCTTTATAACTAATCTCCCTTTCCTTATAAGTCAAATTTTCCTTAAAATTATGCTCGATAGCATAGAAAACTTCTCTAGTTTCATCAAATCCATATAAAAGTAGTGAATGCATCCAATGTTCTTTATTATACGTATCCTTTCTTATAGACTCGTAGAAACAATCTACCCAAACAATAACCGGTCTTCCAAGTTGCAAAGCACTCTTTATATCATCAAGTAAATTTTCTATACCCCTGTTACTTTTTGAAGGCTTTATGCCAATATACTTCGAAAACAGATTTAGCAGATTGATGTCCTCTTGTGGAGGTGTAAAATTATTCTTACCATAAGAAATATGGCTTTGTGTTTTTACGGTTATTTCCAAGTCATTTACTAACTCAAATAGTGATTTTTCGGCAATATTGACCATCCCGCTTTGTGATAATTCCCTATTTTCACTAAAGTTATAGTAAAATATATCATTAGCCAATATGGATCCTAATTTTTTGTTAAAATGTGTAATTACCGAAAATAAAGAATTATGGAAGCAAGTTTTGTAGAATACATCATTAAACGGTTTAAAAATTCCGATTTTTAGGCTATTACTAAATTCTAAGTTGCCTTCTGTATCACCCTTTTGCCCTTCACTTTTAGGATATATCTCTAAATTATCATCCTTTGATTTATTATTCTCAAATTTAACTCTATCTTTGCTATCAATAAACTCAGCTAAATCCTTTACAGTCTTATATTCATACAAATCCGGTACCGTTATGGGTATCTTGTACTTCTCCATTTCCATTTCAACTTTAACTGCAATGATTGAATTTCCTCCTAAATCCAAAAACTCATCATAAATATTCACTTCTCTCACGCCTAAGACTTCTCCCATAATATTCGCTATTTTTCTTTCGGATTCGGTGTATAAGTCCTTCTTTTCTTTACCTGTTAATTCTATTCTTGAAACACCTGAATCAATTTGAGAAGAATGATTCACTTTTGCTAATGATAATCTGTTTTTTCTGGTAGCAAACATTGTTGTTAATTTCGAGGAAAGTTCAAAAAGGCTCGTTTTACTCGAATAAAAATTATTATAAATCAATTCACCAATAATTATATTGCTAATATCCTTGCTTAATATAACATCCAAAGTTTCTAACGCTTTTTTTGTGCTTACTGGAGAAAAGATCTCTTTAGTTAAGTCAACATTATAGTCTACCGCCATACCAGTTTCAGACCATGCAGGCCAATTAATTGTTATATATCTTTTACCATTTTCATTATTATAAATAGAATATGCATCCAAATAGCTATTGGCAGAAGCATAATCTGCTTGACCCGCTTCCGACGATATAGAAGAAATTGATGAAAACATTACAAAGAAATCCAATTTGTCCTTCTCTGTTAACCTGTCAAGAATCCATGTCCCATTTATCTTTGGAGCCAGAACATTCCTAAGTGCATTTTTATCTTTATTGATAATAAATCCATCGCCGGCATTTCCAGCAATATGAAATACACCATTTAATTGCCCGAATTTTCTTCTTAAATCATTAAGTACTTTCGATATATCCTCAATATCTGACACATCAGAGTTATAAAAAACTATATTTGAACCCATTTGAATTATGTCAGTCAATATCGAAATCTTACTACACAACTTGGTATCTTCACATTTTTCCAAAATCTCAGGCCATTTTTCTTGTGATGGGAAAGTTGTTCGATTTATTAGTGCAATATTTATATTTCTTTTTAATGATAGAAATTTTGCAACCTCAAGTCCAATGCATCCTGTTCCGCCTGTAATTACATACACACCCTGTTCTTTGATTTCATACTTATAATCCGGTATCTTATCAATATCAATTAAATCAATATAAGGAACAAACCTTTGTCCATCGCGGTAAGCTGTCATATAATTTTGATATTCAGATTTCACTTCTGCAGCAATTATACTTACCTGGGTATACTCATCTACATCTATACATCGACATTTTATTTTGGGATACTCTAAATTTACAGACTTCCCCATACCAAACAGTGCAGCATTTTCTGGAATAACTATTTTTTGTTGTTTATTTACTTTGCCTGCATATTGAGCAATAATAACTATTTCGATAACTTCACTTAACCGACTTTTAACTAATGCTTTTATAAGGTTAGTTAGTCCATAGACTCCTTTCCTTTGTTCCTCATCCAAACCTTCAACAGTATTGATTTCCCTCGTATCTGAAATGGTCTGCAAATAAATTATTTTTCCAATACTATTAACTTTTATATGCTCAAAAAGCTTTATATAGTCAGCCTCGGTAGTACAAGAATTAAACTTATCGTCTGAAATTACTTTAAATTCATTCCCTAATTCAACTTCAACTACCTTATTTTCGACCGCTTTTATACCTGAAACAATACTATTGCTTCTTTCTCCTTCTCCTTTTAATACCATAATATTTTTATCATCATTATTCTGGCCCAAAAGTTCATTTTGGCGTTCTTTCCATATGATTTGTGAAAAAGCCATACTATCGGCATTTTTTGTCGCTATTTTGCTTTCATCTACTTTTTTAATCGTATACTCTTCAATCTGTATAATTATATTTCCAATTTCATCTGTTATTGTTATATCAAAAGTAGCAAATTCTAAGCTGGATCTTTCAGAATTTCTTCTCTTAACAAGGCTATATATCTTACCAGTTAAAGGGCCATAAATATTTATAAGTTTATATGAAAAGGGTAAATATATTCCTTCTCCAATGCTCCTCAAAGATATATTTACAGCTTCATCTAGCAATGCCGGGTGAAGATTGTACATATCCAACTCATTTATATACTCTTTATTCAAACATAGATACGCTAGAATTCCATAGCTACAAACAAAGGTTTCTTTAATGCAATCCCATCTAGAACTTGTTTCTATACCTTTACCGGATTCATAATCGTAATGGTCTATTGCTTCTCCGGTAGATGTTGCTTTTATCTTTTCAACATCCAGCCTTTTTAGATTTTTATTTGGTAATAGGAATACCTTGCCTTCAGCATGGGTCTTCCACTCCGCACTATTCGCTGATCTACTGGCAATTGTGAACTCTAAGTTTTCACTATTACTATTAATTATGGTATGCACTTCAACAGATTCTTCACTATTTGTAGAAAGAGATGACAGGAATACTACATCCTTCAATTGATAATTCCATATATTGTAATGCCGATTTAATAATTCCGATACCATCTCTAAGTATGTGGTACCCGGAACAACAAAATTACCTGCAACTTTATGTTCATTTAGTATCCAATAATTAGCCGCATCAAAGTTACTTAAATATGTAATCCGGTCAAAGGAATCTGCAAGACACCTTTCAAATAGAGGGTGGCTAACTTCCTTATAATTCGGAAGCTTTTTTGTAATTGATTCCTCATTAACTTGTACCCAGCAAGACTTCCTTGAGAAAGGATATGAAGGCAAACTAACCTTCTTATTGGAAGTGTCTTGATAAAGCAAATCCCATTCAACATCCGCACCTTCAACATACATCTCACATAATTCGTTCAATACTTCCTCAGACAGATCTCTGGATTTTACAAAATACTCATTCAGCTTCCTGTTAATCTGGGCTGAATACGTATCTTTTTGATATTGGGTTATTTCCCCTGTCTGTCTTGATTTTTGCTTTTCAGAAACAATTCTGTGTTCTCCATAAAATATTCCGTAGTTTTCAAGACCATTCAAATTTTGAATTACTGATTTTTCTAGCTTAATTTCAAGGTCTCTGATATGTTCAAAAACAACCGCTAATCTGCAATTATAATGGCCACGTCCTGTGTTCGCAGTATAGCATATATTATTCAATTCAATATTTTTTGATTTACTTAAAAATAATTGATACTGCCATATAAGTTCTAAAATTCCCTCTCTACTTTTTGCAGATAATGTCAATACCTGCATTCTATTTTTTGATGTTTGACTAATGTGGTCTTCTATAAAAGGTGCTTCTTCCAAAATCACATGACAATTTGTTCCACTGAGTCCAAAAGCGCTGACACCACATCGCCTAGGAATCCCATCAACCTCCCAATCCCTTAGAATATCATTGACATAAACCGGTGAATTTTCAAAATTGATTTTCCTGTTGGGACTTATAAAATGAATAGACTGTGGTATTTGTTTATTTTTCAACGCTAGTACAGCTTTAATCAGACCAGCCATACCTGCGGCATTATCCAAGTGTCCAATATTCGTTTTTACTGATCCAATTGCACAAAATTGTTTTTTATTTGTATATCTTTTAAATGCTCTCTCTATACCATTTATTTCTATTGGATCTCCAAGTTCTGTCCCTGTTCCATGTGCCTCAATATATGTAATAGTTTCGGGGTCTATACCTGCATCCTGCCAGGCCTTAATCATTACCTCTTCTTGAGCTGCCGGGTTTGGTGAAGTTAAATTAACCGAATTGCCATCTTGATTTGCTGAACTGCCTTTAATTATTGCATATATGTTATCACCATCTTCTAAAGCCTTAGCAAGCGGTTTTAGCAATAAAGCACCTACACCTTCCCCTAGTCCCGTTCCCTTAGAGCTATCATCAAAAGTTCTTGCTCTTCCATCTGATGATGTTATTCCTATTTCATCCTCCTTGCCTTTAATGCTGTTTAAAGGCAATAAATCGATTTTTACTGCTCCTGCCAATGCCATGCTACATTCTCTATTTCTTAAAGAAAGACAAGCCACATGAACAGCTGCAAGTGAAGAGGAACATGCTGTGTCAATCGTCATACTTGGACCCTTTAAGTCAAGCAGATAGGATATTCTACTTGCAATAATAGAATTCAAATTGCCGGAGATTGCAAAACTGGCTAAAGGCGGGTTTAATGTTTCGACGTATTCTTTATAACTAACACCAAAATCAGTACTATGCCCTAAAAAAACGCCTGTTTTTGAGCCTAGAATTTTTTTGCCGCCATATCCTGCATCTTCAATGGCACTCAATGCAGTCTCAAGAAAAATTCTCTGGCTCGGACTCATTAAACTTGCTTCTAAGGTCGAAATGTTAAAGAACTCATAGTCAAATTTATCAACCTCCTGAAGAAATCCTCCTTGGAAATATCCATCATTATTTAAATCTATATTTTTTGCTTTAATGTAACTCTCATTTATTTTTTGCCTGTTATCTGGAAACTCTCTTATATGATCCTTACCGTTTAAAAGTGATGACCAGTATTCATTTTTATTATTTGAAGATGCAAAGCGACAAGCAACCCCTATGATCGCTACATCCTTACTGGAGACATTTTCTATTAATATGTTGTCTTTTTTATAGTCACCTATAACTGATTTTGTCAAACTCCTAAGATCAATTGCCATACTTGCACCTCGTTCTCCACTATAGTTACTTCAAGGTTTTATTCTCATTTGCTTTAAATCAAGTCCTAATTCATTTGCTGATTCGACTAGCCTAATAACATTATCATACGTATTTTCATACTGCTGCTGAGGTCCTAACCCATGTTTTTCAATAACAGATTTTATATACGTTTTTTCCTCGGGTGTTATCATATTCTTACTTGCAATATTTAAAACAATATCTTTATATTTACTAATAAATTCAATTTCATCATCACGATTTACTTCCTTGCTTCTAATACTAGTAGCATTTTCTAATGCATAAAAGTGGCAATCATAGTTAATAAAAGAATAATAATCAAGTAGAGTTCTTAATGAACAGTGTGTCTCTGATGGCTTGTTATCGTATAATTCTAGTTCTTTAAGTTTTGAAATTATATTATCTTTATTATAATTTCCATATTCAACATAAGGAAATATAAGCTTGGGCATCTTATTTGAGTCATTATCACTATAAAATAAGTTTAAGTTGTCTCCGAACAACTCCTCCATGATTTCATCTCCACAAATTTTCTTTATCATATCTGCAATATCATGAATACTTACAGTTAGCATAGTAATTTGCTCAGGATCAGCACAGTACAAGACATAAGGGATATTCATTTTATATGCGAATAGTAATGTATTTAACTGCATATAAAATGTACATATCATGCAAGGAGTTCTGTTAGTAGTGTGGCTTTTTCCATTTAAAAATGTATATTTCATTAATTTTTTATACTTTTTTAGATCTGGAGTGTAACTTATATGCTCAACATTTAACTTTTCTATGACCTTATTAATATTGTTTATTGCGTTACTGCTTTCAAAAGGATGATTAATCGAAAATGCAAGAACGTTCAGTTTATCTTCAGTAACCAACTTGTTTAACATATAAATACTGTCTTTTCCACCGCTAAACATTAAAAGGCAGTCGTAACTACTATCATTACCATTTAATACATTTTTTTTAAATCCATTAAATGCTCTCATGGCATCACTATAACTTCTAAAATTTCCACTCAAATTTATAGTTTTATTACAAACATTACATATTCCATCTTCATTAAAAACAATCGTTGGATTACTTTCCTTTAAAATACATTGTTTACAAAATGACATAGTAAGTCCCCCTGAATAAATTTTTTACATACTTTCTGCAATAGCATGTAACAACTTCACATAATCAGTCAACAAGTTTTCAAACTTGTCTTTTCGTAGGCCTTCCGAATTTAAAATCATATTTAGCATAAACCCAGCTTCATCCTCTTTTATGATTAATGCAAGTTCATTGATACTCTGATCACTTCTAATTCTATCCTGAACAAAATAAATAGTAGGTAAAAAATGTCTTTCCTTAATAATAGTTTTACTTACATCGCTGACAGTATATACTAGGTGTTGAGAGGAACTTTCAGTTTGTATTTGAATTCTTTTACACAATTCAACTAAGTCAGTCCCATTTGTGAAATCTATGCTTAAAGACTTATATTGATCCATACCATCTTTCATGATAAAAGCCTGAACTTCCCTCTGCTCTGATATCTCAGACAACAAGTTTAAATAAACTACTAAAAGAATGCTATAAGTACTAATATCATTCTTAACAGCCAAATTTCCCAAAGCAGTGCTAACTTCTTTATCTATACTTGCTCTTAAAACTATTTCAATCCCTCTATCAAATTTATCAGTAAAAAACTCAGATGGAAATTTCAAAGCTTTTATAGGCCTGACCGCATCCGCTTCACTATTTTTGTCTTCAATAAATTTAACCAGCCTTGATATGGATGGGTATGCAAAAATATCAACTAAATCTATTTTCCCGGGATAATACTTTTCCAATTCAATATGCAACTGAGAAACTAAAATAGAATTTCCACCTAACTCGAAAAAATTATCATTTATACCAATCATCTCAAGATTTAATATACGTCTCCATATTTTAGACATATGATTTTCTATGTTTGTTTCAGGCGCACAGTATTGAGTCTCAAGAAGTGGTCTCTTTGTGTCCGGATTTGGTAAGGATTTTCTATCAATCTTACCGTTAGCTGTTAAAGGCATCTTCTCTATTCTCTTATAAAATCCAGGAATCATATAATCAGGTAAGCTTTTTATAAGAAAAGAGAGAATATCAGAAACTAATAACTCCTTATCAGATAAATAATATGCAACAAGATACTTTTCGCCTAATTCATTTTCTTTTACTCCAACAACACAATCAGTAATTTTCTCATACTTGCTGAGACAGTCTTCTATTTCACCAAGTTCAATTCTAAATCCTCTGATTTTCACTTGGAAGTCCTTTCTTCCAAGAAACTCTATCTCGCCATTACCAAGCCATTTTGCCATGTCCCCTGTTTTATACATCTTTCGGTCTTCTATTGCGTGGTTCTTTACAAACTTCTCATTTGTTAGCTCGGTTCTATTCAGATATCCTCTTGCTAATCCATCTCCTGCTATACACAATTCTCCGATTGAATCAACTCCCAATGGATTATCATTTTCGTCAACTATTAATATTTGTGTATTTGCAATAGGTCTTCCAATAGTAATATCCTCAGTAAAAGTTAATTCTTTTATTGTGGACCAGACAGTAGTTTCTGTTGGACCATACATGTTATATATTCTGGCATTTGTATGTTTTTTTAGTTCAGGTAAAAGCCTTTTAGGGAAAGCTTCCCCCCCTAACATTATTTCAGTTAGATCCTTTAAATATTTCAAGTTTGATTTATCATTCAAAATTAACTGTATTGTAGAAGGAGTTGTCTGAAGCATATCAATTTTCTCATTAATTATGTACTTTGATAACTGCATAGGATCTGCTATAATAATTTTCATTCCAACTATCAAGGGAAGTAAGCTTTCCAATACAAATATATCGAATGATATGGTGGTAAGGCATACTATTGATTTCTCAGGTAAAAATTTAATTTGGTCGGTTATACCTACAATAAAATTGTGTACTGATCTATGTTCAAGCATGACTCCTTTAGGGTTTCCTGTAGAACCAGAAGTGTATATAACGTATGCCAAGTCTGAATCATCATTTGTATTCTCTAGATTTGAAGAGTCCCCGGTATATAATTTCTCATCATCAAGACATATTACAGTTTTACTAAAACTTATATTTTTTTGAAGATCGCTATGGGTTAGTATAGTTCTTGTCCCACTGTCATCAATCATATAATGGATTCTAGCTTCGGGATATGAAGGATCAATCGGAAGATAAGCCCCGCCAGCCTTTAATATACCCATAATGCCAATAATCATATCTAATGACCTGTTTACCATTAATCCTACTATATCATTTTGCCTTATTCCGTATTCCCTTAACTTTCTTGCTAGTTGGTTTGCCTTTTTATTTAACTCGTTATAAGTAATGCTTTGATTTTTATATACTACTGCAGTTTCGCTTTCTCTATTCTTAACCCGTTCTTCAAATAGTTCTTGTAAAGTCTTATTATCATATATTCTTTTTGTATTATTAACATCATGTATTATTTGATTTAATTCACCGTTAAGTTGTGTTATAGATTCCATTATATATACCACCCATCTATAAAGTATTATTGATATATAATTCAATTGTTTTTATGCTGATTATTTGCCTTCCATATAATTAACCGTCATATCAATAATTGAATCGATACTCTCATATTTTTCTATGCTAAGATCCTCAATGTTAATATCCAAGCTAAATTTAGTCTCAATAGCAATAATTAGCTGTATTATCTTGATCGAAGTAAAACCATATTCTTCAATTAGTGATGCTTTTAAATCATAGCTTTCAGAATCGTCTATAAGCTGACTTTGTACCATAATTTCAATTATTTCTTTTTCTATTTGTTCTCTTGTCATTTCTTTGACCTCCTATTAAATATTAAATATGAGTTTTATAATTAAATTTTTATTTTTGAAATAATCAGCCAAACATTAGCTGCTGGCACTTTGATATTTTCTTAATCCATACTGCCAATACCGGTGGCAAGCATAAAGTAAAAATACCCCTGCAATAAATAACCAAGCTAACTCAATAACAGATAGTTTTCCAAGTACAAAGTAAGCCGGAAAATTTGCAATAATAATTGTTGGAAAAATTATTGAAAATATCATTCTGAATGGGGGAGTATATATTCCCATCGGATATCTTTGTAGCTGACCTATTTCTTCAAATATGGCAAAGATTGCTTCTATTTTAATAAAAATAAAAGATAATGTAATTAGTAAACATGCAAGTGCATATGTAATAACTTTACCAGCCACCACCAAAACCAGAAAACATATTACAGTATAAAAACTAAATTCCAAGTTCATTTTATATGAAGAATAAATTAAAATCCCAATTCCCACAATAAAATCAGTAAGAGAAAAGAAATCAACTTTTCTAAAAGTAGCTAAAAACTGAGAAGGAACAGGTTTAGTCAGGATATAATCCAAGTCTCCTTTTCGAATCAGTTCTGGAACCGATAATATTCCATTAAATGTAAATAGCATGAATATTGAATCTCCTAAATGGAATGTTCCAAGAAAGAAAAGCATCTCATAAGTCGACATCCCTCCAAATCCACCAACTTTTAACCATATTACAGTAAAAAAGGCTAGATTAACAAAAATATAAAAGATGTGAATTAAGGTAGTTGTTATAAAATTTTTTGAAAACTCCATATCTCTAATGAGACAATATCGGGCAAACGCAACTATAAGTTTAATATAGCGCATTCTATATACCTCCTGTTAGTTAATACATAATCATGTGTCGTATTTCCGAGATTGTTCTTATTGTTATTTGCAGTATCAAGCACCAGCGGAAGTGTATTGTCTTAATCCCAATGTCCAAAGAATTTTACTTAACAAAGTAAATACTATAATCCAGATAACTTGGACTATAATTCCATTAGTAATCGAGGTTGTATCCAATTTGCCCAGTGTAACTTGTATTGGAAAAAATACCATATATTGAAACGGTAATAATAAAACTATTTTTGTGATACTATCTGGTATTATCGTCAGTGGAACCAAAGTACCAGTCAAAAAGCTCATTATTAATCTTTTTATGAATAGAAAACCTTCAATATCCAACCACCAGAATGATAGCAGAGCAATAGTATAACTAAACATAAACTGTAAAACTAAAGATAAAAAACCAATTAGCGGGATATATATCCAGCTATTACTTGGAGAGAGTTTAAAAACAACAGGGAACAAAAAAATTACTATAATGACAGTTAATAGACATATTAAAATATTGCATATTTTATGAGAAAAAAATGTACTGAATCTATATAGTTGCTCATTTATGGGTCTAATTAAAAAACAACTTAAACCGCCATCCCTGACATCCGCCGTAAAATTTCTATCAATTTCACCTGAGTCAATACTCCAACTCCACAGTTTTGCCAAAAGAAGATATGTCAGCATTTCCTGTAAAGTGAAATTAGCTATCAATTTCTCATTACTACTTTGGTAAATTGATTTCCAAAGAAAGTATTGTATCAAAAAAGCAATTGCCATAATTAAAGTTTTAAAAAAGAAATCTACTCTATACTCAAGCTGTTCTTGAAACCCAAGATTAAATACTTTAATATATTTACGAGCATTTAACATGACCTTATATATAAACATTCTTATCTTCCTTTGTTTTTTGGAATATATTGGATATAGCTTCAGATATCCCTACTTCCGAGGTACTAATGTCCTTCACACTAAAAGCCTGCAACAGTTCAGTTAGTACTGTAATCAATTTGTCCCGTTCAACGGAGAATGTAATTTTAAATGGGCTAAATTCATCAATTTTTGCAATTTGACTCATTTCATGTTCAGATGTAGGTTCGGAAAAAGTTACAGTTAAATTTCTGACTCTTGAAAAGTCATTGAGTATATTATCAATATTTCCATCATAAACTTTATTTCCACTGTTAATAATTATCACTCGTTTGCAAAGTGCTTGAATATCGTCCATGTAATGGCTTGTTAAAAGGATAGTAGTACTGAATCTTTTATTATATTTCTTTATAAATTCTCGTATTACTCTTTGGCTTGTTATGTCTAAACCAATAGTTGGTTCATCAAGAAAAAGAACTTTTGGCTTATGTAACAAAGCAGCAACCAATTCCATTTTCATTCTTTCTCCTAAGGAAAGTCTCCTTACTTGCACATTAAGAACATTTTGTATATCAAGTATTTCAACAAGTTCCTCAAGTGTCGATTTAAACTGTTTATCGGGAATCTGATAAATAACCTTATTTAAATTGAAGGATTCTATTGCAGGCAAGTCCATCCAGAGCTGATTTTTTTGTCCCATAATTAGTGAATATTGCTTGCGAAACTCATTTTTACGTTCCCAAGGATTATAGCCTAAAACTTGAGCTTTCCCCGAACTCGGGTAGAGCAATCCAGTCAGCATTTTTATAGTTGTTGTTTTCCCAGATCCATTAGGTCCTAAAAATCCTACCACTTCTCCCTCTTCAATATTAAAACTAATACCATCAACAGCTTTATTCTCTAAATACTTTCTTGAAAATAAATTTTTTAAAGATCCCTTTATTCCACTCTCTTTTTCATATGTATAATAAATTTTACTAAGATTCTCTACATCAATTATAGGCATATATTATTTCTCCCTTTACTTAACCTATAGCATATATTTTTTCCCTCACTATAATAAACAATGTAATCTAATCGAGATAATTCATATGAGCTGTACGTATTTTATAATCACTTAAAGAAATATTATCATTCGGAATACTGAATAATTTATAATCTATTTTTTTAATAAGTTTCTTTTGAGGAAAATTATAAAAATAGATATAATCAGGTCCTACAAAAATAATACATTCACCATCTTCTGAAACTTCTATAGCTGCAAGGTCAAATTCATTATCTCTTGTATTAAGATATATACTTAAATCTGATTGATTTGTTAATTCATCTTCAGAAATGTCTTCATAAAACATCAGTTCCATTGTTGTCGCATCAATAAACATTAAACGGTTAGGCTGTCCAAAAACACAAATATACGGTTTATTGTTGTAATAAAATACTTTATGTGTGGTATATCTAAAACCTTTTGGGTTAGAAAATGTCCCTACCAGTTCCAATTTACTTCCATTCATTTTAAATTTATCTATTACTGCGGGTTCTATGTATACGAGCCCTCCTAAAGTATCAGAAGATAAAAAGTTGTGTGAAGATGTATAAATAACATCATCCTTTAAATCAATCTCAAAATGAGCCGGACTTCCACCCATTGTGTTATAATACACTTTTTCTTTTGTATTTAAGTTAAGCGCTAGAATACTGCCTGGCAAGCATCTTATGTTATAGTTTTCCTTTATTATCTTGAATAACTCTTTTGCATTTTTTTTAGAAAGCTTTATATTATCTTGTTGTAAAGAGGTGCTCTCCCTTTGTTGAGAATAAAGAAGCTGCAGAGTATGTTTTAAGAAAATTCTAGCTAGTTCGTCTTGACTTACTATTTTCCCATTTTTTTGCAACTCAAATTTAGAATATTTGAATTCGTGACTTAAAAGCAAAAAGTCTTTATGTTTTCTTAGTACATGTGGTGGAAACGGATTGCTTGGAAAAGTGTCTATTTCTTCAATATTATCTAATGTTAATGACACTCGAAATATATGTAATAAATTTGAGGAATCAACAGCTGACATATAAAAGAAATTTTTATCACTATCATCTTTATAGAATGTTGAACTAATTCTTTTATACTTTATATCAGTGTTTTTGACTATGTCATTCATTGTATAGACTTTCATAATCATTGTTTTATAATTAACATAAACAAAAAACTCCTCATTATCCATAAAAGCCAAAAAATCTTCACCTTCATTTATACATAAAGCACAATGAGGGTTCTTATCAAACGAGAATTTTTTATTGTTTGGCTGCGCATTAATAATTTCAATATTTTCTTGATTATATGAAAATAAATATAAAATTTCACTCTTCATAAAATTAATAATTACAAATGTAATAAAAAATGGTCTAACATCATTTTTATTTACCATATAAAAAATGATGGGCTTTTTGAACCTTTGTATAACTGAATCACTTAATTTTATTGAGCTAGTGTAACCTTTAAGATTTAATTCTATCATACACTTCCTCCCAAGATTGTTCTTGTACGTTTAAATTGTTCAAAACCCAAATGCTTGTTTAATTTTCAGAAAAGTTTCTACTGTTTTGGGATTTATTTAACACCATTTATTAATGATAGAATCTCCTCACAAGTTCATTTGAATAAATATAGTATTACAGGCAAATACATCTTGTCTTGTAGCAAACACATATTAGTTTCTACCTGTTAAATTTCTGTAATCTACACATAGCTTCGCCCTTTTACCTATCTAACCAGATAAGCTAAAAAGACTTTTACTATATAATCCTCATCATCCATCAACGCGACCAAGCGACGATTAATTTCTAACAAGTGCTTAAGGCTACTTCTAATTTTTCCATGACTTGCATTCCCATCTCCAAGTAAATAGAATATACAAATTTAAAACCTTGCATAATTATATGCAAGATCCAAAAAAATTCTTTCTTATACTTTGAGTCTGTGGAAATATAACCAGGGAACATTGGCCATAACTCTTTACGAATAGATTTTGAAAACGACCATAGCTACGATTATTGTTCAAAAAATATTTTTTAAAATATATACATACCAATAACGACTTCTATATTGTTACTAAAAATCACAAACAATTAGTTACATATTGTTCCACTAATATACCCATTTGATTCCATAAATACTCTTGATTTCTACGTATGGTAAAAAAATACATGTATATATTATCACTAAATGTATAATTTTGCAATATATTTTAAATGAATTTGGAACTTCCGTTTTTAACTGTGTTTATAACCGAACCACTAAGTGTACTGTAGTAAAATATTTCTTTCATCTCTTTCTATACTATTTAGCATCTTTATTACATCATTTAAAATAGTGCCGTTTTTTGAAATATTGTACTTCATAATCATATTTACAACATCCTTGGCTTGCATCTCTAATTTAGCGATTCCGTCTATATTTTCACTATTGCAATCTTTATAATACCCGAGTCCAAGCAAATATTTTAACCTTAAAATCATCATTTTTTTGTGATCAAAAATCAAATAAAAAGGTCTTGTATCAATATGATCTTCATTGCTGACACTTTTCGAGGCAAGGTAATTCCTTAACGTGTCGTATATTTCAATTCCAAAAACAATGTTGTCTCTATTATCTGTATTGTAAATATCCCAGTACTCAGGAATAGAACTATTTAAATAAGCTTTAATTGAATTTGATATGTTTTTGATATTAAACTTATAATCATATTCAAACATATAATCATATTCAGAATTAAGTTTGTACAGATATACCATCTTGTTTAAATAATCTCGATTGGTTGCTAACCCATAAGCATTAAAAGCTTTAGTATAGTCTATGAATGATATCTTCTCAAAGCTATATTTATAAGAAATACCAAAGAAATCTGAACAATATAACATTTCCTCTTTTAAATCATATCCATGTACAAGAACATCATGTTTAAAGTGTTCTTTATTGTAATTCGGAGCTAAGGGTACACAAGAGGAATTTAGCATTGTATGTACATAATTATTTGAGTTTATACTATCTATGATAAAATTAATTATATTTCCCCATTTACTGTCGGCAACATCTCTATCTATCTTTTTAGTTAGAATCCACTTGCAAGTATCTGAGGGTCGCATCTCATAGGGGAAAGGGAAGTAGAAATCTCCCCAATTATGCTTATAATCCTTATTAATATATAGCTGAATATAATTACTAAATATCCATGGATAAGTACATTCGTAATTTGAAAGAATTGATAACAGATGTGCATGTTGAGTATATGTTGTAATCATCGGATAGTTTACGGGTAAAACTTTTTTTATAGACTCATTAGTATCTTTTTTTACTTCCATAACTAACCCCTTTCTTTGATAAATAGAAATCCGTCTGTTCGATTATTGCTAGATTGAAACCCTTCACATTATACATAAAGTGCAAGCTGGCACATCTTAATTGGCTTTATCTAAAATATCCGAAAAACTTTTACAATTTGTGTTATGGAATTTTAATATATTAACTCCAAAAACAATAGGTCTCCAGTCTATCTCTTCCTTTGAAAGAATATCGCCAGTATCTTAAAAAGCCTAACTACGATTATCGAACGATAAGTGATTTTGAGAAGCTTAAAATATTCGGCAGGCAACTTTTATATCCTGTTCAAATTGACATTTAACAATTAGTGATCCATGTCGGCATAAACTTTAACTATTACTTCTTTTTCCTTTTTATTCTATATATGTTCCATTTTCCCACATATAGACTAACATAAAAGGTATTACTATGCAACATATTTTTGATTGTTGAATGAATTTGTAAACTTCCGTTTTTATCGGTGCAATGGAAGTTAGTGTTGCAGAGGATTTGATATAATTATCTGGATATTTGCTCATTGCACATAATTTTATTATGACAATTATGGTTTCGTTCCGAGATACAAATCCATAGTATCATGTATATCAATCTTGCCGCCAAATTTCTTGATTACATCTGAAATATCGTTTTCTAATCCTGTTTTAGCGTCATTATCCATAGCTCTGTGGTCTGAATATGTATTTAACAACGAAATATACTCATTGACTTTTAAAATACGAGTTTGGTGGTATAGCTTTGATGTGACATTCACAAAACCATATTTACTTAGTAAATCTGTATATTTTTTGCAGAAATTTTCGTCAAATTCCAGTTTTGGCTTTTCAGAAGAGGGTCTATATTTACCGTATGCTTTCTGAATTTCAACATGCATCGCATCGTTTTCACGATGAGGATGATTCCAAAACAATGAAATAACACCTTTGGACTTCAACAAATCAAAAACTTTTGTAAATCCAATATGTTCCGGTATCCAATGAAAAGCCGTCGCCGAATATATCAGGTTAAACTGGTTTGTAACTGATGAATAGCTTTCAAAATCAATATTGACTACATTAAAATTATCAAATAAAGCAAATTTATTTTTGGAATACACTGCTAAATTTTCTCCAAGCTCAATTGCAGTCAAATTACATCCTGTTTTAAGGATAGGCATTGTGGCCTGCCCGGTACCAATACCTATTTCGAGCACATTTTTTGTATTATCTAATTTTGAATAGTTTATAATATCCATAAACAATTCATTGACATAGGTTGGACGGTATTTATCATAATTTGTTACATCTTCATTGAATTTAAGACGCAAATCCATTTGAGTCCCCCTCTTATATCTATACATGTGGTTATCATAGCTGAGTGTAAATCTTCAATAATCCGTCCACATCATCTGCTTTTGCTTCATAAATTTTCATGAAGGTACCCTCCCAAAATTACAAGTGAAAAATTTACTACCTATTATTGTATTTAATGTCCTCATTAAAAAGCTCAAAATATAGTATTTTGAGGCTCTATCCATTCATTGTGTTTACATGGGAAGTCACAGACACCAAAAAATTGTGTCCACGCAAACATAAAACACACAACAAAAAAGGGGCACGAACCTTTGATATCAATCTACTTTTTTAGGAACACATTACTCCGCTACGCTCCGTAATGCGGGCTTTCTCAGCCTTGATACTCACTAATAATAAAACGCGAAACTTTTTCATTTGTTCACCAAAACGACCCCCGGGGGTCGAAATTATGATAATTTTATTATACCGTAAAATTTCTTATATTTTCTGTAACTATTTGTTTTAGAAAGTTTTACGGTTTTTTATAAAACCTATACTCTCCAAAAATTGATTTGCGCATACCCTCTGCGACTTTTTTCCACGCGTTTCCAATTAGTGCATACCCACCGTAAAATCAAGTACCCGACAATAGTAAATCCTTGAGCCATTTCGGCAAGCAGCTCACTTTTTTATACTCCTTAATTTATTTATCACTTCTGCTGCATCCTCTTCCCGCCAGAATCTATCCCTGATATAGCACTTCTGACTACAGTACTTTCGGCCATTTGCTCCTAATGATTTGAATTCCGCTCCGCAATATTCACAAGTTAGTTTATACGATTTTCTGTGAATTTTCTCCCATTCTCTTTTACAGCTTAAAGAGCAGTACTTTTTTCTACGCCCAGATTTATTTTGTACAATTTGGTCTCCACAGTTAAGGCACAAAATGGATTGGAACTCCTCTTTCATTATACTGCGATACTCTGTTACTAACTCTGTTGCTAATCCGTTTAATCCATTCCTTACGCAGTAACCCCTGACCGAGTCCCTTGACACCCCTATTGATTTAGCTATTTCCCCATACCCAAAACCTTGGTAGCGAAGTACTTTGATTTGTTGTTTTTGCTCTCCTGTCATTATTTGTAATACCTCCTTAATATGCTTTTTTTACTTTTTAGTAATCTGTGTCAAGGAGGTAATTCCATTAATGGAGCAAACTAGTAAAAAATAATCCTCCAATTGAAGTTAAATTCAACTGAAGGATTCTCATTTACCTACTTTAATTTGTCTATTTCATATATACAAATAAGAAAGTTTTATTTAACATTGCATTTTAGGTGCTTGGCTGCGTCGTTTATATCTCGATCGAACTGAAATCTGCCAAACTTATTAAAAGCATCTTTATTTTTTACAGAGTAGCCTTTATTTGTTTGAACTTTAAACTCACCGTTATTATCTTCAAGATATACTGGATAATCAGTAATAGAGCCATCCTTTTTGCACAACCAAACGTGAGTTGCCATTTCATATTCGTAAAAGTTCACTATATATGCATCTACATTTTCCCATTCATCACCGTCTTCTCCCTTGGAGAAATCTTCTTCACAGGCCCATTTCACTTTTGCCTCTATAGCTACTATCATCTTATTCTTTCGCTCCGATGAACCATAGTTTGGCTTGTTAGGTTTCTGAATTTCTAAGGAGTAGTTTTCTATAACCCGGTAGCCATTTTCTTTTGGCCAATACTTTTCACCTTTTCCTACCTGACCGTCGCAATATACGAAACCATCCTTAATGTCAAAAAGTGCAAGCCATTCCCCCATACTGGTAGATGCATATACCTGCTTTTCAGAGTTATCATATACACGTATTTCTATATCAACTGTCTTTCCGATATATTTTTCGAAACTTTTTTCTGTTGGAGCATCCATAATCTTGTCTGGATACAGCCACAATCGGTAATTCAGATATTCGGCCAGTGCATATTTAACCTTTGACCTTGTAAAACCAGATGGCAGACTAGATTGTGTACTGGCTGTTTTATCAGATAAAACACCGGATGATGCTATTGTAAAACTGTCTGATGAATGACTGGCTGTGTTAACGCCACACGAACTTAAAAAAATGGCTGCAATTATCGTTACGGTTATTCCGCTGAAACTCTTCTTATATATGTATAAGCACATCCTTTATCATGTAGTATATAACATTCACGGCATGAAGAAATTAACCCCCTGCTACAGAACTATTTTATCATAGTTTATAATTTGAGTATGCAGTTGAAATTGGCATTGCTACTTAAAACTTACTATTAATTACAGTTTTGTTGTCTGTAACATCCTTGGACTATGAACTCCTCCGACTCCCTCCTTGCAAGATATCAACTTCACTTTATCCGCTTATATGATTCTTCTTTACAACTTATCACTGTGCAAGGTAGGGTCTCTCCAGTTTCGAAACACACTTTCAATACATACCGCTTCCTCTACACCGAGGGATTCTTTGATGGTGCTGTCCAAGTTATTACCATCTTCCGTGGTCTTCGCCCATATCACCAAGGTTCGACTTCCCTTTTCCTCTCTGTATACCAGAGACCTTTTTTGACGATGTGGCAGAATTCACTTTATGTTACGGTCTGCATTTTCGCTAGCCCTGTTGTTTAGATAGGTACTTAATCCTCCCTCTCAGCATATCATTACTGAAATGCCCCAGGATTAGCGTAAGCGTCAAATATCCCATCACATAGTATAAATATTATATAGGTGTTACAATCACGATAAATTTAGGTTGGAAAAGTTGAAAAAGTAAGCAAACTTTTTCAACCAGGAAATGGAGTGATTGTATGAATTCACAAAAAGTTGCAACCAATTACCGATTGTCACAATGGGCACAAGTGATTAAAGCACGGCTCGACAGTGGGCAGAATGTAAAGGACTTTTGTCAAACGGCTGGTATAAGCAAAAACTCATACTTTTACTGGCAAAAGAAGTTGCGGGAGTCGGCTTTTACACAGCTTGCAAAAACAGAGGATCCAGAGAAAATTGTACCAAATGGTTGGGTGCAAATAGAACCGAAACAGGCACAACATGTTAAAGAAGCTTTGAATATTGAAATTAACGATTGTCATATTACTGTCAACGCTGATACAGATCCTGAACTGTTAAAAAAAGTCTGTCGTACACTGAGGTCACTATGATGAAATGGAATGACAAACCAGTATATCTCTGTTGCAGTTATACTGATATGAGGAAATCTATTAACGGCCTGATGACGTTGGTGAAGGAGAGTTTTTCCCTTGACCCGTTTGCGGATGCACTGTTTGTGTTCTGCAACAGGAGCAGAGATAGGCTAAAAATCCTCGAATGGGATGGCGACGGGTTTTGGTTGTATTTTAAGCGCTTGGAAGGTGGGCATTTCCGTTGGCCGGCAGAAGGAGATACCAGCACCATGGTTCTTAGTGCTGACGAATTGAACTGCCTTATTGATGGTGCTAGATTGGAAAAAAAGCTTAAGCGAAAAGAGGTTTTTGAGAGACAAATCTCGTAAAAATCTCTGGTCTAAAGTGCTCAAGAGCTTGGCTTTATGAGGGTTTTATGGTATAATATACCTATGAGAAATCGAGAAAATCCGGCAGAAAATTTCATTAAAACAATTGAAGAATTAAAATTGGAAAACGAACAGCTAAAGCAACATAACCAGTGGCTGATGGAGCAGTTTCGTCTTTTAAGGCACAAGCAATATGGTGCATCCAGAGAGCAAAGCTTTGTTGAACAGATGAACCTTTTTAATGAAGTGGAAGCAACATCTGATTTAACTACACCAGAGCCGACATTGACTGAGGTGAAACATCATTACCGCAAAAGGACTTGTTTGATGACGGACAAACTGCCAGAGGAGTTGCCTGTTGTGGTGATTGACCACGAGTTACCGGAAGATAAGCGTATCTGTCCGGACTGTGGCGGTAAGCTGCATACCATGGGCAAAGAAAGTCGTGAAGAACTTAAAATTATTCCGGCCAGAGCGGTTATTGTACGACATGTGCAACACGTCTATTCTTGCCGGAATTGTGAAGTGACCTCTGAACACGTGCCGATTGTAAAGGCAAATATGCCGGAACCTGTCATAAAAGGTGGATTTGCTTCTCCTGATACTATTGCACATATTGCGGTACAAAAATTCATGATGGCATCGCCCTTGTATCGACAGGAGCAGGAGTGGAAGCAAAACGGCATCCTTCTCTCTCGGCAGACCATGTCCAATTGGCTTATCAAGGTTTCAGAAGACTGGTTGGAGCCAATATACAAGGCAATGAAACACCGATTGTGCGAGCACCAAGTGCTTCATGGAGATGAAACCGTCCTGCAAGTGTTGAAGGAACCAGGCAAAACTGCACAGTCAAAAAGTTATATGTGGCTGTACCGAACAAGTGGAGAAGCAAAGATCCAGATTGTATTATATGAATACCAACCGGACAGGAAGCATACGCATCCTGAAAACTTTTTGAAGGATTTTTCAGATTATCTACATGCAGATGGATACGAAGGGTATCACAAGCTACCTGAAAACATCACTGTTGTCGGTTGCTTAGCCCACCTGCGGCGAAAATTCTTTGATGCGTTAAAAACCTTGCCAAAGGACACTCAATCTAATTCCCATGCGGCAAAGGGAGTAGACTATTGCGATAAACTGTTCCATTTTGAGAAGCAGTTTTCTTTGTTGACCCCGGAAAACAGATTTAAAGAGCGTGAACGGCTGTCCAAACCACTAATGTATGAATTTTTCAATTGGATAGAACACTTGAATGCTCTGCCCAATACTCTTCTTGGAAAAGCAGCACATTATGCAAAGTCACAGCGCAAATATCTGGAGCGTTATCTGCTGGATGGTCGCTTAGAAATATCAAATAACCGAGCAGAGCGCAGTATAAAGCCCTTTGTTATTGGACGAAAGAACTGGCTTTTCAGCAACACGCCAAACGGTGCAAGAGCCAGTGCAGTGTATTACAGCCTTGTTGTAACTGCAATGGAAAATGGTTTGAATCCATTTGAATATTTATCGTGGATTTTAACTAACGCTCCTAACCTTGGAAAACCCGGCTATGCATCAGCAATTGAAGATTTTATGCCAGGCAGTACCAAAATACCTCAAAAGGCATTTATACCGAAACCAAAAAGAACAGAACCTGAAAAATGTGCATGGGAGGAAGATTGACATGGGAGCCAATATTGATTTTATGATGGGAATGGTTAAGGATTATGTGTCAGGTAAAATGCCACGCTACATTTTTGAGTTGGACATTCAATCTCAAATCTTAGCTCGTTACAAGAAAATGGCACGTGAACACAGAGAATATGCTGAAGTTTTTTATGATTGGATCATAGAAAACGGTGTAGATGCCGGAGGCGGGTTATCCGACACAGAGTTTAAAAAGCTAATTAGGAAGCAATATAACGAGGTAAAAAGTATTGCCAAGGATGGCTTCTGTTGATATTGGCTTTGATTGGGTGATGGCCTAATTGACGCTTACGGATTAGCTAACGGGCTTCTTGGTAACTACCCGCGCCAACTTACACTGGCAAGTGTGCACCAGCTTCGCTGGACGCACTAAATATCAAAAGACTGTTATATACTAAAAACTATAATTTATAACAGTCTTATGATTTAATTACTTTTAATATTTCATATTGAAATTATTATTATAACTACTTACTCCAGAAATATTACTACTTGCTCTACCATTACTAACAGCAACATAACTTGAATTATATTCAGCTATTGGAGTACAAGTGCATCCGCAGCCACAACTACAATTTCCGCAAGAACATGCATAAGCTTCTATCGAATTATAAATTGAGCGTTTCTTATTCAATTTTTTCATAAACTCACCTCCTTTGAATTATATTTAATAATAACCTCTGCAATCCCTTTTACTGTATTAAATTGCTCATCAAGTATGTCATGAGGCATTATTTTAATATTAAAGTTTTTTTCTATTTCAAAAAACAGATACGTCATATCTGTCGCTTGAAGATCAAAAAAAGGACCCGTTAATGGTTTATCATAATTTTTTTCTATTAAGTAATTAGGATTTATCTTTAGTTTATCCACCATAACATTTACAATTTTATCAATTACACTACATTTATTAATCAAATTATTCATAATATACCTTTCTATATATATATTAAATAACAAATATATATCTACTACCTATACCATATGGTGTATAACGTTATCAGATAGTGCTTCTTGTAACTGGCTAAACATTTTATTCCTATCTAAAAGATTATCAATATTATAGATAGAAATTTCGCTTTCTCTATAATATTGATTTATGGTATCATCTAGTACGTGCTGTTCTAAATGTAAATAAGTCAGTTTGTCTAATCCTATTGAGTTTGCAATATCTATTAATGTATTAGACATATGAATACAGTCTATTTCAAATCCAAAACGATATTTAAAGGCGTTGCTTAACATATAGTAAAATTTGGTATGAATTTTATCATATTGTGTACTTAAGATGAAATAATCTCCCTGAACAGCTTGACTCATTAAATAAGGAGTTACACCAAATCCATTTGTAAACTGATCATTATACTTCATCATTCCACCGGGAAGTTGGATAACGAATATATCCGGCTTCTCCTTTTCATCCAAATATTTTATATAACTATTAAAGGTATGTATTTTTTCACTATCACTTATATTTACTTGTGTAATGAAACTTGGCAAGGAAAATAAACCAATCAGCTCACAATAATCCCTTGCTCCTATGGTTAATATTTTATAACCGATAGATTTCAAATAATCAGTAACAGAAAGTAATACATCAAATCCGTCAATACCATCTATTAACTCCCCGACGAAAATAACATCAGCTCGAGGTGTATATAGCTTACGTGATAGCGCGCATAAAGTTTGAAAGTATAAAGTATCCCTTAAATATTCCCAATGGGTCTCTTCAGGGCTATATGTAAAACGCACTCCAAAATTTGTACTTATCTGCTTTAATTGTTCTAATTCATTCTTAGGGAGTTTCATGGTACATATAATATCTTTTTGACTTTCAATTGTGGCTATAATATTATTAATTATTATTTGATGGAAATTCTCATTTAATTTATTTTCGGCAATCATTAAAACATCACAATTTCCCATCGCCCGGTGAAGGTCATCAGATACAATTAATCCGACTTCCGGTTTATTATATATTACTCCTGCATCTTTCCAGTTTAAACCCCAGCCTGTCGGAGCAACTAATTCAGTTACATGCAATATTTCACTATATTTATTTAGATATTTAACAAAAGGAATATAATCTCCATTGAATGGGTAAATTGTGACTTTTTGATAATCCTTATTCAAATGGCTACCTCCTAATTATTTTCATAGCACAAAGTTTAATATTACTGATAAATTATATTAATTTCTTTTAATAAAATCATATTTTGCAAATCACGTTTTAAGCCTTGCCGTATCGCATTACAATGTGTTAATTTTAATTCACCTGAAAATTTGTCACCACCATCTGCATACTTTCCACATAAGCTACAATGACGAAAAGCCCAGCAATTACGACATTCATTTGTTGTAATACTTCCAATATTCAATAAATCTGCAACTTTATCATAATTAAATCCATCATATAAATTACCAATCTGCATAACATTAGAAGTTTCACTAACCCTTTCGCATGGATAAAAGACTCCATCTACATTAATAAATAATCTTAATTGACCTGGTATGCATGGTCCGCTTGGAGCAGCTTTCCCTGGCAAGGATTTATAATTATGCATTCTATCAATTTTCGTATCTAAGCGTTCAACTTCTTGTTGAGCTATCGGTGAGATATGCTTTTTATCTATTCTTCCAAGCTTACCAAGAAAAGCTAAAAAGACTTGATAATTGCGATGTTCAATAAAGTTATCACAAAAAGTTGTCTTTTCTGTTGAATATGTATCATCAATTATGGTAGGCGTCGGATGCATATCTTTAAAAATCTCATAATTTACAAATAATGAATTAATGCAACTGTAATCATTCTGCGGATTAACAACCATACTAATACTAGTTTTTTCTATGTAATCAGGATATTTCAATTTTAATTTCTCTAAATTGTGTAATATCACTTCAAAAGAACCCGATCCATCCTTTGCAAATTTTCTGCTACTATTATGTATCTCAGGTGGACCATCTATACTTATCATTAATTGGACATTATGTTTGATAAAGAACTCTATCACCTCATCTGTTAATAATGTTCCGTTAGATGTGATACTAAAATCCAACTCTTTGCCAACAAAAACCTGCTCTGCATACAAAACAATTTTTTTAATCAATTCAAATTCGAGTAAAGGTTCACCCCCGTAAAAACCTATATTTACTTTTTCACAGTCTATGGAATGATTTAAGAGGAAATCAACTGCTTGCTTAGCCATATCATAGGACATATGTTTTGATGAATGTGACCTTTGTTTTTCATTTTCAGTATCGGAATAAACACAGTATGTACAGCGCAAATTACATCCCTGTGTTATTTGAATCGTCATTTTTTGAACTTTACGATCAAGATATGTTTTTAAAAATGGTAAGGTGGGGTGCTCTATTACCTCAACTTTTTTATCTGATAGATAGCCCATATCTTTAATTAATTCCATTTCTTGTTGAATATCCGCATCTAATTCAAATTTTTCTTTTCTTAATATGCTTATTAAAGCTTGATATACTTTTTCGCTAACAGATACAACTTCATTTGTGTTTACATCATAAATATATTTACCATTTGGTGAACTTAGTGGGTAAATAAAAGGTATTTTCCCCTCCATATTTATATTCTTCCTCCTCTTATGTGAATATTTTGCCTATGATATATTATCAGAACAGGGAAGCTATTCTTTATATATTAAGGAAACTTTGTTTAATATATCTAAATTTACCACATCTTGGATCTTTTTTCATTTATTGAAGTTTACAACTATTTTACATATCTGTCAACTAGTTTATAAGTAATTTATATATATTTATAACTCAATTCCACACTCAATTTCCGACCCATCCAGCAAACAGATTACCCGCCTGGAATCCTCATAAACCACTATCTTTTCCACCAGCTTAAAATACAACTCAGCGTCAAACTGTTCTATTGGCTCGGCATTTTTAAAAGTGTCAACAAATCTTTTGGCAGTAACTCTTTTAAGAATATCCTGACTGTTAATCTGTTCATTCCACTTGAGCATAAAGAGATGCTTATTGTCCAGTACTGCATTTAAAGCACTGACAAATGCCATATAAAGAACTTCATCATCAATATGCCTATTGTCACAGCCCTTTCTTCCTTTAATCGCATACTTATTATTACACTGCCAAACGATTCTTTTTAATCTTTCATCATTTGAGTTCCATATCTTCCTCCCATAGACTCCTCCACAGCAGCCGCAGATAATTCTGCCTGCAAATGGGTTGGTGTTCGTAATATAGTCCATCCTTTGAATTTTATATTTTTCAGCATAAGCCCTTCTTCTCTCTATTTCAAGCTGTACTGCTTCCCACGTATCTTTATCAATAATTGGCGGGTGACTTTCTCCTCAACATAATACTGTGCCACTTCTCCTTTATTCTCTACTCGCTTTTTTGAAAGAAAATCCACTGTGTAGGTTTTTTGAAGCAAAGCCTCCCCCTTATACTTTTCATTGCTCAGCATCTTTTTTATGCTACTTTCATACCACTTTGCCTTACCGTTCCAGTTTGGGATGCTCTCTTTCTCTAACTCATATGCTATTCTATTAGTGCCTTTCCCATTAAGGTAATCAGTATATATCCTTCTCACAATTTTTGCTTGCTTCTCATTTATGACAAGGTTACCGTTTTCGTCCTTATCATAGCCCATGAACTTTGTATGGTTGACTATGACCTTACCCTGCTCAAAGCGTCTTCTGATGCCCCATGTAGCATTTCTACTAATGGAAAAACTTTCCTCCTGTGTTGAGGCGTCGTTGATGATATTATTATGCATTAATATTGATTTTGCGTAAAGCAGCACCATTACGATTATATGTTATAGCCATTATACTGATTACCTTCGCTGGCTTCTGGCATAATAGATTTTTTAGCAGTTTTTACTTTTGGTGCAGACATTTCTTTATTCCATTTTCGAATAAAACGTCTTTACTTTTGGTCAAGATTTTACTTCTATTTATTCAAATTTCCGATACTATTTGGATTAACGTTTTTACCTTAGATAGCTCATTTTTCTTAGATACTATACATTATTCTGCTAATAACAATAGGTATTGTGTCAAGAAATCGATTTTTTTGCTGAATCCAAAACACTTTCATGAGTCCGGTGGTATCTAAAGTGCCCACTTAGCTTTAGAATGCTTGTTGAAATGAGCACTGTAAAGTTCCACAATAATAATAATCGGCGTTGTTGTATCACATCAAATCTTTGGTCTTATTTACAATTAACTTACTTATGTAGTAAAATAACACTTTATGTAATAAATACAAAAATATGCATTATATTACAATAAATTATGACAAAAAACTAGACCTTAAAGTGGTATATTTACTTATGTCCCCCTTTGGCATAAATTTCAAGATGCTCAAAACTTATTAGTTTATAATGGAGGTTAAATTCATATGAAAAAAGCAAAATATATAATAGCTATGGTAACGCTATTATCTCTTTCAATTTCACAATTTGCATTTGCTGCCACTAGCACTACACCAATTAAAAATAAGAGTGGTTCCACTGTAGGTACCTTAACGGTAACTGCTGGAACTGTATATAAATCTGGTGGTAGCGGCGGTGCAGATATATTTGATTGTACAGTAGATGCAACAACTACTGTAACTTGTACTAAAATTACAATTTGGGGTAGATCATTTAATAGTACTACAGGTGTACAAAACACCATTACGGAAACTACCTCATCAAATAATGCGAAGAGTTGCACTATGATTTTCCCAGCAATGTATTCATATTATGATTCTGTAAAAGGAACTACAACTTGCAATTACAGTGATGGTTATTATTACCAAGTATCAACTACTGCAAAATGCGATGGAGGATGGTAAGAAAATAATCTAGTACTTATCATATATTCTACAAGCCAAAGGGGGATTATAATGGAAAATAACAGCAGAATTAGTTTAAAACATATTATTTTCTTTTCTACTTTAGTTATTACAATAATAATACTTTTTTTTATTTTTGTTTTAGGTACAAAAGAAACTCCAAGTAATTATTCTACTATGTCAGCATTTAAAGATGTGGGGCAATTTAACAAGAAATTGACGGATCTAAATGACATACGAGAAGCTGATAGTGGATATTTTATGTGCATACGTGACATAAATGGGTCTATAATAAAAGAAAATACAATAGTTGCAAATGATGATAAAGACTTATATATTACAATAATAAATGCTAATAAATATAAAGCTAGAATAGGATTTGAACTATTTTTAAATGGTAAAGTTCAACCATTTTATGTTGATAATCACAATAATACTACTAAATTATATAGTACAGATATAGATAAGTGTTCATATATAAATTTACCAATATCTCTTAAAAATCTTCAAGCAAATAATAACGGCGTATCTAGTATATATTTTACTTTATTGACAGATCTTAATAAAAAACCGAAAATTACCGCTCCAATACCTTTCTTCCTTTTTACAATTGAAAAAACTATGAAGTTTTTAAACTATAAGGATAGAGTTGAAAGTGATGTTCAAAGTAATAACTGTAAAATTGTCGAAATTAAGGAAAGTATGCAAAAGTCAATTAAAAAGAATTATTTAACCTCAAGTTTAAAAAAAATTGATGATACGGAATGTATAAATTTAAATGCAACTCCAGAACAAGATTTACACCTTAAACTTGAGTGTTTAGGTTTAGGAGGGTTATATTCGACAATTGTTTTTTTAGATAATAATCCAGTAAAAGTTTTTAACAACAATGAAAATTTAATCTGGGGGATTAATACAGATCAAATGTTAAGCCAAGATATAACAATAAACGTTCCTAAAATTGAAGGGGAACACTTATTATACGCAATAACCATTCCTTTATCTGGTGAAGATAAGTCTATGTATAATACTCAAAAATATATATTGAATGTAAAAAAACAGGAGTAATCAGTGCACACGAGACCGTTTTAAAGTTTGTGTAAACCTTCAAATTGATATTAGGATTAATATCAATTATGGAGGTTTTCCTATGAGAAGAAGAAATGTAAGTTCAGAAAAAAGAAGGATTCGTAATCTGCTTGGTCAATTTTCAAAGGGAAACCCGCTTACCGATATGAATGACATTAATGAATTAATCAAGGAATTGATTTCTAAAGTTATTGAAAGAGGCTTGGAAGCTAATCTTGAAGAAAATTTAGGGTATTCCAAATATGACTACGAGAACAAATCAATTGACAAAAGTAGAAATGGATATCCTTCTAAAATTAAGATACAAGGTAAGAGTACTTGTTATATCGAAACACATGTTAAAGATTTGTACGGCATATAAATGTCAGATTCCGCAATCAGCAGGATAACCGATAAAGTTCTTCCTATGGTTAATGATGGGTAGAGAAGCCCGTTAGAACTTCTTTGCGCCGTTATTTTATGGATGAAATCCACCTCCCATGCACGAAGTAAAGGGCGAATTATCAAGAAGGCTATATACATAGATATTGGAATCAATACGGAAGAGGGTTTCGAGAAGTACTTGGAATGTGTTAAGTTTCTATCATTCAGTAATGAATAATATGGAGAACTGAGGAGTATAGGATACTATATACTATTAATTCAGCACCTAAATGTACACTTTTAAACCCAACGAAGTTCATAGATACGACGTAAGAATTACAAACATACATCTTGTGACGTAATTTATGACAATGGATAAACACCTAATACAAGTGATTATATGGAACCTGTGATGTACAATAATCCTGTTCTATCTTTTGCACCGAAAACATCTGTCTTACAGTAGCCGCTTACAAATCATACGGGAACCAACTTAACTCAATTTTCGTATCAGGATTTACCATGAACAAATAATTTTTAATATTATCTCCGAATTTATTTTTGCAGATTCACACATTTTAAGTTCATTTATTAGGGATTGGATGAATTGCTGTAGTTATCATATCAATCTTTGTACCAGTATAATAGTGTGTAAGTATTTGAGCATATGTATAACCAGCATTAGCATATCCAATTGCTCCGTCTTGGCTCATTCCTACAGAATATCCCCAGCCCTTTCCAACAAAACTATACACTGAAGGACTTGCGGAAACAGTTTTGCTTATACCATTTGCATTAACAATTTTAACCTGTTGAGTTGGATCAATGTTTGTTGTTTTACCATTAACATTGAATATTTTTAATTTACTTAACTGAGTATTTACCGTCTTACTATTGGTAGTAACAATAATATGGGAATTTGTTGTTATCGTATATAACTGGCTATATAATCCAATAAAATTTTTACAGTCTATTTTAGAAATAATTATGCCCGAGGGATTAGATGTACCTTTTACAATTACTTCTATAGCTCTACCTGCTTCCGACTGCTTAGTAATTTCTATACTGGTAACTGCCCCTATATTTTTACTTTTTAATTTTTGACTTATTTCCTCTGCTGTTAAATCTATTTTCCAATTGTAATGATTAAATTTCCCAGTTTCATATTTATCATCGACGCATTGCAGATATGGGATGTCATTTTTCCAAACATTAACTGCTGCCTCAGTTTTTCCTCCACTAGATGAAAAGTACAAAATTTCTGCTACCTCGCCATTATATGTAACTACCATATCCTTTGTATCATTAATCGCCATATTGGTATTTAGTTTTTCAGATGAATATCCATTATAAACATGACATTCTGTAGTTGCACATAGATTAAATCCATCCGCTGAGTGTTTATTTATTATTTTATATGAATATGATCTAGAAGCGATTGCTTGAGCTTTTAGAGCTTCAATATTTGAGGATGCTCCCATTTCATTTGGTACTACACCATATAGGTATTCTTCTATAGGCAAAACATTGATTATTTCATATCACTTCCGGTTCTTCTTTGAAACTCAACCTCTCCCCTATATGTATTAAATTTACCGGTACCAATTTTTATTGTTGGGTTTTCTATTGAAAGGGCCTTTCCTCTTAACAACTTCTTTTCTGATGCAAACATAAATTTTACAATGCCTGAACTATTGACACCATAAATTCTTTTATCTGATTTTCCAACCGGTGTCAGTAAATACAGGATAAGCAACTACTCCTTTCTCTATATAACTTTTAATAATCGGTAGAATTTCTTTATATGTATTTAGAGTATTTTAAATTTCGATATGATATGGACCAACTGATGGATTACCATTTTCAGCAGCAGAAGTAAACTTTTGTTCTGAAATGTTATAATAGCTATCTTTTCTAATAGTGACAATTTCTCCTGTTCCTGAACTATACACATCAGCGTAATTGTTTGCTGCAGAATCATATGCAGAAAAAGAAACTCCTTTATCATTAGTAATTTCAATCTGACTTTTTGAATTAGATTTAAAATATAAACCAACTTTTATTGTTTGATCTGCCAATGAATATGTTGTAAACATATCTAATCCTGATATTGTTGTCAAAAATAATATTGCAATTAATAATACAACTAACTTTTTCATTTGTAAATTCGCCCCCTATTTTACAAATTAATACTTCTACAAATTTATAAATTATTCCTCTATTCGATTTAAATTGTAATAATAATGAAATATTAAAAGCCTGTATCCACCTAATATCTGTTGTCAGATTTATTTCAACAAACATTATATAGCTACTTGAATACTTTAAATACCACTGGACACATAATAATATTATTAATCTGCAGGAGCAATATTTTAAGTTTCTAATCATGATGTTTTAATTACACTGCACAATTACCATGGCATATACAAAATATCATAAACTGTGTTAGTCGTATGTTTCCAATTGTCAATTACTAAAAGATATGATTGACATTTACAATATATGCGCTTATACTAAATATTGACATTTATTGATAAAAATGTCAATATTATATTAATGATAGGGGGTGAACAATAATGAATAAACAGTATAAAAGAGTATTGATTGTTTGTGTACTTGTGTTAACACTTTTAACCCAAACTATGACAGCTTTTGCAGCAACAGCAAGTGTAAAGGACTACACTGAAGATACTGATTTTTGGTGGGATGGATGGGAGCATTATACCGATCAAACCTTTTACAAGACAATTAGTTATAATAGTAGTTACTCACTAAAAAATACAACTACATCTTATAACGAATGGTGGCAGGATAATGTCCTTTTTAGATGTACAACTACTACATACAATTATACTATTAATTAATAATGCATTATGTGGGGAAAGAAAAATCTTTCCCCACATATCTGACTTGAGGTAAAAATGAAAAAAATTAAGCACTCCCTGAATTCGGATAAATATACCGCACTATTATTACTAATTCCAAGTCTTATAGGCTTTTTCATATTTTATCTGATTCCATTTGTATTTAGTTTGTATTACTCTTTAATAAATAATATATACAGTAGCAAATTTGTGTTTTTTGATAATTATATTGAGTTATTTCATAACAAATCATTTATATTGGCATTAAAAAATACTTCGGTGTTCTTATGTATTGTTGTCCCCACACAGCTAATTATTTCTTTCATACTAGCTTGTATAGTGGATAGATTTACAAAGAAAAAAAATATTGTAGTTTCATTTATTTCAATACCTTTGGTGCTACCTATTGGTTGCTTTTATTTTATGACACAATTGGTATTTTCACAAGGAGGTATTGCATGTTCATTCCTGAAGTGGTTTGGAGTTAACGATTCTAGTCTGTTACAAAAAGATTCAATAATGCTGGTAGTTATATTGGTATATCTCTGGAGATACTTAGGTTATACATTTATTTTATACCTTTCCGCTTTACAGTTTATTCCAAAAGAATTATATGAATATGCCGAAATAGATGGGATTACTCATTTTAATAAGCTAACCAGAATAACTATTCCACTTTCTGCACCCATAAGCTTTATTGCTTTTATAGTATCTTTTTCAAATTCACTTAGGGTTTTTAAAGAAGTATACGTTATAGGTGGTAATTATCCCAAAAGGAACATCTACATGCTACAGCACTATATCAACAATACATTTATTGACTTAAATTACTCGAAATTATCTGCTACTACCATAGTGATTTCTTTTTTGACTGTTATAGTTCTGGGGTTATGGATTAAGATTAATAAAATATATAACGGAGAGCTATTATGACTAAAAAATTAAACTTGGTTATTAAAATAGTATTAGGATTGTTTTGTGTTCTTATAATATCTCCAATTCTAGTAGTCATGTTTAGCTCATTACTCACGGAAAAACAATTGTATATCATATATGGTAATATGATAGAGGTTCGGATGGGGATCTTTAAATTAAATCAAACTCATAATATAGTTTTCAGTAAATTAGCTCCTGACTTTACAGTCAAACACTACATAGACCTATTTAGGGAAGAACACGAAATATTGAATGCGTATGCAAATTCTATAAAGGTTACATCAGCTATTGTTGCAGGAAACACTATATTATCAACTATTACAGCTTTTGTTTTAGCCAAGGTACCATTCAAGGGAAGTAAATATATATATTACATGATCATTGTTCTTTTGATTATACCCGTTCAGGTAACTCTGTTTCCTAATTTTATTGTATTTAAGGAATTGAATATATTGAATAATATTGCTTCAGTAATAATTCCGGGTATTTTTAATACATTTGGAATATTCATCTTGAAACAGTATATGAATTATATTCCCGATGAATATATAAGTTGTTCAAGAATTGATGGGGCTACTTATATAAAATCAATGTACTTTATTGTAATACCAATGTCTAAGCCTGCTATCTTGACCGCCATTGTTTTTTCTCTTATAGAGTCATGGAATATGATTGAACAACCGCTTGTTTTTTTGCAGGACGTGGATAAAATGCCGTTATCTTTATTTTTATTTAATATCAAAATAGAGAATATAGGAATTGGTTTTTCTGCTTCAGTTTTATTTATGTTACCTATTTTATTAGTATTTCTTTTATGTAAAAAATACCTGATAAAAGGAATTCAGTTATCCGGTATTAAATAATGTCTATATTAAGAGGAGTTATTGTGATGAAGAAATATATTATTTGGATATTAATTTTAATTTTGCTGGTAATGAGTTGTTCCTGTAGCAAAATTACCGACAATCGGAGTACTCATTCCAAAAGCAAGGATGAAGTCACTATTCTTACCATTTCAACACTTGGCAACAGTTTGCAGACTTTTATTGATGAATATGAGGCAAAACATAAAAATGTAAAAATAAATATAAAAGAATATTCTATGCCAGATGAAAGCAGTTATGAAAAGTATGTCAAGACAGTAAATACAGAGATTCTTAGTAATAATGGGTCTGATATATTCAATATACAAGGTTTGCCATTTTATCAATATATAAAAAAGGGAGCCTTGAAAAATTTAAATGAGTTTGTAAAAAATGATAGTGAGCTAATCGAAAAGAACTATTTCATGAATATCATTGACGGATGTAAGTACAACAATTCATATTATGCAATCCCTATATCATATCAGTTTAATTGTATTGGAATTGATAGAGATATTTCTCAAAAAGCAGGAATAAAAACAGAAAAAATGAACTATTTTGAGTTTTTAGATTGTTTAAATAAGATATATGAGGAAAATTCAGATGTTTCGATTATGCCTAACAATGTCCCTACCCCATTTTATCAACTGCTTCTTAATAGCTGTTACGATAATTTTATAGATTTACCTGGCAATGCTGCAAATTTTAACACTGTTGAATTTAGAAAATTGTTAAATATGACTAAAGTAATTAATGACAAGTATATTAATAAAGACACAAGCAACATACTGATTAATCAAAATTTTGATTCATTAGGCTTAAAGGTAATCCCTTACTCAATTTCAAATCTTGATCGTCTGCTAATACTTAAAGGAATATTTAATAATAATGTTACATATATGAACTTTCCAGTATATAATAATTCAAATACATGTAAATATTTGCCAACCGAAATTTATGGGATTAATTCAGCATCCAAGAATTCAGAAGAGGCCTGGAAATTTTTAAAGTTCTTAATTTCTGAAGATGTACAGCTACAAAAAAAATCTGGTTTACCTGTAAATAAGAAAGCTTTCAACAGCTTTTTAAACAATATCCAGATGAATGGACTAAGTCTATCAGCAGGTACTACGAAAAAATATTTTCCACCATTTTCAGAGAGTGAGCTTAAAAGTGTAAGGAATATGATTAATAACCTTAAGTTCTATGATGCATACAATGGTAGTATTTCCAACCTTATTTATGAAGAAGCTTTGGACTTCTATAATGGTACGAGAAGTGTTGACGAAGTGACGTTATCCATTCAAGAGAGGGTAGAAATATATTTGGGAGAATAAACTTAGGAACTTTATCTATCATTTAAGTAGGGACAATGAAAATAGTTTTCGTACAATACAATAATGAAAGAAATAAGCATAAAAGATTATCAAAAGTTAATGGTATCTTTAATGCTTATTTTTATAGTTTAGTAGATTGGTCAACGATAAATAATTATGTGTTAGAGAATTAACTTCACATGACAGCCTCTGAACAATGTTGGGCAATTCAATTCCACACTCAATTTCAGATCCATTCAGCAAACAAACAATCACCCTTGAACTCTCATAAACTGTTATCTTCTCCACCAGCTTGAAATAAATTTCAGTGTCAAACGGTTGTAATGGCACAGAACCTATAAAAATATGAACAAACCTTTTGGCGGTGACTCTTTTAAGAATATCCTCACTGTTAATCTGTTCTTTCCATTTGCTCATAAAGTAATCCCTGTTTTCCAATACTACATTAAAAGCACTCACAAATGCCTCATATAAGATTCCATTATCAATATGCCTGTTCCTACACCCTATTTTTCCTTTTATCTTGTATTTGCCATTACACTGCCAAACTATCCTTTTTAATCTTTCATCATTAGAGTTCCATACCTTCCTTCCATAGACTCCACCACAGCAGTCGCAGATAATTCTACCTGCAAATGGGTTAGTGTTCGTAATATAGTCCATCTTTTTAATATTGTACTTCTCCATAAAGGCTTTTCTTCTCTCCCTTTCAAGCTGTACTGCTTCCCACGTGTCTTTATCTATAATTGGCTGGTGGCTCTCCTCAACATAATACTGTGCTACTTCTCCTTTATTCTCTACTCGCTTTTTTGAAAGAAAATCTACTGTATAGGTCTTCTGAAGCAAAGCCTCACCCTTATACTTTTCGTTGCTCAACATCTTTTTGATGTTGCTTTCGTACCACTTTGCCTTACCGTTCCAGTTTGGGATGCCCTCTTTTTCCAGCGCATGTGCTATTCTATTAGTGCCTTTTCCATTAAGGTAATCGGTATATATTCTTCTTACAACCTTTGCCTGCTTTTCATTTATGATAAGGTTGCCGCTTTCGTCCTTGTCATAGCCCATGAATTTTGTATGGTTAACTATAACCTTCCCCTGCTCAAAGCGCCTTCTAATGCCCCATGTACACGCGTCAGAGATTGAACGACTTTCTTCTTGCCTTGAGTAGACAAAAATGATGTCGTTAAGACCTATTGGTTCCTTGGCGGAGGGGTATTTTCCCCTAAAAACAGGTTATAATGATCCGCTTTTTCGAATCTTAACCTCCGCTCTTTATGATTATAAGTATATCATTTCTGTCAGGCACTTTGAAGTGTTGCTAGAACTTTACCAGTAAGTAAAAATTGTGCGCAATAAAACTTTCAAACATGTTGTGGTTTGAGAGCTTTATTCTGAACAATTTATAAGCTAGCTATCATTCAAAGTACTTCTCATTTTTCACTAAACATCAAATGTGTAAATAAACTCATGCTCCTCATATAATATATATTTTCTCTTAGTGTTGGCATTCGAAAATCAATTATCCTATTCTCCTGTATTTTTTCCCAATGCTATCTCCAATAATTCTGCCGCAACCTGATGACTTTTTATACGCATAAGATTGTCCCAGGCATCTTCTTTTCCTAGTAAATTCATACCACCGTGCCATACAAGTTTGTCATCAATTACAGCAAAATGTTCTTCTACCTCATCTTTTAACTTCACTATAATGCCTGCTAATTTCAGTTGTTCTACTAATTCATTGCATACATCCGGGCTACCATACGAGACATTTTCAGGTTCTCTTGTAATTACAACAACGCGGGCACCGGCTTCCTGTCTGCTCTTCACAAGAAATATTAATCGTTCAAGCTTATCAGGGATAATTTCAGGACTTGAGATTACAATCTTCTTTTCTGCTTCAATAAGATCCTGTTCGAATACTTCAACGTAGTTACCGGAGTCATATATTGCATTTGCTATTTGCTTTGTAGCCTCATCGCCAGTCCATAATGTAAATCCAGTCTTTTTGTAGGTTCTTAAACGCTTTGCATACATATTATCAAAATATCTAATGTGAGAGTCTATATAATCATACACATAAACTGCCTCTTTAGCTTCATAATCTCGGTTCAACCTTCCAACATATTGTTCCAGACGTCCTTCAAATGAAACCGGTGCAGCTAACATCAGTACGTCAAGTCTTGGAAAATCAAAGCCTTCTCCAATTTTCTGTCCTGTTGCTACCAGAATAAGGCTTT
>JAEZUC010000051.1 GCA_023443515.1 Bacillota bacterium
TTCTCTTGCATTTTTTATCTCTGCAATAATCCAGGTAATAACCGGTATAATCACCTGCATTGGGAATGCATAGTAAGGATAAATATTAGTGACCCAGAAATTCATTTCTATTACATTATGATAAACAGTATATGAAAAATAAATCATCAGTAGTCCCGTTTGAATAACTATTGACCTGTAATCCTTTAAATTGAACAATTTAGCTATTCCTTTACAGGCTGCAAGCATGCATACAGTACATTTTACAAAAACAGCGAATACAAATACAAAGGATACGGTTACTTCTACTCCCTGTATAAAATTACCAATTCTTATTCTACTTGCAGCTACATAAGATGGAAAATAGAAGTTGCCCGCCAGATTCCCTAGTACTGCGATATTTCTTAATGTGATTAAGATAATCATACTTGCCGCGATAAAGGTTCCCCATATGTACACCCTTTTGGGTGATTTTTTTGTTTGAAGAGATGAAAAAATACAAAGAAAAACCACAGTCTCAGCCATGGGAAAGGAAAAAGTTGAGAATCCTCCAAACAGCACCGGGGATAAACCATTTCCGAGTATTGGCTGAATGTAATTCAGCCGGAGCTGGGGGATTCCAAATATCACAACAACAAATACAATAAAAATAATTAACGGTATAAAGATAGCCGTAGTTCTGCTTAATACCTCAATCCCCAAGTAGACAGCAATTACGCACACCAGTCCCAGGCATAACAAGGGAATAAACAAAGGGGTTTCGGGTAAAGCTACTACATTTACAAATTCCCCGAAATTCCTCAGTACTATCCCTCCCAGATGGAAGCTATACCATATATATACGACAGATAAAATTTTACCAGCAATTTTCCCAAATACGATACTAAAAATATCAAACAAATCTTTTCCCGGAAAAAGCGAAAGTAATCTCGAAAATATAAGAAGCATGGGAATAAAGTACACTGTGGCAACTATACCTGCAATCCAGGCATCATTCTTAGCATCTCCCCCTGTCCCTACAATCATTGTTGTCCCAATTATAAACATTATTAATAAAACTATTGCTTCTTTATCTGATATTTGTTCTTTGCCCATTATATAACCTACTTTCCCAGTATTGAAATAATTAAACGCTCTATAGGCTCGGCAGGACTGGGTATCTTAACATGAAAGGATATTAAGACGGCTAAAGTCAATGACAATACACCCAATATGCTATTAACCCAAAAATCCGGCCATAATTTCTTTTTATAAAGCGGAATAAAATTAAAAATAACCAAAAACGTATAACCGACAATTACAAAAATAATCAATACTTTATCCACCTTTTTTTATTGTTTTGTATAATGTGGCACTGTTTTTTATATGCACCCTGACATCAACATCCACCTCTGAATTTCTAAAAGCCTCTTCCCAATTATTTGATACGCTTTTCCACTTATTTACTTTATTTTGTCTGAGCTTCTCGCCAAACTTAAATATATCAGTACCATACTCTGACTGAATTTTCTTAATGAAATCTTCCACTTTTTTTTGGGTTTCTTGTGAAGTACCGGCTTCCAGTCTTTTTACTGCCGTGTCGTCAATAAAGTTTTCATTCCCTTGGATTTCATCGATTCCCACACTTGTACGTATTTTTACCTTGAATTTAAGCTTTCCGTTTTCGACAATCGGTTTCACCTTTGTTCTGTTCCCGAATATTTCCAGGGTTATAGGTGCCGATAAACCTACTTCCTTATCTCTAACCAGAACTCCACCCTTCACTTCGTTCCTTACGAAAAGTACGTCTTTTGTTTCCTCCTCGCCCAGTTCACCTACCATTTTATCTTCTTTTACGATAGCAGCACCTGCTACGCGAGGAATCATACTCCCCTTTACATCCTCAAGATGTACCGCTGGAATTATCGTTGAAGTCCCTTTAGTCTGCAACTCTATACTAAAATCCAGTAAATCCATTTTTGGCGCTTTACTTAGCCTGGTCTGGTTAGTTAATATTTTATCAATTGCATATGATTTTATATTTTCGGTTGTTTCCTGTCCCTCAAATATTTCTCTGGCTGTATCCTGCCGTGAGTATAGTACATTTACATCATCCCTTATTTCAGCATCCCGGATAAAAATATCAAGTACCTTTGCAATACCTTCTTCTGCTACCTCTTTGCTTAAAATTGCGACTTTGCAATGACTCCAATAAAGCTTCTTTCCTGTAACTGATATTCCGTTTCTTATAGCATCAAGTATGGTTTTTCCCTGCATAGATACCAGTTTTGATGTGGATTTTGTATCATTACTGCCGTCAACCTCAACTACTTCAGTTGTTACGGTATATTTCCCGTCAGCCTCTTTGTCAATAGCTGCTCCTGCAACAATAGCAAGGTCGTCCAATTCCCTGTAATTCCAACACCCGGCAGTAAACAGTAAATTTATGAGAATAAATATTGCAATAATACATTTATATTTTTTCATTTATTGTTATTTCCACCTTTTTTATTTGAAATTTGCCTTGTTAAATCCTTGGAGAAGATTTTAGGTCTTAGAGTCATATTCCACCAAGGTGCACGAATCCAGGCATCCTGCCCGTCATGATTTTTAACCCGGGTGCTGTTCATCATGTATGGAATCCCAAAAGAGCGCATACTCATCATGTGAAGATACATGACAATAATACACATCAGTAATCCATATATACCAAGGAATGACGCTCCCAGCAAATAAAAGGTACGGAATACAATAGTTGAGCCAATTATGTTCATGTTTATCAAGGTTGTAATTCCCGTAAGTGCGGTAATTATAATTACCGGGGCACTGACCAGTTTTGCCTGAACTGCAGCCTGTCCTAAAACCAAAGTACCCACAATATTTACTGCCTGTCCTACAGGGCCGGGCATCCTTGTACCGACTTCCCTTAAAATATCAAATATAAATAGCATAATAAACAGTGAAAGGGATGTTGGAAAAGGAACACCTTCTCTGGAAGAAGAAATGCTTATCAAAAGAGGAGTCGGAAGCATCTCCTGATGATATGTCACAAGAGCCAAAAATATAGCCGGTATAGTGGTAGAAGTTACCGCAGTAAAGCCTCTTATTAAACGATTTATGTTTGCAAAAATATAGTTATTGTAATAGTCCTCACTTGCCTGAAAATTCTCCCCGGCAGTAAATGGCACCGTTAATACAAAGGGACTTCCGTCTACAAATAAAGCAACACGCCCTTCAAGAAGTTTAGACGCTACAACATCCGGCCTCTCAAATGCTCCTACAGTCTCAAATGGAGAATAGGGGGCATCCTTAATAAGCTCCTGAATATACCCCGAATCTAAAATTCCGTCAATCTTTATCTTATTTAAACGTTGTTCTAGTTCAGTTAATACTTCTTCTATTGCCAAACCTTCCACATAGCATATACAGACGGATGTATGCGTTCTTTCTCCCACTTCCCTGAACTTGAACTTCAAATCAGGGTTTTGAATTTTCCTACGTATCAATGAAAGGTTTACCGTAATCGATTCTGTAAAACCTTCTCTTGGGCCCCGTACAACCTTTGAGGATTCAGGTTCCATAATCGACCTTTTTTCCCAACCTACAGACCCAATAACCAGACCTTTATCATACCCCTCTAAAATTAGAAGGGTATCCCCTGAAATTATGGAGCTCACCATCTTGTTAATATCTGTTTCCATTTTAACATTGTTTGACACAATGACCTTTTTCATTAGTGCCTCCAACAGATTATTAACATCAATGTCTTCCGACAGATTGTTACGTAAAACAGGTTGAATGATATTTTCATTTACAACCTCTGTATTAATCATTCCGGATATATAAACAATGCAACACTTGGCTTCCTTAACAGATTTATTCTGAAATTCCCTTGTTATAAGTGTCTGATCATCCCTAAATATGTTTTTGAACAGCGATATATTTTCCTCTAAAGACAACGTCATTTTTTTTGTTTGAGAAGGATTTCCAGCTTGCCCGGTACCATTTTTAGTATTGTTCGCCTTATACTTTTTTGAGCCTTTTTTATACATAGCGTCATCACCGTAATCTATTTTCTTTAATAACAATCTTAGTTATTTGCATTTTAATGTTAAAATAAACAAAATTGATAATATTTTACCCAAAAGAAAATAATTAAACCCCAAAAAGCTTCAATTACCAGCCTTTCAGGGTTTATTTCAGTAACCAGTTATTTGATTATACATTTTTTACTTTGCAAGCTTGTATATCTCAAGTACATCTTGCCAATAAAGTTTTTTGAGACCTCCGATTGAATGTTCTTTTCCGTATGCCTCTCCGGTCGCTTTTCGGGCCATAAGCTTATACCTACTTTCTTCAATACCCATTTCTGTGAGAGTTGCCGGGAGACCAATTTTTTTATAAAATTCACGGAGTCTTGCGATGCCTTCCATTACAATGGCATCAGGGTCACGATAGCTGCCTTCTACGCCCATTACGTTAACAGCGAACTGTACAAACATATTAATGTTTGTCTTATAAACATACTGCATCCATGCAGGAGTTAATATTGCAAGACCTGCCCCATGTGCAATATCATATATGGCACTTAGCTCATGTTCCATATCATGGCAAGCCCAATCCTGCGCTCTTCCAAGCCCCAGTATGTCATTGTGGGCTATAGTACCTCCAAAACCAACCTGGCACCAGGCATCATAGTTTTCTGGGTTCTGTGAAACTATTAATGCATTTTTCATAATGGCTTTAAGAGTTGTTTCACACAAGCCATCTGTAAGGTCTGTATGAGTAGTATTTGTGAAATATCTCTCAAAAATATGGCTCATCATATCAGCTACGCCATTGGCGATTTGGTTTTTAGGAAGTGTAAAAAACAATTCCGGATTTACTATACTAAGAACAGGTTTAAGGAAATTACTCCCATACCCCTTTTTAATCTGTTTTTCTTCATTAGTGATTACGGTGTGGGGGCTGGATTCACTTCCTGCTGCCGGTATTGTCAAAATAGTGGCAACCGGCAGAGCACCCTTAATTTCACCGCCCTCCTCATAAAACTTCCATATGTCATCATTGCAAGCACCTATTGCTATCGCCTTTGCAGAGTCTATTACACTTCCGCCACCTACTGCAAGTATCAGGTCAACTCCTTCTTTTCTGCAAAGTTTAGCTCCTTCCTCAGCTAAAGACAGTCGTGGATTGGGAACTACACCCCCCAGCTCAACGAAATCTATATTATTTTCTTTAAGGGAAGCAACTACCTGATCGTATAATCCACTCTTCTTAATACTATTTCCGCCATAATGTAAAAGTGCTTTTTTTGTATATGGTCTAATCAATCTGCCTATTTCTTTTTGGGTGTCCTTACCGAATATAATTCTGGTTGGTATATGCATATCAAAGTTCAGCATAGTCATTTTCCTTTCTCACTTGCAATTATTTTCCTAAGTATTATTATACCAACTTTTAACCTTATTATATCGAAATTATAACTAGAAATGACAAATACCATCCAAGTATAAAAAAAGTTATCACCAATAAAAATATCAGCGATAACTTTTAATTGAGAACTGCATATAGTTGTTTAACACTATAAATGATTTAATATTAATTTTTTTACTTCCTCGGGGCAACGGATTATTCCATATACTTTTACACTTTTTATTGTTTCTTTAGCTAAATCCACAGATACTTCCTTGTCAATAATAAGCATTCCCACCATCTTAATGTTAACTTTTACCTTTTTAGCCTTAAACCCTTCTAGTTCCTTTATACCTAACTTTACAATTCCTGTAGTTATAAATATACTAGTTTCCGAATACTCTGATTCTGCAGTGTTAGGTAGCTTATCAAACTGGGGTTTTAATGAATCCTTTATATCGTCAGCATGTTTTGCCACTTGCCCCCTTATAGCCGTTCTAATAAAATCAGAACGATTTGAATAGAAACCCTGTTCTACCAAAAGGTCTATATGCCCTAAATCAACTGCACCTAAATTAATGGTTATCTTTTCTGTATCCATTATTCATTTATCCTCCATACACCATCTAAATACCATCCAAACAGATTGTATACTATATTTCCCACTTATTCAATATCATTTGTATTAATCTATAATCTCACCCGAGCAACCCTCATAAACTTTACCGTTTTTACTTTTGCATTTAAAATAAGGAAAATAGTTTATTTTATGGTAGTTAAGGATGTCAGTTTTATGCAAGCCACAGTAGCCTTGAATACCTTTTATACGTTTTAGAAGTTTTGCCTTTTCAAAATGTCTGCAATTCATTTTTCTCACCTTTCTCTTTTTTATTTTTCCATAAATGTCTTATAAAACTGATAAAACCTCTCTGCACCATTTTCATTTCCAAGTCCTCTGTAAGCCCTGCTTATCAGCAAGTATATCTCCGGATTTTCAATATCCTTTGCAAGAGCTTTTTGAGCCAATTCCAATGATTTTTCATAGTCATTATCATCAAGGTAAGCCTTTGCACTTGAAAGAAAACTTTCTGAATTCTCTTCATTTTTGCTACATAAACGAAAGTTTTCAAATTCCATTAGTACATTCCTAATTTTATCTGCAGAAAACGGTTTCTGGACATATGCAACTGCTCCCAATTTGGTGCAGTCCACGGCATTTTTGACTGTTGCATATGCGGTGATAATTATTACCGGTGTTTTTATACCGTTTTCCCTTATCCTCTTTAAAACCTCAGTTCCTCTTACCCCCGGAAGTTTTATATCAAGGAAGGCCAAGTCAAAGGTATGGGTCATAAATAACTCCAAGGCCTGTGTTCCATCACTTGCAGCCAAGACCTCATATCCTTCAAGTTCCAGACACTTTGTTAATATCATCCTGATATTTTTCGTATCATCAACTACAAGAACTTTCTTCATTTAATATTTGTCCCTCCCTGCTATATTCAGTGTAAAACCAAAACTGCTTCCGACGTCAAGACGACTCTCACACCATATATTTCCATGGTGTGCTTCTATTATTTCTCTTACTACTGCAAGCCCCAATCCCGTGCCCCTTACCTCAAAGTCAGCGTCCTTAACCTGTACAAACTTCTCAAATATATTATCAATGTACTCCTCCGGAATACCTAATCCTGTGTCTTTCACGGTAACACACATCATGTTTTCCTTATTTACATAAGCGTTTATAATTATTTCATCTCCGGCATTGGTATACTTCAAAGCATTTGAAATAAGATTATTCAGAACCCATGTAATTTTCTCAAAATCTGCTATAACATGAGGCATTTCCTCTTCACACTTGAAGTATAGGGATTTATCCTGATGCTCTGCAATTTGATAAAAGGGTTTTATGGCACATTCGATAATATCATCAATTGCATATTCCTTAATTTTGAATATTGCTTTTCCTGACTCAATTCTTGTTAATTCAAGCAAATCATTCACTAGCTTTGTAAGACGGTCACTATCTTCACGTATAGCCTTGATAATTTGCTTCTGGTCATCGTTCAAATGCCCCATTCCTTCATCAGACAATATATCTGTTCCCATTACAATTGATGTCAGTGGTGTCTTAAACTCGTGAGATATTGTGGCAATAAAATCAGTTCTTATCTTTTCCAGCTCTTTTAAATGTGTAATATTCTGAAAAACTGCTATTATACCCGAAAGATTGGCGTTATTATCTTTAACGGTTGATACAATGATATTGAAATAATAATCCTCCTGGTTTGCCCTAAGGGAAAATATTTTTTGTTGGGTCTCATCCCCTGATTTGAACGTATTTGATATAAAATCAAATATTTCTCCGTTTCTTATTCCCTCAAGAAAGTGCTTGTTTGTCAATACTTCCTCTTTGACATTGAATATATTCTCAAAAGCATCATTCAATATGATTATTCTGTAATTAGTGTCAAGAAACACCAGAGGGTCTGAAATACATTTAACAATTGCCACACACTTGTTTTTTTCTTCAAGAAGCCTTCCCATGGTGCTCTGCTCATATTGTTGCAGACGTTTAGTCATATTGTTAAATTCTATCGAAAGCTCTCCTATTTCGTCTTTAGCATATATATTTGCCTCCTGATTAAGGTCTCCTGCTTTGACAAGTTTCATTGTCTGGGTCAGAAATGTTACAGGCTTTAAAAATCTTTCCGTAAAGTATCTGGAGACTGCAAACCCTCCTATAAACGCAACCGCAGATATTCCAAGGACAAGATACATAGAATCCTGAGCGTGTTTGGTAGCTGCGTCCTTACTCTTGAACATTGACTTCTCATTCAGCAGGCTTAATTGTTTGAGAGAATTTTTAACATTTATAAATTCCCGGCTCATTTCGGTATTGAAAAATTCATTAGCTTTTTTAATACCCTGCTGGCTACGTATTTCTTCTATATCAAGGAAAAGCTTCATATATGTTGTGTAGGATGACTTAAGGGCATTTACTATGTCTTTTTCCCCTTTTTCAGTAATATTATTGGAATCAATATTGTACCATTTTAAAAATACTTCGCTATTTTTTGTAAAAATCTCTTTGCCCTTTTGGGTGTCAACATTTATATATAATAGCGTTGCGCTGTCCTGGCGTTCTATAGCTTCTATCATCATATTGACAGCATTTATACTCTTGTAGTTGGATATCATAAGGCCATCAATGGCTCTGCTTAACTTAAACAGATTCACTGAAGCAGTTATCCCGACAATAGCAATAAGTATAACGAGACTTAAATATAGTAGCGAAACCTTCCCTTTTAGTGTCTTAATCATTATTTACTCCTCTGATTAATGTTTAGAATTAGTATATTGTTTAGGCCGTTTTTTATCAACAACCCATACTATTGCATTACTTAAAAAATACGAGATAATGCTGTGAGTAAGTGTGGTAAATCCATATGGCAGTTCTTTAAGGTATGAGCAGAAGACTGAATTGGGAATTCTCAAGCTTTAGTAATAAAGCCTTTTGGAATTATAATCAAACATACAGCAAGAAAATGGAAAACATAAAAATTTCAAATTCAGGGGGGTTAATTCTTTGGAAATTATTCAAATATTTATAACGCTAGTTATACTTATGATTCTGGTCATACCTACGGGAAAGTATCTTTACAAGGTTATATCAGGTGAAAAATCCTTTATAGATCCATGTTTTGATAGGATTGACAGGGTTATATACAAGCTTACAGGGATTAAAAAATCTGAAATGGGCTGGAAACAGTACGCTGTTTCCTTTGTTGCAACAAATTTGGTAATGCTGGTACTTGTGTATTTGCTTTTCAGGCTTCAGGGAGTCCTTATACTGAATCCTGACGGAAATAAAAGCATGAATCCGCTGCTTGCTTTTAATACAGCGATAAGTTTTATTACTAATACCAATCTTCAGCATTACAGCGGAGAATGGGGAATGACATACTTCACTCAAATGGCGGCGGTTACCTTTTTAATGTTCACATCAGCTGCGTCCGGGTTTTCAGTTGCAGCTGCTTTTATTCGGGGTATTACCGGCAAGTCGGAAACAGTGGGGAATTTTTTTGTAGATATGGTACGTGTCATCACAAGAGTTCTTTTGCCCCTTTCATTTATTGTTACCTTGATTCTTGTGTGGCAGGGCGTACCCCAGACATTAGAGGGAACAAAAACTATAACTACCTTGCAGGGAAGCTATCAGGATATTCCACTCGGCCCGGTTGCCAGTATGGAAGCAATCAAGCATATAGGTACTAACGGAGGAGGATTTTTCGGAGCAAATTCCGCACATCCTTTTGAAAACCCGACTCCTCTTTCCAATTTGATTGAAATTGTATCTATGATGTTAATTCCTGCATCCCTTGTTTACTCCTTTGGTATAATGCTCAAAAACAAAAAGCAGGCGTGGGTGTTATTTGCCGCTATGTCAGTTTTATTTCTGATAGCTTTACCAGTATGCTATTTTGCAGAAGCAAGAGGTAACCCGATTCTTGCCGATGCAAGTCTCTGCCAGTCCATGGGTAATATGGAAGGAAAAGAGGTAAGGTTTGGAATAGCCCAATCCTCACTTTTTACTACCGTAACTACAGCATTTACTACAGGTTCAGTCAATAACATGCACGACTCCCTTACACCGCTGGGGGGACTGGTACCACTGTTCCAAATGATGCTCAATGTTGTGTTCGGCGGTGAAGGCGTCGGCTTTATGAATATTATTATGTATGCAATATTGGCTGTTTTCCTCTCCGGTCTGATGGTGGGCAGAACTCCTGAATTTCTTGGTAAGAAAATAGAAGGCCGGGAAATGAAGTTAATTGCTATAGCCATTCTTATTCATCCTTTTATAATCCTAATGCCTACTGCAATTTCTCTTATATCACATCAGGGATTATCGGCGATAACCAACCCCGGATTCCACGGATTATCCCAGGTTCTTTATGAGTTTACGTCATCGGCGGCTAACAACGGTTCGGGGTTTGAAGGTTTGGTGGATAATACACCCTTTTGGAACATTCTAACAGCCATTGTCATGTTTGCAGGCCGTTATCTGTCTATTATTTTATTACTTGCCGTTTCAGGGTCTTTGGCGGCTAAAAGGCCTGTACCTGCCGGAATAGGTACTTTCAGAACGGATAAAGCCATTTTTGCATTTATTCTTGTAGCGGTGGTACTGATTGTGGGAGCTTTAACATTCTTTCCGGCACTGGCTTTAGGCCCCATTGCTGAGCAACTGACTATGGGAAGATAGGAGGATAATGACATGAAAGATATATCAAAAAAGAAAAAAAGCTGGGTAACAAAGGGTATTCTAAAAAATGCACTAAAGGATTCATTTAAAAAGCTAAATCCTAAAGGTATGGTAAAAAATCCGGTGATGTTTGTAGTAGAGGTAGGCTTTATCATCACCTTGATTCTTACAATATTTCCGAATGCTGTTGAAAAGAACGGAAACTCTCTGTATAACGGAATAGTTTCTGCAATCTTGTTTATAACCCTGCTTTTTGCCAACTTTGCCGAGGCCGTGGCCGAAGGCAGAGGTAAGGCTCAAGCTGATAGTATGAAGAAAACTAAGAAGGATAACAAAGCAAAGCTTGTAGACAAAAATGGCAGCATTAAGATTTTGAGCTCCAATGAGATAAAAAAAGGAGATATCGTTTTATGCGAACCCGGGGATATTATTCCAAATGACGGTGAGGTTGTGGAAGGCCTTGCATTCGTTGATGAATCAGCCATTACAGGTGAATCCGCTCCCGTACTTAAGGAAGCCGGTGGCGACTTTAGCTCTGTAACGGGTGGAACCAAGGTAAACAGCGATTGGCTGAAAATAAAAATAACGGCAACCCCCGGAGAATCCTTTCTTGATAAGATGATTAGCCTTGTAGAAGGTGCTTCAAGGCAGAAAACACCCAATGAAATAGCCCTATCAACAATTCTTATAAGCCTGACCATAATTTTTTTGATAGTGGTTATAACACTCTACCCAATGGCTCATTATACGGGTGTAACAATCTCAGTTTCATCTCTAATTGCCTTGCTTGTCTGTCTGATACCTACAACCATAGGAGGTCTCTTATCTGCCATAGGGATTGCCGGTATGGATAGGGTAACCCGTTTCAACGTTATTGCCATGTCAGGAAAAGCCGTTGAAGCCTGCGGAGACATAGATACAATGATACTGGATAAAACTGGAACCATTACCTATGGAAATAGGCTGGCGGCAGAGTTTATTCCCGTGGGCAAGTCCACACAGGAAAACATAGCAAGGTTTGCTGTAATTGCCTCCTTGAAGGATGACACTCCTGAAGGTCGTTCTGTTGTGGAATTGGCAGCTAAGCAGGGAGTCACCATTGACAAATCAGAGTACGATAAAGCCGAAAATATAGAGTTTACAAGTCAGACACGGATGAGTGGTCTAAATCTGCCCAATGGAACACTGGTAAGAAAAGGTGCTTCCGATACTATTCGAAAATATATTTTAGAGCATGGAGGAATTGTTCCTGAGGACCTTCAAGCAAATGTAGATAAAATTTCAAAACTTGGGGGAACACCTCTTGTTGTGTGCGTTGACAAGGAGATAATAGGAGTCATATACCTGAAAGATACTGTTAAGCCAGGCCTTGTTGAAAGGTTCCAGCGTTTGCGCCAAATCGGGATAAAAACAATTATGTGTACCGGGGATAATCCCCTTACTGCAGAGACGATTGCAAAAGAAGCCGGAGTTGATGACTTTATTGCAGAATGCAAGCCGGAGGATAAAATCGAAGTAATAAAACGGGAGCAGGCTATGGGCCGGCTTGTAGCAATGACAGGTGACGGAACGAACGATGCTCCTGCGCTGGCACAGGCTGATGTGGGTCTTGCCATGAACAGCGGTACTGCAGCCGCAAAGGAAGCTGCAAACATGGTTGATTTGGATTCCGACCCCACAAAGATTATTGAAGTTGTGGAAATCGGTAAGCAGCTCCTTATTACCCGGGGTTCATTGACCACCTTCAGTATAGCAAATGATGTTGCAAAATATTTTGCCATTATTCCGGCTATGTTTACATTATCGATACCCCAAATGAGAGTATTGAATGTAATGGGGCTTTCAACTCCCAATAGCGCAATTCTTTCGGCACTGATATTTAATGCCGTTATTATACCCGCATTAATCCCCATTGCCATGAGGGGTGTTAAATATAAGCCTATGAGTGCCGAAGCCATGCTTACAAAAAATATGCTGATTTATGGTTTGGGAGGGATGGCAGTACCATTTATAGGAATTAAACTGATAGATGTTTTAATAAGTCCTATTCTGAAAGCTTTAAATTTGGGTTAATGTATTAAGGAGGCAATTTATGAAAGTACTTTTACGAGCTGTAACAATTACTATTGCTTTATTTATAATTTGTGGATTAATATATCCCCTTGCTATGACCGGGATAAGTCAGCTGTTGTTCCACCATGAGGCAAACGGCAGTATTATGGAAACTAACGGTAAGCAGGTTGGTTCCGAGCTACTAGGCCAGAGTTTTACCGATATCAGATTCTTTCACGGAAGAATTTCCGCAGTAAATTACAATACTTATAAACCAAAGGATAAGCGTCCGGACGAACATGGAAAAATTGCCTATACCGGGCCCGGTTCAGGCTCTACCAACCTTGCCCCGTCCAACCCTGAACTTGAAAAACGAGTAAAACAGGATATTGATGCTTTTTTAAAGGCAAACCCGGAAGTAAAAAAAGAAGACATTCCTACAGATCTGCTAACAAGTTCCGGCTCGGGTCTCGACCCTGATATAAGTCCCGAGGCAGCCAAAATTCAGATACCCGCAATATCTAGAGCTACTGGTATTAGTATTAGTGATTTAGAAAAAATCGTAGAGAAATATACTACGGGAAGGACTCTTGGCATATTCGGCGAACCGCGTTTCAACGTACTAAAAGCAAATATTGAGATATCCGAGAAAATAAAATAATAGAATATAAAAAACTGTCCTAGGATATAATCTTTAAGGGCAGTTTTTTTGTGTATACTATAAGTCGTTGGGAATCACATGAACTTCTATGTTCTTTGTCTGTTTTAATAATTTTGAAACTGTTGAGCCACGCAGTAATGTTTGTAGCTTCGTCCTTCTGGAATGACCGATAATTATCTGAGTTATATGTCTTTCATGTGCAAACTTGGCAAGTTCGCCGGATACGCTTCTACCTTTTAGTCTCTCAACCTCTGCTCCAAGCTGTTTTGCAAGCTTGTGGTAGTTTTCAAGCATTTCAAGCTGTTTAGATGTGGTTTCAGGAGCAAATCTGTGTGTACAGTCTACACTTACCACCAGCCATTGGCATTTATACCTTCTTGCTATTCTGGCTCCCCTGCGTATCAGTCTCTTTGCTGAAGGACTTGGGCCGATACATACCATAACCCTTTCTACAATACGCCAGTTATCCTTAATACCATGCTCCTTCATGTACTCTTCAAGATCTTCGTCGACTTCTTCGGCAGTCTGGCGTAGCGCCAATTCCCTGAGAGCATTAAGGTTGCCCTTTCTAAAAAAGTTTTTCAGGGCCTGTGGTACCTTTTCCAGATTATATACATTTCCCCTTTTAAGCCTGTTTTGAAGGGCATCAGGAGTTATGTCAACAACGACGACTTCGTCAGCTTTTTCTACGATATAGTCGGGAATAGTCTCCCGCACTGCTATGCCGGTTATTTGCCTTACCACATCATTAAGGCTTTCCATGTGCTGAATATTTAAGGTTGCTATTACATTAATTCCATGACAAAGAATTTCTTCTACATCCTCATAGCGCTTCTGGTTTTTTGAACCGGGTACATTTGTATGTGCAAGCTCGTCAACCAGAACTATTTGTGGTTTCCGTGCTATAATGGAGTCCGTGTCCATTTCTTCCATAATCACGCCATTATATTCAATCTTCTTTCTCGGTATTATTGCTAATTCCCCGATTTGTTTGTCTGTCTCTTCTCTTTGATGAGATTCAACATAGCCGATGACAATATCCTTCCCTCTCTTTGCCCTTCTGTTGCCTTCATTGAGCATAGAGTAGGTTTTTCCGACTCCCGGTGCGTAACCGATAAAGATTTTCAGCTTACCCCTTGTCTCATGCTTGCAGTGTTTTAGTGCTTCTTCGGGTGTAATGCGTTTAGATTCTTCACACATGTAACAATTATCCTTTATTTCTTATTCTCAACCACAAGGCTCTTAGCCACAACATTCATTCTCTGGATGTTAAGTGCAGTCAGATGCTTTATCCGTTCACTTACTTTTTCCTGAACCTCTCTTAAAAGAGGCTTAATCATATAACCATAGATAAGAATCAGATCCATCTCAATATATATTCCATCCGGCCTGTTCTCTGCCCTGAATCTGGATATTTTTGATACACCCGGAATATTTGCAGTTACGTACTCAACTATCTGATAAATTGTATAATCTGATATGGTATAATTTCCCATATAACTGAATGTGGGACGAACAACAGATTTTTCTCCTACCAGCTGATAGCTACCTTTTCCTTTTCGTCTGAATATCTGAAGGGGGTCAAGAAAATAACCCGAGAAGTCCTTCTTTATCTCAAAGGTAGGCACAGGTATAACATGCTTTCCCTGTTCTCGTCTGGTAGCCAAAGCTTGTTTGATTTCATATTCACTGGCAACATCTGTAATATATACTTTCTCATCTACAGGGCCTATTCCAAGCTTTTCAGCTATGGATTCTACCATCCCGTCGGAGGTTCCCAGTATGAGAAGTGCTTGTGCATTGTACAGAACAAGTGCGTTTGCAACATCTTCCGCATGCTTTTTGTCCGTAAATAAAGCTCTTTTTATGGAGGCAATCTTAGTGCTTTCCTTCTTTGCGGAAACACCTGCGATAATCTGATTGCCCTTTATAAGCAGCCCGTCATCTATAATAAAATCAGTTCCGCGTTCTCTGGCAACCCATGAAGCTCTATGACTTTTGCCTGTCCCACTCGGGCCTACAAATCCTATTACTTTCAAAAAGTACTCCTCCTAAGAATTTCCCGTTTATTTTATTATTTTTGTACTTACTTAGTGTATCCTTGTTATATTAATATAGCACAAAATGCGTAAAAAGGGAAAAGAGAGTCACAAGACTCTCTTTTCTTTTCCCCGGACATTCTTCTTTTGTAATTTTGTTATTTGTCTTTAGTAAGTAAGTTATATTTTGTCATTTGTACATTTAAAATAAGCAATATCAGCAATGCTGCTAATACATGTTATTTATTATCAATATATTGTAATTACACAATATATTGTATTTATATACCGACTCTTTGTCAATATATAATGACCTTAAATGGTCTAGTACTATATTACTATTTTTCCCGGCATTTGTAAATATTATTCTTTGCTGTCTGTTTTTACCATTACAATTGAGCATATGTCGCATCCGTTACATAAAACAACTTTTCCTGAAAAAACATTTTTAATAGTATCAAGAAGCTTCTTATTTTTAAACCTCTCCCAGTTATGAACTACTATATTTTTAGGAGCCAGTGTTATGAGGGAACTGACCAAAAGGTCATCATGGCTTATATCCGCCTCAGACAGTTCAGTTACAAATTCCTGGATACATTCATTGGTTATTTCATGCTTTTTGTCATCCAAAAGCATGTAGTTATCATCATACTCCATAACAACATGAACAACATTGAATTTGGAATCCTGTATTTCAACGAAATATTTCAAAAGCCTTATAAACTCCTTATATTCACGTTCAATCAAGAAGTCATCAACTGCATTATCAATGATTTCTTCCAGCTCTTTGTTATAATCTTTTAATCTGAAATTTACAAATCCGTCAAGGATAATACTATTAGAACCTTCAAAGTATTCTAAAAGCTTCTTTACAATGAGATTCCTTCTGCGTATTTGAAAAAGTGTATTAAAAAAAACCTTGTCATCATTTCTGATAATCCTTTTGCATATTTCCAATATTTCCCGTTTATCTACTGAATTAAAATAACCATAGTTGCTGTTTATTATCCTGATTAGAAGCTTTTCCTCGTACTGCTGGATTATATAGTCCGCAAGTGCATTGGATATATGGTATTTTAACAGCTCATACTGACTGGTTTTTTTCGAAAACAATCCCTCCTCCTCCAAATTACATAGGACGGAAGTTGCACCTTCAATATCAACCATTTTTATTGAGTAATTGATTCTTTTTTCCTTTAACTGCTGAAGTTCCTTATCTATATGCTGTATTACGTTTTCTGCGCTATCATTAACTCCTATTGAGAGGTATTGATACTGCATCAACTTCACTTCCCTTCGTGTGTAGTATATGTTTTCGTATAATGTTGTATTCAATAGGCATTTAACAGTTTATTCTAAGTTATGTTACATTATATGCATCGCCTATTTTATAGGTACTACACACATTAAGATTATTTGTATGGCAGCTATTCCTGACTAATTGGAATGATTGTCCCTAAATCAATCAAATGTTCATCTTTAATAATAACCATGTCCACAGCTTTTAAACTTAAAAAGTCATTTATTTCTTTATAATTTTTATGAAGAGTTATATCTCCCGTAAAAAGTAGTTTATTTTTTCCTATCAGTCCTGATGCTCCTCCGATAAAACCCATATCGAAAGGTTCAAGCTTTATAGATTCATCGGGTTCAATTAAGAGCACATCCAGACCCACTGCTGCTGCTTTCCTATAAATTTCTCTATCAGAAGTTATAATACTTTTACTGTCAACGACACAGGTCAGACATTTGGAATATCCCTGTTTTACATGTACCAGTCGGATTTCCTGCTCTTCCAGCAACTTTTTGATCACGGGATCAGTATATTTAGTATTATGAAATGCATAGTTTCCCACTCTTGCAACATTGTAAGCAATAGTTCCCGGATATTTATTTTGAAGGAAAGTTTCTCCCTTTATCATTTCAAAGCCTTTTTTGCAAAGAAAATCTATTATCTGTAACGGTGTATTTGGTGCATATACAATAATATTTCCCGAAATATGGTGAAACATAATATCAGGATGGCACGCTACGGCAGCATATACGTCAGGATGAGCAAATACCGGGATTATATCAATATTTCTATTTTTTAATTCATCAGTAAGTCTTTTAGGAGCTCTTGCATCCAATAGAACGCAGGAAACATTTCCATCCGGTAGGTTAGGTATTTTTATTTTTTTCATAATTTCCCTCCGTTGGGCATATATTTTAAGTTAAATTTTAGTATCACACATATTTTTAATATTTCATATTATACTAAAGAAAGAATCTTCAAACAAAAATCTTCATATTCCAGTACTAACTGCTCTGCGAAAGCAGACGGTTATTCAAATACACCGCATTTCCAAAAACGGAGATGCGGTTATTTTATTTATGGTATCTTTTTTCCACTGAATAAAATCTGTTTATTTAATAATAATATAGAATTGTAACAGAATCTAATTCAATTTAAAAAAGAAGGGAGTTGGTAATATGAGAACACCATTGGATAGAGTTGCATTAGTACTCATTATAATCGGAGCTCTTAACTGGCTTTCTGTAGGGTTATTCCGCTATGATCTTGTTGGCGCAATTTTTGGTCCCGCTTCACTTATTACAAGAGCAATTTTTGTTATCGTCGGTATTGCAGGACTGTACAGCATTAGTCTTCTTTTCAGAGAAAGTGACCAGGCTGTACGGCAGCAGTAAATAATCAAAGTGGCGTATTTACGCCACTTGATTATCGGGCAAGAGACAGCAAGCAGACATAAATTTCCGTTATATTTTAAGTAATATTGCAAATTATATTAGTACACCGGTAATAACGTACAGGTGAAAATCACAAAGGAGGAACTCAATTATGGCTAATAACAATAGTAATAACAGACCTTCAGGATTTGAAAACTTGAAATATGAAATAGCTTCTCAGGTTGGTGTAAACCTCAAAGAGGGTTATAATGGTGATTTAACTTCAAGAGAAGCAGGTAAAGTCGGTGGTAATATAACTAAGAGAGTATTCCAGGAATTCAGGGATCAACACCCTAACCAGTAAGAACAAACTTTATGCTAGGTAATAAATAATAAAAGGATGCCCGTCTTCACTGACGTGCATCCTTTTATTTTAAAATTAACACTATAGTACTTTATTACTTTATAAACTTTATATATAATTTATATAAGTTAGTACATCACTTTTGCATAGAATAATACAAGCATAAGTTCACATGTATTTCCAAATATAAACGATAAGGAATAGCCAACACTATGAAAGACTTTAAATCCATTTTTTCCAAGAAAATAACTAAGAGAGTACTTGTCCTTGCAGCATTCGCACTTTTGATATACTTCATGCGAGGAATGGCTAACATGTTTCTACTGACCTTCATATTTGCATATCTGGGGTATACGGCTCAAAGTTATGTTTTTAAACGGACCAAAATCATTAATTCAAGACTACTGAAGGCAATTATAATAACTTTTTACCTTGTGACTGTGACACTGGCCGTTCTGGTACTTTACAAGTATATTCCAGTTATTATCTCAGAGCTTAAAACCCTTATAGGACAGGTCACAACCTTCTTTAACACAACCTATGAAAACGAGACTCTGAACTATATTATTTCACTATCTAAGGAGATTAAGATTTCTTCGTATATTGAGGATAATTTTGAAGTTCTTTACAAATCAATATCAAACATAGGTAAGCTGGCATTTGATATTGTTATGGCTATTGTGTTAAGTCTGTTCTTTATACTTGAAAAAAACAGAATTGTCAGATTTACATCGGGTTTTAAAAACAGTAAACTTTCTGTAGTTTATGATGAACTTTCGTTCTTTGGTCGAAAATTTCTCCAGTCTTTCGGAAAGGTTATTCAGACTCAGATAACTATTTCATTTATAAATGCCATATTGTCCATGATAATGCTTTATATACTTAAGTTTCCACAGATTTTCGGACTTGGTTTTATGATTTTTATTCTTGGTCTGGTACCTGTGGCAGGTGTGGTAATATCACTGGTTCCGCTCTCCATGATAGCTTTAAAAATTGGCGGGCCTACAATGATTGTCTATGTTCTGGTACTGATTGTTATTCTCCATGCTCTTGAAAGCTACATTCTAAACCCAAAGCTTATGTCACAAAAAACCAAACTGCCTGTGTTTTACACATTTGTAGTATTAATAGTTTCGGAACATATACTTGGAATATGGGGGCTTATTATAGGTATTCCAATATTTATATTTATACTTGATGTTCTGGAAGTTAAAAATCCTGATGCACCCGTTACATCAGATTCAGATAACAATTAACGGGTATACTTTTCTTATATAAAATTCAATTAGGAGGCAATACAATGGCAAAATATAACATTATGTCAGTACTTACAAATAACAGGGTGCAGAATGTAAATCTTATGCAAAACGTTCTAACAGAGTCCGGCTGTATAATTAAAACCCGCCTGGGGATACATGATGCAAGCGAAAACAGCTGTTCTAATGAGGGCCTTATAATACTTAATCTTATAGGCTCCGACGATGAAATCGAGAAACTGGAATGCAAATTAAATGAAATTCCGGGGGTAAAGGCTAAAAATATACAATTAAGCTCGGAAGATGCCTAGTCTAATTTTTTTATCAGGAGGGAAATTCGTTGGCTGAACCTAAACGCTGTAAAGAGTGTAACTGCACCTTTCAATACTTAACCAGTGAACAATTATGTTTGAGCTGCAGTCAAAAAAACGATTCCGAATTCCGGAGGATTAAAGAATTTTTAAAGGACAATCCAAAGTCATCGGTCAGTTTGGTAGCAACTTCTCTTGAAATAAACGTATCCCATATTCAGAAGTTTATTGATGAGGGAAGGTTGGAGATTATCGATAAGTAACAGGTAAATTCAGGTATAATGTTGCTAATAGCTTACGAATATTCAGCCGATAAATAAATGTAATACAAATAATTTTAAGGGGTGCCAATATGGATATTTTTGAACTTATTGCATATCTCAAAGAAACAGAGGGCTACATAGAGTATTCTTTTTATAAACATTCATCTGAAATTATGAACGCTATTTCCAACAAAGGTATAGATGAGGTATTAGGTATTATTTCCATGAGAGAAATTAAAAAAGGTGCCTATGAATGTGTTACCACCTGGGAGGTTGATAATAATTCCTGCTTCAGGAAAACGGTAATAATTGACATATCCAACGAAATGCTTTATATTACCGAAACTCTTGATGGTGCAGACAGCCAGTCAGCTAAAGCAGATTTAGTTTCAGATTTTGATGTGCAGAAGGAATACTCTGAAATTATAGATTTAATGAAAACAAAGCAATTAAACAGCATTGAAAAAGAATTGCTTACAAAAGTTGTTGCTGCATTTTTTAAATAATATATAAAAAGGGAAATAGTTGAAATCTATTTCCCGTTTTTTTTGAATATTAGTCGGAGTACATATGACTTAAAAAGTGTTTTTCTCCTTTTATATATGTTAGAATAGTTTCTAATGAGGTGATAAAATGCTTTCCGCTATTCAAAATATAGATACATTTATACTGGACTTTATACAAAACAATCTGCGTTCACCCATTATGGATAAAATTATGCAAGTATTTACTTTTATGGGAAACAGCGGTGCAGTTTGGCTTATCATTGGTATATTACTTATTATATCAAAAAAACACAGGACTACAGGAATTATGGTTATGGGTGCATTGGTTATTTGCCTGATTATAGGTAATCTTACCCTAAAGCCAGTTATTGCAAGGGCGCGCCCTTGTTGGGTTAATACGAGTGTGCATTTGCTGGTGTCATCACCACAGGATTATTCTTTTCCATCCGGGCACACCATGTCTTCTTTTGCAGCCGCCGTAGTGCTCTTTTTGAGAAACAGACGTTGGGGTCTGTGGGCGTTGTTTACAGCTGCTATGATAGCTTTTTCAAGACTTTATCTCTATGTTCACTACCCTTCTGATGTAGTTTCAGGTTTGATTCTTGGCATAGCAGTTGCTTTTGTATCAGTTAAAACCTTTCCCGTTGTTCGAAATTTATTCAATAGAATAATTTGAGGGGCTGTTGCAAAACAGAAAGTTTGAGTTTTAACACCTGTACTCCCGTATAAAATTGTATCAATGATTGCTTCTTTAGATATTTGCAGATGTTTCTAGCGGCTCATCATAGGATATTTTACCGTCGCTCACATTCATCGTCCATGATTCATGGTTTCACTAAAACCTACATCGTGATAGGTTTTCCGGTAAAATATCCATGTTCAACCACAAACATCTGCAAATATCTTTAACCAAGCTTCCATTGATACAATTTATACTCACATACAGGCTAGAAAAGATAAAAACTAATTTTGCAACAACCCCTTCTGTTTTATTTCGGGTTAACTTCCTTTTCTATTTGATTTTCCACACTAACAGAAACCTGGCCCTTGCTACTTTCTGCCTTAGCCAAAGATGGGCTTGTTGCAGGTATTGTAGCAGTTATCGGCAAAACAGGAATAAATACCGGCGTATTACCACTGCCATCAGACAGTACGATTATTCCGTATTCATTTTTATATATTGTCCCTGTAGCATGTACATTTGAACCTGTATATATATCAACATCAGTTTTACTGTTCAAATATTCATAGTATGCCGTTACAATATCCGTATCATAGCCTGGGGTAAAAGCAGGTACCGGAAGATATGTAAAAGAAGGATTGTATACCGTACCATCTCCGGTGTATATTGCTGTAATTGAATTAAGGGGAATCGCTTGTTCCTGCCCGTTGTCCATAACTATGAATAATGCTCCGTTTTTTGCTACCGAAGAAGTAAACAACTGATAAGGTGTACCGGTTATAGAAGAAGCAGTTAATCCTTTAGTAAACACAGTTACCGTATTGGTAGGATAGAACATTATAATTTGCTGTATTATATGTGCCAGCTGTGAATAATAGAAGTTTGTTGCTGAATTTTCAGAAGGAGTTCCTGAATATGTAATTGTTAGTTTTGGGTAATATGGTTCCCATGAGATATTATCTGTACCAAACTGAACAGTTGTTGTTCCGTCAGAATTGGTTAAGGCTAAGCCGTTGTTTGCAACGGTTCCGCTAAGCCAACTGTTTACCAAAGCTGTTATGTCAATATCAACTGTTTTGTAAAGGTCATTTGTTGTAACATCAACTTTTGACTGCGTAGGTGTAAAAGCCGGGCGCGTGTTGTAGGTGACAGTAGTTCTGTTGAAAGGTTCCATTACTGTATTTACCACAACGGGACTGGGATTGGTACCGCTTTTTGCAATGACAGCCAGCTGAAGCACAGCACTGTCAACAAAATTTACGGGCAATGACGGCAATGCTATTTGCATCAAACTTATACAGTTCTGATACTGCGTGTCCGTACCTGAATAAATGGTGGGATATACCGAAAAGTTAATAGTTGGCTGTGCAGAAGACACAAATGTGGTGCTTGGAATATCCACTACAACAGTTGACATAATACGATTCCTTCTTTCATATTTGTTTTATTACTTACATATATGATTAAAAGAATACTATGATGAGTATTATTTTTCTTTACCTGTTTTCTTAAAGGTATTTTCGATTTCCTTAACTGCCTGCTCCTTAGTATAAGTTTTTGCAATATATCCTTGCATTATCTCTCCGAACTTCTGATGAAAATCATCGGGTACATAGTTTATATACATATCTCCGACCATATTGTCCTTTTTGTAGGTCTCAAACTCCTTTGCAATTTGCATTTTAGACATATCTCCACCGTTTATGGGGGGCATAACCTTAGCAACTTTCGAAAACCACTTCTTGCCATAGTCAGAAGTAAAAAGCCAGTTATATAGATCCAGAACTTCCTCCAAAGCAGGTGAATCCTTATATATCCTGGTAGCCTGCTCAGTTCCCGCCACAATAAATGCATTTGCTGTCTTGTCGTCTACCGGGTATCCGGTAACTCCCAGCTTCATCTTGGGATTAATATTTAGAATATCAGATTCGGCCCATGAACCCTGTCCTATAATCATTGCTGCCTTTCCCATTGCAAAATCAGCCAGTTCTGCTGACAGGTCTGTTTCAAGAGGCTTTATATCTCCGTACTTTACTGTTAAATCAATGAATTTAAAGAAATTCTCATTAATAAGGGGATACGTTTCAAATTTATCCTTTCCCGAAGTAAAATTCTTCACAAGCCCTTCGATGTCATCCGGCTTTGAAGCATCTAAGAAATGCATAAAAACATGTCTGAAAACCCATGGTTCTTTATATCCTGTAGAAAAAGGCTGTATACCGACAGATTTCAGTTTCTGAGCCGCAGCTTCCAGCTCAACCAAGGTTTTGGGTACAGGTATCTTGTTTTTATCAAACAGCTCTTTGTTATATACCAGGCCATACACATTTTCCTTAATAGGAAAGCCATAAACCTTTCCTTTATAGGACATATTCATTCTTACCTCGTCTGTCATAGCTTTTGCAAGAGGTTGGCCTGTAAGGTCATAGGAATATTTTGCGTACTCCTTGATTTCACTGCCTGCGGAAGTTGTAAATACATCGGGCATATCACCAGATTTGATTTTTGTTTTAAGTATTTGAGAATAATCCGACTGAATGGTTTTGAGATTTACAGTTAAGTTTGGTTTGTTCTTTTTATATTCCTTAAGGTATTCGTTGATTGCGTCAACATACTCAGGGTTATTAACAAAAATATTAATATTTGCTGATTTTGCCTTGGAAGCCTTTGACGCTTTTGAAGCAGTACCTTGTGAAGGCATTTTGGGAGACGGCTCCTCCTTTTTACAGCCCGCAATCATACCTGCTGACAGAACAAAAGCCAATATTAAAGATAATAATCTTTTTCTCATCGGTATTCTCCTTTTTATTCCTTTATCAAGTTTAATATAATCAACATTATGGATTTTTATACAGTAAAAGTTGCTTACCATGTGTATTTCTTGCCCATATAAACCAACTTGTGTGGTAAAATACATCATATAAATTAAAATATAAGAACATCAGATATTTTTCAGGAGGTCGCATGCAAACTTTTAAAAAATTCATCAGGTTTTATAAACCTTATAAAAAACTGTTCTTTATTGATATGCTCTGCGCACTTATTGCCTCTGCCATAGACCTTGCTTTCCCGCAGATATTGAATCTGCTGACAAAAGATGTATTCACAGGCAGCTCTGCTCACATACTTCGTTCACTGTGGATTATCGGGACAGGGTTAGTCATAATGTATATAGTCAGGTATTACTGCCAGTATTTTATAACCTCTTGGGGCCATATAATGGGAGCCCGTATGGAAAGCGACATGCGACAGGAGTTATTTGACCACTACCAAAAGCTGTCTTTTTCATACTATGACAAAAATAATACAGGGGAAATGATGTCAAAGCTCATTTCAGATTTATTTGATATAACCGAGCTGGCCCACCATGGCCCTGAAAACTTTTTCATATCTGCTATAAAGATAATAGGCTCGTTTATACTTCTGGCTATGATTAATGTCCCTATGACGCTGATTTTGCTTGCTATTACGTTAATAATGGGTATTTTCAGCCTTTTCAAAAATCGAAGAATGCGTTCGGTTTTCTTTGATAACAGAAAGAAGATAGCAATGGTAAATTCACGTTTGCAGGACAGTCTTTCAGGAATCAGGGTTGTACAGTCCTTTGCAAATGAAGAAATCGAGAGGGACAAATTTGGAGAAAGTAATCTGAAATTTCTGGATTCCAAAAAAGACAGCTATCTAATAATGGGAAGCTTTCATGCCGGAAATTCCTTCTTTCAAGGACTACTGTACACGGTAGTGCTGGTAAGCGGAGGTTACTTTATAGCAAAAGGTACTTTAAGAGCCACAGACCTTGCTATATATGCGCTATATATAGGTATTTTCCTCAATCCTTTAGATGTCCTCATAAACTTTACAGAGGCCTTCCAGAAAGGCTTTTCAGGCTTCAGGCGTTTTCTTGATGTAGTGGAGACAAAACCTGAAATAGTGGACAGAAAAGGTGCAAAGCCACTGGTTAATCCACGTGGAGATATCAGTTACAATAATGTTTCGTTCAGATACGATAAGGATTCGGAGGTACTGGATGATGTAAATATATCTATTAAAGCAGGAAAAACAGTAGCATTTGTAGGGCCCTCCGGGGGAGGTAAAACTACTTTATGCTCCCTTCTTCCCAGGTTTTATGATGTTACTGACGGGCAAATCACGATTGACGGAAAAGATATAAGGGATGTAACACTCAAGTCACTTAGGAATTGTATCGGAATTGTTCAGCAGGATGTTTATATGTTTGCAGGAAGCATCCGTGAAAACATTGCCTACGGAAAACCTGGTGCATCTGATGAAGAAATAATCCAAGCCGCCAAAAACGCAAACATACATGACTTTGTTATGAGCCTTGAGAATGGTTACGACACATATGTCGGAGAACGCGGTACACGTCTTTCAGGTGGTCAGAAGCAGAGAATAGCCATCGCTCGTGTATTTTTAAAGAATCCGCCAATCCTTATTTTGGACGAGGCCACCTCTGCGCTGGATAATGAAAGTGAGCGTCATATACAGCTTTCACTTGAACATCTTGCAAAGAACCGTACAACTATAGTGATAGCCCACAGACTCAGCACAATCCGAAATGCCGATGAAATAATAGTTATAGACCAAAGTGGAATTCAGGAAAGAGGTACACATGATACTTTACTAAAGCAGGACGGCTTGTATGCTAAGTATTATAATATGCAATTCGAAGGCTTAGGCGATTAATACTACAAAAAGAAGGTGTTGCCCTGTACGTGAGTATAAATTGTATCAATGGAAGCTTGGTTAAAGATATTTGCAGATGTTTCTCGGCGAAGACGGAATTTTACCGGAAAACCTATCACGATGTAGGTTTTAGTGACACAATGAATCATGGACGATGAATGTGAGCGACGGTAAAATATCCTAAGCTGAGCCGCTAGAAACTATTGCAAATATCTAAAGAAGCAATCATTGATACAATTTTATACGGGAGTACAGGTGTTAAAACAAAAACTTTCTATTTATGTGGAGGATGCAAGCCTCTTCTCACCGGTAATATCCTGTATTGGCTTGATATCCTGGGTAACCTCAATAGTTCCCAGATATTCACCTTTGGCATTTCTAACTGCAAAATACCGGATATACGCAAATTTGTTTCCCATCCTTATCCAGAAATCCTCATGATCCTTCTTACCGGAGCTGAGATCCTCTACTATTTGCTCTACAATATGAACACTTGCCGGAGGATGACAGTTTTTTACTTCCCTGCCTATGATGGCCTTTGTTCTTGCAAATATCCTTTCCTTACCCTGTGTAAAGTATTTTACGATTCCATCCTTGTCAACAAAGGTCATATCCAAAGGAAGTGTATTCAAAACCGCATTAATTTCATCGGGAGACATAATTCCTGCATCAAACTTTACATAACCGTTATTTGAAGGCTCCTCACCCTCATTTTCAACCTTTTTTACCACGTTCACCCTAACAGGTTCCCATTTAGCAACGTTGTCCAAAAGACAGTACCCAATTTCACTGCTGCCTTCTTCAATAATGAACCATTCGTCTTCAGACAATGTCTCCATGACCATTGGAAAAAGTATATTCTCTTCCTTAAAAATCATCTCTTTTACTCTTACTGCCGTCTCTTCCGCCTTGTCTGCCAGCTGCTCCCTGTTTACGCTACTGTAATCCGCCAAAAGTGCCTTTACATCCTTTAGTGCATCCCGTATTTCATCATCAACTCCCCACATTACCTTTGGAGGTGCTGTGATTTGGTACTTCTCCATAAAAGGGAACAAAAGATTCTCTTTTCTTGAATAGTGCTTGTCTATTTCCCAAAGTTTTTCAAAGTCATTTCTGAGATTCTGTATATTATCATGTGTATCCTGACTTCGGAATTTTTCTATATCAGTCTTGATTTTATCAATGAGACTTTCTATTTTTTTATTTTCAAGCTTAAAAGTGTGGACAGGGTGTCCCGGTACATCCTCCGGCTTTTGGGGCCGGTGAATTTCTTCGATAGAACCCTTAAAAACTGCCGCATGAACATCACAAAGCCTTTGTACTTCTTCCACGGGCATCCCGTCCATCATAAGGGAATGTTCCATTTCAGATATTTCAGTAGGAGAAACTCCTTCGATAAGTTTTTCAAACCGCTCTTTGACTTCATCTACACTTTTACCGCTGTGCAATTCTGAAATAAGCTCTTTTAAAACCTTTTGCCTGTATTCCCTGTTATTGATTACTTCGCTCATAACTACCAACCTTTCATTCTTTAATGCTAAAGCCCTTTCCTTCAAGTATTTCTTTTAGCTTTTGCAACTCTATACCCTTCATAAAAGCTCCCTTGGGCAGTGTCATAATCCGACCGACCGTATTTAACATACCCGGAGTAGCTATATTCTCAAATCCTATGTCTTTAAGAATACCTACCATTTCAGGATATTCTTTGCAGATATCATGTACGGTTTTTGATAGATCAATTACTTTTGACATAATAACCACCTATTCTAGTCTTTAAACCCTTTGTTATGTATCTATTATTTCCATATTTATGAAATATTATTAATGTGAGGAAAAATAAAACAGCCGTTAAAAGCAAATCTCAGATTGCTCTTAACGGCTTCTATACTCTATGATTTAAAGACAAACCTTTTGTTTTGTCTCTCCTTCTATCTTTCCTATACCATAACCATAGCAAAAAGATTGGTACATACTTGTTATTATAAGTGAATGTAAACACTCTCTTTCCTCTTGGTTAAGCCCCATATCCATTGTTCGCATGAAGTTCCTGGTCTTATCCCTGGCTATCAGCTTTATAGCTTCTCTGGTACCTGCCAAATCCTTTTCCAGCTTTTCTTTTCCCTGATGCAGGTATTCTTTTATGATGGTTTCAAATGTTTGTGACGGTTGTACATTGTGATTATCTGCCATTTTAGCCTCCATAACCAATATCCTAAGATAGAGGTGCTTTTGTAATATTTAATAATATTACTAAGTGTTTCCATGACATGGATTTCCTATACATCCGCCTCGGTAGATACCACTGGTTTTATAATCTTTTTTACGCTCTTTTCAAATTTTGTCCTTGCCAGCATTACCTGGTGGGAACAACCAACACATTTTATCCTGAAATCAGCCCCGGTACGAATTATCTCCCACTGTTTGCTGCCACAGGGATGCTGTTTTTTCATTTCAACTATATCACCAACCGAAAATTTATCAGGCATTTTTCATTAATCCTTTCATTCAGGCTTTATAAGTCTTGTTCTGTCAAAAAACTCAAGCCCGTTTTTCTCAAACTCTTCCTTTATTTTAAGACGTATATGACGTTCAACCTCCCACTGTTGGTTGGGGATCGTCCGTGCTGTAATCCTGAGATTCATGTTTTGTTCACCCATACTGGTTATTCCAAGTACGGATGGTTTTTCAGTAAATGTTTCAAATTCATCTTTTACCTTGTCGCAAACCTTTTTTGCAATTTCCGTAACCTTAGCCATATTACTGGAATAAGCTATTGGAATATCAACAATTACCAGTTTGTTATCTCTGGTATGGTTAATAACTTTTCTTATTTCTCCATTAGGAATAATATATAAGTCTCCGGTGAAATTTTTTAACCTTGTAACTCTCAGCTCCATATGTTCGACTGTACCCGTGAGGCCTTCAATAGTTACCGTATCCCCAACTGCATACTGATCCTCAAGGAGTATAAAAAAACCTGAAATTGTATCCTTCACAAGGCTCTGGGCACCAAACCCCAGCGCAACACCTCCTACTCCTGCTGCAGCCAGTATTGCCTTCAAATCCAGTATCCCCGATAAGATTATGAGCAACGCTCCTATATAAACAGTATATTTAAAAATACTTATAGTCAATGTTGAAATAGTGTCTATTCTCTTGTCATCAATCTTAAATTTTAATTTCTTTTGTTTATCAAAAAGTTTTTTTATTACTACCCGGCCTACTTTTACCAATATAAATGCAACTATCAGCACTACAATTGTTTTAAGTAATATCATTGCAGGGTCGTAAAAATCTCCAAGGAGATTTTCAAGCCTTTTATTTACAGTCTTAAGCATCCTTTACCTCCGCTTCTTCTGTTTTAACCAAAACATTAAAGTGTTCTTCGGACTATTTTAACATACTGAAACAAGCCTTTCAAATAGCTTTAAATGCGTCCGGTTCTTTCTCCACAAATTCTCAGGATGCCACTGCACACTTAGAACGAATTTCTTATTTTCATTACTTATCGCTTCAATAATGCCATCCCGGGAACATGCATTCACCATAAACCCCGGGGCAACTTGACTGACAGCCTGATGATGAAAAGAATTGACCTTCAGACTATCCATTCCAAAAACATTGTATAGACAGGATGGTTTGTTTATATCAACATCATGTATCTGAAACCATCTTGGAGCCTGCTGACTGTGCTTTAACAATGTGTTTCCGTCGCTGCACTCAACGTATATGTCTTGGTAAATGCTTCCCCCTGCTGCAATATTCATTATCTGACAGCCCCTGCAAATACCAAGAATAGGTTTATCCATAGCTATGGCCTGTTGTGTGATAAAGATCTCCATGCTGTCCCGGATTGGAGAAATCTCGTTTGCATATGGCATATTACCTTTACCGAAATACGCAGCATCGATATCCGGGCCTCCTGAAAGTATAAATCCGTTGCATATATCCAGATACTCAACCCATGCACTTTTCTCTTCAGTAACAGGGATTATAACGGGTAAACCACCGCATTGAATAATTGCTTCATAATAATCGTCCTTTAGAGTACTGATATTTTTGTCGTAATCAAATGCAGCAGTAATTCCAATTATCGGCTTGCCCTTATACATTTTTTCATCCCCCTAATCTTGATATTTAAATTTTCTGTCTACGAACAAAAACGGTCTTCCTCTGTCTGTGGGAAAACCGTTTCTTTCCTGCTTACGTTTTTATTGTTAATATGCTTCTATTGTTTTTCAAACATGTCTTTGCCTACTCCGCAAAGAGGACAAACCCAATCCTCAGGGATATCTTCAAATGCTGTTCCGGGTGCTACTCCACTGTCCGGGTCCCCTTCCTCCGGATCATAAACATAACCGCATACTGTACAAACGTATTTATCCATAGTTACCCTCCTAGTTTAATCGAGCCAAAAAAGTCCTTCAGGCTCATGGTATTGTAATTACTACAATATATATTCCCAAATTTTATCTCGCATAACACCTTTTTTTAAAATTTTTTTTAATTTTAAGCGCCTTTTGATGTTTTGTCGGTTTATACTTCTGTGTATCCACAAACTCTCCGATTTCTGTAGCCTCCGTATTCAGGGAAATCAAACGTTGTATTTCATTATACATATAGCATTTAAGGTCTTCCTGTCTTGCTCTGATATCATCCCCGCTACTCATAAAAACACACCTCTGTCCCCTGGCCTAATTTTGCCAAGAAGTATTTATGTATTTATTTTAAAAAGATTCTTAGGGGCAACTCCCAAGAATCTTTTTAAACAACTAATACAGTATATGCAATTAATGAACAATCAGGTACTTAAATTCTTCGATTTCTGGCTACTATTAATATTCCACCCAAAATAAGTATAACCGGTATAAGGTAGGTTCTTAGTATCCATGAACTTCCCAGCGAGAAGGTAAAGAAAATAAGCGATAATCCTCCCAGAATAAATACAGGGATTAAAAGTCCTTTTTCTCTTGTACCGAAGAGATAAAGTTCAAAGAGCCCCACTGCGACTGCAAGTATAAAACCGGGCCACATGTAAGACCACAAATCAAATAGCATTGAAACCTGGCAAGTAAAACCGGATACCAGTAAAATACCTCCCGGCACCAGCAATCCGGCATCCGGAGTCTTTGCAGTAAAGTATGAGTAATGGAAAATGGCCCCCGGAATTATAAGGAACATTGGCCAGAAATGTGCAAAAAGGAATCCTATATCAAAAATATCAAAATAAATCTCAAATATACCGAAATTACTGAGTAGAAAAAGTACTCCTAATAATATCAGTACCACCCCTACAATCATGGTACCCCTGTGCCTGTTATTCATAAAAATCCTCCTTAAAAGTCCTTAAATAGCATATATAAGAATGTTAGTCCAGCTGTCATGCATCTTATATATTATTATAAGTAATAACTTTTAAAAAGTCTGAAAATGATATTATAATTACTTTATTCTGTCCATGGTAAGGAAAATCACCATAAATATGGCTCAAAGAAAATATTTAAGTAATTGTGTATGCAAAAAAGGCCTCCTTTATGTGTAAATTATACTCATATTTGACACTTTTTTACTAATAATGTATAAATATATATGTTATATTTTTCCAATATATTCTATTATACATTTTTGAGGAGGCTACATGAAAAAAAAGCTAAAAAAGGCAAGTATGGTGCTGGCTTTTGCAGTTCTTATCCAGTATATGATGTTCAATCTTGGATTTACAACAATCCCAGCCGGTGCAGTTGGTATTATTAATAAAAATTACTGGGATTACATGAATATCGGTAATTCAAATGAAAACTCCACTGTTGATGTTTTTACGGATAAAGTAATTGTTGCAGGAAGCGGGTCAGGTGTATTTAATACTGAGGACTCCTTTACTTATTCATACATACCTGTAAATGGCGACTGCACAATCCAGGCAAAAATTGTCTCGGAGAGCAGTTCGGATACTTTGGCTAAAGCAGGACTCATGATAAGAGAGAGTCTTGGTACAGATAGTAAGAATGCATTTATTTCATTATCCAAATCCAATGAGATTCAATACCAGTACAGGACTCTGACAGGGGGTTCCACTGCATCTGATGCGGGTACTTCCGGCACTGCACCCGTTTATTTGAAAGTAAAAAGGGTGGGGAACAACTTCGAATCATTTATGTCTACTGATGGAAGTAACTGGACAAAGATAGGAAATACTCAGACAATAGCTATGAGTTCAAAAGTATATTTAGGTTTTGCCGCTACGTCAACCGACCCCAACAAGCTTTGTACGGCAAGGTTTGAAAATATCGATATTGAGTATACAGATACTACTCCGCCACTGGCGCCGGCTAACCTAAGGGTAATTTATGAATCCCGGCCCAGTTGCCAACTAGCCTGGGACGAAGCCTCTGATGATTCAGGAGCAGTGTTGTATGAGATTTACGTAAATGGCAGTCTGAAATGGACTACAAACGATTGTATATTTGAGTGCCCTATTATTGATTTTAACAACACCGTTAATCTCTGTGTAGTTGCTGTTGATGCCAAAGGAAACAGCTCACCGCAAAACAGCACTATAAAAATAGTATCACACAATGCCATAGTAGCATCGGGTGATGTTAATAATATCCGGTTGAATTCCATTGGTTTGGAACGTATAAATACCAGACGCCAACAGCAAAACAAACCTTTGGTGGAAGCTGATCCGGTTCAGGTGGGAGAAGAAATTATCACAGACAGTACTCCGAACAATGTTATTGTTCAGGGAAGCTCAGTAGATCTCAATACAATATACCCAGAGTCACTTCCTTCCTCCGTGGATAACAGTACCTTGCAGTGTTTCCCCAATATAGGCTTTCAGATTAACGGGGATTGCGTTGCCTGGTCCACAGGGTATTATATGATGACACATATGGTGGGGCTTGCCAAGATAAATGCAGGAGGCCAATGGGATGCAAAAAATGATACCATAGGAAATAAAGTTTTTTCTCCCAAGTTTGCTAATAGTATAAGTACCGGACCCAGTGGCACCGAAGTTATGAGCGGAATATATAGATCGTATTTGGATTCGGGCTGTGCAACATTGGATGATGCACCGTATGTAGATGATGGTGAGGATGGATTTAAACTGAGTACAGATTTAGATTCATGGGAAAATGCAATAAACTACAGGATGGATAAGTACGGATATATAGAATCAAATGAAAACAATTTAGATCGAATAAAACAACTATTGAACAATGGTTATGTATTATCCTTTGATACAGGTATATACAATTTTGTGGAATATCCGAATGTAATTCTGGATAATCCTGATCTTGCGGTAAATGATGATTATGCAGTTGGAAAAAACTTTTACTACATGATTGACAGTGTTGATTACGGACATCAAATGGCCCTAGTAGGTTACGATGACAATATTTGGTGGGGCGATGTAAATGGTGACGGAATACCTCAGCCGGAAGAAAAGGGTCTTTTTAAACTAGCCAACAGTTGGGGAACAAATTACGGCTATGATGGTTTTTGGTATGTTACCTATGACAGTTTATACAGAAGTTCTCAATTCAGTCAGTTTAACAGCTCCACAAGAAAACCTATTTTTACGGATGTATTGGAGTGGATAACTCCCAAAAGGGATTATGAACCTCAGCTTATTGCTGAGTTTACGGTGAGCCATGCAAAAGCTAATCAGCTTAGGATTGCCGTGGGTTATTCTGCTATGGACAAAACTCTGCCTGAAGCATATCTTTTTCCCAGCAGCTTAAATTATTTCATTTATGAAGAGCCTTTTGACTTTAATGATGCCGGAACTGCCTGCGATGGCAACTTTGCGGTTGACATGACAGATTTTATCACCAAGTTCAATTTGGACAAGAGTAAAAAGTACAAGTGGTATTTAATGGTGGGAGACGAAGTGGAAGACGGTTCTCCTGTCACTTTAAAAAACTTCAGGGTTCACGACAAAATTAATAATACATATTCATCATACACAGGTACTGAACTTCAGAATGACGGTGACAACAGCTATGTAAGTGTAGATTACAGTTGGAAGCTCGTAGGTGATTTGGACGGAAATGATATTATTGATAATGCCGATCATTTATTGATGATAGATTATCTTACTAGTAATATTGATGATTTCCCGGTTGAAGATGACATGTGGGCTGCCGATGTTAATGGTGACGGTATCATAAATGCATTTGATGCTGCTTCTATTAAACAGTATGTACTTGGAAATATAAATATTTTTCCCAAGCAACGACTGAACTAAGTAAATAGAAAAATCTGGAATAAATTCTTATAGAATATTTGGAAGAATATTAAAAAGTAGTCTCTTAATAGGGGACTACTTTTTTAACTTCATACACTCCATCTTTCTATTTGCCGACCTTTCCCTGACAACATATCTTCCCTAGCCACCTTCCACATTACGTATTTAATACCGGTTGCCATAATATCAGCTATCTTCATCACTGTTCCAAGCCGGGTATTCTGAAGAATCATAAACTCCATAAAACCCCCTGCATTTACAATCCCGGTAACGTGCATATGACCTATAGGTTCAAGTTCCTTGTTCAATGCAGAACCCGGTCTTATAGAACCCTTTCCTACAGAAATGAAACCCACATGCTCTGCTCTCCCTAATGAAGCATCAATAGCAATTATAAAAGGCGTCTCATACCTTTTATAAATTATCCCTATTGTTTCTTCCAGATTTTTTGCATGTACTGGACTTTCCAAGTCACCATAGACGTGTACATTACTATAACTCATTCCTCTGAGTTTGTAGCCGATAATGGGACCAAGGCTGTCCCCCGTGGATCTGTCTGTTCCGATACATACTATAACAATATCCCGGTATTCTTCTGTTTTACAATTTGTTAAAGTCTGATACAGGGCATCGGAGAAATATAACATTGCAGTTGCATTATTACAATCAATATATTTTATATTTTTGACGTTGCCGTCTGAATTCATACAGCTATCACCATCTAATCCCTTCTATATAATTTATTATGTAGTATTGACAAGAATAAGATTAAATAGTACGGTTTAAACAAACTATGTTAAAATAAAACTATGATAAAAATATATGTATATCTAAAAAAAGTATGTTTTAGTGATATACGAAAGGTTGATATTATTGCCAAACAATATGGTTAAAGAATTCGCTTTATCAGAATCAATTTTCATAGAAGACATAATTGACGGAATGCAGGATTGGGTCAGAGTTATTAGCAGAGACGGCACAGTTTTATTTGTTAATAAACCAATGCGTGACGGCTTGGGCTATGACGCTGTTGGCCGAAAATGCTTTGAAGTTCTGGGACGTTCCTCACCTTGCCCTAATTGTATATCCAGCCTGCAAGGTGAAAATATTCCCAATCGAAAAGAAGAAATAATTAATGGACATGTTTTTTCTGTAACAAGCTCGCCATTAAAAAGTTTTGAATCAAACAATGTGGAAGCTGTTATTGAGGTACTCCATGACATAACAGACTTAAAAGTGCTTAGCCGGGAATTGGAAAAACAGAATGTGCAGCTGAAAGAAGATCTCTCCATCGCCAGGAAACTGCAATGTAGCCTTCTCCCCAAGCAACAGTCTGTAGGAGATAACATAAGTTTTAGCTATGTTTACAAGCCTTGTGAAATGATCGGCGGTGATTTTCTTGATATATTTGAGATTGACCAAGATCACGTAGGTATTTATATTGCTGATGTATCAGGTCATGGTGTTGCAGCATCCATGCTCACAATGTTTTTACGTGCTGCTATAGACAAGTCCTCTCTGTCACCTTCAAAGGTATTGACTCAGCTATACGAGGAATTCAACAAGAACAGTTTTGAGGATGAATTATATATTTCCGTATTTTATGGAATTATAAATATTTCAGACTATAGCATCTCATACTCAAATGCCGGATTAAACGTATCTCCTATTTTATTTTGCGGCAATGATTACAAGTTATTGAGGGCAACTGGAATACCCATAAGCAACTGGGTGGATAAGCCTGAATATACGGAAGTAACACAAAAACTTAGTCCAAAGGACAGATTGTTGTTTTATACCGATGGAATTATTGAGATTAAAAACAATTCCAATGAGCAGTTTGGTGAAGACAGAATCGTTGAGCATTTTTTAAACAATAATTTAAAGCCTTCAAGCATAATATCAAAGTTGGTAGATAAGGCTTTGTCCTTTTCCGGCCACAGTATGCACGACATAATAGATGATATTACGGTGGCTTTACTGGAAATGAAATAAATATTGTTTATTTTTGCTATAATTATATAGAGACCAAAAAATATTATTAAGGAAGTGTGTTTAGTGAGCATTAATGATATTGCGGGCAAACTGGAGTATTTAAGAAATATGGGGTATATAATACCTCCCAAATCCATCTTAAAAAATTCAGAACAAATTGAAGGCATTCGCAAGAGCGGTGAGATCACAACCCAGATACTTGATTTACTGGAAAATGAAGTTAAACCCGGCATAACAACTTCCCAAATAGATGAAATGGTGTATGAATACACAGTTGGGCATAATGCCATTCCTGCACCCCTCAATTACAATGGGTTCCCCAAAAGCGTGTGTACATCAATAAACAATGTTGTCTGCCATGGAATACCCGATGAAAATACCGTACTAAAATCAGGAGATATTGTGAACATAGATGTATCTACCATTTTGGACGGTTATTTTTCAGATGCAAGCAGAATGTACATGGTAGGTGATGTTTCACCAAAGGCAAGAAAACTTGTAGAAATAACAAAAGAGTGTCTTGATATCGGAACAAAACAGGTTAAACCTTTCGGTTCAATTAATGATATAGGCAGAGCCATTGAACCTTTTGCCAATAAAAACGGCTATTCCGTAGTTCGTGATTTAGGTGGTCATGGTGTGGGTGTGCATTTCCATGAAGAACCCCATGTCGATCACTTCAAGAGGAAAGACATGGGATTCCTCATACTTCCCGGAATGGTATTTACCATAGAGCCAATGATAAACGAAGGAGGCTACAGAGTTCAGATTGGAAAAGACAACTGGACTGTAACTACCAAAGACGGTTCTTTATCAGCTCAATGGGAATATACTATTGCAGTTACACAGACGGGTTATGAGATACTTGCGCATTAAGCATCCAATCCGCTAGTTCGCTTATACCTTCACCTGTTTTACATGATACCTCAATAATTTTTGCTTTTTCATTTAATGCCTTAACGCCTTTGTAGAAGCTATCCTTGTCAAAGTCGATGTAAGGCATTAAATCTGTCTTGTTAAGAACTACAATATCAGCAAGTTCAAACATAGAGGTATATTTGTACGGCTTGTCATGTCCCTCAGGAACGCTGGCAATAACCATTTTCATACCTTCTCCAAGGTCAAAGGAAGAAGGACATACAAGATTTCCTACATTTTCTATAAAAAGGATTGCCCCATCCTTTAGTTGGAGACTCTCCGCGGCACTCTTTATCATATTTGCATCAAGATGGCACCCGCCTCCTGTATTTATCTGAATAACCGGATTACCAAGCTTGTCTATCTTTTCTGCGTCAATAGAAGATGCAATATCCCCTTCAACTACAGCTACATTTGCCCTATCACCAAATGCTTCTATCAGCTTCATAATAGTGCTGGTCTTACCTGAACCGGGAGATGCCATTATATTAACAGCCATTATTCTCTTAGCTTCAAAATAAGTCCTGTTTTCCTCTGCAAGCTTGTCATTTGCATGCATTATGTTTTTCATGACCTTGATTTCCATAAGTACCTCCAAATAAAAATTTTACTTAATCTTACATTCTAAAGTTGTTTTTGCGACTGTTGGCAGGGGACGATTCTCTGCTACCCTTGCTGATTACAGGAAGATGCAACCTTAGTTTGACGGATATCATTCTAATAGCAAATATTGCACCTACACACAGATATATATTAATACTAAGCCCAATGCGATCATACAAAAAGTAAAACATAAGTGAACCTATGATGGAAGGTATGGCATATATTTCACTTCTGAATATAAGCGGTATTTCATTAACCATTATATCTCTTAGTATTCCTCCACCAACCCCGGTTATAACTCCTGCAAAAACAATACCAAGAAGTGGAAGACCGTATTCCATGGCCTTATATGTTGCAGTTACCGTAAAAACTCCAAGACCTACTGCATCAGCCAGTACTATGAAGGACATAACCCTGTTAACCCTTCTGTAAAGGAAGCAGGTAACAACCATTGTTCCGGTTATTGCTGCGAAATACCTCCACTGCATAAAAAAAATCGGGACGTCTCTCCCTATAACAATATCACGTATAATTCCGCCGCCGGAGGCCGTTGCCATAGCCAGCACATATATACCGAATAAATCAAGCTTGTTCCTGATTCCCACAAGCACGCCGGATACAGCAAAAGCTACTGTTCCAATTATATCAACTATGCTCAATACCAACATGAAGCTTCCTCTCAGCATAAATTAAGACCCACTCCGGCAGCATATTATATACTTTCATAATATGATAATGCTGAAAGAATGTGTTTTTATTATTCAATTTCCAGACTCTCTATATAAAACTCTCTGCCTACACCGGTTGGCATACCAAGTCCGCCGCATTCGGGGCAGTCAAAACCTGTGGCTGGCTTTACAAAAAGCCCACCACATTCTCTGCACTTGAATTCACCCTTCACGCGTCTAAAAACAAGCTTTGCACCATGTGCAATAGTTCCCTCACTCATAATATCAAAATACATTTGTACCGAGTCGTCAACAATAGTAGATAAATCTCCTATGACAAGGCGTATTTCCAGTATTTTAGATGCCTCTACCCGCCTGGCTTCATCCAAAACAAGTTTTAGCATTGACTGGGTTACAGCATATTCATGCACGTCCAAAACCTCCGTGTCTCCAATAATAAGTGTGTCATGTAGTATTATATCCACAAACACTAAAATTCAGAGAAAGACTTATCTTCCCCTGAATTTTGGAGTAGTATATAAATTCAGTTATTATACTTAAGCTGTTACCTTGCTGTTATCGCTTTCAACTTCCTTGGGAGGCTGAACGGCCTTGTAGTTTTCCTTTTTTGTTTCTGCAGTTTTATGCTCAGGGCTTGCTACAATACATTTCTTTGGGCATACTTCAACACAAGCATTGCATATTACGCACTTAAACTGGTTAATTTCCCAGGATTTCTCTGCCTTATTCACCACTAAGGCGTTAGCAGGACATTTTCTCTGACAAATACCGCAGAAAATACATTTATCTATTTCAATACCTTCAATATGACCTCTGGAATCTTTGAATGGCTCCCTTTTTTCAAAAGGATACATTCTTGTTGCAGGCTTTGAAGCAAGATTCTTAAATACATTTTCTATCATTTTAAACATTTCTTATGACCTCCTATCTACCAAATACATTTCTATTATCTCTCGGTACAGGATATGCATGGGTCAATGGTCAAAATAAGCATAGGTACATCCGCAAGCTGACTTCCCGGCAACATCTTCAGAAGTGAAGGAATATTTGCAAATGTAGGAGTTCTGAGTCTCAATCTATCCAAATTCTTTGTACCATTTCCTCTTAAATAATAGAGAACTTCTCCTCTTGGTTGCTCAACTCTGGAAATTACATCACCCTTTGGCGGGAAGCCCTTGAAAGGAACAACATGCTCACCTTCAGGTATTTTAGCTATAGCCTGTTTTATAAGGTCAACAGACTGATAAACCTCTTTGAGTCTTACATAAGTTCTTGCATAACAGTCACCGTCATTATGAGTAATAGGCTCAAAATCAAGTTGTCCATATGCAGAATAACCAGTGGTTCTCATATCAGTTGCAATACCGCTGGCTCTCGCCATAGGCCCTACTGTACAATATTCGATGGCATCAGCTTTTGTGAGGACACCCACTCCAACCAATCTGTGCTTAACTGTATAATTGTTTAAGAACACTGCTTCGAGCTGTTCCAAATCATACTTTATATCATCACAAGTCGCTATGATCTTAGCCATTTGTTCTTTAGTCAGGTCTCTTCTTGTACCACCAATTGTATTACATGAAATAACAACCCTGCTTCCGGCTGTTTCTTCCATTATATCCATTACCTTTTCTCTGTCTCTCCACGCCTGCATGAAAAGACTTTCAAATCCAAATGCATCAGCCAGCAACCCCAACCAAAGCAAGTGACTATGCATTCTGTGCAACTCAGCCCAGATAACTCTTAAAAACTTTGCTCTGTCTGAAATCTCGATATTCATTAGTTCTTCGATGCCCTGGCAGTATGCCATTGCGTGCATTACACTACAAATACCGCAAACTCTTTCAACAACAAAGGTGTTTTGAGTAAATTCTTTTGTTTCAGTAAGCTTTTCAAGGCCTCTGTGAACATATCCGATGGCAGGTATTGCATCTACAATCTTTTCATCTTCCATAACTAGCTTTATATGAAGGGGTTCCGGAAGCACAGGATGCTGTGGCCCAAAAGGAACTATAGTTGAACTCATTATGAATTACCCCCTCTTTTTTCAATAGTAATTTGCTGTCTTAACATTGGTGAACCAAGTTCTTCCTCTGAGAGAAGCATGTGTCCGCCGTAATCTACGAGAATTCCGGTGATATTGACTCCAAACAGTTCTTTGATCTCGTTTTCAACCAATAGTGCGCTGAAATAAACTTTAGATATGCTTGGAACTTCTTCATCCTTCTTAACCGTAATCTTTAAGTTCTTCATTTTATAGTCGATATCAAAATGATATACAATATCTATAGTGTCATCACCGTTATCTACACTAGTTGTAGTAACGAATCTGTATCCATCATACTTGCATTTCTGTACTTCCGCAAGCAGCTGATCACTTGTAATTTCCACCAAATTTTCAATCATTTTATTTTTACCTCCATGAGCCTTGACAGCCCTTATTTAGCTAACTTCTTCATTTCATCAGCCTTTTCGTCAAGCTTTCCTATAGCCTGTACTATACCGTCTATAATGGCTTCAGGTCTTGCACAGCAACCCGGAACAAATACATCAACGGGTATTACGTTTTCAATTCCGCCCATTACATTGTAACATTCCCTAAAAATACCTCCCGTACATGCGCAAGCTCCAATGGCAACAACGCACTTAGGGTCAGGCATTTGATTGTATATATTTTTTAATACAAGTGCGTTTCTTTTATTTGCAGAACCGGTTACAAGCAATATGTCCGCATGTTTTGGGTTACCAACATTTACAATGCCCAAACGCTCTGCATCATACAGTGGAGTGAGGCATGCAAGTGTCTCAATATCACATCCGTTGCAGCTTGTACAGTCGTAATGCATTATCCAGGGTGATTTTTTCCTTGATTTGCTTATTATACCCATACAATTCACCTTTCTTACAGGATAGGCTGCTTGTTAAGGCTAGTAGGCTACAAGCAACCTCCAATATATTTAGTCGTTCCTATTAAGGAATAAGATATAACCACACAATATTTACCAGAGCCGCACCAATACCGGCAACCCATGTAATTTTAATCATCCACTGCCAGGTTACTCTGGCACTGATATTATCAAGAACTATTTCAAAGAAATAACATACTAATGCTATTAATATACCTACCCATAAAGGCTTTGCAAAAAACATTGAAATTAATCCCATAAGTAGTACCAGATCAATCCAGTCTGTCAATTCCAGCAACGCCAGCTGAGTACCTGAGAACTCGGTAGTTACACCTTTTATCAATTCCTGATGACCATGGTGAGAAGTTGCAAAGTCAAAAGGAGACTTTCTCAGCTTTATTGTCAAAACATATATGAATGCCAGGAATACCAAAGGCAAGCTGTATATCAGCGGTTGGCTGTGGTTGAAAACGTCTGAAATCATGAAGCTTCCTGTTACCTTGTATACACCAACAACCATTAACAGCAGAACAGGTTCATATGCCATCATCTGCATAATTTCTCTCTGAGCACCTATCTTACTGTAAGGGGAACGAACACTCATTGCACCCATTATCAGTGATATACCTGAGAATGCCAGAATAAACATAAGCATAAGCAAATCCTGTTTTAAAACCAACATAACCAGAGCACCTATTGCAAAGAACAAATGTCCCAAAACATAAACCATCTGAGTCTGGTTAACAGCAATTCCCTGCTTGCCCAGCAATTTAAAGAAATCATAGAAAGGCTGAAGCACAGGAGGTCCAAATCTATTCTGCATTCTTGCACTTATTTTTCTGTCAATACCAAAAAGTAATCCACCCAAAATCGGAGCAGCTATTATGGCAATAACAGCAGTTAAAATATTGTTTATGCTCATAATCCGATCACCACCCCTAACAAAATTATTATAATTGCACCTGCAGCAAGGTTGAGCCAGAAAGTCAGTTTGTTTTCACCAAACACAGACTCCATGTAGTAGTTTCTAACAACTACTTCGTCAACTTTGTCACCGGGGCTAATAAACTCTAATCCTCTTAAATCATCATCTACATTACTACCGCAAAGATACGGTGGCTTTAATCTTGCAGGTTTGATTCTGTTTGAAATGATAGGTATTGCAACCATCAATATCAAAATCACACCAAAGAATATAATGGATGCAAATCCTCCATATACGGCCTGATTAGCTTTTTCCAGCCATACTCCCATACCGGTTCCGCTAAGCATCTCTTTGTCGGCAATATTAAATGCCAATATCTGTGGCTTAACAAAATGATTATATAAAGGAGCAATTCCTATACTTGATGCCATTACCAAAGCAATCAGCACAGACAAAGCAGCTCTGATTGAGAAAGAAAGCTTCTCCACATGGTACTTAGGTTTGTAGGACATTGTCAGGATTATTCCAATCCACTTGGACCAGAAAACAACCGTAAGAGCACTACCAAGTATTATAAACAACAATACTATCGGGTTGTGGACAGCGGTTTCTATAGCCATCCACTTTGTTATTAAAACACCAAAAGGTGGTAAAAGCATTGAAATCTGGCCAATTACAGTTATAACTGTAGTAAATGGCATCTTTTTGAATAAGCCCTGCATATCTTCAATATCACGACTGCCAATGCCAAGCTCAATAGTACCCACACACAGGAAGAGTAATCCTTTTGATACTGCGTGGAAAATCATAAGCAGAACAGCAGCGGCAAGAGATATTCTTGTACCAATGCCGGCACAGCATATTATCAATCCAAGGTTTGCTATTGTTGAATATGCAAGAACCTTCTTTGCATTACTCTGGCTTATTGCTATCGCTGAGGCAGCTACAAAAGTAAATCCTCCTGCAACAGCTACCAGCTGTCCAAGTACTGTACCTGAGAAAGCAGGAGCAATTCTTACAACCAGATAAACGCCCGCCTTAACCATTGTACTTGAGTGAAGCAATGCAGATACCGGTGTAGGCGCAACCATGGCTCCCAATAACCAGCTTTGGAACGGGAACTGTGCGGATTTTGTAAAACCTGCTATACATAGGAGACCAAGTGCTATTGGCATCATTCCTGCAAAAGTACCTTGCATTCCTGAGTTTGATATAGCTTGTATTGAAAGTGTATCCAGGCTTGTGTTTACCATTAATATAGCGAAAATAAAAGCTACTCCGCCTACAGAGTTAATCCACAAAGCTCTTAGACCGTTTTTGATAGCAATCTCTGTTCCATCATGGGATATGAGCAGGAATGAGCAAAGTGTTGTCACTTCCCAGAAGAAATACATCCATGATAGATTATCTGTCATTACCAAGGCATTCATTGCGCCAAGGAATATGAAGAGTATCATGAAGAACCTTGGTTGCCTCGATACTTTCAGATGCAAGTGATGTTCATGCTCCTTCATGTAGCCAAGTCCGAAAAATGTAACAATCGGGCCGATAATTGAAACAAGCATTATCATAATTAACGACAGATGGTCGATTACAAATGCCTGTTCAGGCTCGTGAACCTTGCCGAACACCCCAAATATCTCAAATAAAATCCAAGGAATAAATTGTAATACTGTTAATACAAGTACTATTGCTTTTTTATGTTTTATACCTATATACCCGATGTAGCAGAAGAGTAAGAAGTCAAGTCCTTTAATCAAGCCACCGACAATTTCGAGTACATGCTCATCCATCTGGAAAACCAGTTTTCCTTCAGGAGAGTTAATCATAAGTGCTATGAAGCCGCCTGCCACTGCAAAAAGCAGTAGAGTAGAAATGCTTACTACAGCAATACGAATCTTCTGATTCTTCAGAATGAAGCATAATGCCGCACTTAGTGCAGGCAGCAGAATAGCTGCCAGTAATAAATACCAATCCACAGCTTATTCTCCTTTCAAAATGTAATTTTAACCCTCATATTTTTAAGAATTCCATTATCACAAAGCATAACGAAAATTCTAAAAAAGACAAAAAAATAATAAAGTCAGACTAAATCCCTTATCCATGATAATTTATAAATACTCCTTTAGTCAATCTCTCAATTTGGTTAAAAAAATATTCGATTATGACTTTTGTCCCGTATTCTCTTGCAATGTCTTCCGTTTATCAATTTACAAAATATTTTTATGTTTAAAGAATAAAAGCCTATATTTTAAGGCGTTTCCATAAGTTATAGCTGTGTATTGTATACAAAGTTTGTAGAATGCTGCTAAAGGAGTTTCTTATTTCCTTTACAGGGTAGTTTTTCGTTATTCCAAAACTGCCGGAGTCTTTCAGAGAAGGTTTTTCCATGAGAAATAAATTGAATATGTACTTTTGTACTATTATAATGTATAAATTAAATAGAAGGATTTAGTAATAACATAAGAGGTAACATTATGGAACTATGGAATAAGTATCAATCTACAATTAAAAAGATATTTTTGATTGTAGTCATATTTGCGGTAATCTATTTGTCAATTACATACCTTTTGCCGTTATTTGCCCCTTTTGTAATAGCGCTGATAGTTTCCTATATTAATGAGCCGGCTATCAAGTTGCTCCAGAAATTTAACATATCAAGAAAGGTTGCTGCGGCAATTTCACTGTTATTTACCATGTCTTTACTGGGTCTCGGGTTAACCGTAGGAATTATCAAAATATATAATGAACTAATAATATTACAAGACAACCTCACCGCATATTCCAGTGATATTTCGGGAAAGGTCAATGGTTTAATAGAAAAAGTAACGTTATTTTACAATGAGCTTCCTGATCAGGTAACCGGCACTATAACCAAGAATCTCGAATCCTTTTCAGAACAAATCGGAACTATGATAACATCAGTTATTCAGTATGTTATAAATACCGTATCTTCCATTCCGAGATTGACAGTTTTTATTATTGTAACTATTCTGGGTACATATTTCATAAGCAGTGACAGAAAAAGTATTTCTTCCTTTTTTTATAGGCAGCTTCCCTTTTCCTGGAGAAAAAATATAGCCAGTATGAAAAAGGATACCTTCAAAGCACTTCTAGGTTACTTTAAAGCTATACTTATTCTTATGGGCTTTACTTTTCTGGAAGTAAGCGTAGGCTTGTTTATTTTGAATGTAAAATATGCATTTCTTATAGCGTTACTAGTGGGGCTATCAGATGCAATTCCAATTATGGGTACCGGCGTTGTAATGGTTCCGTGGATTTTATGGACTGTAATAACCGGAGATATGCCTCTCGCCCTTGGGTTGGGTATAATATATGTTCTAGGTATCCTCATCAGGCAGATAATGGAGCCTAAGATAGTAGGTAGCCAGATAGGCTTGCACCCTCTGGTAACACTCCTGGCAATGTATATAGGGCTGAAGTTTTTCGGAATACTCGGAATGTTTGTGGGCCCTATAAGCATTATCGTTGTAAAGAAGCTACAGGATTCGGGTGCAATGCGGTTATGGAATGATTAACGGTTAGTCTTCCTCTGCCCTATTACAACTCTGTCATTCCCTCCATAGTCCTTTAATACCTGTACATGGGAAAAGGATTCCTCCATTAGTGCTGAGACCTTTTCCCCTTGATTATACCCTATTTCGAAGGCCATCCATCCAAGAGTATTAAGAAAATCAGGGGCTTCGGCTGTAATTTTTCTATAAAAATCAAGTCCGTCTGCACCGCCGTCAAGGGCTATGCCCGGCTCATAATTGCAGACTTCCTTCTGAAGCCCTGCGATTGTGTCCGTTTCTATATATGGCGGATTACTGACTATAATATCAAATTTCTGACTGTCTTCAAGTGCATCAAACAAATCCCCGCAGAAAAACTCCACTCTGTTTTGAACACCGTTCACCTCACTGTTAGCTTTTGCTACCTTGATTGCTTCCTCTGATATATCACAAGCATAAATACTGCATTCGGGACAGAAATGTGCAACGCTTACAGCTATGCAACCCGAACCTGTACACATATCCATAACTTTTAATCTGACATTGTTGTTCTCATTCTGCCTTTCAAATACCAGTTTTTGTGCCAACTCAATGACCTTTTCCACCAAAATCTCCGTGTCCTGCCTTGGTATAAGCACCGCCGGCGTTACCATAAACCTTAATGACATGAATTCAGTATCTCCAACAATGTATTGCAGTGGAATATACTCTTTACGTTTAGAAAGCATATGGTCAAGCATGGCTTTTTCATCAGAACTCAATTCTCGGTCGCCATTTGCAAAAAGGTACGCTCTGCCACATTTAAGCACTTGACAAAGCATAACCCCGGCTTCCTGTGCCGGGGTCTCAATATTAGCGTTTTTTAATATATTTTCCGCATAATGTGTAAATTCATTTATATTCATATTTCACCGTTATATTTTTAGTCTTTTCCCCAATCATCGCTAACTTCGCTGTTCGGTATAACTTCATTGAAAGCGGCTATTGCTACTTCAATCTGACTGTCATCCGGCTCTCTGGTAGTAAACCTCTGAAACATAAGTCCCGGTGCACTGAACACCTTGAACAGCCAGTTGTTATGTCTCACCGCAAATTTTATAAGTTCCAGAGATATTCCTGCTATAACAGGAACAAGAAGAATTCTGATTGCAGCATTTAAAAATATATTATGCCATCCTGTAAATGAAAATACTAAAATACTGATTATCATTATGGTAAAAAACAGTGATGTACCGCACCTCGGATGTTTTGTAGTATATTTTCTTACATTTTCAACTGTAAGCTCGTCACCATGCTCATAACAGTGTATAGTCTTATGCTCTGCACCGTGATATTCCCAAACCCTCTTCATATCCTTCAGCAGTGAAACAAGAGCCAGATACCCTATAAATATACCTACTCTAAGAGCTCCTTCTACAAGGTTCTTAAATACCACTCCGTTTACAGGTATAAATCCTGCTATCAGGTTTGGAAGCAGTATAAATAGTCCTACACTAATAAAAATAGATAGCACAACCGAAAAGTATATTGCTATATCTGTTATCTTGTCTCCGAATTTTCGTTCAAGAAATTGCTCAAATTTTGAAGGTTCATTACTTTTATCATCATCTTCAAGATCTATAAATTCAGCAGAATACATAAGAGCCTTAACCCCTATTACCATCTGGGAAAATAGATTTACAGCACCTCTTACTATTGGAATCTTGGATAGCTTGCCTTTTGGCTTTTGCAGATGTTTTTCAACAATTATCTCTCCATCCGGCTTTCTAACTGCCGTGGCCCTGTACTCCGGACCTATCATAAGCAGGCCTTCAAGTAAGGCTTGACCACCAATTGTCGTCTTTTTCATTTTCCCTCCTATATTTAAAAACAGAGTTGACCCTTAAAAAAGATTATAACTCGAATACCATTAAATGAAAAGACTAATAACAATTAATTTACAGATATGAAACAAAAGACCGGGAATATTATTCCCAGTCTTTATAATACCTTCATTACGCATTATCAACAATACCATATTTCTTCTTGAACTTATCAACACGTCCACCAGTATCAATGAGCTTTTGTCTTCCTGTATAAAAAGGATGACACTTTGAACAAATTTCAACGTGAAGGGCTTTCTTTGTAGAACCAGTTGTAAAAGTCTCGCCGCATGCGCACTTTACTACCGCTTCGGAATATTCTGGATGAATTCCTTCCTTCATTGCTTTTCACCTTCTTTCAAAACATAATTGCAATGTCCTCAATGAACAGCATTATTATTATATATTCAACGTACAATAAAATGTACTTAGTTGCTTATTAAAGAGGCAAGTGATATTTTAACATAAAAACAATCATACCGCAATACCTTTTTTATTACCTATAATAAGTACTATATTCCAGGGTTATTATCTATCCTGAGAATTCTTATCTAAAAACGATATTTTTATACTATTTACAAAGTCATCGTTTGTTCTGGTCTGCATAAGTTTATTGATTAAAATCTCCGTAACCTCTGCCGTTCCCATATTGCTCATTGCTTTCCTTATAGCCCAGACACTTTCAATTTCTTTTTGGCTGAGAAGAAGCTCCTCACGTCTGGTTCCCGACTTATTAATGTCGATTGCAGGGAAGATTCTCTTTTCTGAAAGCTTTCTATCCAGATGAAGTTCCATGTTACCGGTTCCTTTGAATTCTTCAAAGATAACATCATCCATTCTGCTTCCTGTTTCAATGAGCGCAGTGGCCATAATTGTCAAACTACCACCATGTTCGATGTTTCTTGCTGCTCCGAAAAATCTCTTTGGCTTATGAAGTGCACCCGGATCCAAACCACCGGACAATGTTCTTCCTGTTGGAGGAATAGTAAGGTTATATGCCCTTGCCAGTCTTGTAATACTATCCAGAAGAATGACTACGTCCTTCTTTTGTTCTACAAGACGCTGAGCTCTTTCCAGAACCATTTCAGCAACCTTTATATGATGTTCCGGAACCTCGTCGAAAGTAGAATAAATAACCTCTCCCTTTATGGAACGTTGCATATCAGTTACTTCTTCAGGTCTTTCATCAATAAGCAGTACAATTAATTCCGCTTCGGGGTAGTTAATTGTAATTGCATTTGCAATTTTCTTCAGAAGTATTGTTTTACCGGCTTTCGGAGGAGATACTATCATTCCTCTCTGGCCTTTTCCAATAGGAGCTATAAGGTCTATAAGCCTTGTTGAAAATTCTCTGGGTGAAGTTTCAAGAGTAATTCTGTTATCAGGATATATAGGTGTTAAATACTCAAACGCAACTCTCTTTGACGCAACGTCAGGAGTGTCTCCGTTAATAGATTGTACATACAATAATGCCTGAAATTTTTCGCCTTCTTTCGGAATTCTGCCTTTTCCCCTTAGCTTATCACCGGTTTTAAGACCAAAACGCCTTATTTGTGAAGGTGAAACGTAAACATCTTTAGGACCGGACAGATAGTTTTCACTTCTTAAGAAACCATAACCGTCTGGTAATACTTCAAGGACTCCTTCTACAGGATCATCACTTTCAATTTTTTCACTACCTTGCGGTTGTTGAATCTGAGGTGAAATAACCTGAGGCTGGGATGGTACCGGCTGTTGAGGCTGACCCTGCTGTGGTTGCTGACTTATTGGTATACGCTGAGGCTCTGATGGAATATCAGCCTTGCCATTGGTGTTTGTATACGGTCTGTTTTGTCTGTAAGAGGGTCTGTTATCCTGCCTTGCTGGTGGCTGATCATCCTTTTTATATATCTTAGGCTTGGAATCCTTTTCAACTTTTCCGGGAATTTTTTCATCAGAAACACTTTTTGGCTGTTCTATCGTTTGCTCCGGCTTTATTCTGCTGTTTTTTGCGGTTGATATGTTTTCTGCCGAATTGTTTACTTTTTCTGAAGCTTCTGATGTGTTTGATAATACTGTATTTTCAGTAACCGAGGGTTCACTGGAAGGTTGAATATCCTTTTTCCGTCCTCTGCTATGAGGCTTTTTCTCGATATTTTTTGTTTCGAGATGCTTTAATGTGTCGGACAATCTGGCTGGCTTGTCACTTTGTTCTGATACGGAATTCGAATTATTATCCTGTCCTGTAAGACTACTAGGCAAGTCTGGTACACCGTTATTTTCCGGCTTGTCCATTGCTTTTGATGCCTTACTCGGTCTTCCCCTCCGGGATTTTCTTAAGACAGGAACCTCCTCTGGTACTTCTTTGGACATTTCTTCGCTTGCTTGAGTTTCCATTGTATTCGCAGCTGGTTCAGCTTTTTCTTCAGAAACAACCACTTCCACAATATCATCAGATTTAAGTTTTTCGGAGTTCTCACTAAGCAGTTCTACTAACTCACTCTTCTTATATTTGGATATATTTTTCATTCCCAGCATTTTTGCAATATATCTCAAATCTTCTAACGTTTTTGACTGTAAATTAATTTGGTCCATAATTCACCACCTTATAAAATCTTTACTATTTGAACCATTAAAAAATAAGGAAAATATTTTCACGAAAATCTTTATAGAAAATCAAACTACTTCTTCCGTTTTCTAGAGGAGAATTTTTGAATATCCCACAAAAATCATTATATCAAAAGTGTAAATACATGTCAATGTTATTAAAATTTACTAACATGGAAAATAGTCTCATTCCTGCTATGTAGGTACAATTAACCCGACCAGTGTTGACTTTTGACCTGAGGAAATAAAATTCATCCTTATATAATTATTGCCATTATTTATATCTTTAATTCATATCAGCTTTCATATTTAAATATTATACATCATTGAAATAATTAGGATAAAGGGTTTTTTACTATTTTTAAGCCAGAAGTTTACGTAATACTTAAAAAATATTCTATTCTGCTATAATAAGGTTTGCATATTCGCTATTTATTCCTTTAATTGTGCAAAAATTTTTAAATTATAGACATAATAACTGAAAAATGTTTTACCTAAAATAAATTATGTTTTACCTAAAATAAATTAATGTGTGGTATATCAAATATCAACTGAAATTTTTTATTTGGAACCCTCACCGTAATATGTTTACAGAATTTGATATCATATTTAATAAGTCCATTAAATGTTATAATTAATTATTAATGTTGCATATGTAATTTAATTATATTTATAGGAGAATGAAAAATGAAATTGGGAGAAGTTTGTATTGAAACAAATGACGTTGTTAAAATAGCTGATTTCTATAGAAATGTCTTATGTATTTCTTCAGATTGCAAGGATCAAATACATCAATTTATCATTACAGAGGGTACTACCTTGAGTGTTTACAATAATGGAAAAGTAAAGGATAACAAAAATGAAAACATCAGTCTGGCTTTTACCGTTGATGATGTAGATGAAGAATATAAAAGACTAGTGAATTTAGGAATACATATTATTGATACTCCAAAATTACAGCCCTGGGGAGCAAAAAATATGCATTTTTGCGATCCTGACGGTAATCATATATACTTTAGGAGTTTACCAAAGGATGTTTAGCTATGGTGTGTTTGGAGTTAGGGGTATCCGGGCTTCTTAACTTTAAGAAATTAAAAACCCTTCAAAATGTAATTTTGAAGGGTTTGGAGCTGGCGGACGGAATCGAACCCCCGACCTGCTGATTACAAGTCAGCTGCTCTACCTGCTGAGCTACACCAGCGTCTTTCTATATCAGAGCAGTTATTTCTGCCCTCAACACTATGATAGTATAACAGGGGATAACTTATGTGTCAACACTTTTTAGTAGGAAAATTTATCTTTGTTGTATGAATTTGTAGAATAAATTGGTTTGCAAAATCCACATTGTGACTCTTTGAATATTTGTTAATGGTAATACCCATAAACTTGACTAATCTTTTTTAATGGAAATTTATATTTAAAAAAACAGTTATCATTATATGATAACTGTTTTTGGTGGGAACTATAGGGCTCGAACCTATGACCCTCTGCTTGTAAGGCAGATGCTCTCCCAGCTGAGCTAAGCTCCCACGTGCATGGATTATTATAAACTTAACAATTTAAAATGTCAATAATTTTTAAATTGATTATATTTGTTATATTTTTACTGTTTTTTTAATTGGAAAATTGTATAATTTATATGTAGTATAAATTATCAAACGAAAGATATAAAATTTAGGAGAGTGAATTATGATTCCTACACCACATATCAATGTTAGCGAACAGGGTATTATCGCCGAAACAGTATTAATGCCGGGTGACCCTCTTCGTGCCAAATTTATAGCCGAAACCTACCTGGAAAACCCGGTTCAATTTAACTCGGTTAGAAACATGTTCGGATATACCGGTACTTACAAGGGCAAAAAAATCTCCGTTATGGGATCTGGAATGGGTATGCCTTCAATTGGTATTTATTCATATGAACTGTTAAACTTCTACGGAGTTAAGAACATAATTAGGATAGGCTCCTGTGGAGCTATTCAAGAGGATGTCAAAATCAGGGATATAATCGTCGGTATGTCAGCATCTACCACATCCAACTATGCTTCACAATATAATTTACCCGGAACATATGCTCCCTCTGCATCCTGGCCCTTAATGAAAAAGGCTCTGGATATTGCAGACAACAAAGGAATACCGGTAAAGGTTGGAAATATTCTTTCCGCCGACATTTTTTATGATGATGAACCGGAAGTATGGAAGAAGTGGGCAAGAATGGGTGTCCTGGCAATAGAAATGGAAGCTGCTGCACTTTACATGAATGCTGCTCGTGCAGGAGCAAATGCTATTTGTATACTTACCGTATCCGACTCTCTTGTTTCACATGAAGCTACCTCAGCCGAAGAGCGTCAGACATCATTTACCAACATGATGGAAATTGCACTTGAGTTGGCATAGGTCATTGTGAATGAGAGCCTGCCTTGTTATATGGCAGGCTCTTATTTATAAATTTTTTGTTACATTTAAATATTTCTACTTTTATCTACTTTAATATTTAGATTTAGTTTGATATAATCGTTTTCGTGTTTTAAAGTCAGCGAATCTGTACAATAATACTTTGCAGGTAAATAGTTTTCAGATTTACCTGTTACTTTAGTAAGACGATAAACATGAAAAGTAGGGCTGCAGGTATTATATTACACAGAAAAAGCTATCTTGCTTGGCTTGTTCTGACTTAAATAATAACAGAAAGCTGGGTAAATATGAAAAATATAAGAAATAACTTAATCTTCTTTTTTTTGGTTGCAGTAATAAGTGCCGTAGATATATTTTATAGCGGCAGCGGTTTTGTTCAATTGGCTTTAGTTCTACTGGCTTCAACGGTAGCTTTCTATATGCCTGCCATTAAATTCAATATTAATAGACTTACATTTATTATTCTTTTTGGTTTAAATTTAATTGTTTTTACAGCTACACTAACCCACAGAACATACCTTTTAAATATACTGTTTCTTTCATATCTTTTATGGAGGATTATTACGCCGAAGCTTCAGCGTTTTAAATTATTATTTCCGGTAACATTTTTGCTTTCATTTATATCCGTATACGCAGTATCACTGCTTGACTTCAGTGTGCCTGTATTTGTTATTGCAGTATATCCGATGTATGTATTCGGCTCCTTGGTAAATGGAAAAAATATTATTAAATCAAAAAAAATATGGGCATTTGTTCTTTTGAACCTGGCAATATCTTCTTTCGGGTTGGCAGTTTTTTTATTTAAAGCACTTGGTCGCTCAATTATCGATAGTGTGCTTTTAACAAATATTGTGAAATTAGGAGCATTAACGGCTGTTTACTTACCGTTTATAACTCTTTTTTCCATATGGCTTGCAATATCTGCAAATATGATTTTCCTTATGCTTATATCAAAGTTTTCAAAAGGTAGCTCTGCTTTTGATCTTTCTGATTTTATAAAACCCGTATTAAGCCTTATATCTTTCTTTGCAGTTTCCGGTACAGCAACCTTTATCTGTGAGTTTTCCATCAGGCAGAACCTAAAGGAAACCATTAAGGATGTGCTTGACCCTAATCTCATGTTTAATATATTAGTTTTGTGCGGTATTTATCTGTGCTTGACAGCATTGTTGGGCAAAGGTATTCCCAAAATTATTATTGGAATAGTAACAATCTTCCTTACTGTTGCCAATTATATTAAGTTCACATATTTCGATGAACCTTTTTACCCATGGGATTTATACCTGGTTCGTAATTTAATAGGTATTTCAAAAGAGTACCTCAGTATACCTATTATAATTGCTACAGTTGCTGCCATTGGAGTCCTGGTTTTTCTTATTATACATTTCAGAAAGGCTATAGGCAGATATCTGAAACCTAACATTACTTTATTCCTGCTTCCTTTTGCCGCGGCATTTTTTCTGCTGAATTCTGTAATTCTTATTAATACACCTTTGTCCGTACAGCTTGGAATACAGAAGTCATGGTATATCGGTAAGGATGAGATAATGGCTAATGGTATGTTTGCTCAGAACTATTTTTACCTTACAGAACTGGATAAGTACCTTAATCCCAAGCCCCAAGGGTACAATGAAAATACAATGGCTGTAATTAATTCAAAATACGGCAAAACGGGAGAAAGTGTTACCGCCTCTGCCGTTGCTTCGAAAGAAAAGCCTAACATTATCATGATTATGAGTGAGAGTTTTTGGGATATAACCAAGCTAAATGATTTAAAATTCAGCAAGGATATAGTTGAAAATACTCATAAATACCAAAAAGGGCAGATAGCAGCTCCTATTATCGGTGGAGGGACTGCAAACAGTGAATTTGAAGCACTCACAGGAATGTCAATTTCTTCTTTAAGCCCGGGTATTATAGTTTACAACGCATACCTCCGGACAGAAACCCCAAGTATTGCATCTGTTTTAAAGGACAATGGCTACAGTACAACCGCAATCCACCCGAATTATGGCTGGTTTTACAACAGAGACAAAGTGTATAATTATTTTGGGTTTGATAACTTCTACGATGTTGACAAATTCGATCTCAGTTCTCAGTGCAAAGGACCTTATATCTCTGACTATGCCTTAGTAGACAAAATCATGGATACTTTGAATTCCTCTGATAAGCCTGCATTTATTTTTGGGCTTTCAATGCAGAATCATGATCCATATATTGATAAATACAGTTCTCATGATGTAACTGTGGAATCAGATAAACTGAATAGTCAACAGAAGAATATAGTAGGAAACTATGCTCAGGGTATTTATGACGCTGATCAGTCTTTTGGAAAGCTTATACAAGAGCTGCAAAAGGTTAAAAAACCTACGCTGGTATATTTCTTCGGCGATCATGCCCCCAGACTTGGAAGTCTGAATGATTTTTACAAGGTATATGATTTGCTGGGCACCGATGACAGGTCTACCCAAAACCAAAACTTGGAAAAGCTTAAGTATTACACAACTCCGTTTGCAGCATGGTCAAACTATAAAGAGATTGATTCCTTATCTGAAATTGTTTCACCCTCCCATTTAGCTTATAAGGTTTTACGGGATGCCGGTGTAAAATATCCTAATTATTTTAATATACTCCCTGAACTGGAGAAGAATTTTCCTGTTCTACATCAGCAAACTATAAATACGGTAGACAGTAACAACCAACTTATTAAGGATTACCGATTAATTCAATATGATCTGCTATTTGGAAACAAATACTTGAAATAGACATAACTAGAATGTCATTTAATGTTGAAAAACTCGAATTTTGGTGTATAATAGTATTTGACTTATTTTTACATAACAGTATAATATTATGGTGTAGAGAGAGGTCATATATATGTGTTATTTGTCTTATTCGGTTTTAGTGCCGATAATATCACTTATAATTTTGTTAACTTACGCAGTTACTACCTCCTGTGTCTTCATCATAAAGCGTAATAATAGCAATCGACGGTTTTATATACTTTTAAATATTGTACTTGCACTTTGGTCTTTGTCTTTTGTATTTTTATCGTGTTCCCCTGACAAAGAGGCTGCTCTTATGTGGTATAAGGTAAGTGCTGTAGGATTTTGTACATATAATATTTTGTCAATTAACATTGTATCAATACTTAGTGACGGGCCACAGAAAACAAAATTGACTGTACCCGTCATATTTTCGTTGTGCATTCCTATAGTGGTACTGTTCCTTTTTGACGACTTGAGTTATATTTCTTTTTACAAAAGCGACGGGATTTGGTTGTACACCTTTGAAACACCCGATCCATGGTTTTTACCATGTTTCCTCTTTATCGGAATACTTTTGTATGTGAATTTAAAATCAACTGAGTTAAAGTCGGTTATTACTCATGCTCTTCTTCAAACAGTGCCTTTAAGCATTGGAATTGTTACAAATGTTATAATTCCTTTTTTCAATAGGAATATATCACCTACTGTTGTACATACTGCTGTAATTATCTATTCAATAGCCTTAAATATTATTTTTGCTAGACAAAGCATGACCTTGACCTCGGCTTCAATTACAGCGAAACAAATTATTTCAAAACTATCGGATATGGTTATCATCACTGACACGAAGGGTAAAATTGTCGAAGTCAATGATAGTCTTAAAGATCTGTCAGGATATAGTTATTACGAGCTTTTGGAAAAGGATATATGCACTTTGTTTTCACCAAAAATATGCCCGGATAAATACAGCGTAAAGGTTTCAGGCTATAAAATTCTAACTAAGGAGAATCACACAATACCTGTAAATATGTCTGTATCCCAGATTTATTCTGAGGATAAGACTGTCATCGGAACTGCATATGTCTTGCAGGATATGAGTAATGTTCTCAGTATTGCGGAGAAAGTCGCTGAGGAAGCTGCTGCTACAAAAGTTGCTACTCAGGCAAATGATAAGCTAAAAGAATTGGACAAGCTTAAAACAGATTTTCTGTGTAATGTTTCTCACGAGCTTAGAACACCTTTAAATCTTATGGTTAGCAGTCTTAAACTTTCAGCGCTGAAAATCAGCCAGAACCATGGTGTTCTGGACACGGCACTGATGCACAAGCACTTTCATATAATGAACCAGAATTGTTTCAGGCTGACTAGAATTATTAACAATATTATTGATATTACAAAAATTGATGCAGGATCATTGGAACTGAATTTATCCAACAACAATATTGTTGATATTGTAGAGGAAACTGTTCTGTCAGTAGCATCTCATATCAAAGATAAGGGTATTACCTTGATATTTGATACGGACGTTGAAGAAAAATTCCTAGCCTGTGATCCTGACCAAATACAGAGAATCCTTCTGAATTTGATTTCAAACGCCGTAAAGTTCAATAACAATGGTAGAGAAATTTATGTCAGCATAACGGATTACACTGACAGTGTTAAAATATCGGTAAAGGACAACGGAATAGGCATTTCTTTGGAAAATCAACAATTAATTTTTGATAGGTTTATCCAAGTAGATAAATCTCTTACCCGACAACATGAAGGTAGCGGGATGGGGTTGACTATTACAAAATATCTGGTAGAACTCCACAAGGGAACTATTACTCTTGAGAGTGTGCCCAACAAGGGTAGTACCTTTGCAATCACACTTCCTGTATATCTTGTGCCTAAAAGTATTACAGGCAAAAGTATGCCTACTGTTCTTACTTTAAACGAAAAAGTAAACATAGAGTTTTCAGATGTTTTCTAACATCCACTGAGAAATCGATATCCATCTGCGCTTGAAAAATCACCTCTTCTTGCTTTTTTACCTACTTATACGGATTTTCCCGGTATAGTGGCATGCTCATGCACCTAGGCCCTCCACGACCCCTGGATAATTCATAGGAATCAAACTCCAATACCTCAATATGGTTCCTTCTCAAAGCATTGTTAGTTACTACGTTGCGATTGTAGCACACAACCTTTCCCGGAGAAACCGCCAAAGTGTTGCTACCGTCACTCCACTGCTCACGGCTGGCGGCAATAGGGTCTCCATCTCCGCACCTTATAAGATTCACAGCTGATAGCTTTAAATATTCCTTTAAAATTTCAGATAAATCCTTGTGTTCATATCTTATTTTCAAATGGTTTTTTTCTCCCCTGGTGATGCTGTATACATCAAGAGGGTCTTCAATTCCCGGATATATGGTGAACTGGTCAAAATCTACCATGGTGAATACAGTGTCCAAATGCATATATGCTCTTGTTTTCGGTATGTCAAATGCCAGCACTGTATCAAATGGCTCCTTTGAACTAAGGAGATTATTTGCCAGTCTTTCAACTGCTACAGGGCTTGTTCTGTCACTTATTCCTATAGCCACAACCTTTTCTGACAGAACGAGTATGTCGCCTCCCTCTATGGGATGCGTCTTATCCCTGTTATACCATCTGGGTACATTTTTTAATCCGGAATGGTAATTGAAAATGTATTTTGCAAAAAGTGTTTCCCTGTTACGGGTTTCATTTGCCATTACATTGAGAGAAATACCTCTTCCGATTGACGCAAAGGGATCTCTTTGAAAAAACATATTAGGTATAGGATCCAGGTAAAACGGGTAGGCATTCTTGACCATATCACCTAACTCTTTTGGTTTTATATGTTTCAGATCCTCCTGTCTTACGCCTGCTATACATTTGTTTATGAGTTCTTTTGGAGACAAATCCTCCAGATATTCTAATATGGCCTCCTGGAGACCTTCTGTAACAGCCTTGCCCTCAATCATAAGCTCTTTGAGAAATTCCCTTCTGATATCAGGATTCTCCAATATATCTGCCATTAAATCAGTAAGATATAAAACTTCTACACCTTCGTTTCTGAGTATGTTTGCAAATTGATTATGCTCTCTGCGTGCTTGCTCCAGATATACTATTTCATCAAAAAGGAGTCTTCTCAGATAATCAGGTACAATATTTTCTACCTCTTCACCCGGACAATGAAGAAGAACAGATTTTAGTTTTCCTATTTCACTATAAACATTAATAGTATGATTTTGTGAAGACATGAATATCCTCCATAGTAAATATGTTTCTAGTCTATAGTTTCCTTATTTAGCTCTTAATATTCTTAAAATGATTATATATTGACGCTAATACGGTTGTTTGATACACTTAAAATATTACAAAATATTACACGAAAAGAGTAATTGTATGGTAATTTCTCATAATACATGTTCCCTTAATATTTACAACACTTATAATAGTTTAAATAATGAAAAGTCAAATACTGTAAAAAACTTGGTCTCAGGTTTGAGAATTAACACTGCAAGCGATGATGCTGCAGGTTTATCCATATCTGAGAAGATGCGTTCTAAGATCAGGGGGCTGGATCAGGCTCAAAGAAATATACAGGATGGGATTTCTTTAATTCACACGGTTGACGGAGCCTTGTCCTCGATTGGTAATTCCCTGATAAGGATGAGAGAACTGGCCATACAAGCTTCCAACGGGGTTTTAAGTTATTCAGACCGTCAATCTGTTCAGGATGAAATAGCACAACTTTACCTGGGAATAGAGGATATTGCCAGCAACACTGAATTCAATTCCATTAAACTTCTTGACGGCTCAAATGTAAAGGATATTCCCGGTTCTGAACAATTCACAGAAGTAAGTACTACTCTCAGCGACCCTAATTTGCGCCTTGCAGCAGTTATATTTGACTATTCAAGAAACCTATCCCAATATTTGTCTGTTGGAATTGTTAATTTCCCAACTAATTTAAATTCTCCCTACAACGCAATGTTTACGTTTGGAAATCCCCCCATAAACCCCAATTTTATATATAGTCCTTTAGGTGAAGATACAAATTCAACAATAGAAAATATGTTAAAGACTGTAGAAGATTTAAAAAACGACACAAGCGGTGACCCGATAAGAACAGAACAAAAGAAGTTTCTGATTGATAATAATATCAGCCTTACCCGATACGGAGTTGACGTTCTTGTTATAAAACACAGTACTTCCACCAATTTTACCTATGAGGCAGGGGGGCCTGACGGCAGCGGTGTCTGCACTGGAACCACGTGGGTAGAGAAGGGTTGGACTGCTGATTTTGTTTACCATGAGTTAAAGACTATTCCTCCATCCTCATCCAGTACCCCCGTCATTTTACAGGTTGGGCCTGATATGAGCGACACCTTTAAAATAGAATTACCCAACGCCAAACCTGTAAATTTAGGCTTAAACGGTATTGATGTAACAAACCAGTACAATGCACAGGCTGCTGTTTCTAAAATTGACAAGGCCATCAATACTATATCATCACAGCGCTCAAAATTTGGCGCCTATAATAATGCCTTGGAGCATATTGAAAGTAATGTGTCAAACAGCAGTATAAATCTCACTTCTGCAGAATCAAGAATAAGAGATACCGATATGGCAATGGAATATTCTAAGTATATTAAAAACAGTATATTACAAGAATCTGCGCAAATGTTACTAAGTCAGGCTAACCAATCTAAAGAAAAGGTACTGTATTTACTAAAGTTTTAAGAATATATATCCGAAAACTCTACATTTATTTTTTCAACGTCTGCACTGCTAATAACAACTTTATCCTCGGGAATTAACTCATCCTCTATTATAATTACAGGCAGCTCCATATATACTTCACTTCCCTTACCTTCTATACTGCTTATTTTAATAATACCTCCATGCATCTCCACAAGAGCTTTAACAAGAGATAAACCTATGCCACTGCCTTCTCTGTTTCTTGCTAATGTTTTATCAACCTGGGTAAATCTTTCAAAAATGGCTTCCAGCTTATCCTTTGGTATACCAATTCCTGTATCCCTGACAGATATAGCAATCCGGTCGCCTCGGTCGCTTATGCTTATCAGGATACTTCCCCCCTTATCAGTAAACTTTATAGAGTTAGAAAGGAGGTTAAGAATAATCCTCTCAATTTTATCCTCGTCAACAGCTATTATTTTTTCTTCAACATCAGTATCAAATGTAATACTAAGTCCCCGGTTTTCAACATAATCCACAACTGAAAGCGTTATCTCTTCCACTACGCTTACTATATTCTTATTGCACAAGTTTAACTTCAAAAAACCGGAATCAAACTTTGAAAGGTCAATTAAATTGTTAACAAGTCTTAGAAGTCTATAACAATTTTGTTTCATCACTTTGTGGTATTTATTCAGATTTTCTTCAAACATGTATGGCAATACATAATCATGAGGTATATTTAAAATTTGTATAGCTCCCAGTATAACATTTATCGGAGTTTTCAGTTCATGTGAAATATTGGAGAAAAACTCTGTTAACATCTTATTGTATTCTTTTGTCTCATTTAAAACCCTCTCATTATCCCTGATATCGTTTTTAAGCTTTTTAATTTGTTTTCTTGAGCTAATATCTTTAAGTATACTGATATTTGACAGTTTCCCCTGATATACCATTAAGTCGCTGGTTGCCTCAATCTCAATTACCCTTCCTTTGTGTGACAATATTTTGTACTCATATTGTATAGGTGACACCTGTGCTAAAAAAGATGTCTCTATATTTTTCCTGACAAGTGCTCTGTCTTCCGGATGAACAAAACTCATTAGCTCAATTCCAATGAGGTCACCCGGGTTATATACTCCAAAAATTTTTTCTGCCCTGTCATTGGCAAAAACAAGTTTATCTTCACTGGTTATAATTATGGCGTCGCTTGAATTATTTTTTATAAGCTGGTAGCATCGGTCACTTTTTACAAGCATGTCTTCGATTATCATCCGCTGTTGCTGTTCCAGTTTTAATTGGTTATCGATATTGTTTATTCTGTCAAACAGTATCGTATAAGGGCGTTTCAGTCCTGTGTCAATAATTGCTTTATAAAGAAAGAAAAAAGAAAATACCCGGACTATATGAGACCACACATTTGTCCAGTCGGAAGGATTGAAAAAATTGGTAAATAGCAGTTCAGATAATGCCATCAAAATTAAGTGGCACTCTATATTAAAGAAAAGCTTAGAGTCAATGTTTTTTCTCTTTTTAAAGAATAATATTGCTACTAATAGAATTATCACAGTAATTATTAATTCACTTATGATTTTAAATCTTGTAAGCCCTCTGCCCACGATATAACATGCAGGAAACACCTCGAAATAGAATATTGCTGCAATAACTCCACAGCTAATTAAAAAGTATGCTACAAATACCAGACAAGTTCTGAATCTTTTAAAATTTTTATAAAGTAATAATGTGGAACCCAGCAGTGTTATTGCGGTCATATACCTTCCGGATATCCAGAACTGCACTACTCTGCTCTGGTCACCAGTTTCAAATATTATTGATACTCCTGAATATATAAAAATATGGAACATATCAATAATACCTACAAAGAAATATCCGATACCTAAAAATATAATAAAATTGTTTTTTAACATACTGCTTGTATTAATACAGACGAAAAATAATCCAAATGATATTACACAGACAAACAACTCAGCTGAAGTATGAAACAATAAATGGTGGGAATACCGTGTTAAATACAGAAATATCAAAAACACAACAAAAAGGAGGACTTCTAAAATAGATTCCTTCCTGATATGCCTTATTTCTGCAATAACTCTTTGAAAATAAAATTTTCTGGCTGATTTCATAATACACCCCCGAAATTATTATATAATATAGTGATTTGCCCAGGGGACTAATAGATTTCCGTTCGCCTAACCTAGAAGCATAATATGAACCAAAAAACCCGACACCGCATAATCGATGTCAGGTTATAAGTTAAATTTACCCTCGCTTTACAGTCTTACGTTTTAGTCTCCACCGATACTAACGATTTATGCTCCCATTTACCCTGCCTGTATCTTATGATACTAGCAATTGCCGAAATAGCCCATGTCAGTCCTGTTGTGGTCCACACACTCCAGACTCCAATCGCGGGGATCAATGCAAAACCCATTGAGAATCCAATCCTGCACCCAACTTCTAAAAAGCCGTATATCATGGCATAAAATGCATCACCGGCACCGTTTAGAACACCTCTGGTAATATAGATTAGACCCAGTGCAAAATACATACAGCTTGTAATTTTTATTGCTTTAGCACCAAGCTCTATTACGGCCGCTTCTTTAACAAACATACTCATAATTGCATTACCTCCGAACTGAGCTGCCAACAATGCCAAGAGGCTGAATACTGCAACTATTAAAATACTTTTTCGATATCCTTCTTTTACGCGTTCAAGCTTCCCTGCACCTATATTCTGCCCTGCAAATGTAGATATGGCTGCTCCCAATGAGTTAAAAGGCTGACCTATGAGCTGTTCTATTCTGCTGGTAGCCGTGTACGCAGCGACTGCCACCTGTCCAAAACCGTTTACAACACTCTGCAAAGCAACTAGGGAAATAGCTATCATAGAGTTTTGCAACGCTACAGGAATACCAATTTTGATACATTTTTGTATTATTGGCCATCTTATTTTCATATTCTCTTTTTTTAACTTAAAATACGGATTGGTCATTAAAGCAAAAATAATGCAGCCCAATGCAGCAAGTGCCTGAGATATTACCGTGGCACATGCAGTTCCTGCTACACCAAACCCGAATTCCAGCACAAACAACAAATCCAGCCCTACATTAACTCCGCAAGACAGTAACAAAAATATCAAAGGTGTCCTGGAATCTCCCAGTGCTCTCAATATTCCAGCTATTGCGTTATATGCCGCTACCGCGATCATACCGCCTGCTGATATTCTCAGGAACCTAACCGCATCATCTATAATTTCATGAGGTGTTCTCATCACTTCTAGTATAGGCCGAGCTAACAAACATGTTAATATACTCATAATTACACCCGAGACAGCTATTACGTAAACTGCATTTGCTATAGCACTCTTTACATCCTCTTCCTTTTTGGCTCCGAAATACTGTGAAATTATGATACCTATACCGATGGACAACCCCAAACATATTGAAAATGTAAGAAAGTTAAGGGAAGCAGTAGCACCAACCGCCGCAAGCGCGTTAGAACTAATAAACTTTCCTACAATAACTGAATTAATCAGATTGTAAAATTGTTGGAATACATTTCCGATAAGCATTGGTAGTGAAAATTTTAACAAAAGCTTAACTTCATTACCTTCTGTCATATCTTGAACATAGTTAATTGACATTTGTGACCCCTTAAATTTACCAATTATTTGAATAATACTATACCGAGCTGTCTTATGTATACATATTATAACAGTATATTTTTATATTTACTATATAGGTAAATCATAAATTTGAATTTCTTTAAAACATAAAAATGCCCGAGAAGGTATTTAGTCTCCCGGGCATTTAATTTGGCTGGAGCTTAATTTAGTTTAAACTTACGGAGTTCATTATTTAACTTTTCGGCCAAATTTTGAAGCCCCATTACATAGTTGTTAAATTCGTCCATGGTAGCATTTATTTCTTCTGCTGAAGCGGATACCTCTTGTGAAGCTGCAGCTGTTTCCTGTGAGGTTGAAGATATACTTTCAATTTGTCTGCTAACCTCGTCTTTCTGTTTATTAATACTTAAAACTTGCTCCTTTACACTATAAACCATATCCATTAAATTATTTATAGAAGCGTATATTTCATTAAAAATTTCAGTAGTTTCTTCTACAGTCTTATCTTGATCTATAACAATGCTCTTCGCTTTTTGCATGGCATTTACTGCTGTATTGGATTTTCCTTTGATTATTTCTACAATTCTTTTTATTTCCCCTGTAGAACTCTTTGACTGTTCAGCAAGTTTTCTTATCTCATCAGCTACTACAGCAAAACCTCTTCCGGCCTCTCCTGCTCTGGCAGCCTCAATGCTTGCATTAAGAGATAATAGATTGGTTTGCTCGGTAATTTGGTTAATGGTATCAGAAATCTTATTTATCTCTTCTGTACTCCTGCTCATGTCGTCTACTATTTCACTTACGGTTTCAGTAGTTCTCTTTGTCTCTTCTGACTTATCCATAAGGAATTTTACTATCTCCAAGCCTTTATTGCTTAGAATCCTGGTACTTTCTGAAATATTGTTCATTTCAGCTGTTGAATTAGATATTTGCCCTAGTCCTTCTGAGAGTTCTCCCATTTCAGAAGCCGCTTCCTGTGTACTTGAAGCTTGTGCCACAGATCCTTGTGATATTTCATCTATTGCTTTAGATACCTGACCTACCGAAGCACTTGTCTGCTCTGTCATAGCTGATAAATTATTTGAGGTATCAAGCACTGTCTGTGATGACATTTCAACATTCCTTAGCATATCGGATATATTTGATATCATAGTATTAAAATCTCTTGCTAAAAAGCCTATTTCGTCCTGTGTCTTAACATGGATTGCTTCTGTAAAGTCTCCTTTTGATGCCTTTTCCATAACATTTTTTATTTTTTTGACATTAGAAGATAATGAGTTCGAAATTACTATGGATAACACAAGGGCTGCTAATCCGGCTAACCCTAAAAATATAATAAGCATTTCTAACATAATACGAGTATCTTTGTTCAATTCATGAACCTCCAAAGAACCCAGCATAGTCCACCCGGTTAAGGAACTTTTCACAAACACAACATAGCTTAATTCGCCATTATATAGAGAAGTAGTAAAGCCTGTGCCTTTACTTTTTATCTCACTCCATAAAGGTAATTTAGATAAGTCATCCGTTCCTATAACCTTTTCATCGGGATGAGTAAGTATTGTACCTTTCTTATCAATAAGCATTGCATACCCGCTATTGCCAATCTTTATTTGAGAGAGATCTTTTGAAAGAGCAGTAAAGTCTATATCCATACTGACTACTCCTACTATCTGCCCACCTTTTTCTACAGCTTTAGAAATAGAAACTACCATTTTTCCGGTTGATGCAGATATATATGGTTCTCCAATTACAACCTTACCCTTATTCTCCACTGCACTCTTATACCATGGCCTTGACGTAGGGTCAAAACCTGCAGCCAACTCCGCCTTAGGATATCTGTAAAAGGCCTTGGTTGCAGTCCCCATATATACATTTTGTATATTTTGGTTACTTTCCATTACTCCTTTTAGAGCATCCATTACATTTGGAAGGTACTCAGGATTACTTTCAATATTTATTAAATTTAAATTGTTACTAAGCATTAAAACATTATTTCCTTTGGCTGTTAGTTCTTTATCAATACCCCTGTTTACTTCACCAAGTATTTGGGAACTTGTACTTTCTAATTTATCAACTAATATAGATTTAGATTGATAATAAGACGATACCCCAAGTGCAATCATAGGCACCAAACAGATACCAACCAGACTAATTAGCAATTTACTTCTAATGCTTTTTAATTTAAGAATAAAATTTGTTTTTTCCATGATGAATAGCCCTCTTTCGCATTTGTTGTAGGATATGTATCATTGCAATAGTGCATTATAAATATATATTATTTTTTGACATTATTCAACAAAATATATTACATTTCGACAGTTGGCTAGAATTTGACCACAAAAAAGCCCTAGGCAAGATTATCGCCTAAGGCTATGTCTCAATTATTTATATTAACTATTAACATCTTACATTTTTTCTTTTAAATCCTAGTTTACCCTTGTCCGCTGTATTTTGAATGTAATCTGCCGCAAGTCTGGTCTGGCAGAGGGTTTTACTCATACAAACATCGACCTTACCTATTTCTTGGGCAATTATCTTTGCTTCTTCATGAAGTGGCAAATACGATACTCCTACAGCCATAATAAAATTGTTCATAGCATATTTGGTACGGTCTGGCTGGCTGTGTATGGTATCACGCACGATTTTCAGCATTCCCAAAAGCTTGTCTCTATCAAATTCGCTGTCTTTACGAGTCCCCAATAGCCATTCATAACAGCTCCAACCGGCGGACATTGTTAATTCCTTGCCACTGTCAATCCATTTATCAGATACGGTAAAGGCAATATCTGTCTCGGCAAGAGTAACTGCCACAACATAGTCCGATAACATATAAAAATAAGCCCCTTGTATCCACCGGTTGAAATCCTCTTCGGTCATTTTCTTTGGCTCTGCAATCATACCTGCTAAATACATAGCATCATAATTTCCTGTAGAGTATAGTTGTTCTGCCAAAGGCTGGTTGTATTTGATTTTCTTGAAAATAGGTTTCATCGCGCTTAAGGTTACACCGAAAACAGGTTCTTTTGCACCATTTCTAATGTAGTTTTTTTTGGCACGCTCATTGCCAAGGGATTTAAGTATTTCCATAATTTCATTTAGTTCCATGTTTATATTCTCCTAAAGTCTATCTACAATATGTTTCCCCGTGTTAGTCTCTACTCCCATTTAAAAAATTTCACAGATATCCAGCTGCAAACCACTGCAATTGCACTAATTATACAAATCGGCACAATTACATTGCTTATACTTAAATTTAGTGATGCACTTTTTAAAAGCTTTATTCCCTGAGTTAATGGAAATATGTCTGCCACCCGTTGGAGTACTTTTGGCATAACCTCATACGGTAATGTCCCTCCTGAGAATATAAGCATAGGAAAATATAGAACACTTGCAATTACACCTGCTATTTTAGTATTCTTGGCTATTCCTCCCACCATAAAGCCAATACTGAACATTGATATCATCACTAATGCGTATGCCCCCAGGAAATTCATCCATGAGCCTCTAAATTGAAAATTAAAAAATATTCTGGCAGTTAAATACACAAGACCTAGTGAAATAATCGAGTATAAAGCATATACAACTCCTTCAACTGCTAGAATCATGGATGGGCTTACTGGTGTTACTTTGAATCTTTTCAATATTTTTCTGTGACGATACTCAGATAGCACCAATGGTAATCCCATAGCACCACCTGCACATATTGCAATGGTGGATACAGCTGCAAAGGATTGTTCCAGGAATGTATATCCTGCTCCGGGGAATGCTGGTTTATTACCATATATAATACCCAAAATAACAGTAACTAACACCGGCATGCATATTGCAAAAATGAACATATCCATGCCTCTTAGTGACAGCTTCAATTCTGTTTTAAGCATCGTTCTAAATACTTTCATCATCTAATCCCTCCTCATCTGCAAGCCATAAATAAGCATCCTCGAATTTTTCGTACGGACTCACTGACACTGCTTCTTCTACAGTTCCGTAGAAATTTATTACTCCACTCTTTAAAATACATATTTTGTCACACAGAACTTCAACCTCATCCATGAAATGAGATGTTAAAAATATTGTGAGTCCTTGCTTCTTTAGATCTAATAAGCATTTCCACACATACCTTCTGGCTCTGACGTCCAACCCTGTAGTAAGCTCGTCCAGAAATACTACCTCCGGGTTAGGAATTAACGCCAGTATAATAAATAATCGTTGTTTTTCTCCTCCTGATAGTTCACTTACGGGGTTTTTAAGCTTACCCTGAAGATTAAAATCCACTAATAGTTTATTGTAATCTAACGGATTTTTATAGAGGACTTCTGTTATTTCACACAACTCTTCAACTGTAATTTTATCCTGATAATTAGATTCTTGAAACTGAACCCCAACTTTCTGAAATAGTTGTTTTCTTTCTTTTTTAGGATTCACACCCAAAACGGATACCTGCCCGCCATTAAAATTCTTTGTTCCTAAAATGCACTCTATGGCAGTGCTCTTTCCTGCCCCGTTGGCGCCAAGCAATCCAAACACTTCACCTTTGTTTACGGATAAACTGATATCTTTTAGCACTTCAACATCGCCATAGGATTTATAAAGATTTTTAACTTTTATTAATTCCATGTGTTATTCCCTCCTTATGATAAAAGAATAACACCACCATAAAGTCTGGTGTTAAAGTGTAGGGTTTGTACTAAATCCATTTTTCATATACTCTAATTGTTTTAACATACTATGGGCATTTTTTTCTGCATCATTCAAGGAAGTAAGCAGCTTATCACATGCCGTAACAATTTCTTCATCCTTTTTAGGCTTATTTATTACCTCCCTAATGTCAATTTCTTTACTTTCCGCTATGGCATGCAACATTCTTAAAATTGCTGACAGAGAATAGTTAGCACATCGCAAGGTACGTATTATCTTTAATCTGTTTATATCACTTTCTGTATAAACTCTGTATCCATTTTTCTTTCTCTTAACAATAAGCAGACCATTCATCTCCCAATTTCTTAATGTGTCCATTGTGACTTTTATATAGTCTGCAGTTTGCTTTCTTGTAAAAAATATATTGCTCTTTGCAGCGTCTACATCTGATAAAAGCTTCTTTGAGAGTTTGATGGCTTCTTCTGCATTTTTATGCTCTTGCTTTATCTGCTCTATATAATCATTTGTACATTTAATAGCCTCTTCAAGTTGCCCCTTTGCAGATAACTTCACAACATGGATTATCTTTTTTCTAAGACCATTTTGCAGAACCTCTACTTTAAAGGCCGTTCTGGCAAGTTTAAACTGTTCTATATGAAAGTCAGTAAATGCTCTGTAGCCATTTGGTAATCTCTTTGCTTCTGGTATTAATTTAAGCTTTTCGTAAAGACGTACAGTGTTGGAATGTACCCCAACTATCTTAGCTACTTGCGCTGTTTTATATATCCTATCCATATTATTTTTACCTCTGTTCAATATTAAGTAAACTTAACTTTGGAAACTCCTTGATATATCTAATTTACACTATAATGCAAAGAGCGTGTCAAGATAAATTCTAATTTTGTTATAACCTCACTTGACGTATCATTTTAATATTATCTAAAATCCTGGTAACTATAAATAGTAACTATATTGATGAGAATATGAGGTGGAGTATGGATTTTTATAAAAATTATAGATTAGTAGAAGACGGTGAGGGCTATACTCTTGAGTTATACCTGAACCCCGGCTCTGAAGAGTTTGCCTCTGAATTTCTAGAAGGCGCAAAGGAAACTACTCTTAGAGTTGAAGAACAAATCAAAAAACTTATACGCGAGAAGTTCTCGGATGTCAGGATTAATTCAGTAAAACTAATGCTTGGTACCATGGTGGTTGGAACCCTTTCACTTTTTCCGGGTGTCGCTGTAAATGCTGCTACGTCCGCGCCAACAACAGCCTCTGCCGCGGTATTTCTTAATAAAACAGCAACAGTAACAGCAACCAGTTTAAATATGAGAAGCGGAACATCAACAGTCCACCCCGTAATTCATGTATTATGGAAAGGAAATATTGTTAAGGTTATAGGGGAATCAAATGGCTGGTACCAGATTAAACTAACGGACGGCAGAACTGGGTGGGCAAGCGGTCAGTATTTGAGACTAAACAATCAACAAACTACAAGACAAGAAAAAGTTGATGCTCTCATTGCTTACTCTAAGACCTTCCTCGGCACTCCCTATGTTTATGGGGGTGATTCCCCAAGCGACGGAGGATTTGATTGCTCAGGCTTTACGCAATATGTTTTTGGAAAGAATGGTTACACTATAAATCGGATATCAAAAGATCAAGCGTTGAATGGGAAATCCGTAACTGAGGCGAATCTACAGCCCGGTGATTTGGTTTTCCACTCCTTTGATAGAACCGGAGTTATCAGCCATGTAGGTATATACCTTGGAGGAGGTAAGATGATACACAGCCCCAAAACAGGAGATACAGTTAAAATCACCGACATCACCACAAGCTATTGGACTAGCCGTTATGTAACAGCCAGAAGAATTATTTAGTAGTTTCGTGTCATCTGAACCTTTAAAATAAAGAAGGATGCCTGAGCATCCCTCTCTATTTTAAAACGTTAATTTAATTGTTTATATATTTCAAAAATACATCACTGAAGTCTTCCACCACATACTTTTTTCTATTCGATACTAACCATTCATTTGAATAATTTGTAATGTCTTTGAAATTCTGTACCACATCCTGAGAGTCCATTCTAAGTCCGCCCACTGTGGATACAGCCATTTTAAGTCCTTCGTTTGCATAGTCCAGTCCTATCTTATTTTCATGCATAATGATAGACATTTTAAATAAGGCTTTGTATAGATCTTTTAATTTTTCAACTTGCTTTTTATTTACATCAATTGAAAACTGTACTTCTCCCATTGCAAACTTTATTTCCACGTCCAAATCAACAGTACCTGCAGTTTCAAGTAGTACATTTCTAATAGGGTGTAAATAATACTCATATCTCCTTAGTGTTTTTCTTTTGCTTACTGCACTAGTTCCATCAATATGAATTAGTGCTCTATTCGTAAAACAATACTCATCTGTTTTTGACCTGATTAAGAAAAATATTTTTTCATTTTCTTCATGAAAAACGTAATCATCTGACTCTACCTTATCATAGTCTACAGGGTCAATTATTTTGCCTATGTCACTTAACCCCAATGCTTCTGCTGCTAGCTTTCCAAGCATTTCAACACCACCTTAATTATTTGATTAGAAAACAATATTTCTCATATATTGGAAATATTATCATATTTGTATAGTGAAATCAATCGGATTGGCATTGATCTTTGTTTTAATAGAGAAAGGTCAAAGACTGTAGTCCAGTACTCCACAGAACAACCGTCACTTATGGTAAGTCTCATTCTTAATTATCTTAAACGCCCTGTACACCTGCTCCATAAGTATTACTCTAGCCAGCTGGTGGGGAAAGGTCATTTTTGAAAGACAAAGCCTGTAGTCAGCAATATTTATAAGACTTTGATCCAAGCCTAGCGAGCCTCCTATAATGAAGGTTATATGTGAGTTCCCGGAGAGCATTATATTTTCAAGCTTGGAAGAAAATTTTGAAGAAGTTATCTGCTCTCCCGCCAAATCCAATAATATAACATAGCTCCCCTGTTTAATTCTCTTGAGTAGCTTATCCGCTTCTTTCTTTTTCACTTGACCTTCCTGGCCCTCGCTGAGTGTGTCAGGTGCATATTCATCGTCCACTTCTATAATTTCGACTTCCGTAAAGCGGGATAATCTTTTAGAATACTCTGAAATTGCTTCTTTCAAATACTTTTCTTTCAGCTTTCCTACAGCTGCTATTGTAATTTTCATATCACTATCTCCTAATTTTATCCGCAAAAAATAAAGGAAAACCAGCAATTACTGATTTCCCCCTTTTCTGTTCTTTATTATATTATATTAATATGTCCTACCCTGTCTCTTAAAGCAACTGCAAGCTCAACGTCACTGCCTACTGCTATCTTTTTTTCACTAAGTGCATTGTATGTTGTCTGGTATGCAAGCTCCGGGAAATTGTTTTCACTGCTTAAATGACCCAGAATAAAACGGGTGCAACCTTTTTCAGCAAGATATGCAATTACCTTCGCCGCATTCTCATTGGACAAGTGTCCGTTATCTCCCAGAATTCTTTTTTTCAATGGCCATGGGTAAGGGCCTACCCTTAGCATTTCTATATCATGATTAGATTCCAACAAAACCAAATCATTCCCTACTATACAGTTCAATAGCTCATCACTCATATGCCCTATATCCGTTGCAGTTGTAATCCTTTTACCCTCTGCAAAAAAGTTAAACCCAACGGGTTCCGCTGCATCATGAGGAATAGAAAATGGCCTTACACATATATCCCCGATTTCAAACTCGTCACCGGTACAAAATGATACTTTGTTTTCAAGCTTTACAGGCCCAAGGCCGTTTTCCATGGCACACCAGGTAGACTCATTTGCATATATGGGAATATCTACTTTCCTAGAAAGAATCCCTGCACCACGGACATGGTCTACGTGTTCATGTGAAATTAATATAGCACTTAGTTCCTCTGGTTTTTCACCAATGGAACACAGTGCCTCAAGTATTTTCTTACCGCTCAAGCCGGCATCTATAAGAAGCTTTGTTTTTTCCGTACCTATAAAAAGAGCATTTCCACTGCTTCCGCTAAATAAACTGCAAAACTTGACCATTTAATTGACCCCATCGTATAATATTAATCTTCGCACGGTACCCTGCTGATATCGGCTCCGAGAATATTCAGCTTGTGTACAAAGTCCTCGTACCCTCTATCTATATATTTTATATTCAAAATTTCTGTTCGCCCCTTTGAGATTAATCCTGCAAGAACCATAGCAGCCCCCGCTCTCAAATCAGTAGCTTTTACAGGTGCACCTGAAAGTGGATATCCACCATCTATGACGGCAATCCTTCCTTCAACTTTGATCCTTGCACCCATCCTTTTTAATTCATCCACATACTGAAACCTGGAATCCCAGACACCCTCCGTAATAGTACTTACACCCTCTGCAAGGCTTAAAAGCACTGTGGCCTGAGGATGAAGGTCAGTAGGAAATCCCGGGTAAGGCAACGTCATTATGTTTACATTTCGAATTTTATTTCCACCTATAATTCTTATAAAATCTTCATCTTCCTGGACGGTCACACCCATCTCAATTAGCTTGGCAGTAAGCGATTCCATATGCTTGGGAATAACGTTTCTTACAAATACATCACCCTGAGTAGCAGCAGCAGCAATCATAAAAGTTCCTGCTTCAATCATATCAGGAATAATGGAATGAGTCCCCCCGCCCTTCAGGTGGTCTACACCCTTTATTTTTATGACATCTGTTCCGGCACCTCTTATGTTTGCACCCATGGCGTTGAGAAAATTGGCTACGTCAACAACATGTGGCTCCTTGGCAGCATTCTCGATAGTAGTCTGCCCATTGGCTTTCACGGCAGCAAGCATCAGATTTATGGTAGCACCTACGCTTACAACATCAAGGTAAATCTGAGCACCTGTAAGATTTGAGGCATCAACTTTAACAATACCATGCTCAATCTCAACACTGGCTCCCATTGCTTCGAAACCCTTTATGTGCTGATCAATGGGTCTAAATCCGAAATCACATCCGCCTGGAAGTGATACCTCCGCTCTTCCGAATCTGGCAATCAATGCTCCCAACAAATAGTATGATGCCCTCATACTTTTTACAAGCTCATACGGAGCTGTCCAGCAATTGATTTCTCTGGTGTCACATATAACGGTGTTGGCATCTTCTTTAGTAATTTTCGCACCTAATTTACCTAGTATCTCCAATAAAACTTTTACATCCTTGATATCAGGAACATTTTCTATCCGGCTGATACCGTTTATAATGAGTGCAGCAGGCAAAACAGCTACTGCAGCGTTCTTGGCTCCGCTAATTGTAACTTCGCCGGTTAGGGGACATGGCCCATTTATTATAAACTTATCCAAACCCTTATACACCAACCTTTTGTATGAACTGTTCAGGCTATAAACAGCAATACCTGTTTAATAAAGCAAATTGTAAATCTGCAAATACATCAGTTTTATGTAATCAAATAGCAACTGCTAAAACATTACACACACGATGACATTATACCATTTAGAATTAAATTATTCTACCATTAATATCATATATTAAAAAATTACCAATCTTAGCTATTTTATTTCTTCACCATTACGTGCATTAAAATAAAACTCTTTTCCATCAGTGTTTCTTATTCTCCAGGATAATCCTTCGTAGAGAGTCTTTGTTTCCTTGTCTACGTCGGTATATCCCTTAAATCCCATATCAACATTGCATATATCACTGCCTTGATATTCAGCCATTTTTGTTATTAAAATCTGATACACGGGGATAACATTTATATCTCTTCTTGCAGTAATACTTATAGGTTTTTTATATTGATACTTCAAGCCGTGTATTTCCTTATTTATTACCTGGATTTCAACAAAATTATCAAAAACCTCATATCCCTTGTAAAACCCTTTATATATTAATTGTTTTTCATTAACTTTCTTTGTATCATGGTAATAATCCTGCTTGAAGTCATCAAATGGTAAACCCATTTGGGAAGCTAATACTTTAAATTTTGCATTGATCCCTTCTTTGCTATCGGTATAAACTTTCACACTGTTTTCACCATTGCTTGTATACTCAAAACCTGAATCCGATGTGAATACAAGCTTATTCGAATCCTTTGTATATGTATCATTACCGGATACTACATACCCTTTCCCAAGCAGTACATCAGCTATCTTTGACTTATTTAAGGGGCTTTCTTCATATTGGAGTATGTAATCCTTGCCTTTGTATTTGGGTATGGGACATTCTATATTTATACCGTTTTTAGCCAAAATCAGCCCGGTGTTTGTTATAGTTTGCTGCGATACCTGCTCAACCTTAATATTTTTGTACCAGGCGAAAGCCAAAACTATATTCAATATTGTGAATACTATTATTAAAATTATCTTGGCTCTTTTCCAGTCCATTTATCCTCCTTCTGGTTATTATGTATTATTTCCCCTGGTGTCATGTTATAATCATCTCTTATGGTAACTTTTTATTTTTCACTTAATGGTACTACGTACCTGCCGTTATCTTCGGTAAACAATACAAAACTTGGCGCTATGTGCTCTTTCAGATCAGCATTTGACAATACATAATAAATCCCGAAATTCTTTACCGACAAATTTTTATTATTTAGCTCAGGATACTTCTCAAACGCTTTTGAATACATGTATTGGAATGCCCATTGATAGTTAACCGATTTACCAATTTTAAATTTAACCGGTATCATCTGACAGTGTACTACCCTCTTTGAGTTTGCTTCAATAATAATACAGTTTTCCTGATTGTCCATGCCCTTTGCAGATGAATAATCCTTCAATATCACCGGGACTTCACCATACTGTTCGTTTACCACCACTGCGTAGTCAAACTTAAAAACATAGGAGTTTGACTGTTCTTCATATGAGCTGAGATATACATTTACTTTCGACATAAAGTTATTCTGCTTGTTAATGTCAATGATAAACTCTATTGCTTTCTTATAGGCATCCAGTAGTTTGAGATTATAGGTTGCTGACTGACTTCCGGTATATTTATATTCCAGAACTGAGTTTTTGTACAATCTATACACGATATCAAGCCTTTTAAAAACCACCGAGCCATTAATATCTCTGTCATAGTCATAATCTCTGCTTGACTCTCCGAAAAGCTCTGAGGCAATCTTTTCGTAATCCTCATAATCCATGGAATTCAGCTCTGTTTCATCCATCCCTGAAAAAGTTGAACATGTGATGCTTGGATACGTTTCATCAGAATTATCAAGCATCGGTCCCAGCATATCCTTCGGGAAATTAATCTCTTCCGATTTACCCCACTTTTCAGCAGCAGTCTGATAATTTTTTGCTGTTTTACTATCTTTCAGAGGACTATATATTTCTGTAAACTCTTCAACTCTTAGTGAACTAATTTTGCTAGTAAGGCTGTATGTATGTATATTTTTATCATCCCTGATATAAAGAGTGTCACTGTATCCGTTGTCGGTATCATCCGGGCATATTATTATTTTATAAATGCCTGAAAGTCCATCCCCGGCAGAGGGCTTGAGATTTAAAACCCATTTAATAATATCTATGGGTACAGATGTACTAAATTCCAGCATATAGGGTTTGCTGGCTGCCAATTCTCCCCACAGCTTATCATTAAAGGGTTGAGTTTTTTGAGGTTTGATATCAAGTGCTTGAGCTATATACAGCTTGGCACCGTTCCATATCCTGTTATAATCTTTTGAACCGTTTGGAATTACGAAATGATCTCCGTCAAAATCTGTTGACAACACAATTCTTGAAGGCAGAAGATAATTAGCTTTTGTATCTTCTACCGAGACCTGTAGCGCAATTTTGGAATCAGAAAAAAGAGACGATAAAAAAGGGAAACTGCTGGACTGAGTACTCCAGAGAATTCCCACCTGTACTACGCAAAGAACTATTAAGAATATTAAAAATGCTGTTTTAAGCTTTTCCAAATAAAATCTTACTTTATGCGAACTTAATTTTATCATAATATTTTAAAATTTATCTAAAAGCCAATTGCGGATATTATCTAACAAACTCTTCTTCTCAGCTGCATAAATTATTGTGTAATCCATAGGGTCTTCCTTGATATTCTTTGTATATGCGATTACCCTAATATGATTTTCACCCTTGTATTTAAGCTTAACGTTTTTACCAAACAGCTTACTGCTTCCGACTTTAAAGGTATAGTCTCCGTCTGATGTCTCAAGAGGCAGGTACTTTTCAGCACCTTTATCCCAGTACTGAAACTCAATAAATGTTTCATCGTAAGTACACACGCCACAAATTGAAAAATCTGCCTTCTCAACTACCTCATTGCCGTCCGGTCTGGTAATCTTGACAATACTTGAAGCCATTACAGGTGCTGCAAATACAGCTGTTAAAACAGAAACTATTATAATAAAAATCAGTATTTTTGATTTCATACTTTCACCTCGAGAAAAAACAACTATTTGTACTATTTCCCAGTACTATATATCTATTATAATACATATTCTGTTACAATTCCATTACATGGCATTTAAAAAATATTTACATCGCACGTGGTAATTTAACTGTTACCTCAGTACCTTTTCCAATTTCGCTGGAAATACTGATAGTCCCGCCATGTGCCTGAACAATTTCCTTGGCAATAGAAAGACCCAATCCTGTGCCTCCCATATCTCTGGACCTTGCCTTGTCTACCCTGTAGAACCTTTCGAACACCCTGGGCAAGGACTCACTTGGAATTCCTATCCCCGTATCCGTAACCTTCACATATATATCGTTATAGATTATGCCTACATATACTGTTATTTCACCATACTCAGAGGTATACTTTATTGAATTGCTTATGAGGTTTACTACAACCTGTTCCAACCTATCCTTATCAGCATTTATTTCAGGAATTTGTCCTATTACATAGCTTTCAAGTTTTTGATTCTTTCTATGAGCTTCAATTTGTAATCTTTCTACAATAGTTTTGACCATTGTGTCCAGAGACACACTTTCCATTTTCCAATTCATTTGCTCATTGTCAAGTCTGGATAGTTGAAGTAAATCCTTTACCAATCTGGTCATTCTGTCAGCTTCTGAATCAATTACGCTAAGGAAGCGCTTTGAAGTTTCCTGATCCTCCATGGCACCGTCCAAAAGTGTTTCTGTGTAGCTTTTTATTGAAGTAATAGGTGTACGAAGTTCATGTGAAACATTTGCTACAAATTCCCGTCTCATACTATCAAGCTTTTGCTGCTCAGTATCATCATGAAGTACTACTATAATACCTTCGGGTTTCTTATTTGTATCTGTAAATACGGCAAAATACACCTTTACATACATATCATTTAAGATAGTATCTGATTCCCTCACAGGTGATTCTTCAAAATAAACTATATCTTCAACCCTGACATCCAGACCTACCTTAACGGCAAATTCTTTAAAAGGGTAATTAACAACATCGTTCCCAAGAAGCTTTCTTGCAGCAGGGTTTGCATGAATTGCCATTCCCTTCAGGTCAAACGCCATTACACCGTCAGCCATATAATTGAGTATGGTTTCCACCTTGTTTTTCTCGCTTGAAATCTCAGACAATGTTTTCTTCAGCTCAGATGCCATATAGTTGAAGGTTCTAGTCAGATTTCCTATTTCATCTTCAGATTTAACTGCCAGCTGTTCTCCGAATTCTCCTTCGGCTACTTTTTCAGCCTTATGCATAACACTAATTATGGGAGACGTAATTGTCTTTGAAAGCAGGTACCCTAAAAGTAATGACAAAAAAACTGCAATAAGAGCGCTGAAAAGTATCAGTAAGTTAAATTTCTCCAATATTAGCAGCCATGCTTCTTCCTGATACGTAAAATAAAAAATTAGATTGGCTTTCGGCTGTTTAATATATTCAAAATACTTACCGTTAGTACCTTTGATTAAACGCTCGTTCTTCTGGGGTTGGTTTCCTGCCCATATAGACATGAGACTTTCACTGGTTTTAATATTATTTGCAAACGCTTCAGAATCATCCGTATAACCCTTTTCAGACGAATAAAGGATTCCTCCGGTAGAAGTCTGTATCTTTGTTAAGTCAATTATTGTCATTCCGAGGTACGAGGAATTTGCCCCGAAGAACAGGGCATCTCCACCTTCAGTAAAATACTCCGAGAGTTTCTGATTGGACTCCGGAACTCCGCCTCTTACATCCACCCAGTTTTTGTAACCAGTTTCGATACTGTTTGCAAAGCTGTCATAGTATATATTCTGAAGTCCCGTATTAATAACAACATATACAACGGAAACCAGAATAATACACATAGAAATAAATATATATACAAGCTTCCACTGCAGACTGCTCAGAAGCCTTAAAAACCCCTTCCAAAATTTCATGTTAACTCCTACATATTACATTTAGCTTTATTCAACTAAATTTTATTGAAATAGTATCCGACTCCTCTTTTAGTGACAATATATTGTGGATTTGCAGGATCCTGTTCAAGTTTTTCCCTTACCCTTCTGACTGTTACGTCAACAGTTCTTACATCCCCGTAGTATTCATACCCCCACACCTTTTCCAGAAGAGTTTCTCTTGAAAATATGGTTCCTTGCTGCGCTGCGAGAAATTTTACCAGTTCAAATTCACGGAGAGTAAGCTCTATGGTTTCTTCCCCCCTCTTAATTTCATACCTGTCTATATCAATAGTCAAATCTCCATACTTGTTTACGTGCGAATTATTATCCGACACAGGCTGCTCACCGGGTATCAACCTTCTGAGGTTTGCCTTGACCCGCGCCATAAGTTCTCTTGGACTGAATGGCTTTGTTATATAGTCATCTGCTCCCAGCTCAAGACCCAGAACCTTGTCAACTTCCTCTTCCTTTGCAGTCAGCATAAGAATAGGTGTTGATATAGACTGTCTTAATTTTCTACATACAGTGAACCCATCCATTTTGGGAAGCATTATATCCAGCAAAATGAGATCGGGATTCTGGGAAAGTGCCAGATTAACTGCTTCCTCCCCGTCATAGGCCTCTATCGTATCGTAGCCTTCCTTCTTTAGGTTGAATTTCAATATGTCGACAATGTTCTTCTCATCATCTACTATTAAGATCTTTTTGCTCAAAATGACACCCCTAATCAATTTTTTATGTATTTCTACACAAACCTATCTTGAATTATACCATTAATTAAACGTAATTAAAAATTAATATTTTGGTAATAGTGGTTTTTGTGTAAAATTGAAGGAGTATAAATAATATACTCCTGTAACTTAGACGTAATAATTCTGAAAAGGTTCC
>JAEZUC010000067.1 GCA_023443515.1 Bacillota bacterium
TGGCAAAGAAAATTGCAGGTTACGTAAAACTTCAGATTCCTGCGGGGAAAGCAACTCCGGCTCCACCGGTTGGACCAGCTTTAGGACAGCACGGCGTTAACATTATGGGTTTTTGTAAGGAATTCAACGAAAGAACAGCAAAAGACGCGGGACTTATTATCCCTGTTGTAATAACAGTTTATGCTGACAGATCTTTCTCCTTCATCACAAAGACTCCTCCAGCAGCTGTTCTTCTGAAAAAAGCATGCAAGATTGAAAGCGGCTCTGGTAAGCCAAACAAGGACAAAGTTGCAAAGATCACTAAGGATGAAGTTCGTAAAATTGCTGAATTGAAGATGCCTGACTTAAATGCGGCAAGCGTTGAAGCAGCAGCAAGTATGATTGCTGGTACAGCACGCAGCATGGGTATCGTAGTAATAGACTAGTATCCTCTTCTTTGAATTACTAGTTTTAAGTTCGTGGGAGGAAACCAAGGGTTTACGACAATAATCAACCACTTAAGGAGTGTGACATATTTTTAGAGGAAATAAGTATCAAGAAATCTAAAAACTTATTGATAGACAAAAGCTTCATGATCCTGCAGAAGCTCTCGATCTTACTCAGAAAACAGCGAAAGCTAAGTTTGATGAGACTGTAGAGGTTCATATAAAGCTTGGTGTTGACTCCAGACATGCAGACCAACAGGTTAGAGGTGCAGTAGTACTTCCTCACGGAACCGGTAAAAAGGTTAGAGTGTTGGTATTTGCTAAGGGAGACAAGGCAAAGGAAGCTGAACAGGCCGGTGCTGAATTCGTTGGTGCTGAAGAATTGGTAACAAAGATTCAGAATGAAAACTGGTTTGAATATGATGTAGTAGTTGCAACCCCTGATATGATGGGTGTTGTTGGTAGATTAGGTAAGGTGCTTGGTCCTAAGGGACTTATGCCAAACCCAAAAGCAGGTACTGTATCAATGGACGTAGCAAGAGCTATCGCTGATATCAAGGCCGGTAAAATTGAGTACAGACTTGACAAGACAAATATTATTCACTGTCCAATAGGAAAGGTTTCATTTGGTACAGAGAAGCTTATGGATAACTTCCATACACTTCTTGGAGCAGTAGTTAAGGCTAAGCCTGCAGCTGCAAAGGGACAATACTTGAAGAGCGTAGTAGTTTCTTCAACTATGGGACCTGGTATCAAAATCAACCCAATCAAGGTTACTGAATAATAAAACCAGTTGACTTCTAAAAAAAGGTACTTTACAAATTGCTTGTTAAGTATTATTATATAAAGGTCAAGCGTGACGACAGTATTGAAACAGATTCAATAGTCTATATCGCAAAAATAATGTAAGCCATAGACAGTGGGAGCTGATGTCTAAGGACAGAAGCCTAACAGATGATTTCATCATCCCGCCGAGGTAGTGATTGTGAATTGAGGTTAATCACCCTTTGTATGTCTATGTGCGTACGAAGGGTTTTTATTTTTGGTGAAAAATTAACTTTAGTATATTTTTCTTACTTAACCGCAAAAGGAGGTGGATGTTTTGCCTAGTAACAGAATACTTGAACAGAAGAAGCAGGTAGTTGCTGAGTTAACTGAAAAAGTTAAAGCTGCACAATCAATTGTATTAGCTGATTACAGAGGTCTAACCGTTGAGCAGGATACAGAATTGAGAAATGCTTTAAGAGCGGCTGGTGTTGAATATAGAGTTGTTAAAAATACATTAACCAGTTTTGCTATGAAGGAAAACGGACTCGAAGGATTGGATCCTTTCCTGAATGGTCCTACTGCAATGGCAATCAGTTCTACTGATGCTGTGGCACCTGCAAAGGTTCTTTCAGAATTTTCAAAGAAGTTCGAAAAGCTCGAACTCAAGGTTGGTGTAGTTGAGGGTAAGGTAATCGATCTTGATGGAATTAAAGCTCTTGCTGAGTTGCCATCACGTGAAGTTCTTATCGCAAAGGTATTGGGAGGCTTCAATGCTCCTATATCCGGCTTCGTAAATGTTTTGAACGGAAATATGAGAGGTTTGGTTGTAGCATTAAATGCTATTGCTGAACAAAAAGCAAATGCTTAATTTTATTAAGAAGCTTTAAATATTAAAAAAATTATTAAAAACAAAAATTATTTGGAGGTATTATACAATGGCTAGCGAAAAGGTTGTAAAGTTAATTGAAGATGTAAAGAATTTGACAGTATTAGAATTATCAGAACTCGTAAAGGCTCTTGAAGAAGAATTTGGAGTATCAGCGGCAGCTCCTGTAGCAGTTGCAGCAGCACCAGCAGCAGGCGGAGCAGCTCCTGCAGCTGAAGAAAAGACTGAATTCAACGTTATATTGAAGGACGTTGGAGCAGACAAAATCAAGGTTATTAAAGTTGTTAGAGAAGCAACTGGTCTTGGTTTAAAAGAAGCTAAGGATCTCGTTGATGGCGCTCCTAAGACTATCAAAGAGAACGTTTCAAAGGACGAAGCAGCTGCAATCGAAGCTAAGTTCAAGGAAGTTGGAGCAACTATTGAAATTAAGTAATTTCAACTGAATAAAAAAGAGGCACTCTGTGAGCGCCTCTTTTTTTTAAATCTAAGTTAAATTGAATAAGTTTAAGTTAATTATATACAAAATGTAGAAAAACAAAATAAAAAAACGCACTAAATAAGGCGTTTTTATGATTGACAAGCTATACGTACTATGATATAATTATACACTGCATTAAATTCTATTATCATTTCCGAGTCTAAGAATTCGTACTTGATGTACATAATTATAGCATATACGAATAAACAAGACAATAATTGTTAATAATATTTTAATGTTTGCTATGGGTTTATTATATGTAGGTTTTAGAAATATATACAGATTAAGAAGTACCTGAAAAAATTACTAAACCATGCCCTAATAAATCTTTAATTAGTTTTTAGTTGTAACTGCAGTTAATTTGATTTACGATTTTACATAATATAATTCTAATTATGTGAAATTTTAAAATATTCCTAATAAAGTCATAAGTTTATGAGGTGATATAAATATGGTACAACCCGTAAAATTGGGTAGAAACACCAGGATGAGTTATTCCAAAATGCGAGAAGTACTTGAAATGCCAAATTTGATAGAGGTTCAAAAGAACTCTTATCAATGGTTTTTGGATGAAGGACTTCGTGAAGTTTTCAGAGATATTTCCCCAATAACAGATTATACTGGAAACTTGATATTGGATTTTGTGGATTATTCGCTTGATGATACGCCAAAGTATAGTGTCGAAGAATGTAAGGAAAGGGACACTACATACTCAGCCCCCCTCAAAGCGAAGGTAAGATTAATTAACAAGGAATCTGGAGAAGTAAAAGAGCAGGAAATCTTCATGGGTGATTTTCCTCTTATGACAGACACAGGAACCTTTATAATTAATGGTGCAGAGCGTGTAATTGTCAGCCAGTTGGTAAGATCACCTGGTATTTACTATTCAATGAAGTTTGACCGTGTCGGAAAAAAACTGTACTCAAACACAGTTATTCCTAACAGGGGAGCTTGGCTTGAATATGAAACAGACTCAAACGATATACTTTCAGTCAGAATAGACAGGACAAGAAAATTGCCACTAACTGTACTGCTCAGAGCGTTAGGGTATGGTACTGACTTTGAGATTACTAAATTGTTGGGTGAAGATGAAAGACTTCTTGCAACAATACAAAAGGATAATGCAAAAACTACAGAAGAAGGATTACTTGAAATATACAAGAGATTAAGACCTGGAGAACCGCCTACAGTTGATAGTGCAAGGTCTCTGCTCAATAGCTTGTTTTTTGATCCAAAGAGATATGATCTTGCTAAGTTTGGTAGGTTTAAATTTAATAAAAAGCTGGCAATATCAAATCTGATCGGCGGGCAGGTTGCAGCAGAAAATATCGTATCAGCTGAGACAGGCGAGATATTGGTAACCGAAGGTGAGTTAATTGAAAGAGAAAAGGCTGTAGAAGTTCAGAACTCCGGTGTCAATGTAGTGTATTTGTCAGTTGAAGGTAAATCTATAAAAGTTATCGGAAACAACACTGTTGATATACGTGCTTTTGTTGATTTTGATGTATCTGATATAGGTATAACCGAAAGAGTTCAGTATGCGGTATTAAAGGAAATTCTTGAAAATACCAGTGGCGAAGAGCAGATAAAGAAAGCTCTTAAAGAGAGAATTAATGACTTGATTCCTAAGCACATCACAATTGAAGATATAATTGCATCAATAAATTATATCATTAATCTTGATTACGGAATCGGATCAATTGACGATATTGACCACTTGGGTAACAGAAGACTCCGTTCAGTGGGAGAATTGCTTCAGAATCAGTTCAGAATAGGTCTCTCAAGAATGGAAAGAGTTGTTAGAGAGAGAATGACTATACAAGATATCGATATAGTTACGCCTCAGGCATTAATAAATATAAGACCGGTTGCAGCAGCTATAAAAGAATTCTTTGGAAGTAGCCAGTTGTCGCAGTTTATGGATCAGACAAATCCTCTTGCCGAATTAACACACAAGAGAAGGCTCAGTGCCTTGGGACCTGGTGGTTTGAGCAGGGAGAGAGCCGGCTTCGAAGTCCGTGACGTTCACCATTCTCACTATGGCCGTATGTGTCCTATTGAGACACCAGAAGGCCCGAACATCGGTTTGATAGGTTCATTGAGTACCTATGCAAGAGTTAATGAGTATGGATTTATAGAAGCACCATACAGAAAAGTAGATAAGAAAAACAGAAGAGTTACAAATGAAATAGTATACCTTACAGCTGACGTAGAAGACCCGTTCGTTGTTGCTCAGGCGACAGAACCTCTCCAAGATGATGGTACTTTTATTGCAAAAAAGGTAGTAGCTCGTTATAGACATGAAATATTAGAAGTTGAGAGCAATAAGATTGACTTCATGGATGTGTCGCCAAAGCAGATGGTATCTGTTGCTACAGCCATGATCCCGTTCCTTGAAAACGATGACGCCAACCGTGCGTTGATGGGTTCAAACATGCAACGTCAGGCAGTTCCGTTAATCAAGGCTGATTCTCCTATCGTAGGTACAGGTATTGAGTACAAGGCGGCAAGAGATTCAGGAGTCTGTGTTATTGCCAGAAATGCAGGTGTAGTAGATAAAGTATCTGCCAGCGAAATAGTGATTAAGACGAATAACGGGCAAAAAGATACCTATAAGCTACTAAAATATATGCGTTCAAACCAAGGAACCTGTTTGAATCAAAGGCCTATTGTAAGAAAAGGCGAGGCAATAGAAAAAGGTGACATTATTGCTGACGGACCGTCAACAAATAATGGAGAAATAGCTCTTGGCAGAAACATTCTCATAGGATTTATGACATGGGAAGGTTACAACTACGAGGATGCTATTCTTATAAATGAAAAACTTGTTAAAGAAGATGTTTATACATCCATACACATAGAGGAATACGAAGCAGAGTCAAGAGATACTAAGCTCGGACCTGAAGAAATCACAAGAGATATTCCAAATGTCGGAGAGGAAGCACTTAAAGACCTTGATGACAGAGGAATTATCAGAATAGGTGCAGAGGTTCGTGCAGGAGATATTCTTGTTGGTAAGGTTACTCCGAAAGGAGAGACAGAGCTTACAGCAGAAGAACGTTTGCTCAGAGCAATATTTGGAGAAAAGGCGAGAGAAGTTCGTGATACATCCCTGAGAGTACCTCATGGTGAATCCGGTATAATTGTCGACGTTAAGGTGTTCACTCGTGAGAATGGTGATGAACTTCCACCGGGAGTAAATCAGCTTGTAAGATGCTACATTGCTCAGAAGAGAAAGATTTCTGTCGGCGATAAGATGGCAGGAAGACACGGTAACAAGGGTGTTATTTCAAGAATACTTCCTGAAGAAGATATGCCGTTTTTACCTGATGGTACACCATTGGAGATAGTTTTAAACCCACTGGGCGTTCCATCACGTATGAATATCGGTCAGGTGCTTGAAGTGCATTTAGGATTTGCAGCTAAAGCACTGGGTTGGAAAATCGCAACTCCAGTATTTGATGGTGCAACAGAGGAAGACATCAGGGATACTCTTATCCAAGCGGGAAAAGACCCGGATGGTAAAACAGTACTTTATGACGGAAGAACAGGTGAACCCTTTGACAATAGGGTAACAGTAGGGTATATGTATTACCTTAAACTGGCTCACTTGGTTGATGATAAGATACATGCCCGTTCAACAGGTCCATACTCACTTGTAACGCAACAACCACTTGGCGGTAAGGCCCAGTTCGGCGGACAGCGTTTTGGAGAAATGGAAGTTTGGGCGCTGGAAGCATACGGAGCTGCCTATACACTGCAGGAAATACTTACAGTTAAGTCTGATGATGTTGTAGGTAGAGTTAAGACATACGAATCCATAGTTAAGGGCGAGAATGTTCCTGAACCTGGAATTCCTGAGTCCTTCAAGGTTCTTATAAAAGAACTTCAGAGTTTGGCGCTTGATGTTAAAGTTTACTCTGAAGAACAGGAAGAAATTGCAATAAAAGAATATGTTGAAGATGAACTTGAAGATTTGAACGTTAACATCGAAGGCAGAGAAGACGAAGTAATTCTGACAAATGATTTTGACAACGAATTAAGAGACGATGTTCTTGAAGAAGAGCTGGATATTGATGACCTTGATATAGGAACAATCAGTACCGGTGACAATCTGGAAGAAGAATTGACTGAAGAATTATTTGCTGATGACGATCTAAGCGATGACTTTGAAGACAACGAAGATTTTTAAGGAAGGGAGATAAGCTATGTTTGAACTGAACAATTTTGATTCTATAAAAATAGGATTAGCTTCTCCGGAAAAGGTCAGAGAATGGTCAAAGGGTGAAGTAAAAAAGCCTGAAACTATAAATTACAGAACTTTGAAGCCTGAAAGAGACGGTTTGTTCTGCGAAAGGATTTTCGGTCCCCAAAAGGACTGGGAATGCCATTGCGGTAAGTATAAAAGAATAAGATACAAGGGTATAGTATGTGACCGTTGTGGCGTTGAAGTTACAAGGTCAAAGGTAAGAAGAGAAAGAATGGGACATATTGAGCTTGCTGCTCCGGTATCACATATCTGGTACTTCAAGGGAATACCAAGCAGAATGGGCTTGATCCTTGATATGTCTCCCAGATCACTTGAAAAGATACTGTATTTTGCATCATATGTTGTTATTGACCCGGGTCAGACACCATTGTCCAAGAAACAGGTATTAACAGAAAAGGAATACAGAGACAGTGTTGACAAGTTCGGCATGAATTTCAGAGCCGCTATGGGAGCTGAAGCTGTAAAGGAATTGCTCGTTGAGATTGATCTTGAAAGTCTTTCCAAGGAGCTAAGAGCTGAGCTGACTGAATCTACAGGACAAAAGAGAATCAGAGCAGTCAAAAGACTTGAGGTTGTTGAGGCTTTCAGACTTTCAGGCAACCGCCCTGAATGGATGATCCTTGATGTTGTTCCTGTAATTCCGCCTGAACTCAGACCAATGGTTCAGTTGGATGGAGGAAGATTTGCAACATCTGACTTGAATGACCTGTACAGAAGGGTTATAAATAGAAATAACAGATTAAAAAGACTTCTTGATTTAGGAGCTCCTGACATAATTGTAAGAAATGAAAAACGTATGCTTCAGGAAGCAGTAGATGCATTGATAGATAATGGCAGAAGAGGACGTCCGGTAACAGGACCTGGAAACAGACCTCTTAAATCACTTTCGGATATGCTGAAGGGTAAGCAGGGACGTTTCCGTCAGAACCTTCTCGGTAAGCGTGTTGACTACTCAGGACGTTCAGTTATCGTTGTAGGTCCTGACTTGAAGATATTCCAGTGTGGTCTGCCAAAAGAAATGGCCTTGGAATTGTTTAAGCCGTTTGTAATGAAAAAGCTTGTTAATGATGGCTTGGCACACAATATAAAAAGTGCGAAGAGAATGGTTGAAAGAGTAAGAAATGAAGTATGGGACGTTCTTGAAGAAGTAATAAAAGAGCATCCTGTGTTACTCAACCGTGCTCCTACACTTCACAGACTTGGTATACAGGCATTTGAACCTGTACTGGTTGAAGGAAGAGCTTTAAAGCTTCATCCGTTGGTATGTTCAGCATACAATGCTGACTTTGACGGTGACCAGATGGCAGTTCACGTTCCTTTGTCAGCGGAAGCTCAATCAGAGGCAAGATTCCTGATGCTGTCAGCAAATAACTTACTGGCACCTAAGGACGGTAAACCTATTACTGTACCAACTCAGGATATGGTCTTGGGTAGTTATTACCTGACAATAGAAAAGCCAAATGAACCCGGTGACGGAAAAGTATTCTGTGATATGAATGAAGTTCTTATGGCGTATCAGGAAGGGGTACTTGGACTTCATGCTCAGATAAAGGTCAGAGTAGAAAAAGAGATAAACGGTGTAAAAATGAGAAAAGTAATCAGTTGTACACCGGGAAGACTTATCTTTAATGAAGCGATACCGCAGGATCTTGGTTTTGTAGATAGAAGTGACGAGAGCAAGTTGTTTGACCTGGAAATTAACTTCCTTGTAGGTAAGAAAGAACTTGGAAAAATTATAGACAAATGTATAAGGGTACACGGAACTACCAAAACAGCCGTTATACTTGATAAAATAAAAGCGTTGGGCTTTAAGTACTCCACAAGAGGTGCTATCACGATCAGTGTATCTGATATGGTAATACCTGAGATAAAGAAGCAATATCTCCAGGAGACTGAAAATACTATTGATAATATCGTTAAGCAGTTTAAGAGAGGACTTATTTCAGATGAAGAAAGATATAATTCTGTAATAAGTGCTTGGACAGAAACAGGTGAAAGTATCACCAAGGCTCTTATTGATAACCTCGACAGATTCAACCCTGTGTACATGATGTCACAGTCAGGAGCGAGAGGTAATATCAATCAGATCAAGCAGCTTGCAGGTATGAGAGGTTTGATGGCCGATACGTCCGGTAAGACCATTGAGATACCGATTAAGTCAAACTTCCGTGAAGGTCTTAACGTTTTGGAATTCTTTATTTCAACTCACGGAGCCAGAAAAGGTCTGGCCGATACTGCACTTAGAACCGCTGACTCAGGTTACCTCACTAGACGTCTTGTTGACGTAAGTCAGGATGTTATAGTAAGAGAGCTTGATTGCGGTACTGACAAAGGTATTGAAGTTTATGATATCAAGGACGGTGGCGAAATAATTGAGCCGTTATCAGAGAGACTTGTTGGAAGATATTTAACTGAAGACATGTATGACCCTAATACAAAGGAATTAATAGCAACTAAAGACGAAGCTATCGATGAGAAGAAAGCTTCTACAATAGCTAAGTCGGGTGTTAAGAAGGTAAGAATCAGATCAGTTCTTACTTGTCATTCAGAGGTTGGAATATGTGCCAAGTGTTATGGAGCGAACCTTGCAACAGGTGATGCTGTTAACGTTGGTGAGGCGGTAGGTATAATAGCTGCACAGTCAATCGGTGAACCGGGTACGCAGCTGACAATGAGAACATTCCATACCGGTGGTGTTGCCGGTGATGATATTACACAGGGTCTCCCTCGTGTAGAGGAATTGTTTGAAGCAAGAAAGCCTAAGGGACTTGCAATTATATCTGAAATAGCCGGTAACGTTAAGCTTGCAGAATCAAAGAAGAAGAGAGAAGTAATTATTACTGCTGAAGATGGTGAATCAAAATCCTACCAGATACCTTACGGATCAAGAATCAAGGTATATGACGGAGATATTGTAGAAGCCGGAGACGAATTGACCGAGGGTTCAGTAAATCCTCACGATATCCTCAAAATTAAGGGTATCAAGGGAGTTCAGGCTTATCTTCTTCAAGAAGTTCAGAGAGTTTATAGAATGCAGGGTGTTGACATCAATGACAAGCATATAGAAGTTATTGTAAGACAGATGATGAGAAAAGTTAAGATTGAAGATGCAGGAGATACCAGCTTACTCCCAGGAGGACTTGTTGATATATTCGAGTTTGAGAAAGAAAATCAAAAAGCTCTTGATGCAGGGTTAAGCCCCGCTACAGGTGAGCGTACTCTGCTGGGTATTACAAAAGCTTCACTTGCAACAGACTCATTCTTGTCTGCCGCTTCCTTCCAGGAAACTACAAGGGTTCTTACAGAAGCCGCAATTAAGGGTAAGATTGACCCTCTCGTAGGCTTGAAGGAAAACGTTATCATTGGTAAGCTTATACCAGCAGGTACCGGTATGAGTCGCTACAAAGATATAAGCATAAGCAGTGTAGTTGAATAAGCTAGTTAGTTTTTAAAATCAAATATCTGTTTTTGAAGCATCAGTATACTTAAACAAAGTTACTGGTGCTTCTGTTTGTTACAAAGAAATTCATGAACAATCAATTAAAAAAATATATTCAGAAAATGAAAGTGGGCTGTATTTTAGATACAGCCCACTTTCATTTTATTATAACTCTGCAGATAAGTGTAAGAAAATATACAATATATATCGACAAGTAACGACACGATATGATACAATACGTCAAAATAGATTTATTGGAACGGTTTAAGTATTTATTGGAACGGTTTAATAAACCGTCTAATAAGTGCATTGAGAGCAAAATCCAACTGGGACGAATTATATTGAAAATAACCTAGCTGAAGACTGCTCAGATGTACAAATATTTTAATATAGTGCATATGAGTGATTTGATTCACTCTTAAGCGATAGATGTTAACAATCATAAAGGAGAGAAAATATGAAAAAAGGAGTGAAAATATGAAAAATACATATCGGTACTAACTTAGCTGTAGTGGGTATTATCTGTTCTGGAATTTACAATTCAAGTCGTTGGTTATCAAGAGAAACAATTAAATAACGAAACAACGGGGGGTAGTATATGAAAACTATAAAGAAAAAACTTAACAGGTTATTCTGCATTGTTATGGCATTACTCCTATTATTGAACGCCACGCCTATAGGAACGTTAATGGCCTTTGCTGAGGAAGCAGAAGTCGTAGCGAGTGGCAGTTGTGGAACAAATGTAAACTGGGTATTGACTGCTTTGACGGACAGTACCTATGCACTTACCATCTCAGCAACAGCTGAGAATAATACCATGGACGATTACGACATACCGGGTAATGCTGACGGCGTACCGTGGAAGTCATATATCACCAATATTACCAGTCTGGTTGTACAGGAAGGCGTAAAAAACTTAGGGAATCGGACATGCTATGGAGCGACATCCCTGACCAGTGTATCTATTCCTTCTTCTGTTTCAGATACAGGAAACGGAACCTTTAGGGGGTGTACTGCTTTACAAGAAGCATCTTTTGGAGGTGCTATAACTATGGATAAAAATTTATTCTACGGATGTACAAATCTTAAAACAGTCAGCATTGCTGAAGGCACAACTCTCCTAGCTGACAATACCTTCTCCGGTTGCATTACATTGGAGGAAATTACTTTGCCGGCTTCTCTAACATCTATTGGTGCGAATGCTTTTAAAGATTGCAATAAAATCAATACAATTAATTTTACTGGCAGTAAAGAAGAATATAAAACTCTACTGGTGAACAATACTGCCAATACCACTCCTATACAATCTGCTACTATTACTGTTATCTGCAGTGATGGAACCTTTGTTTATGGTGAAGAAGAAGAGGGCGATGAGGAAGAGGAGAATATAATTACCGGAACTACTAATGCTGTTAATTGGAGTCTAAATACAGGTACCGGTAAGTTTATTCTTTCCGGTAAAGGAGCAACTGCGGATTATGGCAATGCTGCAGCTACACCATGGTATACATATATGAATAAGATTAAGGAGGTTGTTGTAGAAGAAGGCGTTACTTATTTAGGAAACCGGCTTTTCTATGGATCAACATCCCTGACCAGTGTAACTATTTCCTCCTCCGTTTCAAATTTAGGAAACGGTGTCTTTAGAGAATGTACGTCTTTAACAGAAGCTTCCTTAGAAGGAGCTATCACCATAATGAGCGATAATTTATTTTATAAGTGTACAAACCTTAAAAAAGTAAGCATTGCTGAAGGTACAACTATATTGGGCAGAAATATTTTCAGCGGTTGTTCCTTATTGGAGTCCCTTACTCTTCCTGCTAGTTTGGTAACTATCGGTGCAACCGCTTTTGATACCTGTCCCAGCCTTTCAACCATTCAGTTTGGAGGAACAAAAGAACAATTCAAGAGCTTGGTAGATAGCAATAGCGCCAATACAAAGCCTTTACAATCTGCAGATGTTGAAGTTACCTGTAGTGACGGAACATATGTCTATGGCCGCATAAGCTTAGGAAATGGTTTGGAGTACTCTCTCAGCAACGGAACCCTGACTATTTTAGGAGAAGGCACAATGGATGATTATTCTCTGGCTTCAGATGTACCCTGGGCTGGCGAGGCTGATTCTATTAAAACAGTAGTAATCAAGGGCGGGGTTGCGAAAATAGGAGCTAACGCTTTTGCAGGAACCAGTTCCATAGAAAAGGTCTTCTATATCGGTACAGATGAAGGGTGGAATACTTTACAGACAGCAAGTGGCAACAATAACGAAAAACTCTTTACCGCACCTTTTACCAATGGACTTTCCGGAACCTGCGGTGAAAATGTTACCTGGGCGCTTAGTGCAGATGAAACAACACTAACAATTTCAGGACAGGGTACAATGTATGCATACAACACTACCACAACATTAGCTCCTTGGCTCTACAGCAAAGATAATATCACTAAAGTGGTTATTAATGAAGGAGTAACCGATGTTGGAGATTATGCTTTTTATGGTTGCAAACGTATCAGCTCTCTATCACTTCCAAGCTCCGTAGAAGAACTTGGTACTTATGCTTTCGGGAGTTGTATAGCTCTAAAAGAAATTGTTTTTCCGGAAGGATTGAGGGTTATTGGTGCAAAGGCATTTAATGCTTGTAGCGGACTGACCACAGTTCACATCCCCAAATCCTTGACAAATATAGACATGAAGGCATTTATCTTAAACTCTTCACTTTCTACTATTTACTATGCCGGTACAGAAAATCAGTGGAAAAATATACTAATAAGTGAATCTGCGTCTGGAAACAATAATTTTCTAAATGCAAAGCGTGTATATATGGGGGCGCTCCCTAGCACGAATTTCTCAGACGTGAGTGGTGATGCCTGGTATGCCGGAGCTGTCAAGTACATGGTTGAAAAAGAGTTTATGACCGGGGAGAACGGAAAATTTGGCTCGGATAATCAACTGAGTAGTACAGAGATTACTTCTATATTGTACCAGTTGGCGGGTGCACCGGGAATGTACACTTCTGCAAATGATTGGGCGCTGCAAAATAATATTACTGCTAATGTAACCGATGAAAATGTTACTGTGTTAAGGCTGATGGAAATTGTATATACTATTGCAAACTATAACGGTGTTGATGTCACTGCGGTGACAGGCAATAGCTTAGATGGCATTACCAATACAGAGGCACTATCAGAGGAGGAATTATTAAAGTTAACTTGGGTATTGGAACAAGGTTACTTTGCTGACCTGATTTCCAATAAAGGCCCAATAGATTGTAACAGTTATCTGACAAGAAGTGAAGGTGCTTCAGTACTTGCCGCATATTTAAACAGTAAGGCTGCATATGCGGACCGCTATAGAAAAATTGTAGCAGAAGCACGTACTGCACTGGAGGCCAAAGGCGATGGCACATTCTATATTATTGCTCCAAAGATAGCAGTTCCTAATATTACTGCTAAAGCGGGTGATTTTACTTTACTGGTCTTGCCGGATGGACAGACTATGATGATTGATAGTGGAGTAGGAGATTGTAAAGGGCCTGCTATGTCGTTTATCAAGGACATAGGACTCAAATCCCTTGATTATTTTGTCCTTTCACATCCACATACAGACCACGTGGGAAATGCTCTTAGTGTGGCAAAATATTTATATGAAGAGGCTGGCGGAACCATTGGCACTTACCTTTACACTGGGTATCCATATGGTAGCCTAGAGCCTGCGTTTGCTGCCTACTTGGCAGAAAAGAATGTAAAAATGAGAACCGATATAAAAGCAGGGGATCAGCTTGAAATTGGTGATGTTAAGATTGATATCTTCAGCCCTACTGAAGAAGATCTAAAAACTACTGACGTAGAGGACGAATCTCTTAATAATTTATCAATGACTATGAAATTTACCTATGGCAATGCTACATATCTGACCAGTGGAGACCTTTATGACGGTAAGGAAGCTGAACTGGCTCAAAAATATGGTTCTAGGCTAAAAGCCGATATTATGAAATCGAATCACCACGGCTTATATACCTCAAATACAGCGCTTTGGACAAATACTGTTTCTCCGAAAATTGTGATTACCAATAATGATGATGTGGGAAGTTCTATTATTTACAGACGTCTTAGCAAAGAAGGCTCGGCCTACTACAGTGTAGGAGTAGATGGACTGGTTATGATGACCATGAGTCCAAATGCAGAATATACGGTTACTAGCCAGTATGATACTATCCTACGTCAGGAATACTCCGGAGAAATTGGTAAACCAACAAATAGAATTAGTCCGGCAACTGCAACCTTTGACAAAAAAGCAGGTGCCGAGAAAGATATCACAGTAAATATGACCTTGAACGGAAACACTTTAAGGGACATTACTAACGGTTCAACTTCTCTGAAAAAGGATATTGACTATTCTGTAAGTGGTGACATTGTTACCATCAAGAAGGAATACCTAGATTCACAATCAGTAGGGTCTATTATGCTGACTTTCATATTCAGTGCAGGAAACAACTCCAAATTAAGTATTACCATTTACGACACTACGAGTACCGGCTCTACTTCTCCTGTGCAGCCTGAGCAGCAGAAAGCACCAACTACAAAGGTGGATGAAGATACAGGCAGGGTTGTTGTGGATGTTAAACCGGTACTTGATAACAGTACATCCGTTGCTAAGTCCGAGTTGAAGCCTGAAATATTAAACCATGCCTTAGAATTGGCAAAGGCAGACCAGAAGGGAATAAAGACGGTTAGCATTAATGTTGAGAACTTGAAAGATACCAAGGCATATGAAGTTGTACTGCCATCAGAGGTACTGATGCAGAAAGAAATGACACAAAAGCTGGAAATCAAAACACATAAAGCAAATATGGTGTTGCCGGGAAATCTCTTGTATAACGCAAGCGTTTTGAAAAGGTCAGACAATGTAACTATAACTATCAAAGAAGTGGAGAAAGAGTTACTGACTGACAAAACCCTAGCTTTGGTTGGTGATAGACCGGTAATAGAATTGAGTGTGAACTCAAACGGGAAAGAGATATACTTAAAAAATCCCAATGCACCTATAAAGATATCTATTCCATACATTCCTACAGACAAGGAAATGGGAAAACAAGAGCATATAGTAGTGTTCTGTATTGATGAACATGGAAATGCTGTTACTGTACCAAGCGGTAAATATAACTCTGATTCCGGAGAAATTACTTTTACAACAACAAAGCTGCAGAGATTTTCTATCGGCTATGTGGAAAAGAGCTTTGACGATATTCAGAGTATAGCTTGGGCAAAGAAAGAAATTGAAGTCTTAGCTTCAAAAGGAGTTATAAGCGGAACCTCTGACGCTACTTTTACTCCTTCTGCTAATATAACAAGAGCCGATTTTTTAGTATTGCTTATAAAAACCCTGTCTCTCTCAACAGTAGTGGAGGATAACTTCGATGATGTAAATCCGGGAAATTACTATTATGAGGCGATAGGTATTGCTAAAAAACTTGGGATTACTACAGGAAAAGGAAATAACTTATTTAACCCCAAGGATTCAATTACCAGACAAGAAATGTTTACATTAACAGCCAGGGCTATGAAGTTGGCAGGTAAACTTAAGGATGAGCATAGTATGAAAGTATTAGAGAGCTACCAAGACCAGGATACTATCGCACACTTTGCTTTGGAGGACACAGCGGCGCTTGTAGAGGAAGGTATTATTAAAGGATCTGGAAGTATGTTAGCTCCTTTAAAAAATGCTAATCGAGCTGAAGCGGCAGTAATGCTTTACAAGATTTATAACCGTTAATATCATTGTAGTACCGGAGTATCGGATAACTCCTCACAAGGAGTTATCCGATACTCCTTTCTGTTGGTTTAACACCTCTATTCCTTGAAAAAAAGAGCGTGAACCTTCAATTTTTTTATTTTTTTGTGGGAATGTGGAATTTAAGTATCCTTTAAAAGGCATATTATAAACAGCTCAAAATAATTATTTGTCTGTACTAATGGCATAATCAGCACGCTTGACAAAAGATAATACAGAGTGATAAAATAATTCAGTGCGTTGATTTTGTGCATTTTTTTTGTGTGCAATTTCAGAACACTTCTAAAATTGAAGAGAAAACCACAATTGGAGGACTAAAAAATTGTTGGATGATCTTAAACACTGTAAGAAGGCAGTTGGTGTCAAGCAGTCTACCAAAGCCGTAGAAAACGGTGTCGCGTCAAATGTTATTATTGCGAGGGATTGTGAGCAGAGAGTGGTAAGAGGACTTATTGAACTTTGTGAGGCAAAAGCAGTTCCCGTAACATATGTTGATTCAATGAAGCAACTGGGAAAAGCCTGTGGTATTGACGTTGACGCTGCAGTTGCATGTATTTTAAAGTAGCTTATATTTATTTATTCTTACTATTTGGTAAGGTATATATAAAATATATAATAATTACCTTTGAAAGGAGGTGTACTAATGCCAACATTTAATCAGCTGGTTAGAAAGGGCAGAGAAGTTATCGAAAAGAAATCAACTGCTCCAGCTCTCCAGAAAGGATTTAACTCAAAGAAGAAAAAGCCTACAGATTTAAGTAGCCCTCAAAAGAGAGGTGTTTGTACCGTTGTTAAAACTCAGACTCCAAAGAAGCCTAACTCAGCGCTTCGTAAAGTTGCCAGAGTTCGTCTTACAAACGGTATAGAAGTAACTGCATATATTCCTGGAATAGGACATAACCTACAGGAGCATAGCGTTGTTCTTATCAGAGGCGGAAGAGTTAAAGACTTACCTGGTGTAAGGTACCACATTATTAGAGGTACTCTTGACACTGCCGGAGTTGCCAAAAGAATGCAGAGCCGTTCAAAATACGGTGCAAAGCGTCCTAAGGCAGGTGCCGCTAAAAAGTAATAACACAGCGTGCTGACAAATTTAAAATGTTAGGTGCTTAGTACGTGATTATATATATTTTGTATAAGAGAAAATAGGTTTTTAATAAAATTATCTATAATCTGTTAAACTAGTAAGGTATATTAATGTACTTGCACTGACGACGGTTTAAACCACGAGTACCTGTGATACTAGTTATGGGTTTATCCCATATCAATGTTATCATAAAAGGAGGGAAGTAAGGTGCCAAGAAAAGGTCATATTTCAAAAAGAGATGTTTTAGCTGATCCTATATACGGAAGCAAAACAGTTACTAAACTGGTTAACAACGTAATGTATGATGGTAAAAAAGGTGTTGCACAGCAGATATGCTACGATGCTTTTGATATTATCAAAGAAAAAACCGGCAGAGATCCTTTGGAAGTATTCGAAGAAGCTATGGCAAACATCATGCCAGTTCTCGAAGTAAAGGCTAGAAGAGTCGGTGGAGCAACATATCAGGTTCCTATGGAAGTTAGACCTGAAAGAAGACAAACCCTGGGTTTGAGATGGCTCGTTGATTACTCTCGCAAAAGAGGCGAGCGTACTATGAGGGAAAGACTTTCAGGAGAAATACTTGACGCTATCAACAATATGGGTGGAGCTTACAAGAAGAAAGAAGATACTCATAAGATGGCTGAAGCTAACAGAGCATTTGCTCATTACAGATGGTAATAATAATATATATGGATTGATAATTTATCAATCCGGACTATCGTGAAAGGAGGGTAATTCATGCCCAGGCAATTTGATTTGGAACATACTAGAAATATCGGTATAATGGCTCATATTGATGCTGGTAAGACAACTACAACCGAGCGTATACTGTTTTATACAGGGAAAGTTCACAAAATCGGCGAAGTTCATGAAGGTGCTGCTACTATGGACTGGATGGAGCAGGAGCAGGAGAGAGGTATAACTATCACTTCTGCAGCTACTACCGCACAGTGGAAGGGTAACAGGATAAATATTATTGACACGCCGGGGCACGTTGACTTCACTGTTGAAGTTGAAAGATCTCTTCGTGTACTCGATGGTTCGGTAACGGTTTTCTGTGCAAAGGGCGGTGTTGAACCTCAGTCTGAAACAGTTTGGAGACAAGCTGATAAGTATGGAGTTCCCCGTATGGCATATGTAAATAAGATGGATATAATGGGAGCTGATTTTTACAACGTAGTGTCTATGATGAAAGACAGATTACAGTGTAATGCAGTACCTATACAATTACCAATAGGCAGTGAAGACAGCTTTGTTGGTATGGTTGATTTGGTTACTATGACTTCTCATATATTTAAAGATGATTTGGGTCAGGTAGTTGAAGATCAGCCTATCCCTGACGATATGATTGAAGTTTCAAAGAAATATCGTGAAATATTACTGGAAGCAGTTGCTGAACAAGACGAAGAGACTATGATGAAATATCTCGAGGGTGAGGAGCTCACTGTCGAGGAAATAAAGGCCGGTATCAGAAAGGCTACTATTGCCGTTAAGATGATACCTGTAACCTGTGGTTCATCATATAAGAATAAAGGCGTACAACAAATGCTTGATGCAGTTGTTGACTTTATGCCATCACCACTTGATATCCCTGCTATAAAGGGTATTTCAATGGACGGTGAAGAAGAAATTGAAAGACCTGCAGATGACAGTGGTGCGTTTGCAGCGCTTGCATTTAAGATTATGACCGACCCATATGTTGGTAAGCTCTGCTTCTTCAGAGTATATTCAGGAACATTGAACTCAGGTTCTTATGTTCTTAACTCTACAAAGAACAAAAGAGAAAGAATCGGAAGAATTCTTCAAATGCACGCAAACCATAGAGAAGAAATACAGGTAGTTTACTCCGGAGATATTGCAGCTGCTGTTGGTCTTAAAGATACAACAACAGGAGATACTCTTTGTGAAGAAAACAATCCTGTAATTCTTGAATCAATGGAATTCCCTGAACCTGTTATCGAGGTTGCAATAGAACCTAAGACTAAGGCAGGACAGGAAAAGATGGGTATCGCACTCCAGAAGCTGGCTGAAGAAGATCCTACATTCAGAGTTCATACTGACGCTGAAACTGGACAAACTATCATCGGCGGTATGGGTGAACTTCATCTTGATATCATCGTTGACAGAATGATGAGAGAATTCAAGGTTGAAGCTAATGTTGGTAACCCACAGGTTTCTTACAAGGAAACTATCCGTAAGGCTGTTAAGTCTGAAATGAAATATGCAAGACAGTCTGGTGGTAAAGGTCAGTACGGTCACTGTGTAATCGAAATAGAACCAAGAGAACCAGGTGCTGGTTACGAATTCGTAAATAAGATTACCGGTGGTGCTATTCCTAAGGAATACATCGCTCCTATAGATGCAGGTATTCAGGAAGCAATGAATACAGGTGTTCTTGCAGGATATAATGTTGTTGACGTTAGAGTTACTCTTATTGATGGTTCATACCACGAAGTTGACTCATCAGAAATGGCATTTAAGATTGCAGGTTCTATGGCATTTAAAGATGGTTGTAGAAAAGCAAATCCTGTTCTTCTTGAGCCTATTATGAAAGTTGACGTTAGCGTTCCTGAGGAATACATGGGAGACGTTATGGGTGGACTCAACTCAAGAAGAGGACGTATCGAAGGTATGGAAGCACGTAGTGGAGCTCAGAACATAAGAGCCGTGGTTCCACTATCCGAAATGTTCGGATACGCTACAGCACTTCGTTCCTCTACACAGGGAAGAGGTACTTTCTCAATGCAGACAAGTCACTTCGAAGAAGTGCCTAAGAGCATTCAGGAGAAGGTTATTTCTAACAAAAGTAGTGCAGAGTAAGAGTGTAGTTTAGTTAATTGCAAGAGTAAACTTTATAGTAACTACTGTAAAGTTTACTCCTGTTAAATAAAGTAAATGAGTATAAAATAGCGCACCGCGCTTTAATGAAAGGATGGAGATTTTAAAATGGCTAAGGCTAAATTCGAAAGAAACAAACCCCACGTTAATATCGGAACAATTGGTCACGTTGACCATGGTAAGACTTCTTTAACAGCTGCTATCACTAAGGTTCTTGGATTCTCAGGAAGAGCTGAATACAAGGCATATGACCAAATCGATGCTGCTCCAGAAGAAAGAGAAAGAGGTATTACAATCAATACCGCTCACGTTGAGTATGAAACTGATACAAGGCACTACGCTCACGTTGACTGCCCAGGCCATGCCGACTACGTTAAGAACATGATCACTGGTGCTGCTCAGATGGACGGAGCTATCCTCGTTGTTTCTGCTGCTGACGGCCCAATGCCTCAGACAAGAGAACACATTCTTCTTTCACACCAGGTTGGTGTTCCTTACATCATCGTATTCTTGAACAAATGCGATATGGTTGATGATGAAGAACTTATTGAATTGGTTGAAATGGAAGTTAGAGAATTGTTGAGCTCATATGATTTCCCAGGAGATGATACTCCAATCGTTAGAGGTTCAGCTCTTGTAGCTCTCGAAAGCACTTCAACTGATATAAATGCTCCTGAATACGCTCCAATTGTTGCTCTTATGAACGAAGTTGATAGCTACATCCCAACTCCTGAAAGAGCTACTGACAAGCCATTTATCATGCCTGTAGAGGATGTTTTCTCAATCACAGGTCGTGGTACTGTTGCTACTGGTAGAGTTGAAAAGGGTATTGTTAAAGTTGGAGACGAAGTTGAAATCGTTGGTTTAATGGAAGCTCCAAAGAAGACTGTTGTAACTGGTGTTGAAATGTTCAGAAAGCTTCTTGACCAAGCTCAAGCTGGTGACAACATTGGTGCTCTCTTAAGAGGTGTTCAGAGAACAGATATCGAAAGAGGACAGGTTCTTGCTAAGCCAGGTTCAATTAAACCTCACACTTACTTTGAAGGACAGGTTTACGTTTTAACTAGTGCTGAAGGTGGAAGACATAAGCCATTCTTCAATGGTTACAGACCACAGTTCTATTTCAGAACAACTGACGTTACAGGTGTTATCGAAATTCCAGAAGGAACAGAAATGGTTATGCCTGGTGACCACATCACAATGAAGATCAAATTGATCACTCCTATCGCTATGGATGAAGGACTTAAGTTCGCTATCCGTGAAGGTGGTAGAACAGTTGGTGCTGGTAACGTTTCAAAGATTATCGAATAATTTTTTATTTAAATATTATTTAAAAGAATGCAAAAGGCAGAGTCTATTACAGACTCTGCCTTTTGTGTTGTGCATATATAGTAAAGGACATAAGACTGCAGTGAGAAGGAGCTATTAAGAAAAAAATAAATTAGGTAATTGTGTGCAAATATAGGAGATAATGTATAATACATATATAAAATAATACAACCCTACTTAAACCGACTTTATTTGGGCTTCGGTTTGATGAGGGTCTGTTTAAGAAAAGGGATGAATAATATATGTTGAGTAAACAGGAATACAGTAAGGCAGCAGAGGCTGCACTGGCTTTTTTTGAAAAGGCCTCAATAGTCCTGACTGAAGAGGAGAAAAAGCGAATTGAGGTTGCTGATTTCGGACTGAATGATTTAGAACAAACGGGTCTTCAATTAATAACTTTTGTTAATACAGACAGAGTCTGCGCTAAGGAAATGGTGCTTTTCCCATGCCAGACATGTCCGGAACACAGACATCCTGACAGGAACGGCAACCCCGGAAAAGAGGAGACTTTCAGATGCAGAAGCGGAAAGGTATACCTTTACGTTGAAGGTGAAAAGTCAAAAGACATACATTGCAAAGTACCCACAGGCAGTGAAGAGTACTATACCGTATGGCACGAAATAATATTAAATCCCGGAGAGCAGTATACTCTTTATCCAAACACCCTTCACTGGTTCCAGGCCGGTGATGAAGGAGCAATCATATCTGAGTTTTCAACCAATTCAGATGATGCGTCCGATATTTTTACCGATGATAGAATAAAAAGAATTCCTGAAGTGGAGAAATAACATTCTTTTATAATATGCCAGCAAAAGCCACGGAAGACTCTTTGGGATAGAGTCTTCCGTGGCTTTTGTATTAAATTAACATTGAGTATCCTTTAAGGTATTTATAGATAAAGTGTTTAACAAGTTAAGATGAGGGTATATAATATTAGAGTATTATTCTCAATGGATAAGTAAATGATAAACTTGAAATTATATGAAAGGACGGTAAAAAATAAATGATAGAAATAAAGAAGAATATATACTGGTGCGGAATAAGAGACTGGGGACTAAGTGTTTTTCACGGACATGAACTTTCAACCCATAGGGGGTCTTCATATAATTCATATATTATAAGGGATAAAAAAACAGTACTTATTGATACTGTGTGGGATCCATATAAGGAACAATTTGTAGAGGACTTGGAGAAGAGTGTAGGACTGTCAAATATAGATGCTATTGTTATTAATCACATTGAGCCGGACCATGGCGGAAGTCTCGGACTTTTGATGAGTAAAATTCCTAATACTCCTATTTATTGTACAAAAAACGGTTCTGAAATTATTAAAAAATACTTTGGACAAGATTGGAATTTTAACATAGTAAAAACTGGTGATACCTTGGACCTAGGAGAATATAAGCTGAATTTTGTTGATATGCAGATGATTCACTGGCCTGATAGTATGCTTGAGTATGTTGAAGGTGCGAAACTGGTTATATCCAATGATGCTTTTGGTCAGCATTATTGCGGAACAGATATGTTTAATGACCAGGTAGATACTTGTGAACTTTATCAGGAAGCAATAAAGTACTACGCAAATATACTTTCACCTTTCAGACCTCTTATAAAGAAGAAGATAGAGCAGATATCTTCTTTAAATCTTGATATAGACATGATTGCACCTAGCCATGGGGTTATTTGGAGAGAGAATCCATCCCAAATTATCAAGAAATATGTTGAGTGGGCTGACCTCAACTACAACGAGGGCTATGCAGTAATTATATACGATACAATGTACCATACCACCAGAGCCATGGCCGAAGCAATAGGACGAGGCTTTGAAGAAGAAGGAATAAGCTACAGGATAATTAATGCTGCTACAAGAGACAAGAGTGACCTGAATGTTGAGATTTTTAAGGCAAATGCTGTTCTAATAGGAAGCTGTACTGTTAACAATACTGTTTCAAGGCCAATAGCAGCTTTGTTGGAAGAAATTAAGTCCTTAAAAATTAAGAATAAGCTAGCTGCCGGATTTGGAGCATATGGCTGGAGCGGTGAGGCACACAAGAAAATAAGCAAAGATCTTGGTGATGCCGGTTTGACCATTTGTGCTGAACCACTGGGCTTCAGATACAAAATGTCCGGGCCGGAAGTAGAGCAATGTGTCGAAATGGGACGTAACATTGCAAGACAGCTTAAAGCAAAATAATTTTAAAAAGTAGATTTTTCGTGTTTTTTTTAACAAAATGCTTCTTACAATTATCATAAGTATGTTATAATAAATGCTGGTATTTTGAATATTTATATTCGAATACCAGCTTTTGTTTTGCTTCTCTGTATGTAGAAACAGAAGTACATAATTTATCGAGGCAACAGCCTCAAACTCAATAAAGCTATGAATAAAATTTCAAATAGTTATGCGAAGGGGGAAGTCAAATGAATTACTCACATGAAGTTGAAAATATGTGTGTTGTAAAGAAGGGGCCGCATCATGGTCCTGCTCCAATTCCTGAAGAAGGTAAGTGGGTAAAAGCAAAAGAAATCAGCGATATATCAGGTTTGTCACATGGTATTGGTTGGTGTGCACCTCAGCAGGGATGCTGTAAGCTCACATTGAACGTTAAAGAAGGTATAGTTGAAGAAGCTCTTGTTGAAACACTTGGTTGCTCAGGTATGACTCACTCAGCAGCTATGGCGGCTGAAATTCTTCAAGGAAAAACCATTCTTGAATGTCTAAATACTGACTTGGTTTGTGACGCTATAAACGTTGCTATGAGAGAAATATTCAAGCAGTTGGCATATGGTAGAACTCAGTCTGCTTTCTCAGAAGGCGGTCTTCCAATCGGTGCAGGACTTGAAGACCTTGGTAAAGGCTTACGTTCACAGGTTGGTACAATATTTGCTACTAATGCTAAGGGTGTTAGATACCTTGAAATGGCTGAAGGCTACATATTGAACATAGGACTGGATAGCGATAACGAAGTTATCGGTTACAAGTTCGTATCACTCGGAAAAATGCTTGATGCAATAAAGAAGGGTGTAGATCCTAAGGAAGCTTATGAAAAGAATATAGGCACATACGGCAGATTTGATGAAGCAGTTAAAGTAATAGATCCTAGACACGAATAATTAAAGAGAGAGGTGATTACTGTGGTAAGATTTGAAGGTTATGAAAGAAGAATTGCTCAAATAGAGAAATGTTTAGCTGAGTATGGTTTTAAGAGCCTTGAAGAAGTAAAGGACTTCTGTACTTCAAAAGGAATAGATGTTGACTCAATCGTTAGAGGTATACAGCCAATCGCATTTGAAAATGCAGTATGGGCATACACTCTCGGTTGTGGTGTTGCGCTTAAGAAGGGTATAACAAACGCTTCTCAAGCTGCTGAAGCAATCGGTATCGGATTACAGGCATTCTGTATCCCAGGTTCAGTTGCAGAATCAAGAAAAGTTGGTTTAGGCCACGGAAATCTTGCTGCAATGCTTCTTAAAGAAGAAACTAAATGCTTCTGCTTCCTGGCAGGACACGAATCCTTTGCAGCTGCTGAAGGAGCTATTGGTATAGCTAAAACAGCTAACAAGGTTAGAAAAGAACCACTTCAGGTTATACTGAATGGTCTTGGTAAGGATGCAGCATTTATTATTTCAAGAATCAACGGATTTACATATGTTGAAACTGATTATGATTTTTCAACAAACACTCTTAACGTTGTTAGAACAAAAGCTTATTCAAACGGCGACAAGGCAAAGGTTAGAGTATATGGTGCAAATGACGTTCTTGAAGGTGTAGCTATTATGATGCATGAGAATGTTGACGTTTCTATCACTGGTAACTCAACTAACCCAACTAGATTCCAGCACTTAGTTGCAGGTACATACAAGAAGTGGGCAAATGAAAATGGTAAGACATACTTCTCAGTTGCTTCAGGTGGAGGAACAGGAAGAACATTGCATCCTGACAATATGGCTGCAGGACCTGCTTCATACGGCTTAACAGATTCAATGGGTAGAATGCACGGAGATGCTCAGTTTGCTGGATCATCTTCTGTTCCTGCTCACGTTGAAATGATGGGTCTTATCGGAGCTGGTAACAACCCAATGGTTGGTATGACAGTTGCAGTAGCAGTTGCTATTGAAGAAAGCGCTAAATAATTGGTTTCACTGAGATTTCTGACGAATAAATTGATGTAAATAAAACAGTACACGTCGTTTTAAAGAATTTTATTATGACGTGTGCTGTTTTTGTTTTTTGCAATTATTTCAATTTGCTAAAGGAATATTATATATTCAGAAAGGCATTATATTATCATAAAGATGTTTTAAGATTGATTTTTTCTCATTTTTTTGAAAAAGAGTATTGAACAAGGTAACAAATCGTATTATACTATTACTAAGGTCAAAGAAAGTCAAAATCAGTTTTGATAGAGGTGATGATGTGGCAAGTTTAAGTGATTTGATTGAGGCTTTTATAAAGCAAATGATAGCGGACACAAACGGATCAATAGAACTGCAGCGCAATGAACTTGCAAACCAGTTCAATTGTGTACCGTCTCAGATTAATTATGTTATATCCACCAGATTCACTACCGACAGAGGCTACTACGTTGAGAGCAGACGCGGCGGCGGGGGACATGTAAAAATAAAACGTATCAATGTCAACATACCTGGAAATTATCTGATGCACATAGTATCTTCCATGGGTTCAAGGATAAGTCAGCAATCAGCCGAAGTGTTTGTAAACAATTTTGTAGATTATGAGGTTATAAGCGAAAGAGAAGGATTTTTAATGAAAGCAGCTTTAAGCGATAAGATTCTTGGAGGGTTGCCAATGCCTGATAGGGATATAATCAGGGCATCCTTGCTAAAAAATATGATTATGAGCTTACTGGTTTAGGAATATAGTTTTAAGGGTATTGTTTTTTTATGGAGGTAATTTTATGCTTTGCCAGAATTGTCAGCAGAGAACTGCTAATGTACATTTTACCCAGATTAATAACAACACAAAGTTGGATATCTACCTTTGTGAAGAATGTGCAAAGGAAATGAGCCAGCAGGAGTTTATTTCACCTTTTGGCTTTAATGACTTGATCAGCGGATTATTTGGGGCACAACTGAAACAGGAGCCCGCTGTGAGGCTAAAATGCAAAGATTGTGGAATGGAGTACGATGAATTTCTTAAAACATCAAGATTGGGATGTTCCCAATGCTACAAGGCATTTGCGGATAAACTTGATCCCATAGTAAAAAGACTGCACGGAAATGGTGAACATCACGGAAAGGTGCCTGCCAGAGTAAGCAGTAATGTTAGCATCACTAATGAGATAGATAAGCTTAAAAAGCTTTTAAATGAGGCTGTTAAAGCTGAGAAATACGAAGAAGCAGCAAAAATCCGAGACAGGATTAAGAGTCTGGAGGTGGGACAATGAGTAAAAAAGTACCTTCAGAAAAGGGCCCTGAGTTCGACATTGCAGTATCAAGCAGAGTAAGATTGGCAAGAAATTTTGCTGATATCCCGTTTTCAGCAAGAATGAATACAAAGCATCAGGCTGATTTAATAAAAAGGATGCAGGAAATAATGTCAGGTTTTACCGTTTATGGTAAGCTAATGTTTGCAGACATGAATACTATGCACCCCGTAGACAGAATTTCACTGATGGAAAGACATCTAATCAGTCCCGAATTGGCTGATAGCAAGGAAAACAGCGGGGCATTCATAAATGAGAATGAAAATGTAAGCATAATGGTTAATGAAGAGGATCACTTACGTGTACAATCTATTTTCCCTGGAATCCAGCTGGAAAAGGCAAACAAAGTATGTGACGAAATCGATTCTCTGATAGCTGAAAAAGCAGACTACGCTTTTGATGACAAATACGGATACCTTACTAGCTGCCCTACAAATATAGGTACCGGGATGAGAGCGTCAGTAATGCTACACCTGCCTGCGCTGGTTATGACAGGATATATGAAATCCATTCTGGAAAGCTGTAACAAAGTGGGTGTTACAGTCAGGGGAATATACGGGGAGAACAGTGAAGCGGTAGGAGATATGTTTCAGGTATCAAACCAGATTACTCTTGGAAGAAAAGAAGAAGAAACCATCGCAAGTATAGATGGAATATGTAAGCAGGTAATCGATAGAGAGAAAGCGCTGAGACTGCAACTCTACAAGAAAAACCTATACAAGTTTGAGGATAAAATATTTAGATCTTACGGTATTTTGAAAAATGCAAGAGTCCTTTCAGCGCAGGAATGTTTCAAGCTCCTTTCTGATGTAAGACTTGGAGTAAGTATGGGCATAATTAAGGATATAGATATAGTTACACTGAATGAAACCATGGTGTTGTCACAACCGGCAACACTTCAGAAAATAGCAGGGAATCAACTGGAGCAGGATGAAAGAGATATAAAAAGAGCTGAATTGATAAGAACTAAAATTACAAAATAAGTATACGAGAGGTGATAAAAGATGTATCAACGTTTTACTGAAAAGGCAGAAAGGGCAATAGGGTTTTCCCAGCAGGCGGCTGTAGATTTAGGACATAATTATGTCGGTACTGAACATATACTCTTGGGTCTTGTAAAAGAAGGAACAGGTGTTGCTGCCAGGGTACTTCAGGGTCAGGGGATAACCGAGGAAAAAATTCTCAAGGAGATCGAAGAACTCATTGGAAAAGGGGATGCCGAGGGTGCACAGCCTGTAGGGTTTACTCCCAGAACGAAAAGGGTGCTTGAACTTGCTTTTAAAGAGGCAAGAAGAATGGGACAGGGATACATTGGTACAGAGCATCTTCTGCTTGGAATTATGAAAGAAGGAGAAAGTGTTGCAGTCAGAATAATGATGGATTTGGGAGTCGATCCCCAAAAGCTACTGAACGAACTAGTGAAAATTCTTACCGAAGAGTCTCCCGGCTCCAACGGTTCCGCAAAGAGCAGCAGTTCAAATTCAAATACTCCCACTCTGAACCAGTTTGGAAGAGACTTAACAGATATGGCCAGGGACGGCAAAATTGACCCTGTAATAGGGCGTGACAAGGAAATAGAGAGAGTTATTCAGATTCTTAGCAGAAGAACCAAAAACAACCCTTGTTTGATAGGTGAGCCTGGTGTTGGTAAGACTGCTATTGCAGAGGGTCTGGCTCAAAAAATTGTTGAAGGCAATATACCTGAGATTTTAAGCGACAAGAGAGTTGTTACTCTTGATTTATCCTCAATGGTTGCAGGAGCAAAGTACAGGGGAGAATTTGAAGACAGACTCAAAAAGGCCATGGAAGAGATTCGTAAGGCTGGCAACGTAATATTATTCATTGATGAGCTTCATACCATTGTAGGTGCAGGAGCAGCCGAAGGTGCCATTGATGCATCAAACATACTCAAACCATCCCTTGCAAGAGGTGAAATTCAGGTTATCGGTGCAACAACCTTAAATGAATACAGGAAACATATTGAGAAGGACGCCGCTCTGGAAAGAAGATTTCAACCTATTACCGTAGGTGAGCCATCAAAGGAAGAGGCTGTAGAAATATTGAAGGGTGTACGCGACAAATACGAGGCACATCACAGAGTAAAGATAACTGACGATGCACTTGAAGCTGCGGTAAAGCTTGGGGACAGATATATAACAGACAGATTCCTGCCGGACAAGGCCATAGACTTGATTGATGAGGCCGCTTCCAGGATAAGACTCAAAACCTTTACTGCTCCACCTGATTTAAAGCAAATGGAGGAGAGGGTAGAAAAGCTAAGCAAGGAGAAAGAAGATGCCATCAGATGTCAGGAGTTTGAAAAAGCAGCAAGAATAAGGGACGATGAACAAAAGCTAAAAAATGAGCTTGATAAGATAAGGGATCAATGGCATCAGAAGAATCAAACCAAAACAGATACTGTTACTGAAGACGAAATAGCTGACATTGTTGCCAGTTGGACAGGAATACCTGTAAAGAGGCTTGCAGAAGAAGAATCTGAAAGACTACTTAAAATGGAAGAGACACTCCACAAGCGTGTAATCGGTCAGGATGAAGCTGTTAAATCCATATCAAAGGCAATCAGAAGAGGCCGTGTAGGGCTCAAAGACCCTAAAAGGCCGGTTGGTTCATTTATATTCATGGGCCCTACGGGAGTTGGTAAGACTGAGCTTTGTAAAGCATTGGCAGAAGCCATGTTCGGTGATGAAAAGTCAATGATTCGTGTAGATATGTCTGAGTTCATGGAAAAGCACAGCGTATCCAAACTGGTTGGGTCACCGCCGGGTTACGTTGGTTATGACGAAGGTGGACAGCTTACTGAAAGGGTAAGAAGAAAGCCGTACTCAGTTCTTCTGTTTGATGAAATAGAAAAGGCACATCCTGATATTTTCAATATACTGCTGCAAATACTGGAAGACGGCAGACTTACTGATTCACAGGGACGTGTGGTGGATTTCAGGAACACCATCATAATTATGACCTCGAACGTAGGGGCAAGAACCATTACAGAGCCTAAAAGACTTGGATTCTCAGCTTCAAACGATGAGAGTGCCAAGAACTATGAAGATATGAAGAGTAATGTAATGGGTGAACTCAAAAAGATGTTCAGGCCGGAGTTCCTTAACAGAATTGACGATATAATTGTTTTCCACCCATTGAGCAAGGAAAACATAAAAGAAATTGTACGTCTTATGTTGGATGTTCTTGTAAACAGGCTAAAGGCTAATGAAATAACAATGGAAGTAAGTGAAGAGGCTATGGACTATCTGGCACAAAAGGGATTTGACCCCGTGTTTGGAGCAAGACCCTTAAGACGAGCAATACAAAGCATGGTGGAGGATAAGCTTGCGGAAGACATGCTGGAAGGCAAGGTAAAGGCCGGAGACAGCATCAGAATAGACTTTGACGGAGAAAATATTGTTGTTAATAAAAAGTAAGATGCTTAAAATATCTGCCCCAACATTTCATGTTTCAGACATAGACGGGTGGTCTCAAAAGATAAGTATCTAAATCAAGTGAAATGCATCTCAAAATGTTAGATTTCCTGTCTGACATTCAGGATGCATTTTCTTGTATAATGGGGTTTTTGGTTGTTTTTATAAAAGGAATATTATATATATATTGAGTATAAGTAGTAAAAGTACGTTATGCAGAAGAGTTTACAGATATCTATATAGACAATCCAGACGAATTTGTTAAATTCGTGAGTGAAAGTGATTTTACTGTACAAGGTGAGTACCGGGATACATGGGATTTTATTAAGCAAGGTTTAAACTCTCTGAATAGATATAGTAATTTTCATTTATTTTTTGAATAGAAAAGCTGCCAAACCTCTACAAAAAATATATGCGGAGGTTTAGCAGAACAAATGTGCAAGTTTTTAATTACCCGTTGCTGTTCTCCAATTCATTTATACTAATCTGTCTAGTATGGACAGTGTGGTTCCATTCCTTGTTGTTTTTCTCCAAAAAGCCTTGTATGGTAATGGGAACCCAGGTCAGGCAGTAGTAAGGGTAAATAACAAAACCAAGTACCACCTTTAAGCTAAACTTTTTCTCTGCCAGAATAATCAAGGGCCCGTAGAGTAACTCAAAAAGACCCATCAAATACCATACCTGAACGGGAAATACATATTGTACGCTATAGAGAGGAAATTGGGGGTAAACCGTTTGTACCCACATCATAACAGTCATTAATCCCACAAAAATAAATCTTATGGGTTGAAACAAATATAGGGCACAGTCAAGAGAGGTAAGGTCACCTTTGAAAAAAGCCTTTTTAAATAAAGCTCCAAGATATTTTTGTGCACATTCAGCATGACCCTGCATCCATCTCTTTCTCTGGTGCCAGGACTGTCTAAGGGTAATTGGTTTTTCGTCATAAACCACGGCTTCGTGGGCCCATCCTATTTTAACACCATTTAAGGCCAGTTTCATGGTATATTCCAGGTCTTCTGTCAGACAGGTGGCTCCCCATTTCAAAGATTTAAGCAATGAAGTATCTACACAAAAGCCAGTTCCGCACAGTCCGCAGCTAAGCTTGAGATAGTACCTGGGCAACTGGAAAATTCTGTTAGAAAGCCAGAAAGCAATGGAATAAGAGCAGGTTATCCAACTGTCATACGGGTTTTTACTGTCAATATAACCCTGAACTACCTTGAAACCCTTGCACATATGCTTGTTCATTTCCAATAGAAAATTGGGAGACACCAGATTATCCGCATCAAAAACAGCAACCGCATCATATCTTGTATCCATATTAAATATTCTGTTAAACATCCATTCAAGTGCATGTCCTTTACCTCTTTTAGAGGTATCTTCACGGATATGTACCTTGGCTCCGAATTTGCGGGCAATCTCAGCAGTATTATCTGTACAATTATCAGCTATAACAAATATGTCATACAAATTTTTAGGGTAATTTAATTTAAAAAGGCTATCTACGATATGACCGATTACAAGCTCCTCATTATGGGCGGCTACTACAAGGGCAAACTTTTTTTCAGGAACAATTGATTGAGAGAACTTTTCTTTTCGCTTAATCCAGCCGAAAACAGATATTCCGAAAAAATAGCAACCTGCAATGAATACCAATATCTGTATAAACTCACTTATATAAAAGATTATATTAAATAATAAAGTTTGCATTTTCTCCTCCAAAATAGTATTTATCCGAAATAGTTTGCGCATAAATAGATTAAATTATTTATATAATTTGATACCCGGTATATTCAATATGCTATAATGAGGTAGTAAAATGCGGAGGTTTTTATGCAAAAATCATATTATAACAACGCGATTACCGGAAATTCTTCGATGTTGGCATGTTTTAGCGAAAGGGCCGAACTTTTGAGGCTTTTTTGGCCTGATATTGATTATGTACAGCATTTGGATAAAATGTTTCTGGGACTATTTGAGAAAAATAAAACAGGAAGTACTGTATGGCTTAATGACATACGATGTGATAATCATCAGGAATACCTTGCTGATTCCAATATAATTAAAAACACGGTTACCAACTTTTTTGACGGTTACAAGGTAGTAATATATGACTTTGTTCATCCTGAAATGGATGTTTTGGTACGAAGGCTTGAAATTGAGAATCTTCACAATGAGAGCAGGGAACTGGGGCTGATGAGCTTTTCAGCCGCAACCGGCATTGATTCCGAGGTGGCATGTAGCTTATTTGATTTCATAAATGAAGCAATGGTGCACTATAAGCCGGATAGCTATATCGCCATTACTTCGGATATTCCGGTATACCAGTTTCAAATCGGGAATAATGCCAATGATGCCGCAATTAATACTTATTTGTATGGCAAGGATGATATAGGAATGATGAAAGATGCTGCTGTCTCATGGGAGCTGGGAGTGTTTCAGCCCCATGACGTAAAGACTGTTAATGTGTATATATGTGCAGCAGATACGCTGAAATCCTGTAAAGCACTTGTAAAAAAGGCAAAAACAGTAGGAGGGCTTACAGCTTTCAGAGAAACAGGACGGTACTGGAAGGACTATCTGGATAAAACAACAAAACTTAAATCAGGAAACACTCTGTTGGATGAACTTTATAAAAGATCCCTTCTGGTTTTCAGGTTAATGTATGACAAAAAAAGCGGTGGATTGATGGCGGCACCGGAAGTCGACGAATACTTTACCAAATGCGGTAAATATGCTTACTGCTGGGGACGGGATGCGGCATTTATTACAGGCGCACTGGATATCGGAGGGTTAAGCGAAAGCGTAGACCATTTCTACAAATGGGCTGTAAAGGTTCAGGATGAGGACGGCAGCTGGCAGCAAAGATATCATATGAATGGCAATTTAGGCCCATGCTGGGGACTTCAGGTGGATGAGACCGGGACAATAATCTGGGGAGTGTTAAACCACTATAAATATACAAAGAATATAGATTTTCTGAAATCTGTATGGGGTAGTGTAAAGGTAGCGGCAGATTTCCTCGTGGGGTTTATAGACAGCGAGACAGGTCTGCCTAAGTCTAGTTTTGACTTATGGGAAGAAAGATATGGTGAACATGCATACTCTTCTGCTGCGGTATGTGCAGGATTAAGGTCAGCCGTGACAATAGCAGGTATACTTGAAAAATCTGCGGAAAATTACACCATATGGCACCAAACAGCAGAGAATATTAAAAGTGCAATAGTAAAATACTTCTGGAAAGAAGATTACAGGCGTTTCATCAGAAGCATTAGGGTAAAACTAAACGGCTTCGGGCAGGAACCCTCTGGCGATACCATGTTAATAACAGTAAATCCGAAGGGTTATGTGAGGGATGTAACCAAAGAGGACTGGATTGTAGACGTAAGTCTGGTAGGGCTGGGAGTACCATTTGAAATTTTCGAGTTGGATGATCCTATGCTGAGAGACACAGTTTCGTTAATTGAACAAGTTCTAACCACACAAGGAGTAGGCGGAATAAAACGATATGAAAACGACACATATGTAGGTGGAAACCCGTGGATTCTAACTACCCTTTGGATAGCATTGTATCATGCAAAATCAGGAAACTATGAAAAGTCAAAGGAATATCTGATTTGGGCTGCAAACGGAAAAACAGAAATGGGGTTGCTGCCGGAACAGGTTAACAGGGATACAGGAAAGCCGGAATGGATATTTCCTCTTACATGGTCTCACGCAATGTACGTACACGTTTATTCAGAGCTTATAAATGCAGGTGTACTTTGATAGAAAATATACAGTGTAAATTAAAAGTAAAAAATGGGGTTGGTTAACATAAAAAACAAGACGGTTTTTAAATGCAGTAATTGCGGGTACGAATCCTCAAAGTGGGTGGGAAGATGTCCGGAGTGCGATAGCTGGAACACCTTTGAAGAAAGAGAAATACAAAATCAAAAGAACACCAGGTCAGCTTCAGCAAGGGTAACAAAGCCCATAATAAAGCTGACTGAGGTCAAGGCCGGTAACAGTGACCGTATTGTAACGGGCATCAGCGAGTTCAACAGGGTTATGGGTGGTGGAATAGTAAAGGATTCAATAACCATTATCACAGCAAAACCCGGTGCAGGAAAATCTACACTGCTTTTGCAGGTTGCCGGGGATGTTGCTTCAAAAGGGCTGAAAGTTCTTTATGCATCCGGAGAGGAAAGCGAAAGTCAGATAAAAAGCAGGGCTGATCGGATATTTAATAAAATCGAAGACAGTTTGTGGGTATACTCTGATAATAGTATGGACAATGTACTCAATGTTGTTTCGCAGGTAGACCCGGACCTTTTAATAGTGGACAGTATACAGACCTTTGTACTGGAAGGCTTTCCGGGCTCAAGAGCAGGTTCTCCCACCCAGACCATGGAGTGTGCCAATGAGCTTCTGAAACTGGCAAAAGACCCTGTCAGGCCCAGAGCGGTTTTTCTGGTAGGGCAGATGAATAAAAGCGAGGAAATAGCAGGACTCAGGGCCCTTGAACATTTGGTGGATGCTGTGCTTATATTGGATGGGGATAATGAAGAAGAGCTTAGAGGGCTGTCGGTGTCAAAAAACAGGTTTGGCAGTACATGGGAGCGGGGCTATTTTTCAATGACAGAAAACGGCTTGGAATCAATAGATAATCCATCTGAATATTTTATGACCACCAGGGATAAAAATGAAAAAGTGTCGGGAAGTGCACTTACTGTTGTAAAAGACGGTTCACGACCGATTATAGTAGAAATAGAAAGCCTTGTATCAAAGACATATACACCGTTTCCTTCCAGAATCGGAGAGTGTGTGAGAAGAGAACAGCTCAACACACTGATATCCATATTGGAACAGAGGGGAAAGATATCTCTGTATGATAAGGATGTTGTTATTAAGACCACAGGAGGACTGAAGTTTAAAGAGACTGCTGTAAACCTGTCAATAATTATGAGCATTGTATCGTCTGTCTATGATAAGGAAATACCCAGCGACACAGCTTTCATTTCAGATGTTGGGTTAACAGGAGAATTGAAAAAAGTGCCATCACTTGAATTGAGAATCAGGGAGCTTGACAGGAGAGGCTTCAGACATGTTTATGTTGCAAAGGATGCTCTTATAAGATCACTGGATATAAAGCATATAAAAGTACATGAAGTAAAATCAATTCAAGATGTAATAGGTATGGTTTTTAAATAATACAAATTGTTATATATATCAATTTATTGTAAAATAGTCTAGTGTAATTATTTAGAGAATAGAGGCAAATGGAGGAGCAATTTAAAATGAGGTTGGAGAGATTAAAAAATGACAGCTTTTTAGATGTTTTGAGGATGATGGCACCGGGAACTTCACTCCGAGAGGGTCTGGAAAACATATTAAAGGCAAAAACCGGTGCCTTGATTGTAATCGGGGACTCTCCAGAGGTAATAAAGATAGTTGACGGTGGATTTACAATAAATAAACCTTATACCTCATCACACCTTTATGAACTTGCTAAAATGGATGGGGCCATAGTGGTCAGCAAGGATTTAAAGGTCATTTTGTATGCGAATGCACTCCTCATACCCGACGCTGCTATAGTAACAACTGAAACAGGAACCAGACATAAAACAGCAGAAAGATTTGCAAAACAGACAGGTGAGATTGTTTTATGTATTTCCCAAAGACGAAATGTTATTACCCTTTACAAGGATAACAAAAAATATATTTTAAGGGATACTTCTACAATATTAACCCGGGCGAATCAGGCCTTGCAAACGCTGGAAAAGTACAAAAGCGTACTTGATGCAGGCATAAAGAACTTAAATGTATTGGAATTGGAAGATATAGTTACGCTCAACGATGTGGCATACGTTATCCAAAGAACAGAAATGGTAATGCGCATAGTTGACGAGATTGACAGGTATATTTGTGAATTAGGAAATGAAGGAAGACTCATCAGTATGCAGTTGGAGGAGCTTCTACAAAATGTTGAGAATAATGTATGGCTTGTTATTGAGGATTATCAAATAAAAAAAGAAGGGCAAAATACAAATGATATAGTAAAACAGCTTCGCAATCTGTCAAACGATGAACTCGTAGACCTTGCAATTGTTGCAAAACTATTGGGATTCTCCGGAACCGGGGTTTCACTGGATACTGCCGTTTCACCCAGAGGCTACAGAATGTTGAGTAGACTTCCAAAACTTCCAGTTACCATAATGAAAAATATAATTGGTGAGTTTCAAAATCTTCAGGGTGTAATAAAGGCAAGCATTGAAGATTTGGATAAAGTGGAAGGTATAGGGGAAGTAAGGGCAAAATCTATTACTGAAGGCCTTTCGAGAATTAAGGAACAGACCATAATGGATAAAAGATCAATGTATTAACCAGGTATTGACCAGTTATGGGCAAAAATAAAATTAAGGGATTAACACATAGTTAATCCCTTTTAATCATCTCAGATTATATTTGCCAAGCATCCGTATTCTGTCGTTTTCCTTTAGAAAAATATCATAAAGATTTAAATCCAGTGAGTTGCAGATAGAAGCCAGGTAAAACAAATTTCTACCGATATCACGTTCTATGGCATCTCTGCAATTTTCACACAAAGTACCTTCAACATGTCCGTTCACGGAATTTTTCATTTCATCAAAGCTGGCATCATCGGGAATATCCTGTTTGTGAGCATTGATGGTCAAACAGCCACATTGAGTAACAGCTTTAATAACCGCCCTGTTTACTCTGGAATTGGAATCTTGATATTTCGTAATTAGGTCTAGAATACTCCTATTTCTTACTAGCAGCTCCTGTGCAGTGTATTGAAAATCATCTACAAGTATATCCTTCATGTGATTCACCTCAGTATTTAGATGTCTGATTTCATTATACTTTTACCTATAAGTACTGTCAAACCTAAAAAACAATATTTAACATAAATAATTTTAAATGTTAATAGTTAGGTTTGATTTTTGACATTAAATATTCTTTGTAGTATACTTAAATTATTGAGAAAATTTTATATAAATTAATCCAAACGCACTCAACTATAGTATTAGTGCGTTTTAGTATTTTTGTTTTATTATAATTACAGCTTGACTGAATATAGATATTTCATTTAGATTCACAAGAGCTTTTGGATATACAAATAGTGGAAAGATTTGCGTTATTGTTTATGGAGGAATGCTATGTATAACGTAGGAGATAAAATTGTATATCCCATGCATGGTGCGGGTGTTATTGAATCTATAGAGGAGAAAGAAATACTTGGCAAGAAATGCAGCTATTATGTTATGAGAATACCTATCGGTGATTTAAAGGTTATGATACCTACCAATAATATTACTGATATAGGTATCAGAGGCGTAATAAGTGTTTCTGAAGCTGACAGTGTCTTTAATTTTTTGAAGGACGGACAGCATGAGATACCGTCCAACTGGAATAAACGCTATCGGGAAAATATGGTCAAGATTAAGAGTGGCGACATTTTTGAGGTAGCTGATGTTGTAAGAAGCCTTATGCAAAGAGAAAAGGAAAAAGGGCTCTCTACAGGTGAAAGAAAAATGTTAAGCAGTGCCAAACAGATATTAATAAGTGAATTAGTTCTTGTAAAAGGCATAAATCAACATGAAGTTGAGATTAAAATCCAAGAGTACCTTTACGGCTGAAAAAGCCTTTGAAGGAGAATGAATGTGCTAAACAGGATTATTAAAATATCTTTTTCTATTCTAGGAGCTATTACCGGGTTTACTATTTTACATACAATTTTATCAATGAATATAAAAATTGGTGAAAACATAAAAGTACCATTATTGATACTGTTTTCATCTGTTTTCTGCGCGCTGTTTTATTTTATGGCGGCTAAGATAATCGAAGTGCTTACTGGTTTTATTGATAAAATTGAAAAAGGCATACAGAATGTAACAATGACAGAGCTGGTTCTGGGGGTTGCAGGACTTATACTTGGCCTCATCGTAGCAAATCTTGTAAGTATACCCATAATGAAAATTCAGATAGTTGGACTTCCCTTTGCAGTAATAATTAATATTTTGTTTGGACTGATGGGAGTTATCCTGTCCCAGAGAAAGAAAAATGAGAGTATAGCAGATATTTTTAAGGATCAGTCAGTTTCCCGTAATAAAAAACTGGTTGACACATGCACAATCATTGACGGGAGAATTGTTGATATATTTAATGCAGGGTTTTTGGAAGGGGACATAGTAATTCCTGCATATGTCCTTGAAGAATTAAGGCATATAGCTGATTCTCAGGATGGATTAAGGAGAGCCAGGGGCAGGAGAGGATTGGATATACTGAACCTGCTTCAAAAAGAAGGTAATAATATTGTAAGAATAGACGAAACAGATTTCCCGGAAGCACTGGAAGTTGATGAAAAACTTCTTAAAACCGCTCAAAAGCATAAATGTCAACTGGTAACCATAGATTACAACCTTACAAAAGTAGCGACATTAAAGGGAATACAGGTTCTCAATATAAATGACCTTGCAAATGCTGTTAAGCCCGTTGCTCTGCCTGGCGAGGAAATGAATATACTGGTTGTGAAAGACGGAAAGGAAAACGGGCAGGGTGTAGGGTTCTTGGATGATGGAACAATGATTGTAGTGGACGGGGGTAAAAAGTACCTCGGTCAGACAATACCGGTAATGGTAACAAGTGTTCTTCAGACATCTGCAGGCCGCATGGTTTTTGTAAAACCAAATATAACTTAATAATATACTCAAGATATGGAGGAATTTCATTTTGAACTCAAATAATATAACTGAAAAAGTAACGGCTATTATAACCGCGGCGGGAAAAGGAACAAGGATGAATTCCAGAATAAGCAAACAGTATTTGGAAATAGGCGGAATACCTGTGCTTGCCAGAACAATAAGTGCTTTTGAGAGCTGTTCTGAGGTTGATAATATTATAATTGTTGTTAATGAGGATGACATAAATTTTTGTAAACATGAAATTGTTGAGAAATTTAACTTTATGAAAGTGATATCCCTTGTAAGCGGAGGTGCTGAACGTCAGAACTCGGTTTATAAGGGACTTTGTTCTATTAGGGAGGAAAACGGAGTAGTATTGATTCATGATGGAGCAAGACCTTTTGTAACAAACGAAAATATCGTGGATTGCATAAATGCCACAAGAGAATATGGAGCCTGCGGAATCGGAGTCAGGTCAAAAGATACTATTAAGATTTCCGATGAAAATGGATTTGTACAGTCAACCCCGGACAGAAGCAGGCTTTGGAGTATTCAAACACCCCAGGGTTTTATGTATGATATTATAAAGAATGCCCACGATAAAGCTGTACAAAACGGTTATATGGGAACGGATGACATGGTTTTGGTTGAGAAATTGGGGATACCGGTGAAAATTGTGGAAGGTAGCTATCAAAATATAAAAATTACTACTCCCGAGGATTTAATAATGGGAGAGTCTTTGTTATCTTCCGGTAAATGGTAAAAAGGGAATGTGATTTATGGAAGCTTAAATAGTCCAATGCGACTATTTAAGCTTTTTAAAATTATATTGCAGTAACTATACAAAAAGCTTGTACACCCTTACCCTGGCCAAAAGAAGTTAGTCCTTCACCGGTTGTTGCGGTAATGCCGACACAGTTTTCCGGAATACCCAAAAGTTCAGATATGGACTTGCGCATTTCAGGAATTTTAGGTGATATTTTAGGGTAGGAACATTCTATTGATATTGAAACATGTACTACTTTCACATCAACCAGATATTTCAGGGCCTCCCGCAAGTATTCGGAGCTGTCTGTAATACCTCTTTCCAGGCACATTTCATCGCTGACTTTTCCAAGTATGTTTACACAGGTTACACCTGATATGGCGTTGGTAATTGCATGGAGAACTACATCTGCATCACTGTTTCCATCTAATGGCTCAACATCATCAAAAACTACGCCACCCAGTATAAATTTTTTAGTTTTGTTCTGAAAATTAAATCTGTGGCTGTCCTGGCCTATTCCAACTTTCATAGTATTCTCCATTTCTTAAAAAATGTACAAACACATTATAATATATCCTTTAAGGGCCGTGCAAGTGCTATTGACATACCATGGTAAATATATTATATAATAGTAGTTAGGACTTTTTCGACTTATCTGCCGGGCTTTTTTAAATAAGTTGGCTGGCAGATTACTGATTAAAAATATAAAACTAAGTGTTTAAATACAGTACTGGAGGTAACGATGGCTAAGGATAAAAAACTGGTAGAAGAAATAACTTCTATGAATGATGATTTCGCTCAGTGGTATACCGATGTTATAAAGAAGGCTGAACTAGTAGATTACTCAAGTGTTAGAGGTTGTATGGTTATCAAGCCTTATGGCTATGCAATATGGGAAAATCTTCAGAAAGCCTTGGATACAAGATTTAAGGCTACAGGACATGAAAATGTTTATATGCCTATGTTCATACCTGAGAGCTTGTTGTTAAAGGAAAAGGAACATGTTGAAGGCTTTGCACCTGAAGTTGCATGGGTTACACACGGTGGAGATGAAAAGCTTACAGAAAGGCTTTGTGTAAGACCTACTTCTGAGACCTTGTTCTGCGAGCATTATTCAAACTCAATCCAATCCTACAGAGACCTGCCAAAGCTGTACAATCAATGGTGTTCTGTAGTAAGATGGGAAAAGACTACAAGACCTTTTTTGAGAACACTGGAATTTTTGTGGCAGGAAGGACATACAGCACATGCTACGGCTGAGGAAGCTCAGGAAGAAACCATAAAAATGCTTAACGTATATGCTGATGTGTTGGAAAATGTACTTGCAATTCCTGTTATAAAAGGAAGAAAAACTGAAAAGGAAAAATTTGCAGGAGCCCATGCTACCTACACAATTGAAAGCCTCATGCATGACGGTAAGGCTTTACAATCGGGTACATCCCACAATTTTGGTGATGGGTTTGCAAAGGCTTTTGATATTCAATATACAGATAAGAACAATCAACTCCAATATGTACACCAGACCTCATGGGGTGTAACCACTCGTCTTATAGGTGCTATCATAATGGTACACGGAGATGACAGCGGTTTGGTTCTTCCTCCTGCAGTAGCACCTACACAGGTGATTATTATTCCTGTTTCACAGCATAAGGAAGGTGTTTTGGAGAAAGCAAATGAATTAAAAGAAACGCTTTCCGCTAAGTTCAGAGTAAAAATGGACGACAGCGACAAAATGCCCGGATGGAAGTTCAGTGAATATGAGATGAAGGGTGTTCCTATGCGTCTTGAAATAGGGCCAAAGGATATTGAAAAGAATCAGGCTGTGTTGGTTAGAAGAGATAACAGAGAAAAGATATTTGTTTCTTTAGACAATCTGGAAGAAACAGTTGAAAATACTCTTGCAGACATACAGAATTCACTCCTTGAAAAGGCCAGAGAACTAAGGGATAAGAAGACTTATACTGCGACAAATATTGATGAGTTTGAACAAATCATAAATACCACCCCCGGCTTTGTAAAAGGTATGTGGTGCGGTGACCGTGAGTGTGAAGACCTGGTTAAGGAAAAGACAGGCGCGACAGCAAGGTGTATGCCTTTTGAGCAGGAGCAGCTTTCAGACACATGTATGTGTTGTGGTAAGCCTGCAAAGTCCATGGTATATTGGGGAAAAGCATACTAATAAATAATATAAAATGTAAAACAGGCAGGATATCATAGTCAGTATTGTGATATCCTGTCTGTTTTTTTGTACTTTTAAATTAATATTTCTGAATAGGGTAAATAAATATGAAAAACATGTCAATACTATCAATATAAGGCTAATTGTCCTAATAAAGTAATTTAAAAGCAGGAGGGGTTGTAGTGAAAACAAAGAAAAAAGCAACGATAGTATTGATTATTTTAGTCACGGTATTAACCTTGTCACCTATTAGCACATTACAGTACAGGGTAGATGCATCACAATCTTATCAACAGGTGGCTTCAATAGCCGGAACGGTTACGGCACAAGATGTACACTTGCGTACAGGCCCTAATACCAAGTTTGACAGTCTATGTAAATTGAAAAAGGGACAGAAGTTAACTGTTATGGGAAAGCTTGGGGATTGGTATGCAGTTTATGACAGTGCCAATGGAAATATTGGTGCAGTGTCATCCCGATATTTCAAAGTTACCCAGCCTAAGAAAGCTGCAGTAAAAACAAAGCAGACCGGTACAGCTAAAAACACCGTAAAAACCACTGCTCAGCAGACTGTTGCAGCCAAGGTAATAGATGTCTCACCTGATGAAAAGGCCATGCTGGATATGGTTAATAAGGCAAGAAAAGAAGAAGGTCTGAGTCCTCTGGTTTTTGATGAAGAACTTGTAAAGCTAGCCAGAATGAAGGCTACTGATATGAAAAATAATAATTACTTCAGCCATACATCTTCATATTATGGAACTCCATTTGATATGATGAAAAAGTACGGTGTAAAGTTCAGTATTGCAGGTGAGAATCTGGCAGGAAATCAATCAATGGAAAAGGCTTTGACAGCATGGCTTAAAGAAAGCGGAAACAATCTTTACAACAAAGAATTTACCCATACCGGGATAGGAGTTGTAGAGAGTCCCACATACGGAAAGCTATATGTGGAAATGTTTATGAAGAAGTAAAACAAAAAGGACTTCAATCAATAGGTGGTTGAAGTCCTTTTTTTGCTCACAGCCTTTTATTCTGATTACCAGCTACCTGTTTCAAACTGAATGGCGGGTCAATGGTAATCGTTTTTTTATTCAGATAATTTAAATGTTTTGCAGAGCTTTGAAAGTCAAAGGTAAGCCTGCTGGCACAAAGCAGCTGGTATTTGGCATTATACTGTTTATTCTCGGTGTTTTTGCCATATTTGCCGTCTCCTATTATAGGATGTCCGTAGAAGGCAAGATGCGCCCTGATTTGATGGGTTCTGCCTGTAACCAGCTCAACTTCAAGCAAACTAAGGTAATTCAAAGATTCCAGTACACGGTATCTGGTTATTATCTGAACGGAATTTCTGGTTTTCTCAGAGGTTATAA
>JAEZUC010000169.1 GCA_023443515.1 Bacillota bacterium
AAAATGCTACTATTTGGTTATAAAAACCTAGGAGGTTGGATATGAAAAAGATATTAGCAATGGTATTGAGTGTATGTCTTGTATTATCTGTTTTGGCTGTTCCAATAACGGCGGCATCAACAAAACTCACATCTTCAGAACTAAACATCATAAAGGCATATCAAAAAACTCTTGAAACAAAAAATTTACAGTATATCAACAGTTACAAGTACAGCGGTGTTACATACAAAATGCTGAATATACCAAAGGGCTCAACTGCAAAGATACTTACTCCCCAGTATTCAAAGGGCTATGATTCAAAACAGAAGTTGAATACGGCTAATCTGAAAGGCCTGCTGGTAATCAGCAGTAAGTCTACATTAAGTATTTCGAATATCAGCGGTGGTGTTTATCTTAAAACAAAAAACAAGAAGACGTACGCCTATAATGCAGTTGCAACAACAACAAAGGCAATTCAGGTGAAAAGTCTCACTACTAGTCAGAAAACTGAAGTTAAAAAATATCTGAGTTCCATGTACGGTGAAAAGACTGCAAACAATCTTGTTAACCCGGTAACAGCTCTTGGATCAATTAATAATCCTGTTCCATTGAACCAAAAATATACTTGGAGTGAAACAAAGAACTTCTTAGACGACAGAATATCAGGTACCTTCTCGATGACTGTCAAAAGCTTTCAAAAAGTAACTATAGAGGAACTGGAACAAATGGGAATAAAAGCTGAGGATAGAAAAGATCACGAGTACGCTATAATAGATGTGCTGTGGGAAGTTCAAAACGCCCAACTTACCCAGGTTAAAGGAGAAGGTTCAGCTTATCTTACTGTAGGATGGGATCCCTACATATGGGGAATAAAAACCTCTGACAATGCATCAATAATAGGGAGTATGGATTATGGCTTTGACGGAAGTCTGGATGATGCTATGGATGAAGCTACAGACTTTAAAAAAGTAACTCCCGGTATGACAGAATCATTTACTGCCGAAGGTAAAGTCATCATTGACCTGTATAAGAATAAAACAAACTATCTCGTTATGCAGAATGAACAGATACGCGATAAAGATTATGATGCAAGCTTTATATATTTTAAATTGCAGTAAAGTAATCAGAATAATTTTAGAGCAAAAGGAATACTTCACAAAAGAGGTATTCCTTTTTTGAACGATTTTTATAGTGTCAGGTCTACAATTGATACTTAACTGAACTGGTGAATAAAATTTAGCAAATAAAAATATATTTCACATTTAATTCGCCCTTAACAAAATAATATAATCATAAATTTTATAAAATAGGTATTGACTAAAATTAAATTTGGTCTTATTATATTAATATAACAAAACCTATAAACTTACTAGCATATAAAGGGGGATACCATATATGAGCAGAAATCTTAGTTTTGACACATTACAGGTTCACGCAGGACAGGAAGTAGATCCGATCACAAGGTCAAGGGCAGTGCCTATATACCAGACAACATCCTATGTATTCAAGGATTCCGATAATGCTGCAGATTTATTTGGCCTGAAGGACTCAGGAAATATTTACACAAGAATTATGAACCCTACAACCGACGTATTTGAAAAAAGAATCGCAGCACTTGAGGGTGGCACCGCAGCCCTTGCAGTTTCATCAGGATCGGCAGCAATTACTTATTCAGTACTTAACCTAGCCGGAGCAGGAGACGAGATAGTAGCTGCCAACACCTTGTATGGCGGAACTTACAACCTTTTTGCCGTAACCTTGCCGAGATACGGAGTAAACACCACCTTTGTAGATCCTGATAACATCCAAAACTTTGAAGCCGCTATTACAGAAAAAACAAAAGCTTTGTACATTGAATCAATAGGTAACCCAAATGCAAATCTAATCGATATTCAAGCTGTTGCAGACATTGCACATAAGCATGGTATCCCCCTTATAGTTGATAACACCTTCGGAACACCATATCTGGTAAAACCCATAGATTTTGGAGCAGACGTAGTAGTACATTCTGCAACCAAATTTATAGGAGGACATGGAACTTCTATCGGTGGAGTAATCATTGACGGAGGTAAATTTGACTATTCTGCTGGGGATAAATTCCCCGGTTTTACAACACCTGATGAAAGCTACCACGGGGTTGTATTCAGTCAGTTAGGAGAGGTTGCCTTTATAACAAAAGCCAGAGTTCAGCTGCTTAGAGACACAGGTGCGGCTATCAGCCCCTTTAATTCCTTCCTGTTTATACAGGGACTTGAGACATTATCTCTGAGAGTGGAAAGACACGTCAGCAATTCTAAAAAGATAGCAGAATATCTGGAAAAACACCCGCTAGTGGGGAAAGTAAATTATCCTAGCCTGAAAGGAAATAAATATTTTGACCTGGCTGAAAAATATTTTCCAAAGGGCTCAGGCTCCATATTTACCTTTGAAATAAAAGGGGGTATTGAAGTGGCAAAGAAATTTATAGACAGCCTGGAAATATTCTCATTGTTAGCCAATGTTGCGGATGCAAAATCTTTGGTAATACATCCTGCAAGCACTACACATAGCCAGCTTTCAGAAAACAAACTTTTAGAATCGGAAATAACACCCGGGACAATAAGACTTTCCATAGGAATAGAAGATTCTGATGATCTTATATACGACATAGAACAGGCACTTGAAAAGAGCAGGTAAAAATGACTATTGGTTTGCAGTTGACTTTTCCTTATTGCATAATATAATTTATATTATGCACTTTTTTTACATTTTATTTATTTAATTGATGGAGGTCAATATGCCAATCAGAATCCCTGACAATCTGCCAGCGGTAGAAACCCTGAATAGTGAGAACATATTTGTCATGTCTGAGGACAGGGCATACCATCAGGATATAAGACCGCTTAAAATTGCTATTTTAAATATAATGCCGACCAAAATAACCACGGAGACGCAGCTGCTCAGACTTCTCGGAAACACTCCGCTTCAGGTGGAAATCGTACTGCTGCATCCCGCATCGCATATGTCAAAAAATACTCCTGAGGAACACCTGGAAACTTTTTACAAAACCTTTGACGAGGTACAGGGCCAGCATTTCGACGGACTTATTATCACAGGAGCTCCTGTTGAACAAATGCCCTTTGAAGACGTCAATTATTGGGAAGAACTCAAGCGGATAATGGACTGGAGCAAGAAGAACGTATACTCTACACTTCATATATGCTGGGGAGCACAGGCGGGTCTGTACTATCACTACGGCGTACCCAAACGTGATTTGCCACAGAAAATGTTTGGTGTATTTGAACACACTAAAATAAAGGAACATGTTAAACTGCTCAGAGGCTTTGACGACGTGTTTTTTGTACCCCATTCAAGACATACCGAGATTACCCATGAGGATGTAGCAATGGTTGATAAACTTGAAATACTGGCTGAATCTAAAGAAGCAGGGGTATATCTGGTAGCATCAAAAGACGGACGTCACATTTTTGCTACAGGACATTCGGAATATGACCCGTACACACTTAAACTTGAGTATGAGAGAGATGTAGAAAAGGGGCTGGATATAGAGGTTCCCAAAAACTACTTTCCCGGGGATGATCCTACAAAGGAGCCTATTGTCAGATGGCGAGGCCATGGAAACCTGTTGTTTTTAAATTGGCTAAACTATTATGTATATCAGGAAACACCTTACGATTTAACTAACATAGGAAAGTAAAATGAATTAAATGCCTTGAGCACCTGAAAGGGTGATATAATCATAACCTTTTTGACGGGCTTAGCATGTTATGACTCGATAACTGTGCCAGGGGGAGGGCCGGTACAGGACTGGTGGTAGTCACATGGTGCTCAAGGCTAAATAGACTTTTGTCTATCTACTTTACATAATATTATTTTTCATAGAAAATGTTACTGTTTTAAATCGCAATTTCCTCTTATTTTCTGAATACTTCTTGATACGGCATCCTTTGAGTTTCCCCAAGGTGCGTCGTTGTACCGGTAATCAAATTTCTTTGTAAACCAATCAACTTCTTTTTCTACTCTTTCCAGGTTGGTAATCTGCATTTCCATGAGCTTTTTAGTAAATACTGCTGTCTCGCTTGTATTAACATATTTTTTTGTTGAAACAAGCAATTGTTTAAGGTGTTTCAGGCAAAAACCTTTTTTTGAATTAAAAATTTCTCTGAAATCAGGCTCCCTAAAATACAAATAAAAAATTACATCAATATATCTGTCCATTGTGTGTTCAAGCTTACTGCATATTGAACAGCTGTGTTCTATTTTATCCAGTTCGCCAACAAGATCCTGTACCAGCTTGTCCGTTTCGGTCTGCTTTGAAGAAATTTTATTGGAAAGATTTTTAACAAGCCCTGCGGAAGCATCTTTTTCCAGTGCGACGACACGAGCTTCAAACATGCTTTTAAACTTTTTGTTTTTTTCCTGCATAAAAGTGTCAATCATTAAAGCAAGTCCAAGACGGTTTGCCTGGCTATTGAACATAGCCTCAAAGTGATCTTTGCAAAATCCTTTTTCATTTGTTTCCTGTCTCATATCAGGCTCCATCAGGGACGGCCCCAAAGCATACTCAATGCATTCATTCTCCAGCTTTTTTTCCAGCACACATAGAGGGCATTCGCAGTCCTCCGCAAAAGCATCCGACACGGGTATCGTATATATTTTTTCTTTCATTGCAACCTCCGCTATAATATAAAAAGTGAGTTACACCATATTTTCAAATTATATCATATTTATCCCACACATACCCATTGATATTCCGGGGTGTAATTAATATTCTTAATATAATGTATTTGTATATATAACATATTGTTTTTGCCTGTCATATGGCGGGTACTATTGTAAGGGGAGGAATTAAAAATGGAATATAAAGGCTATACCTTGGAAACCGCAGATGGAAACCTTTACGTAAAGAATGTTAAGGACTTCAATTTAACACATATATTCGACTGCGGACAGTGTTTCAGATGGATAAGGCAGGAGGATGGAAGCTATAGAGGAATAGCTGGTGGAAGGCTGGTAAATGTAAGCTATGACAACGGGATTCTTTGTATATCAAATTCCGATGAGCAGGATTTTATAAACATCTGGTATGAATACTTTGACCTGGGAACTGATTACTCAAAAATCAAGTCTGTACTTGAACAGGATGAAATAATGAGAGAAGCCATAAAAACCGGCTGGGGTATACGTCTTCTGAAACAGGATTTTTGGGAGATACTAATCTCATTTATAATATCTGCAAATAATATGATACCACGAATAATGAAAACAGTAGACACACTATCTGTTTTAAGAGGCAAGTGTATTTCCCCGGAGCTGGATGCATACAGCTTTCCGGATATTGAAACACTTGCAAGTACCTCGTTGGAAGATATTCAACAGTGTAAGGCAGGATTCAGATGCAAGTATATTCACAAAACATCTTCCTTGATGGCACAGGGTATTGTAACAGAAGAAAATTTGAGGGACATGGATACAGCTATGGCACGTAAGGAGCTAATGAGACTTCCGGGCGTAGGGCCCAAGGTTGCTGACTGTATACTGCTTTTCAGCGGATTGAAATATGATGTTTTTCCAATTGATGTTTGGGTAAAACGTGTTATGGAGGAGCTGTATCTCAAAAAAGAATCAAGTTTAAAGGAAATACAGCAATTTGCATCAAGGCAGTTCGGAGACCTGACCGGGTATGCCCAACAGTATTTATTTTATCATGCAAGGTTAAATAAAATTGGTATGTCGAAATAAAAACATATGCGGAACTTTTTAAAAGCCATTTCAATATTATGTAATATAGAGCAACTAAGTGTGGGTATAGGATATTATGGAATTGGAGTGGATTTTATGAAGTGTATTGCAATATTAGAATCTGGGAATTATGTTTACAAGCTGAATTCTGAGCTTGAAAAAAAAGGATATGATTTCGAAGTTATATCTACTCCGTGTAGCATTGCTAAAGGAGGATGTGGGCTTTGTCTGAAATTTCCAGAAGAATTTTTGGGCGTAATAAAGGCGGAAGCCACTCGTATCAACACTCCTGTAAAGGAAGTATACAGAGTTGTTTCGGGGTTTTCAAAGAATAAGTATGAAAGATTATATTAGACAAATTATAAGGGAGAAAACAGTCGCTATTTTAGGATATATTATTTAGATTCTGTTTTACATGAATGAGAACCGATGTTATAATAAATCCATCGAAAGCAGTCACATATAGGGCTGGTAACTTTCAAAATTGAATAATAATTATCCTGAAATGAGCGAATTAAACCTTTATTTTGAACCTACATCTTTCATAAGGGAGTCTGCTGTCTGGTATGCGATGTCAGGCCTTAGGTAATTCCGACACACGGCGTGAACGTTGTGCAACGGCGAAGGAAGACTGAAGATATCACCGGGACACCCACCTAGCTTTGGGCTAGGTGTCAAAATACTGGGGACGCCATTTTGGGACTAACTTATAAGTGATGAGGGGCATTTAGATGCCCCTTTTACTTGTTCTTTTTTCTTTTTAGTTTCCATACACCTTTATAATCTTTAATCAAGTATACTTTTTTCTTTACCCTGTTTGTAAACAGACTCAGCATTTCCTCTCTGGACTTAGGGAGATTGGTAAAGGATTGAGTATAGGGATTGTTACTGTTAGATCGTTTAATATTATTTATCGGGTCTGCTGCCGCGTAAGTGATTCTACTTGCCTCTATCGGTTCGGTACTTGGTTTTTGCGGTTTTGGGCCTATCATTATCTTAGACATTTCTTTCAAGAGAGAACGTTCCATATTCTGTTGATTTGACTCAAGGGATTTAATATTATTAAAAATGATATTCTGAGCTTCTTTTAAATCCGCTACTTGTTTTTTCAATATTTTAAGTTCACTTGCTATAATAGCTCTCATTTCATCAGTATTAAGACCGCTCTCCAGATCCACAGAATCATGTGTGAACATAAGCTTGAAGCCATTAACAAAGGAAGCAGGTATTTCGTCTGCCTGAACATGCTCATAAGGGCTGTTGGATTTATACCTTACACAAATATGTTGTTTGGTCAAGGATGTGCTTTTGGAAGACTTCGTGAAGCTGGCTCCATAATCATTTGATATGAATGAATAAAGGGTATCATCCTTGACGTAATAAACCACCAGGCTGCTTTTGACAGATAACAAGGAGAAGTTGGAGATAGGAGTACCCGAACCTGCCAGTATGCTCTCTGATGTCCACATATTTCTGTCGGGTATCTTTTGTTGATATACCAGTTGGAACTGTTTATCCTGTTTTCGTACATAGCAGATATGAAAAATACCGTTTCTGTCAACGACTACCTTAGGATTCTGACTGTTGGAGGAAAACATAGTAATTTGCGAGTACTCACTCCAGGTTTTGTTAACGGTAGAATACTTTTTATAACCTATTTGGTTATTCTTACCGTCAGATATATGATAAAAAACATAAATGTCATCATTCATATCATAAACAATTGTATAAGGGTATGGCAGTACGGTTATATTATCCACTTTTTTTGGTGCAACAGGAACACCGTCGGTTATTGTCTGATAGGACAGCATGTATATTCCGTTATGCTCAATTATAAAAAAGATATGTACCGAACCATTAGCAACAATCATTGACAAATGTTTGTTAAATACAGAGTGTGATTTACTGGTAAGGACGGGTAATGCCTTAACCGTTTCATTTGGTTGCATAAAACAATAAACAATATTACCCTTTTTATCCTGATATATAATATGAAAGCAGTCCTTCTCATCGATTTCTACATAGAATTGCTCATAGGCTTCTGACTGCACTACTCTGGGTTCCGACCATGCCATTTTTTTTGAAAAAATGCTGTAACATATTCCCTGATTGGTATCATAATAAAAATTCCACAGTTTGCCCTCGGAATCTCTAAAAACAAATTGTTTACTTCTTGGATTGTACATATTATCGGCCTCCAATCATTAATATATATGCTTAAAATAAGCTGTTTAGTAACAAAACAAAGTAATCACACATTTGTCTATATAACATAATATGTAATTAAGGGAAATCATCAACAACTGCAATTAAGGGGGATTTTTATGGGTCAAGATAATGACAGAGTGGTCTCGGGGCTTATTTGTGAGAGAGATCTCAGTAGAATAAGAGAAGCCGTCGGTGTACATGCTGAAAAAATATACGATTCATGCAAGGACAGGGATTGTATAGAAAATGCAAGAGTTTATTTCGAACGTCTTACAGATGCTGAAGTTCGCGCTATTAATGATTCCTTTAACGTTAAAATCAGAGCAGCAGAGGTAACTGATGTTATAACGGATATAGAAGCAGTTCCATTTAAGAGGGGCTTTTATGCTGTAGATGTCAAATTTATTATAGCTGTTACACTTGATTTCTTTACCAGAATAACTGTGGGAGGCAGGGAAAGAATTCAGATAACTACAGTAGAAGGAAACATCTCCTACGACAAGAAAATAATATTATTCGGTTCAGAGGGCGGAGTTAAGATTTTCAAGTCACTTTACCAGCCAAGGGCACTGGACATCCAATCAAATGCCGAGCTACAGCAAAGTAACCTGCCTTTCTGCAAGATAGAAGTTGCTGAACCTATTCCGTTATCTGCAAGAACAAAGGGCTGTTTAGACAAACTGGATGATGACAGGGAAATGGAAAGAGGGCCCGGTCCGATACCTGGACCTGTACTTACAAGAAGAGTGTACGTTACAGTAGGATTATTCTCAATAGTTAGTCTTGCAAGGGTAGTACCACTCTTAATACCTGCTTTTGATTTTTCATATCCACATAAGCACTGTCCTGCAGGAACGGATGACAATGCATGTGAATTGTTTGATACCTTCGATTTTCCATATGATGAGTTCTATCCACCTCAAAAATTTGATTTCCCCGGTGCGACAGATCAGGAAAGGCTTTTGCTTGAAGATGTGAATGAGTGCAAGGACTAGCATAGCAACTGTAAGGCTAAAAAAGGAAGGATTTTTTCCTTCCTTTTTTATGTTGTTCATTATCCTGTCACTGTATACTTATTTACATAGAAAATTAAAACTGTTAAAATTACTATAAGCTGTACAGGTTTGTTTTTTAAAAATAGGAATATAATGATTTAGAATTTAATTTATATAAAAAGGATAAAGTATGAAAAAAGGTCTAATGTATGATGCCAAATCAATAGCGAGTCGTGATCCTGCTGCTAAAAGCACTCTGGAGGTAATTTTGCTGTACCCGGGTTTTCATGCTCTCGTATACCACAGGATGGCTCATTGGTTTTATAAAAAGAAAATGTTCTTTATGGCCAGATTTATATCGCAGTTCGGAAGACATTTTACAGGTATAGAGATACATCCCGGAGCCAAAATAGGTACCGGCTTATTTATAGATCATGGAATGGGTGTTGTTATAGGAGAGTCAGCTGAAATAGGTGACAACTGTACAATATATCATGGCGTTACCCTTGGGGGAACAGGTAAGGACAAGGCTAGCAAACGTCATCCAACGGTTGGAAATAATGTTCTTATCGGAGCGGGAGCAAAGGTTTTGGGACCCTTTAAAATAGGGGATAATTCAACTATAGGTGCAAACACTTTTGTTTCCTTTGAGGTTGAGCCTTTTTCCACAGTTGTAGGTGTAAAAGGCAGAACAGTCAAAAAGGCAGGTAGGAGAATTGATTGTCCGTCTGAGTCTCTGGATCAGATACATATGCCCGATCCATTGTCACAGGAGATATGTAAACTCGCTGCCCGTTTGCAACATTGTGAAAAGCTGATTGGCGAAAGTGTCAAGTTGTCAGAAATGCCGGGAAACTCTGAAAAGGGGCTTTAAACCAAGCTCTTGAATAATATTGATAATATTACAATTAACAAATAGATGTACATGAGAGGAGAAAAAAATGAAGGTCTACAATACACTTTCAAGGCAAAAGGAAGACTTTAAGCCTATTGATGATAAAGAGGTACGCATTTATTCCTGCGGCCCTACAGTTTACAACTATGCACACATTGGAAACCTCCGCACATATGTATTTATGGATATACTCAGAAGAGTTCTTGAGTACAACGGCTACAGCCTTAAACATGTTATGAATATTACAGACGTAGGGCATCTTGTTTCAGATGAGGATGAGGGCGAGGACAAAATGGTAAAGGGTGCTCGCGAGCAGAAAAAGACACCCTGGGAAATCGCCGAACACTATACTGAGATTTTTATGAAAGATATAAAGGCACTTAATATACAGGTTCCTGAAATAGTACCAAAAGCAACTGAACATATTCCGGAAATGCTGGAATTTGTACATGGACTTGTTGACAAGGGCTATGGATATGAAACCAGTGACGGTATATATTTTGACATACAGAAATTTGACGGATACGGAAAGCTTTCAAGGGCCAACCTTGAAGACCAGATTGCAGGAGCACGAGTTGAGGTAAATGAGGAAAAGCATCATCCTGCGGACTTTGCTATCTGGAAGAGAGCTCCAAAGGAACACATCATGCAGTGGCCAAGCGAATGGGGAATGGGATATCCCGGTTGGCATATTGAGTGTTCTGCAATGGGGAGAAAATATCTTGGAGATACCTTTGACATTCACACAGGCGGAGTTGATCATATACCCGTTCATCATGAAAATGAAATTGCCCAGTCAGAAGCACTTCTTGGAAAACCGGCAGTAAATTACTGGTTGCACGGTGAATTCATGATGGTTAACAACGGAAAAATGTCAAAGAGCCTTGGTAATACTTATACCATAGACAATTTAAAGGAAAAGGGCTATGATCCTATGTCTTTCAGGTATATGTGTCTGAACGCCCACTACAGAAATAAGCTGAACTTTACATGGGAAGTTATGCAGTCGGCACAGGTTTCCTATGACAGGTTTGTAGAAGGTGTACTTTCTCATAAGGATGGAAAGGAACAGATTGACAGTGCCGTTGTAAAAGAATTCCTCAGTGATTTTGAAGATGCAATAAATGATGATCTGAATATACCAAAGGCCCTGGGTGTGGCTTGGAATGCAATCAGATACGGTAAGAAGGCACAGGAGATATATGAGCTTCTTACTAAAATGAACAAAATATTCGGATTTAATCTGGAGAAAACGAAGGACAGTGCAGGTGAACCTGAAATAAGTCCTGAAATACAGAAACTTCTTGAAGAACGAAAAGAGGCCAGAGCACAAAAGAACTGGAAGCGTTCGGATGAGATAAGAGACGAATTAAAGGCTATGGGGTATGCAGTGGAAGATACTGCAAATGGGCCTAAATTAAAGCTTTTATAATTTGATAACAAGTATAATTTATATATTTCTCAAATCCTTTCACACCTTGGGTAAAACCAAGGTGTGTTTTTTGCTCCCTCCTTCATATTATGTTAATGGACATTTTTATATTATATATAGAGGAGTGATTTAATGAACAGGCTGCAGGAATTTATAGGGATTATAAGGTCAAAGCTTGGCAGTGGCTATGTTTACGGAGGACAGAATGATAGTCCTCTGACAAGGGAAGCATTGGAAGAACTGGTAAAAAGATTTGGAAAATCCCATTACTATTTCAACAACTATTCAGCTGAAAGATGGTTGGGTAAAGAATATTATGACTGTTCAGGACTAATCGTGTATGCCTTAAGGAAAATGGGTCTTATTCCAAACACCGCAGATTATACTGCACAGATAATGTACTCTCAGTTGTGCAAGCCTATAGAGTCAAAGGAATTACACGCAGGAGATTTATGTTTTAATAAAACGGGCTCGGGTATAGTTCATGTAGGTGTATTTATGGGGAATGGCAGAATTGTTCACGCAAGAGGCACTTTTTATGGGGTAGTTGAAACACAGGTGTTCTCAACATTCAATACTTTTGGAAGACTCAACTTTTTTGCAGACCAAAAGCCGGAAGCTATTGTTAAACCTGAAAATTCTATTAAAAAGGCGAAAGTTAAAATTTCGGTAACCCAGCAACCCTTTGACAATACAGCAGGTATAGGTATTATAAATGCGGGAAGCCTTGTACATGTGACAGGGGAAACTGACAACGGGTGGTATCAGATTGATTTAAACGGGAAAGTCGGTTTTGTAAAGGTTTCGGCGCTGGAAGACTATGAAGAATTGGTAAAGGCTATTGCCTTCTTGAGTCAAAAGGCCGGTATAGACAATGTTTACTGGTATAATCATGCCACGGATGTTAAATGGCTGGATGTCTGCTTTATTAAAATTGCAAAGGCCTTTGGGGCAAATCTGTGATATACTTTATTTAATTTATTTTGGAACAGGAGAAAATACTTATGACAAAGCTTGTTTCATGGAATGTCAACGGACTCAGGGCATGTATAGGCAAGGGCTTTTGGGATTTTTTCAAAGAGGTTGATGCTGATATATTCTGCATTCAGGAATCAAAACTTCAAGAGGGACAGATAGAACTGGAACTTGAAGGCTATGAGCAGTATTGGAATTATGCTGTTAAAAAAGGATACTCAGGCACTGCTATATTTACAAGAATAAAACCTGTTGCATCTTCCTGCGGAATTGGTATTGAGGAGCATGACAATGAAGGAAGGGTTATAACTCTGGAATTTGACCAATACTTTCTTGTGAATGTATATACACCAAACTCCAAGAGAGAGCTTGAAAGACTGGAATACCGCATGAAGTGGGAAGATGATTTCAGGATATACCTGAAGAAGCTGGAGGAAACAAAACCGGTTATTATTTGCGGGGATATGAATGTGGCTCACCAGGAAATAGACATAAAGAACCCTCGTTCAAACAAGAGAAGTGCTGGTTTTACCGCGGAGGAAAGAGAGAA
>JAEZUC010000084.1 GCA_023443515.1 Bacillota bacterium
ATGCCTCTCTGATTCGGTCTGCCAGAATATCTGCAAGTCTTTGGTCAGCTCCCAGTGTATTTCCTAAATTCACTTTAACCCCGGGATGTTTTCCAATATACTCCTTTATCTCTTCAGGTATATCCTCCCTAATATGTATTCCCTCAAAAAGAAAATACGGTACTACTGTTATATCGTCAGCACCCTTTTTAATAAGAATATCAAGTCCCTTTTCCAGATTTGTATCACAAAATTCCATATATGCAGTCTCAATCATAACTTCCGGGAGCTGTGCTTTAGTCATATCTGTTATCTTTTGTAAAGTTTCCAGAGTTTTCCTTTCTCGGCTTCCATGAGCAAGAATCAGTATTGCCTTCATAATAGTTCCTCCATTAAAGCTATATTTTCAACCATGCTTTCTTCAACAGCTTTTAAAGTAGCGTCAATATCCTCATAAGTATGTGCGTTGCTTACGAATATGGCCTCAAACTGGGACGGTGCCAGATAAATTCCCCTGCTTAACATACTCTTGAAAAAGGCGGCATAATACTTTGTATTGCTTTGTTTAGCCTCCTGATAGTTTGTAACGGGGTTTTGAGAGAAAAACATGCACAGCAACGAACCAACTCTGTTCAATGTAATTGGCGCCTTATATTTCTGCACTATTTTTTCCAGTCCACTCCCTAACACTTCAGCCTTTTTATTAATATCATCATATATTCCGGGACTACTGTTCAAAATCTCAAGCTGTGCAAGTCCTGCTGCCATTGCAACAGGATTCCCGGAAAGTGTTCCCGCCTGATAAACTCCTCCGCAGGGTGCTACATGTTCCATTATTTCTTTTCTACCTGCGTAGGCGCCTACCGGCATTCCACCGCCTATTATTTTACCGAAAGTTACAATATCAGCATCAACTCCGAAATACTCCTGTGCTCCTCCTGCCCCGAGACGAAAACCTGTAATAACTTCGTCAAAAATAAGCAATGCGGAGTTTTGATGACAAATAAAGGACAAATCCTTCAAAAAACCTTCTGTTGGAGGAATAACTCCCATATTTGCTGCAACAGGCTCTATAATTACAGCCGCTATTTGATTCTTATTTTCCTTGAATAACTGTTCAACACTGGAAATATCATTGTAAACAGCAGTTAATGTGTCTCCCGCTACATTCCGTGGTACGCCCATACTGTCCGGGACTCCGGCAGTCAGTACCCCTGAGCCTGCCTTTACAAGCATACTGTCACTGTGTCCGTGGTAGCAACCCTCAAACTTTATAACCTTATCCCGTTTTGTAAAGCCTCTCGCCAGCCGGATAGCACTCATAACCGCTTCTGTTCCGCTGTTCACCATTCTTACCATTTCAACCCCGGGTACCATTGAAACTATCATCTCTGCTATTTGTACTTCTGTTTCAACGGGTGCTCCAAAACTAAGTCCGTTATACATTACCTTTTCAACATTCTTCAGTATAAGGTCATTGCTGTGACCTAAAATCATGGGGCCCCACGAACAGACATAGTCAATGTACTCTCTCTCTTCCACATCATAAATCTTTGAGCCTTTTGCACGACTTATAAATAAAGGATTTGAGTCCACTGCACGAAATGCTCTTACCGGGCTGTTAACACCACCCGGAATGACTTTTTTTGCCCTATCAAACAAATCATTACTTGATATCATCCAATATCCCCTTTCTTTATTGCTTCGGAAATTTCTTTAGCAAAATAGGTTATAAGTATATCTGCACCGGCTCTGAAAATGCTGACTGCACTTTCACACATCACACCGTATTCATCTATCAGTCCTTGAGAGGCAGCAGCCTTTATCATGGCATATTCACCGCTGACACTGTAGGCTGCCAGAGGAAGCTGAGTTTTTTCCCTGACTTCCTTTATAACGTCCAGATAGGCCAGTGCAGGCTTAACCATCAGTATATCCGCACCTTCCTCAACATCAAGAAGTGCTTCCTTTACAGCTTCACGTCTGTTATGATAATCCATCTGGTAGCTTTTACGGTCTCCGAATGCAGGAGCAGAGCCTGCTGCCTCACGGAATGGCCCATAAAATGACGAGGCATACTTTACGGCATATGACATGACAGGAATGTCTGTAAATCCGTTTTTATCCAGAGCTGTCCTCAGGGCATTTATCCTGCCGTCCAACATGTCCGACGGAGCAACCATGTCCGCTCCTGCCCTTGCATGGGACAAGGCTATTTTTTCCAGATAGGGCAGAGTTTTGTCATTATCAACCCTTTCACCCTCCAAAATTCCGCAGTGCCCGTGAGATGTGTATTCACACATGCAAATATCCGTTATTACCTGCATCTGTGGATACCTCTGCTTTATTTCGCGTATCCCCTGCTGTAATACACCGTTTTCATTATATGCCTCCGTGCCTTTTTCATCCTTATGCTCCGGGAGACCAAAGAGCAGTACGGATTTTACATCTGCTTTTAGGGCATTTTCAATTGCTTCTCCTACCATATCGGGGCTATAATGGTACTGTCCCGGCAGTGAGCTGATTTCCTTCTTTATTTTTTTACCCTCTATTATGAATAGGGGCTGAATAAGTGAATCAGTTGACAGTCTGGTTTCTCTGACTGCTTTTCGTAGCACTTCATCGGTTCTCAATCTTCTTGGTCTGTTAATCATCAATAGTACCGCCTCCTATTTCCAATAGCTTGTCTATTATTGAATCAATTGTAGATTTTTCAGCTACTACATAACTCAGATTATACTTTTTAGCCGCTTCCGCCGTCTGATTTCCTATACAAACAGCAGTAAGCCTTCCCAAAGGAATATCTTTCACAGATGCCATAAATCCCTCTACAGTGGAGGCACTTGTAAAAGTTATGTATTTAAGTTCACCATCAACAATCAGTTTTCTGATTTCATCATTGTTTTCATTTATATAATTCGTATGGTACAAGGGAACCCGGTCAAATTTAATATTATTGCTAATAAAAATATTAACAATGTCGTCACTTGCTATTGCCGCATCACAAATAAGAACCTTTTCATTCTCTCCCACAAGCTCTGAAACTCCCTGTGCAAGATTGCTACCGTCAAAGATTTCAGGAGTAAAATCAGAAATCAGCCCCACTTCCTTTAAAGCTCTCGCCGTCTGACTTCCAACCGTACCGATTTTTAGATTTGCAAAAACTCTCGCATCAAGTCCTTTAGAATTTAAGTAATTAAAAAATATCTGTATACCGTTTTTACTGGTAAATAAAATCCAGTCATATTCACTTAGATTTTCACATGCACGGAAAAGCTTTTCATTCTCTGGTATAGGTACAACCTCTATACAGGGATACTCTACAGGCTCCGCACCCAGTTGGCGAAGCTTTTCCACAAGTGTACCCGAAGACGCCTTAGGTCTTGTAACAAGTACTTTTGTACCGAAGAGAGGTTTTTTCATGAACCAGTTGAACTTTTCAGAGAGAATGCAAACCTTTCCTACAGCAATAATGGCAGGAGATTTTATTTCCATCTCCGAAGCCTGTTGCTCCAGTGTACCCACAGTGGCTACCAGTTTTCTCTGGTTAGGCCTTGTACCGTTCTCTATTATGGCAGCAGGCATGTCCTTATCCATACCTGCATTTATAAGCCCCTTCATCAAATATGCAAGTGAGGATAACCCCATGAGAAAAACCAATGTTCCGTTTAATTCCTTTAATTCACTAAATGGAATAGAAAGCTGTCCTCCGTCTTTAGCATGCCCGGTAATAATATGAATAGAAGAGCAAAAATCTCTGTGGGTGGCCGGTATCCCCCCGTAGCACAGTGCTGCCACAGCTGAAGTTACTCCAGGAACAACCTCAAAGGGAATATTATTTTCCTGTAAAAGCTCAAGTTCTTCTCCTCCCCTGCCAAATACAAAAGGGTCTCCTCCTTTAAGCCTTATAACCGTATTTCCTCCCAGTGACTTTTTTAGGAGTATTTGGTTAATTTCTTCCTGTTTAACAGGATGGAATTTATTCTCTTTTCCTACATCTATTTTTTCTGCCTTAGGTGGTATCATTTTTATAATTTCATCCGATACGAGTCTGTCATACACTACCACATCAGCCTGAGAGAGAAGTTCTGCTCCCCTTAATGTAATAAGTCCCTTATCCCCCGGCCCTGCGCCGACTAAGGCCACACATCCATGTTTCATAAACCTCTGCCTCCCAGCTTAAATCATACTGTAGCTTTCCATCTTTTTTACCAGTTCATAGCCTAATTCCACTGGATTTTGCCTACTTCCCGAAACACATTCCTTCCTTGATTCTCCTGTGGTTTCATTACAGTGCAAGCCCTTTAAAATAATCTCACTACCCTGAATGGTTGCATAAGCCGCTATTGGCGTGCTGCAGCCTCCGTTCATTTCTCGTACAAAGGTTCTTTCCGCCAGTGAAATACAAAGGGATTCTTCACTATGGAACAGCTTCAGAAAATCAAAGTTCTCTCCGGCTCTGCCCTGTACTGCTATAATGCCCTGACTTGCAGCAGGAAGAATTTCATCAATAGAAAAATATCTGCTGATACGACTTTCAAGGCCAAGTCTCTTAATGCCGGCTGCAGCAAGAACTATGGCTGAAAACTCACCGATGTCAAGTTTTTTAAGCCGGGTTTGCACATTTCCACGGATAGGGGCTGTTTTACAACCCGGAAACAATTCTTTCAGCTGGAGCTGCCTTCTCAGACTTGAACTTCCAATAGGTTCTCCATTTTTACCATTTTGAGGCAAAATATAAACATCTCTGGGGTCTTCACGTTTTGACAGGGCTACCACAGGCAGTTCAGGATTATCTTCCAAAGGCATATCCTTATAACTGTGCACGGTGATATCCACCTCATTATTGTATAGTGCATAATCCAGCTCCTTGACGAAAAGGCCCTTTCCTCCTATTTTATCAAGGGTTTTGTCCAGAATCTTATCTCCCGTAGTTTTCATTGTAATCAATTCCAGCTCTAAATCAGGGTCAAATTCTCTGATTGCAGCCATTACCAGCTCTGATTGTATAATTGCAAGCTTGCTGTCCCTGCTGCCTATTCTGATTTTTTTCATAGTAAATTCCACCGTATCCTTTCAGCTACCGTTCTTACACGACTGTGATTATCTCCGTTCTTGGAAACCAGTCCCCCGACTATACCATCAAATTCAAATATTGCAGGAAAATAAAAGCTGCACTCTTCTCTGCAATCAGCTATACTCATATGGATACCCTTTTCCTTTGCATCCATATATACCATATGGTTAGTTTCTCTGTCATCTGAAGCGGCAACTGCCATAAACTTATTTTGAATGTCCCGTGATTCATAATATCCTTCTCTGTAATTAAACAGCTTACGACTAAACATTTCTTGAAGCTCCGGGGTAAGATGAGGAGATACCAGATAAATATCCGCTCCGAATTTCAGTAGTGTTTTTACCCTCCGGGTTGCTATCTCTCCGCCTCCCACAACAAGAACCCTTTTCCCCGTTAATTCAATAAACAAGGGGAATCTACCATATTGAGGCTCATTACATAAACCGAGTCTGTTCATAATTACTGTCTTTAAATGAGATATTGTAAATCCACCACTTTCAACTGTACGGGATATAAGAACAACTGTCACCCCAAAGGCTTCTGCCGCAGATATTTTTTCTTGGAAGCCTCCTGCTGAGCCGGTGTCCTTGGTTACAAGGTATCTTGCATTTGTCTGCTTTAAAGTGGCAGTATTCATCTCATATGAAAAAGGCCCCTGCATACAAATAAGGTTTTTACCTTTGAAACCCAGCTTAGTACACTTATCTACAACCTCAGTGGTAGGAAGTACCCTTGCATATATTCTGGTGCTATAGTCTGAAACACCTGTAAAGGCCTCCAGTTCTTTGCTACCAGTAGTAAGAAGAATATTGCCCTCTACCGTATTCAAATACTTTACTGCATCTTTGGTATCATTTACTTCTATTACTTTTCCGGCTGATATTGACGGTCTCAGCAACCGTATATATTCCACTTCTGCACTTTTGCAGGCAGACTTTATATTTTTAGTTACCAGTTCTGCATATGGATGGGTCGCATCAATCACAAATGAATAATCCGAAACCATTTTGATTATCTGTTCTTCCGTCAGCCTTCCCGTTCTTACCTCTATCCTACTGTCAGACGGCATTACCATATTTCCGTATTCTGTTGCAACACAGGCAGTAACAGATACTCCTTTATCAGCAAGGAATTGCGATATTTCTCTGCCTTCAGTTGTTCCTGAAAAAACAAGCACCTTCATATGTAAATTGTATTCCGCCTTTCAACGAATTCATATACCTTTATACCCTCTTGATGTTACAAGTCTGTTATTTATTACCCGGGTATTTTTGTTTCCTATAATAACTGTTGTAAACATGTCCACCTGCTCTTTTTCCAGTTCCTCCAAAGTCAATATTTTGGAGGTCTGGCCCTCACGACCTATATTGCGTACGTATCCGCAGGGAGTATCCCTGTCTGCCACCGTCAAAATAATCTCGCAAGCCTTTTTGAGATAATCACTACGTTTTTTGCTGGTGGGGTTGTATATACAGATTGCAAAGCCTGCTTCAGCTGCAAGTCTGAGCCTTTTCTCAATAACCTCCCAAGGTGTGAGAAGATCACTTAGGGATATAACTGCAAAATCATGTGTCAATGGAGCTCCAAGTACTGCTGCTGCAGACGAAGCCGCCGTGATTCCCGGTATAACTTCAACCTGTATGTCAGTTGCTTCATATTCCGCCAACACTTCATATATCAGACCTGCCATACCATAAATTCCTGCATCTCCAGAGGATATCACCGCCACTTTTTTCCCTGTCATAGCGGCTTCTACAGCCAATTTACACCTGTCCACCTCTCTTTTCATGGGAGTTGTTAATATCTCCTTGTCTGGCAACAGATGCTTTATTAAATCTATATAAACGTCATATCCAACCACCAGCTGACTTTCCTCAATAGCCCTGATTGCCTTTCCCGTAAGTTGACAATCCTCTCCCGGCCCTGTGCCAACAACATATAGTTTCAAGTTAACCTCCTATTACTCTTTAAAAATTTATTAACCCTGCCTCTTTACGATAATTTTCCCATTTTTTGAATTGTAAAATAAAACCAAATATTATCTCTCTTATTTTACTTACTTCCTTATGATTAAGCACCGAAAAATCAGTGTAGAATCTGTCAAGATTATAGCTTTTCACTCCCGGAATATCTGAAATGCCCGGCTCAATATCTCTGGGCAATGCCAGATCAACAAATAGCTCAGGTTTTCTTTGATGTTTTTCAACCATATCACGGGTTATGGTGAAGTGAGGACTTGTAGTTGCGCTTATAACCACATCTGAGCAAGCAAGAACCCCTTCTCTTTCATCATATGAAATTGTATTGCAGCCAACAGGAACAATTATTTCTCCGTGTTTATACTTTCTAAGTGTGATTGTTATATCTGCTCCCAGTTCAAGGAGCTTTTTGCAGCACAACCGTCCTATTTCGCCATTACCTATTACAAGAACTCTTTTGTCAGCAAAGCAGTATTTTTTTGATAATTCCGATATTGCGCTTTCTGCTGCTGAAGTAGGTACTGCCTTTATTTTAATTTCCGTTTTGCTTTTCTTTGCCGCTGTGATACTAAGTCTGAACAGGGTCTCCAAGGTTGAATCAATGGTTTTCTCCTCCCGGGCAATAGTCGCTGCGTGTTTTACCTGTGTAATTATCTGGTCCTCGAAAAGCACCATTGACTGGAGTCCGCAAGCTACTTCCATCAGATGGATTATGGACTCTGAATCATATCTTATACTAAATAAAGGCATTAACAACTTATGGTCTCCCACCCCTGACAACCGGCACAAAAGCAGGGCAGGATTCAGGTCTTCAATGTTCTCCCCCGAAATATATAGTTCGGTTCTGTTGCAGGTACACAGAAGTACTGCTCCTGAAATACCGTCAACAGCTTTTATACTTCTAAGTATTTCTCTGATTCTTGTGGATGTGTAGCTGAATCTTTCACGGACATCAATGGCAGCCGATTTATAATCCAAACTTGCTGATATAATAGTCAAAATCTGCATCTCCAATCTTTTTTTGATAATGCCGCTGTTATTCCGTCCCAACTGGATTTTGGAACTACAAGCCTTCCATTGTTGGCCTTAACTGCTGCCCGTTCACAAACATTGTCAACCCCGGTAATCTCTTTTACAAAATCCGATTTTGAAAAATCCCCCGGAAGCTCTGCAAGCTCCTTTGCCGAATATGTATGAAAAGGAATTCTCCAATCAGCACTCAAAGAACGTATTGCATTTTCATCAGTTTTTAAGTCAATAGAAGCTATTACTTCTACTTCATAGTGTGAAATACCGTTTATATCAAGAATAAAATTCACAAAATTCAAAAGTTCAGTATACCTTGTATTCTTTCTGCAACCAATACCTAAAGCATATTGTTTGGGCATAAGATGAAGTGTCTGTGAAAAAATCTGCTCTGAGCTGTCCGATATGCAAATTCCCACCTTTGTACTGTCTGATATAATGACATTATCAGGCAGGCTACCTTCAATCGGATAATCGGAATGAAGCCCAACCTGTTCTCCGTTTAATATTGCGGCTGACACTTTTTTAACCATATTGATATTCATTATATGGCAACCCGCATTTACTGCCCATGAATCAACAGCAAACCGCCCATTTATATCTGTTGCCGTCGTAATCACCGCTTGTGCGTCTAATATTTTTGCAATAATACTTGCTAACTCGTTTGCGCCACCTACATGGCCCGATAAAATGGGGATCACATACTTGCCTCTTTCATCAACAACCAGTACCGCAGGATCACATTCCTTGGAGGTTACAAAGGGTGCAATAGCCCTGACAGCAATCCCGGCAGCCCCTATAAAAACTATAGCGTCACTAACGCCGAATGCCTTCCGGGTAAACTCATCCAAGGTGTCTTTCAAGACTCCGACTCCATCAAACTCATGCTTACTATAGCCCTCGGCATCATACCCCTGAGTATTAAGCTTTTGCTGTAAATTCAGGCACAGCTTGCCTCCTTGTTTTGTAAATGATACTAAAGTTATCTTCATAACTACTTGACTGCCTCTCTGAATTCGTGAGAAAAGGTAGGGTCATACAGCTTTGACCTTGAGTACCCGGAGTCAAGGAAATTTCCTATAAGTATCAATGCAGTCTTATTGATATTATTTTCTTTTGCAGCTGTATAAAGCTCTCCTACGCATGTCCGTACAATTTTTTCGTCGGGCCAGGTAGCCTTATATACAATGGCTGCCGGCGTACTTTCTTCATATCCCCCCACTATAAGCCTGCGACTTAATTCCTCCAACAATGAGGAACTCAGGAACAATGCCATAGACGACTTATGTGAGGCCAGCTTTGATATTTCTTCTCTTTCTGGAACAGGAGTGCGGCCCTCCATTCTGGTGAGTATCAAAGTCTGGCTTACATCAGGCAGTGTGTATTCTGCTTTTAATGCAGCAGCCGCACCGCAAAAAGAACTGACTCCCGGAACTACGGCATATTCAATTCCTCGTTCTGTCAGCATGTCCATCTGCTCACGAATTGCACCATATATACTTGGGTCGCCGGTATGAAGTCTTACGGTGCTTTTTTTCTCTCTTTCCCCACGTTCCATAACAGCTATCACTTGTTCCAATGTCATTTCCGCACTATTAAACATTTCACATGTTTTTTTAGTGTAATCAAGCAAGCCCGGATTCACCAATGAGCCTGCATAAATAACAATATCAGCTGTCTCCAGCAGCGTTTTTCCCCTCACCGTAATCAGATCAACGGCTCCGGGCCCTGCTCCAATAAATGTCACCATACTTATTTATCCTTTACTATTAAAATTGAAAAGTAGCTTGAATCATCGGATACCTCATCAAGACTTTTGTAAACTCTCTGACTTTCCATACCACAGCATTCTACCATCCGTGAATACTGATACAGTCCCTTCCTTTTCAAAGTAGCCTTTATATCAGTCAGACTTTTTCCGCTTTTCATTAATACTTTTGTACCCTTTAATTCCAGAAGTTCTTCAGTCTCACCGTAGGATGCAGGTATAATGTGCAGAGCTTCCCCTCTGTCACACAAAGAAATATTCAGTGCCCCCGCAGAAGCACAAAAGGAAGTAACCCCGGGTATTGTCCGTGTAATATAGCCCTTATCCTCAATAATCCGCTGAATGTTCATATAGGTGGAATAAATTGTGGGATCACCCAATGTAATGAAGGCCACATTATTACCTTTTAACAATTGCTCCTCTATCAAACTACAGCTTATACCATGACTCTTTTCAAGTAAATCAGTATCTCTTGTCATGGGCATGGGACAATATACCACCTCTTTGTCCTTTATGTATTCCCCCACTACTTTCATAGCAGTTTTTTCACCTTTTGTATCTGGTATAGCTATAACATCTGCCATCTGCAGAACTTCAACCGCCTGAAGCGTCAGCATTTTGGGATCTCCCGGTCCTACACCAACTCCATATAAAATTCCCCTCATATATTTACCCCTTATCTGATTCATTGCATAGTTCTTTAATCATGTCTTCAGCACCTGAGGTCTGATAATAGACTCTGTCTTGCAGTTCCCTTTTTAAATCCGTAAACATCACAACCTCAATATGGGCTTTAAAGTTTGCTCTATAGTTAAGATGAAACTTTATTTTTTCAAGAATACTGATATTAACAGCCTCCTCCAGGCCTTGTTCTCTTAGTATGCCATTTATTTCATCCGTAGTCATAGACTGCATTATTTTACTTATACACTCTTTGGAAGCACCATAAAGTGCTGAATGAGCCGCAAATATTTCACATCTGCAATCTGCTGTCCTTGAATGGGTGTTCATGATACCTCCGGCAATTTTGCACAGTTTACCTGCATGTCCTATAAGTAATATATTGTTGATATTATTATAAACCGCATAATCAATAGTTTCTCCTATATAATTGGAGCATTTTAACCCTTTGTCTATGTCCAGTCCCAATCGTTGCAGTGCAAAATCCCTTCCAAAGTTACCGGGAGTTATAAGAAAATATTTACTGTTTTGAGCAATCTTTACATCTATCTCCTTATGAATAGTCTCTATTAAAGCCTTTTCACTCATAGGCTCAACTATCCCGCTGGTCCCCAGTATTGATATTCCACCTGTTATTCCAAGTCGTGGATTAAAGGTTTTTTTTGCAATTTCTTCTCCATGTTCTGCTGATATTTCAACACAAAATCCACCTTTATACCCGTAGGTACCAGATACCTCTCTTAATACCTCATGAATCATCTGTCTTGGTACGGGATTTATGGCTGCCTCACCAACTGCACATTGCAGTCCTGCTTTTGTTACCCGTCCAATACCACTGCCACCTTCAATCAATATTTCTTTTTCCAGTTTCTCAACCTTTGCAAAAATTTTGATACCATTTGTAACATCCGGATCATCCCCTGCATCTTTTTTTACGGAACAACTGACCCGTTCCTTCTGTCTATAAATATCGCAGATTTGCAAAGTTAATGGGATACCCTTTGGAGTATTAATTATAACCTCATCAATGGTTGTATTCCCTAAAAGCATTACCGCACAAGCCTTTACGGCGGCTACCGCACAGCTTCCGGTTGTGTATCCGCACTTCAGTCTCTTGCCGTTTTTTACAATAAAATCCTCCATATATTTAACCTGCACCGTTTATAAGACTTAGAATGGATGCCCTTGCTTCTGATATTGTAGCCGCTGTTCTTTCAACCTTCAGCTTGTCCCGTTCATTTAATATTTCCATCAGGTGTGCCATTCGAGGAAGCCTTAATGAATGTTGCCTCAGAATTTCGGGCTTTGAGAGTACTTCTCTTACGTTTCCGCCAAGGACTACTTTTCCATGGTCCATGACAAATACGTCGTCGCAATATAAAGGAACGATATCCATTTCATGTGTTGCCAATATAACCGATACACCCGTTTCTTTTTTTACCTTTGTCAACAGATTAAGAATATCGCTTGCCCCTTTAGAGTCAAGTCCCGCAGTGGGTTCATCCAGAATAATCACATCGGGCTCCATAGCTAAAATCCCGGCTATGGCAACTCTTTTTTTCTGTCCGAAGCTCAAAGCATGTGTAGGCTTGTCAACATATTCCCCAATCCCGGTTTGAACAACAGCCTTTTCAACTCTTTCCCTGACTTCATCAACACCAAGTCCGAGATTTATAGCTCCAAAGGAAATATCCTTTTTAACACTTGAAGAAAATAGTTGATCATTTGGGTCCTGAAATACTATACCCACCCTTTTTCTCATTTCAGTTATGCCTTTTTTATTGTATTCCACCTTTTTGCCGTCAAAAAAAACGGTTCCGCTGTCTGGTGTCAAAACACCGTTAAGGTTCAAAAACAAGGTTGACTTTCCTGCACCGTTTCCACCCAAAACTGCTGTTGTTTTGCCCTTTTTCATTGATATACTGACATCTTCCAGAGCTTGGTGTTCTCCGTCATATGAATAACTCAGATCTTTCGTTTCAATTATGTACAATAGAGCTACCTCCTACAATAAAGACCTTTCTGCAAGTCCTGCACATACAAGCAACAGGCATAACAGGATTGAAAGCATGTTCATCCTTTTACTATTTATGTATTCTTCATCCAAAGTAATAAATTGCCCGTTGTAGCCTCTGGATTCAAGAGCCGCATAAACCCTGTCGGAACGGTTGTAGGCACGTATAAACAGCATACCTATCAATTCACTCGTTGATTTTAAAGAAGTTCTGAAATTACAGTTCCCCAGTCTTGAATTTTTTGCTACGTTCATTCTCCCTATTTCATCCAACAGCACAAATATATATCTGTATATCAACTCCATAAGTGTAACAATAACAGCCGGAAGCCTTGTTTTTCTCAGTACCTGAAACAGGTCAGCCATAGGGGTACTCAAAGACAGGCAATACATACAGCTTACTCCTCCAAGAGCGTTGAGTACCAGTTTCAAACTATTTGTAAGAGTTACCCGGTCAATTCCGTAAGCATATTTACCGATTTTAACCCCCAGTAAATAAATATGATTTAAATCAAACCGATTTATCAGTATTGTTATTGTGCCAACCATTAAAAAGCCAATGGGAATAAAAAGCAATTTTAAATATGCCGAGAACTTTATTTTTCCCACCCCGACCGTAGTCACTGCCATGACAATTATGGTTACTATACTTACAATAAATGAGTTTAGTGAAATGCATAAAATTAAAGGGAACATTGTATAAATTAGTTTTACTTTAGGGCTGACACGGGCAAGTTTTGAATCATATGCATATTTATCTATTAATATCATGTTTCTGCTCCGGATTTTCCTTTAACAGAAGTCATTCTTCCAAGTATAAAACCTACCACTCCTGCACCAATTGCAGCTTGCAATGCAAAAAGTAGCGACTCTATCTCTCCGCTTTTAGGTTCAAACAGTGATTCAAACCATGGCTTGTAGTCAGGAGCTATTTTAGATATCTGTTCTTCTGCCAGACCATCTGCGCCGGCAAATTCAGCATTCTTTATAAAAACAGGCGGTGCAGCAAGTATAAATACTACTACTGCTATCAAAATTAAATTCTTTTTCCATAATTTCATGATATTCTCTCCTTTTTAATAAATTGCTGACAGTGCCTTCAGCTCTTTTGCACTGTATTTTGCAAGAACATTGTAAATAACTACTGTAAGAAGTCCTTCACAAACAGCAAGGGGAATTTGAGTAAAAGCAAAAATACTTATAAACTTCCCAAGAGAGACCACAAATCCGCCCGTAGCATCAGGATAGGCCATGGCAAGCTCAACAGAGGTTATCACATATGTCATCAAATCCCCGAAAAATGCAGCAAAAAATACTGCAAGGCCTGCTTTTGCGCCTAATCTTTTACATAGCTTGAACACCCCGAAAGAAACCAAAGGCCCTACTATAGCCATGGAAAATATATTTGCTCCTAAAGTTGTAATGCCTCCATGAGCCAGTAAAATAGCCTGAAACAATAGAATTATAGCACCTATTACAGACATAGCAGTTGGCCCGAACAAAACAGCACCCAGTCCCACTCCTGTGGGGTGTGAACAGCTTCCGGTAACTGACGGCATCTTTAGTGCTGAAAGTACAAAAGCAAAAGCACCGCACATTGCCAACAGTGTCAGGTTTTTTGAGGATATTTCAATTTTCTTTTTTATTGAGAAGAATCCTATTATGAGAAATGGCATACAAAGCAGTCCCCAGCTAATGCACCAGCCCGGCGCCAAATATCCTTCCATGATATGCATTGCAGACGCATTTGCAGGGAAAATAAAAATAGCACACAACATAATTAAAAGACAAACAAGATAGTTCTTAACACTTACACGTATCATATTAAATGAACCTCCGACTTAATAATATTTGCCAAAAAAATAAAACCTTTAAAACTTTTAGTAATAAAGGCTTTATTTGTAAAAAAGAATATATAGTTTTATACTGTTTTCTCTTTTGACAAACTACACACTTCATACACTGTGAAGTCATAGCACTCTGCATATTTGGCATCTGCAGAAATACTAGCAGGTCTTCCGACTTAGATATCATTGCAAAGTTCTCGCCTTCCCGGGCTATTTTACCCAGTGGCATATATAAGCAGAAAATAATTCTTGCTTTTAGAGAACCGCTCCATCATACGGCAGCAGGACTGTTCAGGATTTTCACCTGATTCCCTCTTAGTTACTCATAATTTTGAGTAAACCAGTATTGTTAATTATTAAATTTTAATTGCATTATATACCATTTATAACCATTCCGTCAATGAGTCTTTGTGCAAATCAATTCTAATCTACTCCGTTGTAAAGGGCGAAGCAGGTAACCCTTCGCGGTTAAATAGGTTGGCATTCTTGGGATTATCAGCCCATGCATACCTTACATAAAACGGGTGAGGTATATTTTCACTCCAGACTACCACATCATTGTCAGCAAGTTCCGCATCAGCACGGACAAATACTTTGTCTGCTCCTGCTATAGTGAAAGCTCCCGGCCGTTCTCCGTTCTTAACAACCAATCCGCTTCCTATATCAGTGAAGGATATAATCATTTTGTTTCCTTCTATTCTGTATGACTTATACATTGGTCCGGTTGCAACAATGGTTTTGTCCCCATATACAGTTTTTATGGCTACAAGTGCCAAGCGGTTTCCCACATCCTTTTTATTTACAGGATGGATATCATTCCATTCTCCAAGGTCAATTGCAACAGCCATTGCCGTATTGGGTACGGAAAGTGTCCTTCGCTGGGCTTCCCTCACCTGCGCCCAATCGCTTTCCACAGGTATTTCTGAAGCCTCTGTGAAGTTAGGCAACTGAACATACAGAAACGGCAGTTCTCCCATATTCCATTTTTGTCTCCAGTCTGCAATCAATGACTTTAGAAGACTTTCATATTCTGCTGGATTCTTGGTATTAGATTCCCCCTGATACCATACGAAACCTTTTAATGCATGATTTGTAACAGGTGCAAGCATTCCGTTATACAAACCCAAGGGCTTCCACTGAACAAAGGCCGGTTCGGGCATCGGGTCACTTTTTGCCCCAATCGAGTACTGCCATTCACCGGATAAATCAATAATACACTCTCCGATTTCCAGTTGGTAGGGTTTTTCTTTGTAAAATCCCCCTTTACCGGAAGTGTTTACTACTCTGAGCAGGATTATATTTTTACCTTCCTTGAGCAGTCCCTCCTGAATACTGTATTTTCTCGGAATATACTGATTTGGCGTTGTTCCGATTTCTATACCATTGATATAGGCAGTATCTTGATCAACAATGTTCCCAAGTACAAGTCTTGCGGATTTATCTGCAAAACTATCGGGGATATCTATTTCCTTCCTGAACCAGACGACACCGTTGAAGCTACCCAAACCCTCGTCTTCCCAATATGAAGGTACTTTTATATTCTGCCAGGAGGCGGTATTATTTTCTATTCCCTTATCTTTTTGGTTTAACTCAGAGTACCAAGCTTCGGTGGAAACCTGATCCTCTCTTAGTACTTTATCCAGATAATCCCGATTGCTGAGCTTTTTTGCAGCTTCATAATGTTTCGGGAACTCCTTTAATGCATTTTCACTTAGCCAGGCTTCTGCGGGCGAGCCTCCCAAACTTGCATTAATCAAGCCTATTGGAATACGATACTTTTCATACAGCTTTAATGCAAAGAAATATCCCGTAGCAGTAAAATCCAAAATCCTTTCAGGGTTGGCCGCCTCCCAACTTCCTGCTTCCAAATCCTTTTGAGGTTTTACAAAGTCATATCTGACAGGAATACAGAAATGTCTTATGTAATCATTGCTACAACGGGCGATTTCTTCAGGATATGTATCCTTTAAAGAATCCATTTTCATTTCCATATTTGATTGTCCTGAACAAAGCCACACATCGCCCAGAAGAATATTCTTTACAGTTATCTTTTCAACAGATTCTCCTGACTCAATCTCCATGACATAGGGGCCACCCGCTTCTGCGGAATCAAGTATAACAAACCACTCTCCACTTTGATCTGCGCAAGAATGGTAGACTTTGCTCCTAAAGCGTACAATAACAACTTCTCCCGGTGAATCCCATCCCCAAACCTTTACGTTTGCGTTTCTCTGTAATACCATGCCATCGCTGATAATCCGGGGCAATTTTATTTTAGAATGATTATAATTCAATATAATTCCTACTTTCAGTTAAGAATTAATTACTTTTTAAATACTATCACAATAATTATCGTATATGCGGTTTCTTCTGGTACGTTCCTCAGCACTTAGTTTCTGAGCATCTGCAATCTCGTATCCACCAAAAGTATCATAAAGTCTGGATGAAGGGTCAACCTCCACAAAAGTACACCATGGAAGCCAATGGTACTGGCTTTTCAACGTTTGACTGGTAAAGTCTCCGCTTTCATGGCCCAACCCCGGCATTATATAACCAATGCTTCCGTCGATATCACTGGATTGTCTGGTATTTTTGTGAATGAACTCGGCAAAATCCAGATAATGTTCATCCCCGGTTATAACGTACAATCTGTAGTATGTGTAGGAGCAAGCAGCCATATATACATCTGCTGCACCTCCGATTGTTATAATACTCTGACCGCTGATGGAATACCTGTTAAAGGGATGCTTCTCCATTGGTGCACATACGGGGAACTTCCATGCATAGGTCCAGGTCTCAGTGTAGTCTGCAGCACCTACTGCACCCTCAAGCCATTTCTTTTCTCCTGTCAAATCATAGAGGGCAAGAAATCCAAACATTGCATAAATGCCTGCTTCTTTGTCCTGTATATCGGTGTTGTCGCATGTACCGCCTCTGTACTCCATGTTCAGATAAGCATTTTCAAAAGACCAGTCTCCGGCCTTTAAGGCTGCATTTTTGTACCTTTCGTCACCTGTCACCAAGTAAAACTGAACCAGAAAACGTATTACGCTTGGAGTATTTGACTTGGATTTCATCCTTACAGAACCATCAGTATTATATGCACGGTAAAAGCTGCCGTCCTCATTTTGAATACCAACAAGCCAATCAGCTGTTTTTAGGCAGAATTCTCTCCATGAAGACCTATCAATCTCCTTCTTTTTCATGTATAGGTATGCATCCAAAATTGCCTCAATGCCGTCTGCGAGCATTCTTATATAATGGGGGTATGGTTCAAAGGTACTTATACCCGGGTTGTAGCACATATTGGGTAAGCCTGCTTCCGTCATGGCAGTTCTGACCCAAAAATTAATCAAGTTTACACCTTTATTAAAGGTTTCGGGCATGTTTTCCTTGTCGCCGTACCTCAACAGCTGATATCCGATTCCCGGTTGCTGCCCCACAAAACCGAACTGAAAGGATACGCAGTTTATATCCATATGAGGAAGCTGGCAGGCAAAGGGCAACCCGTAGGAATCCCCATATTGCCTTGTATACCTGTCAAGTATCTTCATAGAGTTATGGAAAAAGAGTTCATTGTCCACATTGAATAATTTGTCCCGTAGTCTGTCGTAAGTCACTCTCCACATATCTCTCATCATAAGCTGGAAGCTGTCGTATTTTCCGAAATTCACTGCAACAGAATAATTTTGCGAAAAGCCCGGTTCTACAGGGTGATTTATACGCTGAAAGGTTTTTACCCTGCCGTTGTAGTCAAGCCCACCATAGTGGTTTACTCCGGGCATTTGTCCGTCACAGCCGGGATAAACGTAATCAATTGAAAGACCGTGGGTTTCTGTTTTGATTTCCTTTCGTACCTCAAAGCCATAATACATATAGTTCATGGTCTTATTTTGCGGTCTGCTCATACCTATAGAGCCGATTGAAAATTTGGCATCCACATTATTTTCCGATTGCATAATATCTAAAGAGCGCATAGTTACATCCGGGGCCCAGCGGGATATAGCCGCTGTTTCCCCGGATTCTATATTCTGCATGGCGAATAAAGGCATGGCATAGCGTGTTTCCATTTGCCAGAAATATTCGCAATCCAAGTCCTTTCCAAAAGAAAAATCAGGTGCAAATTGGTTTTGTCTGTACCATACACCCGGTGCAAAGCAATTATAATCATGGGTGTCTTCTGATTCAGTCATTGCAAAAGATATTTTAGTTGAAAAACCAAGGTCATCACCGGCCTTCAATACCTTGACATTTCTATTTACCTTAAACCCCGAAGCACAAGCTTTGTATACATCCGAGAAGAAAAACTCAGAACCGGAGGCTACAGTTAGTAAACCTTTTGCAATTATACTATTACCGAAAACAGATACCTCGGTGTAGGCCTTATCATAAAATTCGTTGATAGCCATTGCTGTCTTAACAGTAACAAACATAGGGCGTGTATTATAATATAAGGTCTTATGGTTTTTCTGAACCTCCAGACCTCCATCTTTAAATATAAGGGTGTAGTCGCGACATAACAGCTTCATAGTTTTCTCCTCCTTGGTATTATGTAAGTTCCGGTTTTGTCATCAGGTCACTCTTCAATAGCCCAAGCCAGACCTTTATCTATATACTCGTTCCAGAATTTCCAATCGTGAACACCTGCGTCTTCTACATAGGTATGCTCTACGTTTTCGGAAACAAGAAATTCATGCAAGCCCCTGTTTTCCTTTATAAGAAAATCTTCTGTTCCGCAAGCCATGTATATCTTGGGTATATCAGCATTTCTTTTCTTTAGACCACGGATTAGTGCTTCCGGGTCTTTGTCGCTTCCCAAAAGCTGGTCAAGGTCTCCAAAAACTCTTCTGTAATATGGGTAGTCTGCAACAGGGCCTTTGAAATCCGGAGTAATCCCCGCAATCTGATTGGTAATAAGTGCTGAAGAAAGTGCAATTATCCTGCCGAATCTGTCTGAGTATTTCAAACCGTTTCTTATTGCACCGTAACCACCCATGGATAATCCTCCAATGAATGTATCCTCTCTTTTATCAGATAAATGGAATGTACTACGTGTATAATCAACCAGCTCATTTCCTATCAATTCTCCATAGTGTGCTCCAACCTCTTCGTCATCTAAATAAAAATAATTTTCACCGGAGGGCATAAACACCGCAATATCATATTTTAGAGACAGCTCCTGTATTTTTGTAAATGTCAACCAATCCATATGATTACCTGAATAACCGTGTAAAAGGTAAATAGACTTTAAAGGACGTTTTGGCTCTTGAGACTCCTGACCCGGTGCCTCATATTTATCATTTGGAATCAAAGCATTAAAACAAACCGGTCTTTTTATTGTTTTAGCAAAAAAGTTTACTTGAAAAATCGCCATAATATCTCTCCCATTCTAAAATTTGTATTGGTATTTATTTTAATACCCAGGGATCATGCTGTCATCAAGTTTATAGTAGGTATCGGTCTCATCTGTTACAGGGATTATTTCAAAAAAAGCTACTTCGTTTTTGCTTTGAGTAAACTCAATATTCAGAATGTTCTCATTGCAGCTTACCCTATCGGATTTTACCAGAGGTCGTGCTGCATTTTTCAGTATTTCAACCTGCTTCTTACCGGGGAATCTCGGACGTCCCATTTGTATCCAGGTTTTCCATGGGTTGCCGAATGCTTCATTTACTATAGTTCTATTAATAAAGTATTCGCCTGTTGGTAAATTCAGCTCCAGTGAAAAAACCTTATCGAAATGTTCACCCTTCTCCATTACAGGATTCCATGCGATTATTGTCACCGTACCGTCAGTCTTTTTTGTTACCAGCATATTTTCGTCCCTGTACAATATATCCTTTCCCATTTGCTCAAAAAAGCTAAACATATGGAAAGTAGGCTTTGGAATATTGTTAAGTGCAACTAGACCAAACCCTCCGTGGAACTGAGCTCTTGGAACATCCGCCTCCTCAAATACATCACTGAAGGTCCAGTATGAAAATGAATCAACAATATCTCCGGCCTCACTTATAATCCTTGCCAGATATGCAGCATTGAGACATGTATCATGAACAGGATTTAAAGGATTGTATGAGGTATTGTATTCTGTTATATGGAATGGCAGGTGTGGAAATGGTGAATTATCAATCATTTGCCTGACAGACTGCAATTCTTTCAGCATTTCTTCAGGTTCCTTGAGATCCTGATAGCATAATTCATGGGTCTGAACTTTCGGCAAATGTGCTGAATACAAATGGCGGGAGACGAAATCAACGGGAGCATTTTCCTTTTTGCAGAACTCAAGGAAATCCTTTATCCAATAATCAGCTCCCCCGCATATAGCAGGGCCACCCACCTGCAAATCCTTATTAATCTCTTTAATAGCCATAGACGATACCTTATAAAGCTTAAAGTATTCCGTCTCATCGGCATCCTTCCAGAACACCTTCAAATTCGGCTCGTTCCAAACTTCAAAAGGCCATTGCAGAACCTCTTCTATTCCATATCTGCTTATAAAATGTCTTATTAAAGCTTGGATTAAATCCTTCCATTTATCATAATCCTTAGGAGGAGTGACATTTCCTTTCCAATAAAACACTTTCTGCTCTCCCGATGCCAGCTGTGAAGGCATAAAGCCAAGCTCAACAAAAGGTTTTAGACCCTGTTCAAGAAATGAATCAAATATCTTGTCTATATATGTAAAGTTATAGAAAGGCTTCATTTCTCCGTCGATTTCATATTCCCTGTAGATGGCAGTATCATCATGGAAGAGACCATGTCCTCTTATGTATTTAAAATTTATTGCCTTCTGGACAAATTCAAGAGTATCCTGATATTCCTTTTGAAGAGCGATTCCCATACGCTCTGTACCTACACAGAAATTCCAGTTATCCCTGAAAGTCCCTGTCACCTTATCTGAGATCTTTATTTTACTCATATAATCCTCCCTTAATTTATGTACAAAAATATAAAAGTTCCTCTTCTGTATTATTTTATAATAATATTCTATATATTTCAAAATACTTTTATAAATGCTTCACCTGAAACTATACCCATTAATACCCTTTATAATTGTATTGATTCATAATTAAAATTTCTGAAATCCGCATACCCGCCTGCTGTTTTCCGGGAATAATAGAATATCCCTGCTCGATAACCTATAAAAAGGTCAAGGGTGTATTTCATATGTAAATTACTGCCTAATTTTACCCAGTTAATACTGTCTAGGGAATAATAAAATTCTGCAATATCCCTGCTGTTTTGAAAATCAAATTCTATTTTCAAAAATATGCTATTGTCCGTAAACAGCCGATATTCTTCCTCTTTCTGTCTTCCGTCACTAGCTTTTTTAGAAACAATAATCCTTTTGAGATTATTCTCGTCGGCTCTTATTCCTATAGCTCCATAATCGCCCTGTAACGCAATAAGACCGGCATAGTCCCCTGCATTCATTCCCTCAGTCTTAAGCTCTACTGAAAATGCACATTTAGGACCGCTTGTTCTTTGGGTTAACGTGTTCCTAGCGGTTAAAAGATTTTTCGCCAAAGATTGAGTGCGCAATCTTAAATACCCCGGATTCTCAGTAAATGACCAGCAATCCTCCTGCGGATTGTGATTCCACTCCCATCTCAAATCCAGCTTGTTTTCAGTATGGTTAAAACTGTCACTTGTTATTAATGGTTTGGCATCATACTCTTTAATAGGAATCTCAAACACTTCTGGAACTTTTCCATGTATTCCCAATTCAGGCCAGCCATCCTCCCATGAAACGGGAAGTAAATATGGAATTCTTCCTACTGCTCCGTGATCCTGGAACAAAATAGAGTACCATTCACCTTCCGGTGTATCAATTAAAGCCCCTTGAGCAATTCCCTGATTACGGTACCCCATGTCATCATCAAGAAGTATTCTTCTCTGGTATTCTCCCAGCAATTCTTTTGCTCTGTAACACACAACACGTCTCCGACCATTACCGTCATCGGGCCATTCAATGAAAAGCAGATAATAATAACCGTTTATTATATACGCTCTGCAGCCCTCACATCGAAGCTTCATATTTTCAGAGGGGGTACTGAACAGAAGTTGGTTGACTCCTCCTTCTTTTACTCCCGATAAATCGTCTTTTAGTTCAACAATTTTAATATCTCCGTTGCCATATATCAGATACGATCTGCCCTTATCCAACAGAAAAGACATATCATGGAAAACGTCATTAATGACATAACGATTCCAACCGCTTTTTTCTATATTGTCCGTATAATAGATATAGGTCTTTTGCATATCATGGCACACAAAGCACGCATAGTACAGACCGTTGTAAAATTTCAGACTAGTTGCCCATTGCCCTTTGCCGTATGCGTTTTTGCCATTTTTCAGCTGATATATGTCATTATCTTCAATAGTATTGAAAACATATGCTACCAATTCCCAATGACATAGATCCCTTGATTTTAAAATAGGTGCTCCAGGCATCACAAACATGGTTGTAGATACCATATAATAAGTATCACCGACACGTATAACGTCCGGGTCCGGCATATCCGCCCATATAATAGGGTTCTGAATTTTCATGTCAATTTCCTCTCTTTTTTATACCGATAACAATAAGCTGTAAGACATTACCACTTGCTTCCGGAAGGGTGGGGACATATACGCAAAGCATTCATAGCCCTTGCCTTTACAATACACCCGCAAATCATACAAGTGATTCCATCAGTTAGATGTTTGCAGTTTTTACAGGTTTCCAATCTCTTTTCATATTGTTCATTGGTAGGTAACGGTACTCCTGATTGAATTACTCTATTTACTTCCATTTGAATATCATTATCAGTAATATGAATATTTCTATGACATTTTATACAATTATCCTTCACCGCCACCCTCCTTTAACTGCCAAATATCCCGGCATTAATTATATTCTGCCGGGACATTTAAGTCTGATTTATATTCTATTTATGTTTTGTTTATACAATTTCTATCAATACAACTGCTTTGGAAGGTATTCTGCCTGATATATGGTTATTTTCAAGGTTTAAACCTTCAAATTTCTTTATAGTTACATTATTTGTTTCTTCAAATGTATTTTTTGCATTCATAGTATTGGATGTAATTATTTCACATGTGCTGCTCTTTGCTGTTATACCTCTCAAATCAATATCAATATCCATATCCGCCGATGGGTTAAGATTGCAAATGGTTACATGAATCTTGCCTTCTGAGTCTATGGAAGAGGAAGCACTCAACTGAGGTACCTTTTCTCCATTAAAGGTATATTCAGGACTTTCAAAATCAAGTGAAAGCAACTCTGCATCCTGATGAACCTTATACATATCAAATACATGGTAGGTAGGTGTCAGAAGCATATTTTTACCTTCAGTTAAAATTACTGCCTGAAGGACATTTACCATTTGTGCTATGTTCGCCATCTGAACCCTGTCACAGTGATTATTGAAAACATTCAGGTGAATCCCCGCAACGAGTGCATCCCTCATGGTGTTTTGCTGGTACAGAAATCCCGGATTTGTTCCGGGTTCAACAGCAAACCATGTACCCCACTCATCAACAATCATGCCTACTTTTTTCTCAGGATCATACTTATCCATTATATTTGAATGACGTACTACCAATTCTTCCGTAAATAAAGCATTCTGCATTACTGAAAACCAGTGATTTTCATCAAATTCAGTTGCTGACCCCTGTTCAGACCAATCTTTTGAAATTCTTGTATAATAGTGGATGCTAAGACCATCCATTTGCTTTCCTGCTTCTCTCATAAGTACCTCGGTCCAATGATAGTCATCCACCGAAGCACCGCCTGCTATTTTGTAAATTTTATTTTCACCAAAGTTTCTTACATATGTTGCGTATCTTTTATATTGATCTGCGTAAAACTCAGCAGTCATGTTTCCGCCACAGCCCCAGTTTTCATTGCCAACACCGAAATACTTAACCCGCCATGGCTCGTCCTTGCCGTTTGTCCTTCTTAAATCAGCCATGGGGGATTTTCCGTCAAAGGTCATGTATTCAACCCACTGCTGCATTTCATGTACCGTTCCGCTCCCTAAATTACCGCATATATACGGTTCTGCGTCCAGCATTTCACACAGTTCCAGAAATTCATGGGTTCCAAAATGGTTATTTTCTACAACTCCGCCCCAATGGGTATTCACCATGCAAGGTCTGTTTTCTTTAGGCCCTATCCCGTCCACCCAGTGATATTCATCTGCAAAGCAACCTCCGGGCCATCTAAGCACAGGTATCTTCATTTTTTTCAGTGCTTCTACAACATCTGTACGGAATCCGTTTATGTTTGGTATTTCAGAGTCCTCGCCAACCCATAACCCCTCGTATATGCATCTTCCCAGATGCTCTGAAAAGTGTCCGTATATATTTTTATTTATTCTGCCTTTTTTAACGTCAGCATTTAATACCATTTTTACCATTTAATTAACCCTCCTTAAACCGAAACATTTATATTAGTATTATTTTACCATTAAATTACTTTTTACATACCTTAAATCCAGGTTTATATCTCTTTCTTCGGTAAGGTGAGTACAGAATATTCGTCTATATCAAAATTTTCAGGACAGTTGATTTATCCCTTTACTCCACCCAGTACTATTCCCTTTACAAAATACTTCTGAAGGAAAGGATATACCAGAACTATAGGCAATGTACCAAGGAAAATCTGAGATGCTCTTAATGTTCTGTCTGAAATAGTTGCCAACTCGGAAATTTCCTGTCTTGAAAGCATACTATATGATCTCTGCACAACAATAGTCTGAATATAACTCTGAAGAGGATAATTTTCTGCCTTATTCATAAGTATAAGACCATCAAACCAGCTGTTCCAGTGACCTACCAGCGAGAAAAGAGTTATTGTTGCCAATGCCGGGGTTGAAACTGGTACTACTACTCTCCAAAGTGTGGTCCAGTGTCCCGCTCCGTCAATGTAAGCCGCTTCATTTAATTCCTTCGGTATTTCCCTGAAGAAATTCAATAATAGTATTACACTGAAAACAGGAACTGCGCCTGGAAGAACCAAAGCCCAGATACTATCCAGCAATCCCGCTTGCTTGATTACAATATACCACGGAATTAAGCCTCCGTTAAACAACATTGTTATAAAAAACGCCCATGCGTAAAAAGTTCGGAAACGAAACTCGGTCTTTTCCTTTGATAATGGATATGCACATAATATAGTAAGTACCAGGTTAACAAATCCACCTAGTGCGATTCTTTCAACTGAAATCAACATAGAGTGCCAGAATGCAGCTCTTTTTGCAACGTATGCGTATGAATTTAATGAAAACTCAACAGGCCAGAATACAACCTTACCGGCTGCTGCTGCCGAGCTGGAACTGAACGATACGGCTAATATGTGGATTAGCGGTATAATACAAAGCAATGCCGCTAACACAAGAAAACAGTTATTTACGATTGTAAATGTACTGACTTTCTTCAGTTTGCTACGTTTCATTTAATAAACCCCCTTTAGAAAATCCTGTAATCTGCAAATTTATAAGCAAAGAAGTAAGATACTGAAATAAGCGTAAACGAGACTACTGATTTAAATAGTCCTACCGCTGTGGCAACTCCGTATTGGGCTTCCAACAGGCCTATTCTGTAAACAAAGGTGTCGATAATGTCTCCGCTTTCATAAACAGGGGGACTATATAAGTTGAATATTTGGTCAAATCCTGCATTTAAAATATTTCCGAGACTTAATACCATCAGAAGTACTATAACCATCTTCATTCCCGGAAGTGTTATGTGTAATGTTTGCTTCCATCTGTTGGCTCCATCCATATGTGCTGCTTCGTAAAGGCTTGGATCGATACCGGTGATTGCCGCCAGATAGATTATTGTACCATAGCCGAACTCTTTCCAGGTCTCCGTCAATACCATGGTAGAAGGAAACCACTTATTGTCTCCAAGAAAAAATATAGGCTCAAAACCAAGTGATTTTATCAGGGAATTTAAAATTCCGCCGGACGGAGACAGTATATCGATCAATATTCCTCCCAGTACAACCCAGGATAAAAAGTGAGGAAGATATATTAGTGTCTGAATACCTCTTTTTAAAGCATTGTTTGTAACTTCATTAATTAAAATAGCGAATATTATCGGAACAATAAGTCCAAGTACAATTTTCATTACCGCTATGGATATGGTATTCCACATTATATTATTAAAATTGGGCATATCCAGAACGTATTGGAAATTCTTAAAACCTACCCATTTCTGATCTCCGAACAAGCCTTTTGCGGGTATAAATTTTTGAAAGGCAATTACAATACCCGCCATTGGCAGGTAACTGAATATCAACAAAGTTAGAAAACCCGGAAGGATCATTAGATGCAAGGGTAGTTGTTTCTTTATATTTAAATTTTTCAAGCTTATTCCTCCCCTTATAGGTGTATAGACGTGCATACAAGATAGAAACTTACATTAAAACGTTGCCTAGTAACAGAGAAGGAAAGGATATGAAACGGCTGTATCCTTTCCTTCTCTGTCAGCTAGTTAATATTACTTGGATTTAACAGAATCATACCATTCGTTAACTTCTTTTGTCATATCAGCACCGCCTAGTTTGTTCCAATCGCTTACAAATTTATCAAAATCGCTGATAGGAGCAGCACCCATTATAATTTTTATAAATACTTCTTTTTCCATCTTTTCAAGTGTTGTTTTCTTTTCAGCCATTGTTGTAGTTGGAGCTCCAACAAACTTTTCGCTTAACAGCTGATTATTCTTCTTGTATTCAACCATATTACGGAATGCTCCGTCTTTACCGTAAATCTTTTCCCATCCCCATTGTGAAGTATCGCCTTTTTCATAAGCCGCTATATTACCTTGTATAATTTTAGGCTCACCTGTCAATTTACTGAAATCATTGTTCTTTCTTGCTTCATCTATTGCTACAAAGGCTTCAAGGTTCTTGAATACAGGAGCAGGGCATACAGGAGAGAATTTCCAAACTCCTACACCACCGTTCTCAACAGGCATGTAGTACTTGTTGAAGTCTGCTGTTTTACCCCAGTTCTTCTCTACATGCTCATTGAAAAGTTTTACAAGTGCTTCCGGATGTTCATATCCTTTTCTTACTGCAAATATTCTTGTCTGATTGAATTTTAAAGGTACCATAGCCTTCTTATCATCATTTGAAACAATAGGATATGCTGTCCAATCGGCATTTTTATCATTGTTAAAATTGCTTATAAGAGGATACATCGGGTTCCACTGTGCACCATAGTCCATACCTACTTTACCTGCAGCTATAGTCTCAGCAACCTTTCCTGCATCCTTAACACCAAATTCCTTGTCAAGCTGGCCACTCTTGTACATGTCAGCCAATTTCTGAAGTGCTACCTTTGTTTCAGGCAATGTACTACCCCAAGCTATTTTGCCTGAACTATCTTCTATCCACATGTTCGGATATGCATGATATCCTGCAAAGAAACCTTCTGCTCCCATACATCCGCTGTAGAGATCTTTTGTGATTGGAAGTCCGATAGTATCGTTCTTTCCGTTTCCGTCAGGGTCTTTGGTTGTAAAGGCTTCTGATATTTTTAAAACATCATCCATGGTCTTAGGTGCCTGTAAGTTTAATTTTTTCAGCCAGTCATTTCTAATCCATAGATAGTGTGCGCTTTCATTAGTTGAAACAGGTTCCGGAATAGCCATCATTTTACCGTCAAACATAACTGAATCAATATTGCCGGTTCCTTCTTCTGTCATAATATTCTTGAAATCCTCAGAAGCAAAGTCGTTATAGTATTTGGTCATATCCTCAACCATATCTGAATCAACCAGTTGTTTAAGCTGTGATGGATTTACAAGAACTACATCGGGAAGTTCTCCTGATGCCAATGTTACATTGATTTTCTGTGTGTATGCATCTGATTGTTCATTTCCTTTTACTGTCCAAGCATATTTTACATTTATACCTAATTCTTCTTTATATAATTTTGTCCAACGGTTGTCTTCCAGAGTTTCTCCGGGTGTCTTTGGTAATATGTTTGCTGCAAGGTCATCATCTATTCCACGAACAAAAGAAATATCAATCTCAGGACTATATTTGCCTAGAGGGTCCTTATTCGCCACTGAAGAAGTAGAACTTTGAGATGATGATGCTGTGCTGTCGGAAGTATTGCTTTGACTACCACAAGCTGCAACGATCGAAGCTGTTAAAGACAAAACTACTGCTAATGATACAGCTCTTTTTAAGTAATTGAATCTCATTTGTTTCCTCCTGATACTTATTTATTTGAGGCCTCATCTATATTATAAGGTTAGCTTACCTCCAACACCATTCACATGTTTTTACTTTTGTTATCATTTGTTTACTTGTTTTTATAAAAATTATTCATTACTTGAATCTTTTTTTTACTTTGTTGTCTTCTATTTACCTGACATAATCTTATCGTGGTATTCCTGTGGGGAACAAGACACCAACTTTCTGAAAAATCTGGTAAAGGATGCCGCTGTTTCATAACCTACTGCTTTAGCTACTTCATTTACCTTTACCTTTTCCTTTTTAAGAAGCTCTTTAGCTCTCTCTATACGGGCATTGTCTATAAAATCGGAAAGGTTTTGATTTGTAACCTGTTTATAGAGGCGAGACAGATAGGATGGATTTAAGTAAACCTGTTCTGCAAGTCTCACTAAAGAAAGATCCTCACTCAAATGCTCGTTTATATAGTTTTGAATAAAATCAACGGCATTATCTGCCCTTTTATTTTGTTCCTCTGTTTGAAGCTGGAATATTACATCTGAAATATTCATCAGATATTGTACTGCATCCGACCAGGTCTCATGTTTGTCAATCCTCATTAGGCTGTTAAGGCCTATGTGAAAGGCCAGTTTCTCTGTTATATTCCAACGGTTAATGTATGAAAGAATACTTAGAGATACCATGGAATAGGCTTCAATGGCCAAGTTGCTGTTTTTGCTCTTGATTGATTTTATCGGATTCAATAATTCCTCTAAAATTTCAAAAAATTTCTCTTTCTGTCCTGACTCCAGATATTGCTGCATTAAGTCCATATTTTTTCTTCTTAGAAGAATTTCCAACGGCTCATTATTTGTGTCCAGTTCAGGTACTTCTGTAGAAGTGCCTGATGCTAAAATATTATTTTTCAGCTCGTTATCAATCAAAAGCATTTCTGTTCCTGTTCCTATTTTATAGTTCAGCAGTTGATTAAGGGAAAAATATTTTTTGGATACGTCCTCCCAGTTGCAGGGTTCTCCGCTTAAGGCAAAACTTATAGATGCATTTAAAGACTCCATACTCGCAGTCTGTATCACTTCAAGGGTGCCCTTTACAAATGAAATAGCCTTTTCATAAAAAGATTTTTCTTCACTATTGCTGTATCCCGGAGTCCTAAGCTCATTTGGCTGTATAAAAAAAACAAATCTGTATCTGTCATCCAAAACACATATAGACCTTATATTAATATTTAAGTTCTGGGTAATAATTACTTTTATTGAATTAATGTACTGTATTTTGTCCCAATAAGACAGGTTGCCGGGAATATTGTCAATGTGCCCTAACAGCAGTATTACAGGATGATCGGGGTACATAGGTATAGACAGCTGTTCAAACTGGGACTTATTTACATCAAGTGATGTTCCCTCGTGCAGCAGATGGATAAAATAATCCTTCTGGAACAGACCTAAAGCAAGTTCAATTTGCTCCTTGGCCTTGTGAATCAAATCTTCTGTTTTTACTTCTCTTTTTATTTCTTCTATGGCATTCTCAACAACGCTAATTACTTTGTCATTATCCTCTGTCTTTAGTATATAGCTTACACCCTGGTGCTGAATTGCTTTATATACGTATTCAAACTCATTATACCCGGTAAGAAATATTACCTTACATTGAGGCCATCTCCTATATATGACATCCAGTAACTGCAAACCATCCATTTCCGGCATCCTGATATCTGTCAGAACAATATCCATCCTTGTTCTGCTTAACCATTCAACCGCTTCTTCTCCGGAATATGCCCTGTAAACATCCAGATTAAGGTTCTTCATGCTTCGGAATATTTCGTACAACCCGTTTACAATAATTTCCTCATCATCTACAATTAATAGTCTATACATTTTTGTACTCCTTCTGTAGAACTATTTTCAAAACTGCTTTTAGCCCTCCAATTACACTTCTTGAAATAGCCAAACCACTTTCGTCACCAAAAACCAGTCTTATACGTCTGTGTATATTTAAGGTTCCCGTTGTCTCAATTTCCTGCTCGTTATTCACCAATAAGTGTTGCAAATCTTCAAGCTCGCTGTCTGTTATATCGCATCCGTTATCTTCAACTACTATTCTTAGTTCTTTTTCATTTCCTTCAAAATTAACAAGTAGCAAACCACCGCTTTTTTTCTTTTCAAGTCCGTGTTCAAATGCATTTTCAATTATAGGCTGTAATATAAGTCTTGGCACTTTTAAATCCTTGTACATTTCAGGACATTCTCCAAAATGAATCTGAAGCCTTTTTGAGAATCTCATCAGCTGTATCTCCGTATATACTTTTGCATGATTAATCTCCTCTTCAAGAGGAATATTATCCATGGAGTTCCTCGTTACAAAACGGAAATACTCACCGAGATGCTTTGTAAATGGTACCAGATTCTCATCACCTATCCTAGCCATGGTATTAATCATAAAAAAACTGTTATATAGGAAATGAGGATTAATTTGTGACTGCAAGTGCTTCAGTTCGGCTTTCTGCATTAATATTTTCTGGTTATATACCTGGTCTATTAGCATATCAAGATTTTTTACCATATCGTTAAAACACTTGTATAAGTATCCGAACTCGTTATTTGAATCATGATTTATGGATACTTTCAGGTCACCGTTTTCCACTTTTCGGAAAGATTTTACCAGTTCATTTAATGGCTGATGCATAAATTTAAAAGTCGAAAATGAGTATATAATTATTATTAAAATAGCAGCAACGGAAAATACCCATGCCCATATTTTAAAATTTACTATAGGCTTCAGTATAAATTCCTGAGGAAAATATCTTAATAAAATCATATTTAAATATGATGAATTTGAGTGAACAATATAGTACTCTTTATTTCCTATTTTCTTAAACACTGTTCTGTTATTCTCTTGTTCACTCATACTGGATATAATACTATGAATGAATTCGGTATTATCCTCTTCCGACTTATTTGCAATAAAATTTGTAGGGGTTACCAGTATCGAACCGCTGCCCGTGTAGGTGTTAAATTGTGCCAGGGCTTGTTTTAATGCATCCTGGTTCAATTCTATATCAATAGTAAATAAAGGCTTGGTAGAACCTCTGTATTTTGTATAAGTACTCAAATATAACTGACCGTTATAGTTAATGATTTGTGCGCCCTTTAATCCTGCCGGAACATATATTCCATTGTATTCATCAAAGTGAATATCATCAACTCCGCTATTAGAAGAAACTGTCTTTTCAATTGGTAAAATGTGAACATTTACATTGTTAACATAAATACTACTGTTTTTTATTGCAACAAGTCTTTGCTTCAGTTGCAGGAGGGTTTGGGATATTTCATATTCATTCATGATTTCCCATCTTATGGCTAGTTTATTCAATTGTTCATCATTCAAGCAATCGTATTGGAGTATTTTAATTCTCTCTATCTCTTTTTCAAGACTTTCAAGATAGAATGATGCCTGGGCAATAGTTGATTTTGATATTTCGCTTTTTACGGTTCGCAACCCGCTGCTATATATATAAATAGCTAAACCATAAAGAGGAATTATTATTATAAGAAAGGTTATTACCAAACGGCTGAAAATACTGTTTTTAATCTTTATCTTGACCATTTATTTATACTTCCTCTCTATTTTGTTTAATGTTGCAGTGTAATTTGATATAAATATTGTTTACATAAATGTAATGAAAAGTCAAATAAAATTCTTTACCGATATAGTAACATATACCGAAAATATATAACAAGAAAAAAAGAACCGCACTCAAGTAATTTATAATTACCATGGAATACGGCTCTTTTGCAATTTTAAATCAGTTGTTATTATTTGCCTAGCAAATACAGCTTCAGTGTTGCAAAATCCAAAGCATTTACAGCTCCGTCCTTGTTAATGTCGGCGCTATTCAACGCAATACCACTTGCGTCTCCATCCAACAGATATTTTTTTAGTAATGCAAAATCAATTGCATTTATTTCTTTATCATTGTTTAAATCTCCATACAAAGATGTTGTATCCCCGGATGGTTCTGAGCCGGCAACAAGAACATTATTTTTGTATATGCCTACATTTACCATTCTGGTGTAAGAAGTATCGGTCAAACCCTTGGCTGAAAAGTCATTTGAAGAATCCCAAAGTTTGGTTTCATAATTATAAATTGCAAACTGTACATAGGTTCTTGCATATAACTTACTGTCCGGGAAGGTAACCTCCACATAATATATATTTTTGTCCTCATCCCAAGGCTTAATTCCGGATATCTTAGCTCCGGCAGGAGAATAGTACACTTTTGTATCAAATTTTGCAGGAGTTATTCCCGATGAAGCAAATTCCGATAAATCCACAAAATACTTGTAGGATAAACCGCTCTCATATTGTGGAGGTGTAGTAACGACATTGTACAAATTAAGGTCTATCGTTAAGCCCTCTGAACTTTGTTTGTATATCTTGGCATCGGTGTAGTATTGGGTGGGCTCACCTTCAATACCCGGAGTAGGCCCAGGAACCTGGTTTCCTCCAAAATATTGGGACATACCTGCCAATGCTCCTACCAAACCTGCATTATAGTCTAGTCCTGTCTCTGAGTAAACGTATTCATTAACATTGTCATGATATTCATCATTCATGTCCGCTCCACCCACAAGAGCACCGTAAAGAATATGTCTTTGCGGCAATTCCTTCTTTTCATCGGCAGGAGGGCCTTCAAGGGCTCCGCTTGAGGCTCTGTGATGAGGTTGTTTAGGATAATTATCTCCGAAACCAACCATATAGGACATATTGTTAGGATTGTCTCCTAGAATATAATCTATTTGTCCCTTTGCAAAGTCCAGACATTTCTCATTACCAAAATATTTATAATAAACAAGCTGAACCATACTCTCTGCTGCAGGATATTTGCAAACACCCCAGCTATCAAGGTATTTCAATCCTCCGGGAGTAGTTTTCAATCTGTTCTGCCAGTAATCAATATGGTCATCGGCAATTGACTTGTATAAAGGATTAGTCGAAAGTGTTGCAAGCTTTGTAAATACTCCTGTCAACACATAGTCCCAGCACTGGGTCCAATTGTCATTGAAGGAGTTTCCTCCGGCGATTCCTTTCTCAACCATCAGCTTTTCTACATTATCCATATATTTGCTATCATTTGTAGCAACATAAAGCCAGATTGATCCCCACATAAGTTCATCCAGATAAGTTCTGGGCAGATAGTAGCTTTGGCCTTTACTGTTTCCTCTGTAGGTCATACCGAAGTCATAAAGGTCTTTTGCATAAGTAAGGCATTTTTCTGCATAAGTTGAATCCTTGTCCTTATAGTTCAGATACATAAGAGCCAGTGTAGCTGCCGCATCACCTGCTACATCGGAGCCGGGATTTGATGGTGTTGCAACATAATATGCTGGCCTGTCATATGTCTGAAGTTCAGGTGGCCCCCAATATTGGTGATCCACGTCACCGTCACCTACCTGATAGTAAAAAGTTGTTTTGTCAGGGAAGCATTTCATAAAGTAATCGCAGAAATGCTTCAAAATGTTCAGCATGTAGCCATCCTGCCCCTTGGCAATAAAAGTATCCTTGAACTCATAATAAGCCCATGCAAGAGTTGAAGCAGATGCACACTGCGGCAAACCAAACTTTACATGGTCCCCACAATCATGAAATCCCCCCGTCAAGTCCAGTCCTACATCCTTTCCGTCATCACAATGGCAAGGGCCACGCCATTTAATCCTGTTGTTTCCTGCATCAGGGCCGCACCAATTTGCCTCATAGAAAAGAATTGACTTGGCAAATGCATCAACATAGTTAAAGTTGTTTTCCTCCGCTGAAACCGCAGATGGAATAATGCTTACCAGTAAAACAGCAAGCACAACAAGTACACTTACCTTTTTCATTTTTTTACCTCCTTAAAATTAATAAATTCCCCGAATTCACAAAGGTTTTCGAGGTAGTGTATGTTCGGAGCAATAAGCTGTTTGTCTCATGCTCTGAGCATCCTGTTTACTTTTCAATGTGAAATGACAAATGGTATTTGAAAGTTTTATAAATAATTGCATGGGAACTACTGATGATTTGAGAAATGTGAAATGGTTTATCTACTGTATTCAAATGTCACTGACATAATTATACATCTGTTGCGTTAATTATACAACTGATAAGTCTAAAAGGCAGTAGTAAAGAAAAGAAAAATCAGAGGGTTGTCGCGATATTAATTTTTATCTTTCCTTAACCTGTACTAAGAGTGTAAATTGTATCAATGGAAGCTTGGTTAAAGATATTTGCAGCTGTTTATCGGCGAAGATGGATATTTTATCGGAAAACCTTCACGATGAAGGTTTTAGCGAAAAAATGAATCATGGACGATGAATGTGAGCGACGGTAAAATATCCTAAGATGAGCCGCTATAAACTCTTGCAAATATCTTGGAAGCAATCATTGATATAATTTTATACGAGAGTACCGGTGTTAAAATGAAAACCTTTTTGTTCGCGACAACCTCCTGTACCTATACTTGTATATATTGTCCGGCCTGTACACGCCACATCTCTGCATACTTTCCGTTGAGCCGGAGCAGTTCGTCATGGCTGCCCTCCTCAATAATCCTTCCGTTTTCAAGCATAAATATTTTATCTGCCAGTCTTGTAGTTGAAAGCCTGTGAGAGATAAACACCACGGTTTTATTTGCAGCAGCCTCTAGCATTGACTGGTTCAGCTGATATTCTGCTATAGGGTCAAGGGCAGAAGACGGCTCATCCAGTATTATGAGGCTTGAATCTTTGTAAAAAGCTCTGGATATTGCAATTTTTTGTGCTTCTCCTCCGGACAGGTTCACTCCGTCATCCTCAAATTCTGCCGTGAGTGGAGTATCAAGACCTAACTTAAAGCTTTGAAGTCGCTGTGCAAAGCCACTTTGCTCCAGTGCTGTCATTACAGGTTTTTCCGGGATTCCCTCTGCATTATCCATCAGTACATTCTCCTTGACTGTAGCTGCATAAAGCATATAATCCTGAAAGACCGTTCCCACATGGTCATGGTATTGGTCTACTTTATATTCTTTAATATTAATGCCATCCAGAGAAATTGTACCTTCCTGTACGTCATATAGACGCATGAGCAGCTTGATTAATGTAGTTTTTCCTGCACCGTTGTAGCCTACAAGAGCAATTTTTTCGTAGGGTTTAATGGTCATATTTATATTATTTATTACTCTTTTTTCTCCCTCTTTATATGCAAAAGATACATTATTCATATTAAAGGTTTTTGGCGACTTAGGTACATCAAGCTTTTTGTTGCTTACTATTTTAGGCTGGTAATTCAGGAAGTTACGAATTTTATCAATATATAAACTTGTTTCACTGGCATAGGGATAAATCTCCGTTATAGTCCTGAGACTCCGTTTCAGTCCGCTGAAAGAGTTAAATAAAATCACAACACTGCTGTAGGAAATTGCATGTAGAACAGTGGCCTTATACACCAGATAAGTTATGTAAAGTACGTCACTTATAAAATCATTTGATATATAGTCTCTCAAGAAGCTGATAACAAATTTCTTTTTGGCATTTCTTTTGTCTATGTTGTAGATAGCCTTATTTGCTTCTTTAAACCTACCAAAGAGCTTTTCTGACACATCCGGGTTCAGCCTGAGTTCCTTGGCATAATCATTAAGATAGAAAACACGATTGACATAAGCTCTTTTTCGTTCCTCAGGATTTTTTTGCAGACGTATCTTAAAATTAATTTTGTTGAAAACCTGCATGAGGATAAAGGACAATATAAAAGAAACCAGAACAAATATTATTGAAAACCAGTCTTTTACAATAAAATATGTTCCTGTAGTAACAAGCACTGTAAGGCCGGTAAAAATTTTGCTCAGAAATTCCATAAGTCGGTCTACCTGTTTATCTGCTTCTGAAACAGCCAGAACAAACTCATTATAGTATTCAGGATTATCGTAACATTCCAAGTCCAGCTCCTGTGCCTTTTCATAAAGCATAAACTTGAACTTTTGCTTCATCTTGGGCAATGCCTTTTTTGAAATCAGCTGATTAACAAAAGCACCATACACCATACCCAAGCCTATCAATATAAACAGGATTACTATAAATACGGCCACCTTGTAAAAGGGGCGACCAAATTCTACTGATTCAAGTACATATCCGATACCATAGGTATGTTCAAGGAATATTAGAATCTGGTTTCTTAATATGTCAAAAATAAATGCAATAATATATAATGGTGAAGCTGAAAAACAGACCTTTAATATAAACAAATTATTGTTCAAGACCTGTTTGAAGGGCTGTTTCATTTTATCATCGCTCATAGTGCAACCCCCTCTTCTATTTTGTCCACAGCCAGATAGTTCAAGGCTTGTTTTGTATACATATCTGCATAGGAACCGTTTATTTTCATTAACTCTTCATGGTTACCCTGCTCAATAAGTTCTCCATGTTCAAACATAAATACCCTGTCTGCATTTCGTACCGATGAAAGTCGGTGAGAAATAAATATCATAGTTTTATCTCTACTCTCACTCATAATGCTTTTATACAAATCATATTCTGCAATTGGGTCCAGAGCTGATGAAGGTTCATCAAATACTTTAATTGGAGTATTTTGAACAAAGGCTCTTGCAACGACTATTTTCTGATATTGACCACCTGAAAGCACTGCCCCATCCTCATCAAACTCCTTGGTTAAAATGGTATTAATCCCCTTTGGCAGAGTCTCCACCTTTTCATAGACACCCGCCTTCTTTAGTGCTTCTATAACGGCTTCATCCTCATTATCAACTTTATGCCCCATCAGCACGTTATCTTTTACGGAGAGAGCAAGTACCTGAAAATCCTGAAAGGCTGCGGCAAACAATTGACGGTAAGCTCTGAGATTATATTCTTTTATGTTTCTTCCATTTACAAGAATCTCTCCGCAGGTAGGATCATACAAACGAAATAGAAGCTTTATGATGGTTGATTTTCCTGCTCCGTTATGTCCGACAACAGCTACAACACTGTTTCCTTCTATAGAAAAATTCAGATTCTTCAATACACATTTGCCGTCCTTGTAAGAGAAGCTGACATTTCGGAATTCAATAGATGAAATAACAGGCTCAGGCATATCCCCGTCCCAGTCTTCGGGAATAACTTCCTTGTATTCAATAAAAGTACGAAGGTTATTGACGAAAAGCCCGTTCTTCATAGCCTCCACTATATTGTTAAACAACCCGATTAAAATCCATGTGGCAGAAACCATTGTACTTGAAAGGACAGCAAGTTCTGAGAGAGAAATGCTTTTTACAACCATAGCCCTATAAGCACCATAAAGAAGAACACCCTCAAATATTATGGAAAATGTAAATACAACTTTCAGTACTTCCATGGGGATTAACTTAGGTGCATATTTATCTGCTATATTGACAGTTCTCTTTAAGGCCTCATTATATTTTTCCTTTATTAAATGGTAAACTTTGGATAGTCGCAATTCCTTGGCATATTCAGACAGATACATAACCCTGTTTACATACTGGAAAACTCTCTCACTAGGCACGCCTTCCTTGTATCTTTTCAATTCCAGCTTATTCATAATGCCACCAAAAATAAAGTTTCCTATTATAGGGAAAATTACAAACAGCACAGCAACCTTGTCTATGTCGTACATTGAAAAAAATACTGCTGCGGTTGCAAATATTCCTATTAATATACCCCAAACATTATTCACAACTAAGGCTATTTTCTCTCCTGCACCATCAATTGCCATGGTATATTTATTATAGAATTCAGTATCCTCGAAGCAACTCAGTTCAACATTTCTCGCTTTCTGATACAGTTTCAGATATAATCCTTCGTATATTTTTGTGCTGTTCAGTGGAAAAGTAACATTGTTTACATAGCTCCTGTATAGTCCGATTACTGCAAATCCTGCCCCGGATATTAATATAAAAACCATTACACTGTGAAAGCTCATTTTATTTTCCAAAGCATAAATTATGTACCGCATAAAAATCGTGCTGAAAAATACCCATTCAAAATATCCTAAGATAGTTAGCATCAGTACATGTATTACATTGGCTTTGGTAAGGCTCCATGCTATTTTTAAAGCAAAAAAATTATTCTTTATTGAATCTAAATTAGACACGTCTTTTGATTTCTTTTCCAAATAAATCCCCCTCGACAAAAATTAATAAAACAACTATTATAAAAGCTTGATAAAAAGTGATAAAAACAATCTAAGGCAGATAAGTTATAATATAGCAAACTAAAACTACAATGTAAATATTTTCGTATATCGGTATTTTACACCAACCATGAAGTGAAATATATAGTAAAGAGCCGGGAAGTTTTCACCTCCCGGCCCTTTACATATTAACCAAACTGACATTGCTATTAATTTGTATTTATTATAGGCCCGCCTAATATATATTTTCTGAACAAAGCCAAATCAATAGCATCTATTGTATTATCATTATTAAAATCTACTGCTCTCATGGCTTCCGGTGTTAAACTCACCTTTCCCAGGAGATATGCTTTTAGAGTAGCGTAATCAAGAGAATTTACTTCCCCATCACCATTTGCATCACCTAAAAGAAAATCTGATGTCTGTGACTTTACAATAACAACGTAGTTTACTATGCTGGCGGAGGCCCCGTTTGTGCCAAGGGTTACAAGAGAATTTGACGCATAGTCCTTTTTATATATATTGTATCCTACAGAATTATTATCGCTTACCAAGGTCTCCCCTGTTGCAGTCCAGCTGCTCAGCCAGTCCGGAATACTTGTGGCTCTTGTATCCAAACCTACATAAACCGTTATATCTGATTGTGCTGTAAAGGAAGCTTCATCAGACGAATATATTTTGGAATCACATGCCGTCCTTATCCATTCTGAACCAATAAGCTCCTGTGGGACCTGTGTGAATTTATATGCTCTGTCGCCGTATACCAAATCGCCAACCTGCAAATTTGCTTGGATTGACCAGTCAACGGAATTTTCGTTATCATAAACTGATAAAGCCTTTATCAGTTTACCGTCAATAGTAACCGGATTGCCGCCTGCTAAATATATAGAAGGCTGCGGAGGTGTTGCCATGCCACTTCCCAGGAAAAAGCCTGTATGGGGAGGCTGATTGTATGCCACGTTCTGCCACGCGATCCCCAGTCTGTATACAGAATCGTGCATCAAGGTATAAATACGTCTGCTTGTCAAATCTGTGGTAGTATAAATATTTAAATACTTGTTATCAGAAGTTCTCCATACAGCCTCTTCCCGCCAATCCCCCAAAATGTCCGCCTGTAGGCAGGGAGTGGATTTTGTGCCGTTATTGGAAGCACAGCCTCCTGCTGAGAGTAAGGTTCCTCCACCGTATTTGGTTATGCTTGTACCGTCTAAAAGTTCACGGAGTTCATCACCGTCCCACCATATTGCAAAATTCTTCTGGCCAGGTGCTGAACCGATATTTTGTCCTGTACTGCTATACAACGGTGAGCCTGCCGCCCATACCTCCTCACCCGGATATTGTGCGGTCAGGTCTGCCGAACATGCCCTTCCCACATCGCCGGATGACGCAAACTTAAAAATCACACTTCCTGTCTTAGCGTCACGGAAGGATGCACCAACTCCTCCATTACCGGCAGTATCCTCATGGCAGGACCAGACCTCAAGACCGGGCCTGTTGGGATTAAGGTCACCCAGATGCATTGAATCTCCATGTCTTAAATCTGTAGTGTACAGTCCCTTTCCTGAATCATCAATAGTACAGGAACCATAGACAATCTCGTCCTTTCCATCATCATCCACATCTGCAACACTAAGATTGTGGTTACCTTGTCCGGCATAACCGGAATTACCGCTGGTATTACTGTCAAAAGTCCAACGTTTGGTTAATGTTGAGCCATTCCAGTCATAAGCAACAACTACTGCCCTTGTATAATATCCCCGGCACATAACAAGACTGGGATGAACACCATCCAGATAAGCGATACATGCCAGAAAACGGTCTACACGATTACCGTAAGAATCTCCCCAACTGGAAACGGTACCTCTGGCGGGTTCATAGTTTCCTGTGTAAAGTGCCTTACCCGTATTGCCATCGAATATGGTCAGGTATTCAGAACCTGTGAGTATATATCCGGATGAATTACGGTAATCTGCACCGGCGTTACCTATTACATTTCCGATACCATCTTTTGTACCATCTGATGTTTTACATGCCATTTCAGCTTTACCGTCGCCATTCAAATCATAAACCATGAATTGTGTATAATGGGCACCTGCACGGATATTTTTCCCCAGGTCAACCCTCCATAGACGTTTACCGTTCATTTTATAGGCATCAATATATACATTCCCCGTATATCCGCTTTGGGAGTTATCCTTGGCATTTGATGGATCCCACTTCAGAATAATTTCGTATTGTCCGTCACCATCCAGATCTCCAACACTGCAGTCATTGGCACTATATGTATAGGCAACTCCGTCCGGTGTCGTTCCTCCTTCCGGAATCTGAAGAGGAATCTGCAGAAAATTACTGCCCCATACACTTACTGATGGTGATATTTGCTGTTCGTTTCCGTTTACTACGGCACTTACAGAGTATTTTGAGCTTGCAGTCCCCGACTTGTCAACATAGTTGCTTGCCCCGGTTATGTTTGTCACCTTCACTGAGTCCCGGTAAAGATTATAGGTTACATCTGCCGTTTCGGTTCCCAATATGCGCCAACTTACAAAAACACCATCGCTGACTTTAACTGCAACCACACCTCTATCCAAATTTTCCATTTGGCGTGATGTTGCAGCCAATGCTGCTTGTTGATAGCTGCAACAAGTTATAAGCATGACACAAATTAGAAAGCCCAGAAACACCTTTTTAAACACAATTAACCCCTCCTTATAAAATTTATTTTTATTTAATTACCATTTAATAAATAGCTCTTTAACAGTGCGTAGTCCAAAGCATTTACAGCACCGTCTCTATTTACATCTGCTGCTGTTAAATTTATACCGTCATTCGTCCCGGTCAATATGCACTTCCTCAATAACGCAAAATCCAAGGCACTTAACGTTCCATCCTCATCTACATCACCTAAAAGAACATCAGATGACTGTGACTTTACGATAACAACATAGTTTACTATGCTGGCCAGAGCCCCGTTCGTACCAAGGGTTACAAGGGAATTTGCAGCAAAATCCTTTTTGTACAGATTATAAGCAACCGAATTATTATCACTTACCAAGGTTTCCCCCGTTGCAGTCCAGCTGCTTAACCAGTTGGGAATACTCGTGGCTCTTGTATCCAAACCTACATAAACCGTTATACCTGATTGTGCTGAAAAGTACGCTTCCTCTGCCGAAAACATTTTGGAATCACATGCCGTCCTTATCCATTCGGAACCTGTAATAATCTGTGGAATTTGTGTAAATTTATATGTCCTGTCGCCGTACACCAAATCTCCTCCCTGCAAATTTGACTGAATAGACCAGTTTGCTGCATTTAATGTATCGTTTACAACCAGTGACTTTATGTATTGACCGTCTGGAATGGGTACAGGGATATTTTCACTTGCATTGGGATTCCAACCGTCCGACCCTGAAAGGAATTTTTCTATTGTGTAATCAGTAGCTTTTGATGAGGGCAGCTGCTTTCTGTATGTATTTGCTCCTGCACCAATATTCTGATACTCCCACATTTCAAAGTTTGCAGGATCGTTGCCTGACATGACAGTCCATCCCGCATCAGCAATATGTGAGCCCAATTCGCACTCCCTGTATAATACCTTTGGGGTTGTCTGAACAGTGCCGGAACTGGGAATCCAGGGTCTTCCGAGGTAAATGGTTTTGGGACCTGCACTGCTTGTCAGCTTACACTTGTATATAAGATATCCCTTCTGCGTTGCCTTGGTACTGGGTGCTGTTACACATCCTCCGCTTCTGTTGAGAGAAAAAATTTCACAGCTGTCAAAAACTGCATTTGCCGAGCCAAAAATGAAATCCACATCTCCCTCGATATAACAGTTGTAATAATACTGTCTGCAAGCATCCCCGTTAGCATAAAGGGTGTCCTGATTCCCTTTAAAGGAACAGCCTTTGAATATCATTTTGTCTGCCTTGGCAAGAACTGCCACCGCCTGACTGCTGCCGTTGGCCACCTCATCATATGAATTTTCAAAAGTTATGTTTTCAGCCTGAAAACCTGCACCTGCAATAGTTACACTGGCACTTCCCGTCGTGCCTAATGTTCCGCCGGAAGAAGTTTTTGTGCTGGCTGCATCGTTGTAGGTTAAAATTGTTCCTGCTTTACTCTGTCCAATCAACGAAACGTTAATTTTAGATGAGGAAATATTGATTTTTTCTTTATATACACCATTCTTAATATAAATATTTGTTCTGGTCTGACTATTTGAAGGTACACTGTTTATAGCTGCCTGAACCGTAGTAAAATTGCCACTTCCGTCCTTTGCTACAACCATATCATAGGACACTGCTTCCGCTTTAGAAATCAAAAATGAGCCAACCGTTGTTTGAAGCACAAAAACAAGAATTAAAACTGACTGAAAAAATCTTTTTGTTCCCATATGACTTCCTCCATTTCCCATACTTGCTTACTAATTCTTGCTAAAAATTCTGAATAATTCCTAAAATATAGCTTTTCATAAGTGCCAAATCAATTGCGTTTACGGAGTTATCACTATTTACATCTGCAACCTGTAAATCCATTCCGTCAATTGTTCCTGTTAATATGTACCTCTTTGTCAGTGCAAAATCAAGAGCATCGACTGCTCCATCACCGTTTACGTCCCCATACAGAATCACTTGTGTGGGCATTGGTTTTACAATGACAGTATAATTCACTACGCTGGAGGATGCTCCATTAGTCCCAAGTACCACACTTGATCCCGCAGAAAAATCCATTTTATAGAGGTTATATGCAACAGAATTATCTGTACTTAATGATTCACCTGTTTTAATCCAGCTGCCAAGCCATGCGGGTATGCTTGTAACCCTTGTGTCCAGGGCCACATATACAGATATATCTGATTTTGCAGTAAAGGAGGCTTCCTCTGACGAATACATTTTTGAATCACATGCTGTTCTGATCCATTCAGAACCTGCAAGGCTTTGAGGAATCTGAACAAATTTAAACGTCCTATCCCCGTATGTGATATCTCCCACCTGTAAATTGGATTGAATAGACCAGTCTGCGACATTATCCGCATCCTTTACTGTCAAAGAACTGATATATTCACCGTCTGGAATAGGTGTAGGAGTTGGTATTATAATATCTTTAACAAGGTTTTTGGGCCAATCTCCGTACCATGCATAACCGTCTCTTCTTTCCTGACTTATTTCTGACATTTGATAATGGATGGAACCGTCACGGTCAACAAACATTGCCCTATTGGTACCCATTTCATAAAATCGAGCCCATATGGGAGGTGCAGAAGGATCGCTGACAACTATTCTGTCATCTCCTGTGTCAACTACTTTAATTCCCAGTATTTTAACCTGTGCAAACCAGTTAATGGCTGAGTTGATTGCATTTGTTATTTCTGTCCCCGGGTTACTGATCCCTTTTAGGTAATTTACTATACCAACACTTTCGCTGGTACAAATAGAGGGCAATTCATAGGCCCTTGCACTGGTAGGCTTCAGAGTCACTTCGTCGTGTTGCTGACACCATGCGGTTTTTACACCATTTATAATTATTTGTGTGTTTAATATGCATTGAATACCTTTTTGAACAGCACTGCTTGCTCTTGAAGCTCTGGTGGAGTCTATAAAGGTATAGTCCCCTGACTTTTTTGATACATCGGTTAATAAGTTCATAACATGAATCATAGCATTATCATTGTAGGTAATGTGTGCATGATAGGTTCCTGCATCGTTGAAGACTTGGGGCCATCCGCCGTTGGAATACTGTCCGTTCAGTAAAAGGTCAATACCCTTTTGACAAGCAGTCAGATATTTTGTGTTTTTGGTCTGATTGTAAGTCTTCGCCAGAACCTTTATCTGAGAAGTGGTTGTATCATTGTCTATTGTGGATTTGCCCCATGACCCGCTGGTACTTGTTGTCATGTCCTTCCTCCAGCCTCCGTCTGCAAGCTGGTACTGAACTATACTGTCTGCAAGTGCAATTCCTTGTGAACTGCCAAACCATGAGTCTGAATTTTTAAATACACTGCTCCAATCAGGGGTTGAAGCAAATGCCTGTTTTGGGAATAATAAAACTAAAGATAAAACTGAAACCAGCATTGTTATATACAATACCTTTGGAAATTGTGCTTTAATACTTTTTTGCATTATAATACCTCCTTACTAATCAAGTTGAATTTTTACCACATCATAACTTATGTTCAAAAGCTCTTTAATGTTTTTTGGTATCTCCTCCAATGCAATTTGTCCCTTGCCGTTTGGAAGCACTTCGTTTAAATATTCACTTATTTCCAGCATAAGCTTTTTCATTACAAATGATTTGTGAATGATACATGGCTCACGGTCATTAAATAATTCGATACTCTTTTCAATGATTTTTTCTTCTTTTAAAGGCAGTGAATTTAATTTACATTCATGAAGAGTACTGCCTTTATTATCAGTAAATATTATTCTTTTAGGCTGCATACGGTCTACACCTCCAATTACGCTTAAAAAAACAAAAGAACTATTATAAAGAATAAAGTTAAGATTAGTGCATTTACCAGCTTTATGATATGAAGCCGTTCCCTTATTACCTCTGAAACCTCAAAAATTTCTTTGCCTTTGTACACCAGAAATAACAATATGCCAAGAGGCAAAACAACTCCCAAATTATACAAAAAAAGGGAAATTAATGCCTGACGGCTTAATTGAGAATTGGTCTGAAAAATTGTAATAATAGTTGCGAGATAGATTTGTCCTGTACACAGAAACTCCCCCAAGGATATAATCATTCCGAGAAGGAAGCCTAATAACAATATTATTTTAAGGTTTGCAAAGCCTGATACTCTTTTTATTACCCCGTGATTAAACCGTCTCAGCACTTCTGGAAGTTGCAGACGTATCTTATCATATCTCTCCCCTTTGGCTGCAAAATAATCCTGTATGCTCATTACAATCAGTATCAGCAGCACAACTGCAAACAGTACTTTAAAAAATATATCAAACACTCTGAAATCAAGAATTGATAAAAACCGGAATAGAATTGTTCCCAGCAGTACATATGCAAGAAATTTGCCCGAAATAAAAGATATTCCGATTTTCAGCATTCCTGCTTTTCTAACAGTTAAAAGCGATAGAAAAAACAGCAGCATGGATAAGGAACAGGGATTTAAACCGTTAATAATACCTGCCAGAAAGATGCCGGCTGTCTTAAAGCTTTTAAATCTCCTAATATCTTTTTCATGAGTTTCTGCCAGCTCATTATTAATCTCTGGTGTTTTAACCCCGGGAGTATTCAACACTTTTTCAAAATTAGTTCTGATGATCTCCTCATCAGTAAAATACTTATCCCCGATAAAAACAACAGGCACAATTCCCTCATCTTCCGGGGAAACATTATATGCTTCATTATACTTGTCCAGCAGACTTTTGTATCTTAAATCAGATACATCATACTTCCTTAAATCAAGGTTTTTATGGCTTGCACTGAATTTATCAAGAAAGTCCGACATACTCCTGCAGGAAGCACATGTAGGGCTGTAAAAGTATACTGAAGTGATTTTGTTTTCACTTTCAGCCCAAACCTCGAAAACACTTCCATATATCAACAATAACAATACTAATAGTAAAAGAGGAAACTTTCTCATTGTATACTCCCCATCTGCCGGTTTATAGCCCCAATGTGTATTTAACTGCCTCATTTGCATCTGTAAATAGCTTTTCAACAGAATAGTCTTCGTTTATTATTAAGAACATTGGGTATTTTCGGTTTTCAGCTTGGATACCCAGTTTATGGCTGAATACATTAAAATATATCTGTTGGGGGTCAATTTCGAAATTCTTATCATAAGCATGTCTTGTATCAAAATCCGGACGGACTGTTATGATATTTATTTTTTTACCCATGGAATCAATATTTTTACTCACAATATCTTCACTGACTCTACATATCTTGCAAGCTGATGACATAAACATAAGAAGTTTCTTTCCATTGTCATTACCGGGGAAATCACCTGATTTGGATATATTATTTACAAGCATTTCTCCTGCTTTTACACTTAAATCCGTTTCCCCGTTCAATTTAATCAATTCGTTTATTAAAGATACGTAGCTGTAACCCGTTACCATTACAATTTTGTTGTTTTCATCCGCAAGAAAAGCATTTGGCTTTGATTTACTCAGACTGACCTTACTTTTTAGGGAGTAATTATGCCTTTCTTCAATTCCTGCTTTTTGTATATTCTCTACGGGTATCCTGTCTTCCCAAACCAACAAGCAACTGATATCTTTGCAACTGAGAAGACTAATTGTTTTTGAAATACAGTCCAGTCTTTTCATACAATCTTCATTTGTACTGTCAAGGTAGAACATTACTTTATATTTGCTTTTTACATCGCTTATTTTATATGCCTCACCGGAAACACTGAATAGTTTAGCATTTGAGGGAATTGCATCACCGGACAAAAGCTCCAAACTTTTTTGGCGGTCCGAGCAGGAGGCTGTAAAAATTACTAACAGAACGACTATAGCAAGCACCGCAGGAATAACATGTTTTTTCATATACTCCACCACCATCTATTTAAAGGTATAGTGAATTCCAGCCATGCAACACTTTTTGTTAAGCTCATTACATGACTGGAATATCACTTTAGATATCTGTTAAATAACCATAGTATTATACTGGTCTCGGTGTAGGTAAAACAGTTATCAGACCCAGTAGATATTGCTTGAGCAGTGAGAAATCAATAGCGTTTACCTCACCATTTGCGTCCAAATCAGCCAAATTAGCATTTTCTATTGTTTCTAATCCCAAAATATATTTTTTCAATAATAGTAAATCTATTGCATCTATTTGACCGTCATTATTTATGTCACCCGTTTTTCCCGTTACAATGGGTGTATTAATGAATTTGAACCAGTTAATGTTGAACAAATATCCGCTGTCTCCGGTAAAAGTAAGATATAAATCATGTTTACCGCTTACTCCGCTGACATTGCAATCTACATCCACCCAATTCTGCCAGGCTCCTGTTCCGGTAACGGGACAAGTTCCTACTAAAGTACCGTTAGGGCTGTCAAGCCTGATTTCAATGTTTCCTCCGTTGGTGGCGCTTGATACTCTTGCTTTAAAACTCTGTGCGCCTTCTCCGAAATTCACGCTCTTGTAAACTGCATAATCCCCGTTTTCTATATATCCGAGGCATTCTCCGCCTTCATTGCAGCTTCCGTTCTGAGTTCCTGACTGATCGTCATAAGCTTCACCCTCCAACTGGGAAAATGCATCTTTTTCTACAGGAGTTATGGTTCCAAGATCCGCTACAAAGGTTGTTACACTTTGAGCAGGAAGCTGAGCTGTAAAAGCTGTTCCGGTGTATGAAGTTGATGCTGCTACATTTCTACTGCCATCAGTTACCCAAGAAGATACTTTAGATACCGATGTCGCACCCTGTAAATTAAACTTCTGGCTTACTGCGGAAGTGCCTTTGTTAATGGCTACAATTACAGCCTTGCCATCGCCTTTATAAGCTGATATATATACGTTTGTATCCGGGTTCTTTGTCGCATCAACTCTTACGTACCCCGGACGAACAAATTTGGAATACTGGGCCATCATAGCACCACGTTTACTCATGGTTCCGTCCTCTTTCATTGGGCCGTAAGACCTGCGTATATACCACCATACATATGCCTGGAAATTTCCTTCAACTATGCCGTTATGCATATTATATGCAACATCCAGGGCTTCCGGAAAACGATCTGCTGAGTCAGCATTACTGTTTGGAACATATACTTCTGTCATCCAAAGCTCTTTTCCCGCACCTTTTTGTTGAAAAAGAGAATAAGGCATATTACTTACACTTGTACCATAAAAATGCGCACCCAGAATATCCATATTGGCAAGGGCTGTAGAATCGTTCAAGATTGGGTCGGACATGTTCTTTAAGTATTGGAAAGATTCAGGAGCTATTACCTTTGCTTCGGTAATTGATCCGGCATTATTTTTCATGAAGTTAAGCATTTCCTGCGGTGTCCACCATGTCCATGTCTCAGCGTAATCAGGCTCGTTCTGAACAGATATGGCGTAAAGTGGAGCTCCGTTGTCTTTCATATATTTCGCAAAATTATTCAGGTGCTGTGCATATGCACCGTATTGGTCGTATTTCAAACGTGTCTGATTTGCAACTCCATTACGCGTGAATTTTTCCTGCATTGATGTTGGAGGATTCCAAGGAGAGGCGAAAACAATCCCGCCGTGTGCTATAGCACTTTTGGCAGTTGCTATTCCTTTTGACCAGTTACTGCTGTTTTCGTCAACATGGAGTCTCAAAATAGTAAAACCCAGCTGACCATCTCCATTACCGAATGCTGTTTCTCTTTGAGCGGCAGTTAAATCCGACTGCCACCCGGTGTGAACCATTCCACCAAAACCACGCATTTCCTGCTTTTCCCCTGACAGATTAACAGTTACGTCACTTGCCGCTGAAACCTCCGGTACCGGAAAGGAAAAAACAAGTGAAAACACAATTAAGCAAACCACAAGTACACTAAACTTTTTTTTAATACTTGTTATCATATTCTGACCCTCCTAAAATATATTTCCTAGATTGACCCAAGCAGATATTTTTTCAATAGTGAAAAATCTATTGCATTTATTTCACCATTTCCATCAAGATCAGCCAATTCCGTATTTTCTATTGTCTCTAATCCCAGTAGATATTTCTTTAACAGCAGTAAATCTATTGCATCTATTTGTCCGTCGTTATTTATATCACCCGGTTTCCCTGTCATAATGGGTACATTAGAGAATTTAAACCAGTTAAGGTTAAACAGGTATCCGCTGTCCCCGGTGAATCTCAGGTATAAATCATGTTTACCGCTTGCTCCGCTGATATTGCAGGTTACATCAGCCCAAGTCTGCCAATCACCTGTTCCTGTAACGGAGCAAGTTCCTACCAGTGGCCCGTCAATACTGTCAAGCCTGATTTCAATGTTTCCTCCGCTGGTAGCACTTGCTACCCTGGCCTGAAAGCTTTGGGCACCTTCTCCGAAATCTATATTGCTATACACAGCAAAATCTTCATTTTCAATAAATGCAACATCCTGTCCACCTTCACTGCAGGTTTCAGCTTGTACTCCATATTGACTGCTGAACTCTTCTGCTTCTATCTGTGAAAACGCAGATTTGGGAATATCAATGCTGGGCTTTCCCCAGAGTTCAAGTTCAGCAATTCTGGCACCGCCGGAGTTATCCTGAGTGGCTGTATTGATATACAGACGAACGTATCTTGCGTTAAAGGTCGGAACATTTCTGTCGGTTATATTCTGTTGATTTCCACAAACTGAATCAACATCAGTCCAGGTAGTTCCGTCATCACTCTTTTGCAATGTGAAAGCTCTGGTATTGAATTTGATTGCTTCAGCAACACCGGCATGTTTTACAACCCAACGGCTGATATCATACTTTGCACCAAGATCAACCTGCAGCCATTCACCGCTCATGCCGTTATCATGACACCATTTGGAAGTAGTTGAGCCATCTATAGCTTTTTCGCCCTCTTCATCGGTATTTGACCCGGAAGCAGTAGCCGTCTTATTCAAAGCCACATTTGTCAGGACTGTACCGGGTGCTACCAATTGTAATGAACCGTCCAACTGGTAGGTGTATCCTTTCTTTGTAGGGAAGCTTATGGTTTTGCTGCCATAACGGACATTACAAACATTGCCGGAATTTGATTTAATAGTAGCACCCGTTAAAACACCATTTTCCCAATTCATTTTTGTAACCGTGAAATTACCACGAGCACAAAGTCCATCGGCATGCCCGGTTGACCATTGGCTTGGCAAAGCCGGCAAAAGCTGAATTTCATTATTATGACTTTGTAAAAGCATTTCTGCTATTCCTGAGGTAAATCCAAAGTTACCGTCTATCTGGAACGGAGGATGTGCATCCCATAAGTTTTCATAGAGTCTTCCGTCTTTATTAACAGGTGTAATCAGTAGTTTGACAAGATTGTACGCATGGGCTCCGTCTTCCAGCCTTGCCCAGCAATTCAGTTTCCAAGCTTCGGACCAACCCGTTCCCGCATCTCCTCGGGTATTCAAGGATTTAATTACTGCATTTGCAATAGAAGGTGTATTCCGTTTGTTTATTTCCAGTCCCGGGAATAAGTCATAGGCAAAGGATATGTGGCGGTTTCTTTCTGACTGGCTGTCCCAGTCATAAGCCCATTCCTGCAATTGTCCCCAACTGCCTATAGTATTAGGCTTAATCTGTGAAACCTTGGATTGGAGAGTAGAACGGAATGCAGAATCAACATTCAGTATCTCTGAAGCCTGAATTACGCCTTTGAAAAGCTCTCGGCTGATTCCATTGTCCATAGTTACACCGTAGCTGTTGTACGCCCCCTGACCACCGCTGGTACCGGGTGGTGTAAGTTCAGGTGATGTACTGGGACAGATAACCTGATAGTTTTGTCCATTTATGCTTTTTGACTGCATAAGGGTTTGTAAGAAATCCGCCGCGCCCTTTATTACGGGATAAATTTCGTTCAAATATGCTGTATCCTGATTAAAGTTGTATGCATCATACAGCATGTTGGAAACCCAACCTGCACCGGTTGGCCAGAAGCCCCAATCACCATCAATAGGAGCCGTTCTGTTCCATAAGTCGGTATTGTGGTGTAATACCCATCCGTTTGATATGTTGTAATGGGCACGGGCAGTTTCATTACCGGGAGCCTGAAGTGCTTTTGCCTTTTCAACAAATGGCTCAAAGCACTCGGCCAGATTTGTAGTAAAGGCAGGCCAATAATTCATTTCATAGTTGATATTAGTCGTCATTTTACAACCCCATGCAGGATCTCGGAATTTATTCCATATTCCTTGAAGGTTCATGGGCTGAGAATCACGAGAAGCACTAATCATTAAATATCTTCCGTATTGAAAAAGCACTTTTGCCAATTTTGGGTCATTTGTTGTACCAAATTCAGATATTCGTTGTCCCATAGGTTTATTGTTTTCGCTACCACTGCCACCCAAGTCAACGTCAACTCTTTTGAATAAGTTTTGATAATCTGCAACATGATTGTTATATAAGGTATCATATGATTTTGCCGAAGCGTTTGTAATATCCGTAGTGGCTTTTCCCTTTTCATCTCCATTACAGGTTTTATAATTTACAAAATTTGTACGGATAGATGTCAGAATAACTACCGAATCTGCATTTGTAACAGATATTTGGTTATTGTTAGCTGAAACTGAACCATTTGTATTTATTATCTTTGACCTAGTTGAAAACCATACTGCATAGGAAATACCATTGTCGGAGTCCCCGTGTCCGTTCATTACAACAGTGTCATTACCTGAGGTAGAAACAGTATACTGTCCGGTAAGCGAAGATCCGTAGCCCGCAGTAAGTGATACTGAACCCGGTGAACTACAAGTAATCTTTGTCACCATTACCTGGTCAGGATAGCTTACAAAAGACTCTCTATGATACTTTTTCCCATTGTATGTATAATCACTGGAAACAACTCCGGTATTCATATCCAGCTGCCTTGAGTAGCCTGAAACAGAACTGTGTCCGAATGACAGTTTCAAGTCCCCGATTGATTGGTATTTTGCTTCTCCACCACCAATCATATTATTAGCTATAGTGGTGCTCCCTGTTTTGTATTGCCCTGCAAACAACTGGTCTTGAGCAGTTTTTAAAAAATTTGCTGCTCCGGCTCTATTATTGTTGCCGGGTCCGCTGCTCCAAAAGGTAGCTTCGTTTAAATCAATCCTCTCATCGGGATAGTTGCCGTAAACCATTGCACCAATACGTCCGTTTCCAAGGGGTAATGCCTTGTAAAATGATTCGTTATTATCGTACGGGTTACCTGAAAAGTTACTCCCCGCCATGGTGTTGTACAATAATTTCAGGTCATTATCCTGAGTATTTACATCTTCAGTTTCAACGGTTTCTTGTGAAGCAGCCATGGATTTATAACCACTGAACGGTAAATTTCCACTTGCAATCAGCACCCCCGCCAAAATAGTGGCTCCGACTCTCCTGATAATTGTCTTTTTAATCTTCATCAAATTGTCCCCCCTACTTAGTTCCTTGCAGTTACCATTTGAGAGCCTGTATCATTTTTTCTGCATAGCGCTTGCCCAATGTAACTGATGAATCATGTCCGAAGTGGAGTCGGTATTGTGTATCTGCAGCATCTACAACCAATCCGTCTGCTGAAACTACATAGCAATTTGAAATTAAGGAAGGAAGTTGATTTACCAGTGTATTGTGACCTGCACAAGGGCCACTGTAAAGCAGTTCACCTGCAATAAAGGGCACATTCCCCAGGTTCAAATCTTTTCTAAGATCATCAACCAGTGTTTTTACCTTTCCGGGCCAGCTGGTATCACCGCTGTTTGATTCGCCCTGGTGGAAAATTATTCCGTCAATTACTCCACCCTTTTGCTGTGCAAGTTTTGCACGGTTTACAATCCAATTGTATTTGGTTCCCCCTGACTTCATAAATGTCTCAATTTTTTCACCGCTTATAGCACATGGTATAAGGCCGATAGTATCACCGGAGGGAACCTTCTGTATCATGGTCTTTCCGAACCAATCCCCAGGTCCGATGGCATCCAGCCAGGAAGCATGAAGTGGAGGACATGCCACATCCCACTGGTCTGTTACCCTGCCCAGTGCAGAGTTATTATCAAAACCCAGTACAAGTACCCGAGGATCCTCAACCTTATCGGAGGCCTGTGATGCAGCATATCCGGCCATATTGGACTGTCCGAGCAATAAGAAACAATGGAATTTAGGAGTTGTTGGTTCGGTAGAACCTTCTCCCGGGAATTCAATTATAATGCCCAGTAGATATTGCTTCATAAGTGCGAAGTCAATTGCGTTAACTTCACCGTTGGCATCCAAATCCGCAAGCTTTGTATCTTCTATTGTTCCTGAGCCAAGAATATATTTTTTCAACTCTAGTAAATCAATGGCATCTATTTGCCCGTCTGAGTTTACATCACCCAATTTTCCTGTACTTACAGGTGTATTGTTGAATTTAAACCAATTAAGATTAATTAAATATCCGCTGTCGCCAACGTATTTCAGATATACGTCATGTTCACCGCTTACACCACTGACATCACAGTTTACATCTGTAAAGACCTGCCAGCCACCTGTTCCACTAACTGAGCAAGTTCCAACCAAGGTTCCGGTCGCACTGTCAAGTCTTATTTCGATTTTACCGCCGCTGGTGGCACTTGATACTCTTGCCTGGAAGCCGGTAGCACCACTTCCGAAATCTATGCTCTTGTATACACTGTAGTCTCCGTTTTCGGTATAACCTACAGCCTCAGTTCCTTCATCGCAGGTTACATTCTGGATTCCGGACTGGTCATTCCAGCTCTCAGCTTCTATTTTTTCAAAAGCTGATCTTGGGGTAACCGGTGTATCAGGGCTTCCGGTGTAGTTCCTGATAAGGCCCAAATCCCAGATGATTTGCTGATATTCAGGAGTCATATCTGTAGTACCCTGAATAAGAAAGTCTACTTTGTTTATATCGTTTATTTCCAGTTTCTGATTATAGCCTGCACGTATAAACTCACCATGTGATACGTTGGTTGTCCACTTGTCAGCATTATATTTTGTTAGATTGCTTCTTGTTGCCCATTTATTGTTGATCAGAGTCCATGGTCCTCCTGCACTTGATGAGGTGAACAGCTCATAGCTTCT
>JAEZUC010000060.1 GCA_023443515.1 Bacillota bacterium
TGCTGTTCATGCGGAAATGTATCCTCCTGATGTATATTTTGGTGTGGTAACTTAAACATACACTATGGATGCACTTTCCGCATTATTTTTTTACTAATTGTCACACATCTATTGTAATCCTACAAAACTGGATAAATTTGATTGTATGTTGATTGTACACCGCATTTTTATTTGAATTTTAATACTAAAAATGTGACATTTTGAAATAATATAAATGAATTTAATCAGTTTTAAATGAAAGGAAAATAATTTATGATTAATTTGTCAAACAGGTATACAGACCTTGCAATTGAGGCACATGAGATATTTATGAACAGCAGTGAAGCAAAACAGCAGGCTCAGGAAGGCAAAACACCTCCGGGTGTGGTAATAGAAAATGCCGGAGACGAGGATGTGAAAATTACAAGAGTACGTATTACCTCACGTACGGGAGAAGCTTCTATCGGAAAGCCTATGGGTAATTATATTACTCTCGAGGTTCCTGAACTAAAGGATAATAATGAGGATGTAAACAAAAAAACAATTGATGTAATGGCAAAAGAATTAAGGGATATGCTGAAGCTAAAAGAAGGCTCTACCACACTGGTTATTGGATTGGGAAACTGGAACGTTACTCCTGATGCGTTAGGCCCCAAGGTTGTTTCAAACCTGATGGTAACAAGGCACCTGCTTCAATATATACCTGAGCATGTTGATGAGGGAGTTAGTCCTGTTTGTGCAATTTCTCCGGGAGTACTGGGAATAACCGGTATAGAGACAGGGGAAATTGTAAGAGGCGTTGTTGACAGACTTAAACCTGATGCTTTGATTGCGATAGATGCTCTTGCTGCAAGAAGCATGGAGAGGGTCAGTACTACCATTCAGATTGCAGATACGGGTATAGTGCCCGGAGGTGGAGTAGGAAACAAGAGAATGGAGCTAAGTGAGCAGACTTTGGGTATGCCGGTGGTGGCTATAGGTGTGCCTACTGTAGTTGATGCGGCTACTTTGACAAATGATGCTATGGACCTTATAATTGACAGCCTTATGAATGAATCACCCAAGGACTCAAGTTTTTATAATACTCTAAAGGATATTGACCGTGACCAGAAGTATGAACTTATAAAGGAGGCTTTAAATCCCTTTGTAGGTCATCTTATTGTGACTCCTAAGGAAATAGATGATATCATCAGCCGTGTATCAAAGGTAGTGGCAAACGGGCTCAATATGGCTCTGCATCAGGGAATCACACTTAATGATGTAGGCAGATATATTAACTGATATATATGAATATCTTCCCTTTTGCTACCTCTCGGGTTATAATTTTATTTAGGTGTTTTAACATTCACATTTCCCTTTAGGAGGTAAAATTGAAGCAGACAGGAAGATTTTTGATAATATTCGGTTCACTTATGGTATTATGGAATACATTTTTAGTAAAACCCATAAAGCTGTTTACTGTTTTTCTGCATGAATTGGGGCATGCATTTATGGCTATTGCCACCGGCAGCAGAATAACCGAGCTTAAAATATATTTTAATGAAAGCGGGCATGTCATGTCACTTCCCAAAAGCTGGTGGTCAGCCTTCCTTATTGCCAATGGAGGTTATTTGGGAAGTGTTCTTTTTGCCATTCTGATACTGGTTCTTAAAAATACCCGTTTCAGAAAATACATAATAGGTGTTACAGCCATTATATTTCTGGCATTTACCTTCAAATATTCCGGAATTGCATCCTTTACAATGCTTTACTCGGTAATATTTGCTGTTTTTGCACTCATACTTTATATGATACAGAATGACACTCTTAACCAATGGGTAATTGAGATAATTGGTATTGGAAGTGTTACATATGCAATATATGACACGCTGGTGGATACGGTTATTATGCAGCTGAATTATCAGTTTGGCCTGTTTAGAATGGGCAGTATACCGGTAACCGATGCTGTTTCCTTGTCCAGACTTACTCACATCCCGGCTATAGTATGGGGCATGATTTGGGTAGGTATATCCATTTTTGCGGTGTATTCTGTTTTTTTAAAGAGCAACAGTAAACCTTCACGTAAAAGATATTGATTATATACTGATAGGCAAATTTTAAAATGTTAACATAATTACACACGACTATTCGGAGGGAAATATGGCAGATAAAATTCAATTAATGAAAGAAAAGATTGAAATACTTAACAGGGCAGCTAAAGCATATTATCAGGAAAATACTGAAATAATGCCCAATATAGAATACGACAGACTTTATGACGAATTATTGGAAATTGAAAAAGAAACAGGTGTTGTTTTGTCCAACAGTCCGTCTATTCATGTAGGATATGAACTTCTGAGCAATCTTCCTAAAGAACGTCATGAAAAATCCATGCTGTCTTTAGATAAGACCAAGGATGTTGGTGCATTAAAGGAATGGATAGGCAGTCAAAAGGGTATTCTTTCATGGAAACTTGACGGGCTTACTATTGTGCTGACTTATCAGGATGGGCATTTGGTAAAGGCGGTTACAAGAGGAAACGGTGAAGTGGGAGAGGTTATTACAAACAATGCAAAGGTATTCAGGAACCTACCGGTCACCATACCATACAAGGATACCTTGATTTTGCGTGGTGAAGCCGTTATCCGCTATTCAGATTTCATTAAAATAAATAACGAAATTGCAGATGTTGATGCAAAATATAAAAATCCCAGAAACCTGTGCAGTGGGTCTGTAAGACAGTTGAATAATAAGGTTACATCCGAAAGAAATGTTTATTTTTTTGCCTTTTCAGTGGTAAAAGCCGACGGTATTGAACTTGATAACTCCAGAGCTTCTCAAATGAACTGGTTGAAGGATCAGGGCTTTGATGTAGTTGATTTTAAAGAGGTAACAAGTGCTGATATAGAAGGAACTGTTCAATGGTTTTCACAGAATATCGAAGGAAATGACTTGCCTTCAGACGGGTTGGTGCTTACCTTTGATAATATCGCCTACGGGGAGTCCTTGGGTTCTACCGCTAAATTCCCCAGAGATTCCATTGCTTTTAAATGGAGGGATGAAATCAAAGAAACTACCCTTCTGCACATTGAGTGGAGCGCTTCAAGAACCGGGTTGATAAATCCTATTGCCATTTTTGAACCCGTTGAGCTTGAAGGTACCACCGTAAGCAGGGCCAGTATTCATAATCTAAGCATCATGGAAGGTCTGGAGCTTGGAATTGGTGATACCATAGGTGTTTATAAAGCAAATATGATCATACCACAGATTTCTGAAAACCTCACCAGAAGCGGTATGGCTCCCATACCTGAAGAATGTCCTGTTTGTAAGGGCAAAACCGAAATAAAGCAGGAAAGTGGTGTAAAAACATTATACTGTGTTAATAATGAGTGTCTTGCAAAGCAGATAAAGTCTTTTACCCATTTCGTCAGCAGAGATGCTATGAATATAGAAGGTTTATCCGAGGCTACTTTGGAAAAATTAATTGCAAAAGGCTTAATAAAAGAGTTGGCAGACTTATTTCATATAGAAAAATACAAAAATGAAATAATTGAGATGGAAGGCCTGGGTGAAAAATCCTTTAATAAATTGGTTGCATCCATAAATAGGGCCAGAAAAACTACAGCTGTAAGGCTTCTGTACAGCCTTGGAATTCCCAATGTAGGTCTGTCAAATGCCAAACTTATATGCAAGTATTTTAAATACGATTGGGATAAAGTTGAGAATGCGGATTTTACCGAACTGATTCAAATAGGCGGAATCGGTGATATTATGGCAGAATCCTTTATCAAATTTTTCGCCGATGAAAAAAAGAAAGTAATAGTTCATGATGTTTTAAAAGAAATTGAACTTGAAGAGATTCAGGTATCTCAATCGGAACAGATTTTTGAAAATATTAACTTCGTTATTACAGGTTCTGTGGAGAGGTTTAAAAACAGGGATGAATTAAAGGATGTCATTGAAGAAAAAGGAGGAAAAGTAACGGGGTCAGTTACTTCCAAAACTAACTACCTGATAAACAATGATAATATGTCAAACTCATCAAAGAATAAAAAAGCAAAAGATTTAAATATAAGCATTATAACTGAGGCGCAGTTCGTTGACTGGCTGAATAACGGGGTAAAGCCTTAAGTAAAACATTGTAGATTGGTAAAATGCTTGTATATCAAGTCAAAAGGAGCAATGCTTTAAATATGAAAAGTCCCAAGGCACAATATATAAAAATACAAAAGGGGTTAGGTAATACAATAAAACTTGTACAATATAAATTTGTAAATAATATGTTACAATGGTATATTTGGAGATACGTTAGTAGGGTAAGTATTTTTTTGATTATACTGTATTTGTATATATTTCATAATAATCAAGCATGGCAAATTTTAAATCAGCCTATTGTGTGGAAAGTAGCCCCTTTGCATTTGATTTGGGGAGTTTACATGATTACTATGTTTTGGCATCTCTTTGCTAACTGGAGAATTACTATGGGTGGTAAAAAAGCGCACATAGAGTATTATAGAGAAGATGCTAGCTACGATAAAATTAAACTATTTGAATTTGTAAAAGATCAAAATTATAAAGCATGGATTATAGCACTTGTATGGGTAACTATAACTGTGGCTTTTGGAATGCTGTATTTATTTGGTGTAATAGCAGAATTAGATTTATTTATGTTGACTGCTTTTTATTATTTATGCGACTTGACATGTATATTATTCTTCTGCCCTTTTCAACATTACATGAAAAATCGCTGTTGTGTAAATTGTAGAATATTTGACTGGGGGCATTTTATGATGTTTACCCCAATGTTATTTATTAAAGATTTTTTCTCATGGACTTTATTTATTGTCTCTATTATTATTTTAATCAGATGGGAACTCACATATGCTAGAAACCCTGAGCGTTTTTGGTCAGGCTCAAATGAAACTCTGCGTTGTGAAAACTGCCAGGATAAGTTATGTGAGATTAAACAGACGTATGTAATTAAAAATAAGCTTAATAAAAAAACAAGTGTGTAAAATGGAAGAGGTTCAACTCATGTGTTAGACGGAGTTGAACCTCTTCCATTTTACACAAAAAACGATGAATATTTAAAAAATCAAAATACCTTTCTAAGTAATATCATATTAGTTTTCCCTCTGACCTCCTACAAAAGATACTTATGGCGAAAAATGTAGAATATGAAGAAATTATGTAAATAATCATGGAATTGACATTGTATTTATTCAGGCATAAAATGTAAATACACTTTTACACATACATCATAGCGAACATACAAAAATATACTTTATAAAACTAGGTGAAAACTTGTTAAACAGTGTAAAAAATCTACTTAATTCTTTACTTTTAAAAAAGTACTATAAAGAGCTACATAAAATAAAACTAAAGGTTTCAAAATTAAAAAAGAACCTTTGTTATTCAAATTTTGAGACAATAAATGAAGAAATATTTAATGACAGGATTAAATTATTTGCATATATATACATAGTTGTTGAAAATGAACTTAAAATAAAAACCCACGACTTTCAATTGTTAGCCGCTTTGCTAATGTGCGACGGATATATAATAGACATGAAAACCGGTGAAGGCAAAACAATAACTTCTATATACACAACCATTTTTCTTTCAAAAAAAGGTCAGGTTCATATTGTAACAGTAAATGATGTATTAGCAGAACGTGACTTTAACTATACTCTTCCTGTTTTAAGCAAATTCTGCATAGAATCAGGTGCAAACTCGGATTCTTGTGATAAACAAGCATTGTTAAAGTTAGATGTAATTTACACCTCTTCTACAGAAATCGTATTTGACTATTTAAGAACTATGCAAAACGGCAAAAGTATGCTTTTAAACCAAGTAATAATTGATGAGATTGATTACGTGCTTATTGATAATGCAAATTCAAAGTGCTCTATTTCAGAGACTGTTAATGAGGATAGCAGAATAAAAGTATTCAGAAAAGCAACTGAAATAAGTGACAATTTAAAAGGAATTGAGGCTCAAAAGGATTGTTTAAAAACAGATAGTTTTATAGAAAGTACGGAAAATTATGATTATACCTATAGCTTTCATAATCATACGATAGATTTAAGCGATAATGGCGTAAAAAAGATTAAAGAGAGCTATGGAATAGATGTTTATTCTGATAGCTTGTTTTTGGGTGCACTTTTATATTGTATAGAGGCGAAACATCTTTTTATTAAAGATGTGGACTATAAAATAACAGATGGAAGATTAAATATAATTAATAAAGAAAACGGGAGACTCCTACAAAACTGTACATATTCAGATGAAATCCAGCTGGCATTGGAAATAAAGGAAAATTGTATTATATCAGGAGAAAAATCGGATTCTGAAAATATACTGTACCAAATATTTTTTAAAAAGTACCGCTTTCTTACAGGTATGAGTGGAACTGCATACTTAGGCCGGGAAGAATTTAAATTGATATTTAACAAGGATGTTACAGTGGTACCGATTCAAAGAAAAGTAAAGCGGATTGACCTGCCGGATATCATATTAAAAACAAAAGAAGACAAGTATGATAAGCTGCTAAAACTTATGGAGACATATAGTGAAAGTAGAAATCCAATTGTAATTATCTGTGAATCTGACCTTGAGTCTGAAAAAGTTTATAAAATGATTAAGGATACGTATCATGTAAAACTGCTGAATAATAATACAGCTTTCGGGGAAGAGGAATATGTTGCTTCAGCAGGTGAAAAAGGAAGTATTCTTGTAACTACAAACATGGTTGGTCGCGGTACTGATATAAAGATAAATAATGAAGTTGATTATGATGGTGGGCTGACTGTTGTTGTTATGAAGCGATATGCCAATAGAAGAATTGATGCTCAGGTAATGGGTAGAGCAGGGAGACAAGGTAATTCGGGACTAAGTCAATTTTTAGTTTCACTTGACGATGATATTTTCAAATATATTGATAGTGGATTTATTACTAAGTTTACTAAACTCGATCAAAAGGTTTTCTCTTCATCTAAAGTTCAATCAAGGCTCAGAAAATTGGTAAAATTTACCCAGGATGTTATTTCGGCACAGCTTCTGGATTCAAGAACAAGAGAGTTCAATTTTGAAAGCATAATAGACGCTGTAAAAAGCTATTATTCAGGTAGTTACTTTATAGATAGTTTTGTTAACGCTATCATAAATAAAGTTTCAATTAATTCTGAATTCTCAGAAAAATATAATAGTTTGGGTGAACAAGTATCAAAACTAATACTTATAGAATTGTATAAATACCTGTTTAAAAGCTTCTGGAGAGATTTTTCAATTTACTGTACAAATCTTAAACAGGACATTAACCTGAAGGTTATTGATAAAAACCACATCTATACGGAATTCATAAATGAAATCAGCAAAGAAATTAAAAAAATTGAAACAGAATTAGAGGATGCTGTAATAAATGCATTTACTACAGTGAATCTGGTTTAATGACTGCAAAAATCTAAATAATGATGAAGGATGTGTATAGATGGACGTAATTGATTTTAAAATAATTGAGGATTTATGGCTTAAAAAAATATGGAGGTCCGGTGAGACTTTCAACCTGTATATTGATAACCCTTTTTGTATAAATAAATGCAAATTCTGTGTTCATTTTGGAGAAAAAGCAGCTATTGGTTCTGTCAAATATAATGAATATTATGATGAGCAACTGCCACAGCAATTATTGCAATACGGAAAAATATTAAATTCAAGAAAAATTGATTCATTATATTTTGGAGGAGGAACACCTTCACTAATGACTGCCTCCAAGATGAAAGAAATATTTAATTTAATACCAAATATAATGAATATAAAATATAAACATTTTGAGGCCCATCCTGCTTTTTTAACAAAAGAAAAAATGGATATTCTGGCTGAATACGGCTTTAAATATATTTCCATTGGTATACAGACTTTGGACAAAGAAATAAACGAATATAATTCACGTACATTAATCAACAATTCAAAGCTAATAGAAATTACAAGCTATATTCAAAATGAAAAAAAGCTACATGTCAACATTGACTTGCTGGCATATATATATCGCAATAATTCAGATAACCGAAATCCTTGTGAGATAGTAAGTAATGATATCACGTACCTGGTAGATGAAATAAAACCTGATTTCATTACTATATACTCAATGTACCAAGCTTTAAACATCAATTTCTATTGCTCAAACTTGGACTTGCTTAGTGGTGAACAGATTGAAGAGGATTTGCAGAAAATAATAAATTTGCGACGCACACTGCTAAAGATCTGTAGGAGCAGGAGTGAATACAGGATATGGGGCTTGCCGGAGAATACTTTCTTAAACAAAGATTCAATTAAAAACAATCTTTTGTCTGACGTATATCTAACAAGACTGACAGACAAAGAAGTTGACAGCATAAGAGCATATAATTGCTCGTCTTATCCGTATCAGCCTCAAAGTCAGAATACAATAGGTATTGGCGGACAAGTACGGCGAGTCTACTCATACATGGGAAAATCATTATACTACGATTCGGTGATAAGTGACGGTAAAACACAGTACTTTATAAAGACAAATGATTTGGGGGTTAAATTATGACACGTAGAAAAGAATGGTCGTTATTGGTAAAGGGCACTCACCAGTGTAATTTGAATTGTTTACATTGCTATGATAAACCCAGCAGGGATAAGTATAGAGATGCAAAAATGTCCATTGAACTTGTTGACTATATAGCCAGACTATCGTCTTTATATAGTGAGAAGGTAAATTGGATATGGCATGGTGGAGAGCCAACATTAATGGGCTGTGATTGGTATAAAGAAGTGCAGGAGGTTTTTTACAAATACTACAACTCTTCATTTACACAATATATGCAGTCTAATGGAACACTTCTTGATGAAGCCTGGGCTAAGCTTTCAAGAGATTACGATTTGGACATAGGCGTTTCCTACGATGTAATGTCACAAGCCTTTGTAAGAACAGGGGACATGGATTTTGATTTTGCCAAAACTGCAGAGATATTCAAGAAATACTCTAAAAGTATAGGTACTATTACTGTAATAAATGACTATAATCACCATAAAATGATTGAAATGTATAATACTTTGAAAGAAATTGGAAGCGATAGATGCTTTGCTTTTAATACTATATTTAAATCCGGGGAAGCAGAAAAAAATACACTGGAATTTTCCTCGGTAGTACAATATGCTGACAGTTTTCGAAATTATTACAAGTTTTGGTTGTACGACCATATGGGTTGTGAAGAAAGACTTGCAATGGAGGCCACAAAGCATATCGTCGGAAATCGTAATATATGCTGCTCAAACAGCGATTGCAGATGTAATTGGCTTTGTATTGGCCCTACTGGTGATATTTACCCTTGTGACAGAGATTACCCAGAGATTTATTTAATAGGGAATATATATGATTTTAATGCCATTGAAGAGATTTATGATTCTCAGGGATATCAAAGGTATTATAATGACATCCAAAAGAGGTTCGACAATTATTGTAGTAAATGTGACTATTTTATTTACTGTTGTGGTGGGTGCAATGCCAATCATTCTACTTCTAAAGGTACTTTAGATAAACTTGATGAAACCGTATGCGATGTTTTTATAAGCAGATTTGTACAGGCATATGATATTTTGAGAGATGTTGATGTTTACAGGGACAAAATAAATATAAGTGTAATAAAGCTTGCAGTAGATCATCCATTTTTCTTTATCAAAGAAATAAAAGACTTTCTGGAAAAGCATGATTACAAAGTAGATTTAACATATAGTACTGAGCCGGACAAGCTTCTTAAAACCAGTGAATTCGAACTTTTCAGGGTATTTAATGTTTATAAGGGTTATGATGTGGCAGGACATTCAGATTTCTACGAATACTGTATGGATGTCGACTTTGACCAGTGTTCTGACTTTGACATGAATTCTGTAAAAGACAAGCGATACTCCATCATGGAAGAAATCCTTAAAAGAAATAAAGAACAAATAGATAAAATTTTGTGTGAAAGGTAATAGAGATATGGACAGTTCAGAGGAATTAAAAATTTTCAGAGCAGTTGTGGGATGTAAAAAGATAGTATCTAACAGCCATACAAACATTGCCCACGGAAACCGTGTTTCTGATGGAAATAAAAATCAAGGCATATCAAGGGCTAAACTTGTGGAATTTGTGAAAAAAGAGGGACTAAATTATGAGTACTGGAAAAACCTATGACTTAAAAATTGGATATACATGTAATAACAATTGTATACATTGTGTTGTCAAGCCTGACTATCAGGATTGGATTGATGCAGGTATACCTATTGATGTTCCATATGGCGAATTAATAAGTATTATCAATAGTCAGGAATTTGCTGATGCAAACCACGTCGTAATTACCGGAGGGGAGCCTACCGTCAGGAAGGAATTTTTACGGCTGCTCTTGTACATACAAAATAAATACCCCTCAAAAAGAATAAGCCTGCAAACCAATGGCAGAAACTTAAGAAAATATGTTAAGGATATTTATGATAACAATATCAATATATTTTATGTAATTGCTCTTCATGGATGTTCTGATATACACAATAAGGTTATTCAGGTTAATGGGGCAGATGCTTTTTCACAAACCATGGAATCAATAGAAGAAATAAAGAGTGTCTACGGCAGTTTTAACACTGTTGGAAGAATAGAAATTGTTTTGTCTAAAGTAAATTATAGAGAAATTCCATCATTTGTTGAGTATCTATACAAGCTTAACATTAGGAATGTAGGTATATCATATCCTCATTTGGATGGCTATGCAGTAAGGGATATCAATTTTGTGAAAGAAATTGGATTTTCTTATGAATGTCTAAAGGAGATACTGCCTGATTTTTATGAATTATGTATGAAGCATGATGACCTTTATCTTCAATTTGAACAGGTTCCGGCTTGTATGTGGAGAAACCGAGAGGGTGCGTTGTACAAGCTTCCCAGAAACATTCAGAGTATGGACCATATTCCACAGCAGCAAACCACCGTTAAGTTTCCCAACAGAAATATTGATACTGATTTCTTTTTAACTTACAAGAATATGCATAATAAGACTAAAGCATGTAGTACATGTTTAGCTTGCAACTGTATGGGTGTTTGGTGGGAAGCCGTTTCGGCATTTGGGGAAGAGGGCTTCATTCCTATTAGCAAAAATGAATTGGAGGTGGATTGATAAATGTATTTACTTAATATAAAAAATGTTACTGATAAAAAAATACTTTCAAATATATATAACAATATTAATCAGTTCGGATTAGGCGATAAGTTTTTTATCGTTTATGAACCTGATTTCTCCCAAAGTGTGAAAATTGATAAAAACATCCTTGCTCATGTTATGTTAATTAATCCAAGTCAGCTAAAGGCTTATTCTGAGGATGTAATAGAGGATTTGATACTGGATCTTATTGAAATGGGCGGGTTTGTTTTGTTCAGGTGTTCTGATTGTGAGGATACAGACCTTGTTGCCTCAATATGCAATTCCTTCAAGCTCAATCACCTATTTGTCAAGGACAGTTATTACGAGAATAACATTGATCTGGTAAATTCAAGTATAAACGATGTAAAAATAATCGATGAAATTATAAACAGCCATATAGATAAAAATAAATACAGTAATAAAGACTTTATTTTTAGATATACGGTTGAACCTTCAGGTAATATTATTGATGGTTATTCAGGTGAAACAATTATGAATTTATATGAAAGTGATTTTATTGATATATTATTTCACAAACCTGAAGGATTTGAAGAATTAAAAAAGGATGCTTTCCATGAGTATGATACCCAAACGGGACTATCATGTTATTTTTATGAACCGTGGATTTTTTTAATGTACAGAAATGATTTGAATTCTAAAATCATTGATTACAAAATCAAGGTATTTGATGCAATAAAGAATATTGATCCCGAAGACTATCCCTTATTGAGACCCGAAATAGTGGAAATATTCAATAATGCAGGCTATATCAAGTTAAATGATATAAAGAAAATTATTAATGACAATGAAGTTTAGCAAGACAGGGGGATTACTATGATAAACAAGGAAATAAAAAATGTAACTTTGTCAGATTCCATATACAATTTCACAACTTTCGCTGTAACAAATTCATTCGATTCAACACTTTTTGATACATTCAAGGGCTTAAAGAAGACCGTTGAACAAAAAGCAAATCAGGTTCTTGACACCACGACACACAATAATTATAGTTCTCATAATAATTCAAATCAACACAATAATGCGCATTATGATGTAAGTAAACATACTAATGTTGGTGCTTACCATAACAATACTCTCAAGCGTTCCACATATCACATTAATAACGGAGGAGTACATACCGAAAGCGGAGGGGGTCATTCAAATAGTGGAGGGGGGCACTCGAATTACTGGAATTCCAATCGTACCAGACATACTGATGCGGGGTTGCCCCATACAGATGCAGGACTCAAGCATACTGATATGACAACTAAACATGCAAATGGAACGGGACATTCAAATACAGGACATTCAAACAATGTCCCCTATGGGCAATCTGTAAAACACACAAACAACGGAGAATATACTCAGAATGCACATATAAACCAGTCTCCTCATTCAAACAGCGGATTTAACCACCAAAACTATATCCCATCCGTTTCATATATTTATAACGGAAAGGCAAATACAGAACTGGGTAATAACGCAGTATTGAATAAAACTGTAACTATTGGTATGTTTGCATATGATAAGAATAATGATAATGCCGGATCTCAGGATACTGTAAGCAAAACAGTAAAATACAATCTTCAGATAAGAAAGCAGGGAGCAACTACCTGGACAAGCTTGGTTACAGCTTCTACGGCTGAAACGTATGACCTGGATACAACTAAGTACACTGAAGGTATTTATGAACTGAAGGCATGGGCTATAAACGATTCAATTTCTTATAAGAGCTACATTGGTCAGGCCAAGCAAATCACAGTTGAAATAAGACAAAACACTTTACCTACACTGTCCATAAACAACGCCGGACAGATAATTAATTTTACCTTTTCGGCAGAGGTCGGTAAAAACAAAATGCCATTAACCGGTACAATGTATGACGCTGATAATGGTGATTTAGATACTATTTACTATCGGATAGACGGTACGGCAGGACAACCCGGCCAAAAATATGGTAATACCATTACTTCTGACAATACTAGTCAAACATTTCCTGATGACGGAAGTGCTATAGATGTCACGGAGGTTTCGGAAGGAAGCCATACCCTTAGTGTTTGGGCACAGGATAACAGTGGAGGTAAATCAAGCGAGTCAACAGTTACATTTAAGGTAGACAAGACTACCCCTGTTACCAATGCACCTTTGTTAACAGCAAAAAGTGCCACAGAAATATTGATTTCTTCAAATTCCTCCGATCCGATTTCAAATGGAGTTAGTTCGGGGTTAGGAGCTACTTCCTTTATGTTTAACAGAAATGATGTGGATTTTGAAGAATGGAATTCGGACATTTATCTGGATCAGAATTTAAGTCCTGATACAAGGTACACGTATAAGTACAAGGTTACGGACAATGCATCAAATTGCAGTGACTATTCTGAAACTTCAAGTATATACACGCTTGCCTCTGTTCCAAACATATTTGCAGTTAATCCTACATCGTATTCCTTGGACATATTGACTTCAAACGATATTTCATTGGATAAAAATCCATCTTATACAAAATATCAGATTTTGTGTACCGATACATTAACTGGGATTGCCAGATATATTTCTTCTTCAGGTGAATTATTACCTGTGAGCACTGCTTCTACCGACCCGCTTACATGGATTACACTTACTTCAGTTTCCGGTACTAAAAAAATAATACATGTTACAGGACTGGAACCAGAAAGGCCATATACTTTTAAAGCTATGGTTAAAAACTCTGATGGTGTAATAACATCGGAAGCAAGTAATTCTGTTACAAACCAGACACTTGTTGCACCACCTTCAACCCCTATTGGGCTTAAAGTTGATGATAGAACAGGTTCGTCTGTTACTGCAAATTCCATTAAGTTAACATGGAATGGTGTTGCAGAGGCAACAGAGTATGAAATAGCTGTGGATGAGGATGTAACTAATACTAAAACTGTAACAAGTAATTTATGTATGATAGATGGACTACTTCCAGGTACAATGCATACATTCAAAGTAAGAGCTGTAAACGGTGGAAATCCGTCTTTTAGTGCTTGGTCACAATCAATTACAAAGTATACCCTTCCTGATGTTCCAAAGAATATCAAGGTTCAAAGGACTTCCGAATCCTTTACAATTTCGTGGGATAAAGTGACAAGCATTGATGAAAATGCTACAACCGGGTACGATTTGTTTTTAAATGACGGTTTACACCATATAGAAAACGGAGAACAAACCTCATATAAAATTCAGGGCCTTGCACCAAACACAGCATATACATATAAAATCAGGGCAAATAATGTGTCCGGGAAGGGTGAGTTTTCAGAAAACGTAACTATATATACTTTAGCAAATAATCCAACAGAATATAAAGTTAATGATATTACAAATACAAGTATTTCGGCACAGTGGAAAGGAAATGGAAATCCTGAAAATACACAATATCGTCTTGCTGCATTTGATGAGGGCAACATTATAAAACAAAATGCCTGGACTGAAAACCTCAATGACACAATAACGGGGTTAGAACCGGAAAAAACTTTCTCACTGAGAATTAAGAGTAGAAACGTGGATGGTATCGAAACTGAATGGGTAGAAATAGAATCAGATGCAAAAACCTTACCCAATGTACCTGTCATTCCTTTTGTACAAACGGAAGCTATCAGCACAAACAGCATAAGAGTTTCATGGAATGGGGCCGAAGGACAGGTTTACGATATAAAACGAAACGGTGTACTGATTGCTGAAAACGTTACGACTTTAAGCATTATTGATTCAAACCTTCTAGAAGACACTACCTATAAATATTCCGTAGAAGCTAAGAATGCAGGCGGGGTCAGTGGATACAGCACTGAAATAAGTCAGACTACTTTGCCTAACGTTCCGGAGGTTCCCACTGGGATAAGCTCTGTAGCTGATTCTACATCCATAACTCTAAACTGGAATTCTGTTGAAAAAGCAACTGGTTATAAAATAGATAACGGAATTACGCAAATAGATGTTGGAAATGTTACATCCTATACCTTTGAAAATTTGGAAAAAGGAAAGGAATACAGCTTTAAAATAATTGCCTATAACAGAGGCGGAGATGGTAACAGCTCAGACCCATATTCTGTTTATACCTGTATTGATTCACCGTCTGAGGTTACTGCGTCCTCTACACATAGCAGTATCCTTATATCATGGACAAGTGTACCGGAGTCAGAGCATTACCAAGTATATTTTGATGGAAAAATATATAAAACTACTTCTACTGCAATAACGTTCGACTCTCTTGAGCCAGCTGTTTCCTATACATATAAGGTAAAAGCTGCAAATAACACTACGCAAAGTAATTGGAGTCAGGAACGGTCAAAAGCGACTTTGCCTGAAAGACCTGTTGTACCCGATGGCATTACAGTAGCATCAACTAAAACTACAACCAGTCTTACGTGGAATGCTGCAGAGGGAGCAACTTCATACGATATAATGATTGATTCACAGCTTATTCTGGGCAATGCTGGTACAAGCTATACAGCAACAGGACTAGTTCCGGGAACCAGTCACACTTATATGATAAGGGCAAGAAATTCCGGCGGGAAAAGTGAATGGAGCAATGTAGTAACGGAATATACTCAAGCCTCACAGCCTAATGTGCCGTCAAATATTGATGGCGAATGTTCCACTGATTCAATAACTGTTGCATGGGGAGCAGTTACAAATGCCGAGGGGTATGAAATAGAAATTGACGGTGTGACTCAGCAGGTAGAAGCCAACTCATATGTCCAAACTGGGCTAATCCCGGGTGAAAGTCACACATATAGGATACGATCAATTAGTCAGGGAATTGAAAGTGACTGGACCGATTCATTTACCTTCAGTACAAAAACAAGTAATTTAGGAATTCCT
>JAEZUC010000093.1 GCA_023443515.1 Bacillota bacterium
GAATATGCACTGGATGAAAAGTATACTCTTAAGGAAATTGCAGCTAAGCTTGGGAAAGACCCAACTACTATCTCTAAAGAAATAAAGAGAAACAGGGTTATTAGTAGCTGGAAAAAACGGTCTGAGCTCCTTTCCTGTCAGAATAATAAGGATTGTGATAAAAAGCACATATGTACTGAATCATGCGATCGTCTTTGTAAGAAGTGCAAAATAGTTAATTGTTATAGAGCTTGTCCCGATTATTCATCTAAAAAATGTTTGAAGCTTAGTCGGTTTCCATATGTTTGCAATGGATGTATACGTACAATTGCTTGTAATACTGAAAGATACCAATATCGGGCTAAAGTAGCCCACACAAATTATCAGGAGCTACTAAAATCATCAAGGGAGGGGCTGAATATAACACCTAGGGAACTGACTAATCTCGACAATATCATATCTCCGTTAATAATGAAAGGTCAGTCCATTTCGCATATTTATGCTAATCACAAAATGGAAATCAACTGTTCTGAAAGAACAGTATACAAGTATTTTGAGAAAAATGTCTTTACGGCTCGAAGTATTGATCTCCCAAGAAAGGTCAAATATAAACTTCGAAAGAAGGCTGGGACATTATTTCAGAAAACGCCAGAACATAGAATTGGCAGAACGTATGAAGACTTCAATGCTTTTCTTGAGGCAAATCAAGACATACCAGTAGTTGAAATGGATACTGTTCATGGAACCCGAAGTGGGAAAGTACTTCTTACCTTTTTCTTTCGCAAATGTTCCTTAATGATTGCGTTCCTTATGGACGCTTGTACTCAAGAGTGTGTTAAAGATGCCATAGATAAGCTTTACGAATGGCTTGGGGCTAATGTTTTTAAGCGATGCTTTCCTGTTATACTTACTGACAATGGTTCGGAATTTAAAAACCCAGCAAAACTTGAGTATGATGATACTGGTATTGAACGGACAAGGGTATTTTTCTGTAATCCAATGGCTTCTTATCAAAAACCACATATTGAAAAAAATCATGAATATATTAGATACATACTGCCTAAAGGTAAGTCATTTAATAATCTTACCCAGGAACAGGTAACCTTAGCCATAAATCACATTAACAGCATAGCAAGAGCCAGTCTAAATGGACACAACCCATTTCAACTGGCCCAAATGCTAATGGATACTGTACTGCTGGAAAGGCTTTCGCTTAAACATATACCAGCAGATGAAGTGCACTTAAAGCCTGCACTTTTAAGAAAATAGGATAACAAAATTCAGGACAGATATCGCCGGAACTTAATCCTTCAGAAAATCAGCCGGCGGAAGTTACTCGTTCAATGTTCTTACGGTGGCCTTTTAGCCGTACGCAAAAATACTGAATTCTAGCTATCTTATATCGATTATATACCATTTTTAGAATATTTGGCATTATTTTTATTCCTAAAAAACTGACCTTAATCCTTCAACCACAAGATGTTGAAGAAAACAGAAGTTACAAATTCAATTAACCTTAATTTTTATAACCTTAATTTTTATAAGATTAGTATTTTTTAACTATGATTTTAGCATTTTATATGTTTTTTAAGGTTATGATAACTATTTATATATGCATAAATATACATACTTTCTTTTTCAGTAACCCTAGTTAAATGGATAAGTTCCTGGGGGGTCGCCCATGACCTCCCCCCGGTTCATTTTTCCTAAAAAAGTTTAAATTTGGGCAGTGGAATTTTTGATTAAGGGACTCAAACCAATATGACACTCTGTTTTTTGTACTATTCATGTATTTACTTAGCTTAAATCGGTTGGCGGTGTTTTCTGGAGTTTCATTGATAATATGTACATGTCCCAAGGCATCAATTGTATTTGCCTCTGGTTCTCCAAAGGAATTGTTTTCATCGTCTTTTTGCTCTCTGTTATCTTGCTTCTTTTCCTCCATGGATGGCGTGCATGCACGAGCTGGTTCGTTTACTTCAGGTACTGAATAAGAAATATCCTCCTGGAGTGTACCACACATTTCAGACTGGTCTTGATCAACTTTGTTTTCAGCTTCACTTTTTGACACTTCTTCAAAGTTACAAGGAACTATTTTATATAAATTTGAGGTTTGCCCTCCGTCCTTCCTGAATCGTGGAGTCCGCTCTACTGCTCCGTATTTGCACAGTTCTCTCATGGCTCTCTTGATTGTAGAGAGTGATTTACCCACTATCTGAGCGATTCTGTTCAGGGATGGAAAACAGGTTTGATTAGTGTTATCAGCATGTTTGCACAGACAAAGATATACGAACCTTGCACTTTGGGATACGATACTTCCTTTAAAACAAATACTGTCAAAAGCCTCATTCATGTACATATTTATATAAGCCTCCATTTTTTCTGTAGTAATTGTTAAGGCCCCATGACGTTTTATTCATGGAGCCTTGGATAGAATTAAAAAAGTTTAACCATATTATCATTTGTTTTCTCTGTGATATATTCCTGAAGTATTCTTTGGATTACATCTCTATTTACATCCTCTACAAACATATCAGGAGTGTATTCGGTAAAATATACGCTGATATGCTTATTTCCGAATAAGTCCGCCAAGTGAGCTTTTTCCTTCTCCGGTGTAAATGCCAGACAAAGATTTATTTTGTAACAACCATACTTTTGAAGCAACTCTATTTTTTCCTTTATCTCCTGCAGCTCATATGGCTTGCTTGTCCCACAGATTATTACTGCATTGCAGTTCTTGGTAAATTCTAATGCTTCTTCACTGCTCTCATCCTGGATAACCCTGCTCATATCATTTATTACAAAGTTTACTTCTTCAGGTATATCACCTTTCAAATACATTACACCCTCACGTTCAAAGCGGTTTTCCGTAACAGTTGTAAAACTGGGCGTAGAGTTTATTATCTTATCCAGATGCCCAAGTTCACCGTTTAATTCCACCCAGGATACCGTTGCACCGATAGACTTTACCGACTTCTGCATCACTCAACTACCATCAACATAAATGGCGCCAGTTACAGAGTAAAGGAAAAGAATAAATCCGGTTTCTATGATTCCGGCAGATTTGAATCACCTTCGGCCAATTAATTGGGGGATTTTCAACCGATTTTTTTGGGTATTTTAGGAACGTGCTTGAAAAATTAAGAATGATTAAATAAATATTGACTTTACACTGCAGTATCCTTCGGGACCCATAGTATATATTAAGATAGCAAAGGAGCCGTTTCAAAACTAATGGTTTTGAAATGGCTCCGGCCTTAGCTTCGCGGCCCAGGCTAACCTCTGCACCTTATTATATCAACAATTACAACAAATTACTTACAGTACTATTCTTAAGAGTTCATGGGCTTACATTTACAATTCTGCTGCATACGCCTTATTAGTTCTGGTACTTTCTAATTTATTTTGCTTAATTACTGTTAAATATATAGTTCCCGTTGTACTTCCTAACTGCGGTATTGTTATTGTTACAGATGTTTGTTCGGCTTCTACTGTTGCATTTCCAAGGAGAGTTCCTCCGGTTGATGCATTATATATGTTTATTACATCTCCTGCCACCAAGCCTGTCACTGTTATTATATCATCTGTTCCAACATAGTTATTTACTACCGTTATCACTGATGCCGATAGTCCTGCTGATGTTTCCGAAGTATAGCTTTGCGTTGTCCTTGTACTCTCCAGCTTACCAGCCTTCTTTATTGATACGTATACAGATCCTGATCCAGACCCTACCTGTGGAATTACTATTGCGACTGATGTTTGCCCGACTTCTACTGTCGCACTTCCAAGGAGAGTTCCTCCTGTTGATGCACTATATACATTTATCAAATCTCCTTCAACTACGTTTGATACCACTACCGTGTCGTCCATTCCTGCCTTGTTATTGGTTACTACAATACTTGTAGCTGTTGGTGCTGTCGTTGTTGGTTCTGCATTATACGCCTTATTAGTTCTGGTACTTTCTAATTTATTTTGCTTAATTACTGTTACATATATATTTCCTGATGTACTTCCTAACTGTGGTATTGTTATGGTTACAGATGTTTGTCCTTCTTCTACTGTTGCATTTCCAAGGAGAGTTCCTCCTGTTGATGCATTATATATGTTTATTACATCTCCTGCCACCAAACCCGTCACTGTTACTATATCATCTGTTCCAACATAATTATTTACTACGGTTATCACTGATGCCGATAGTCCTGCTGATGTTTCAGAAGTATAGCTTCGTGCTGTCCTAGAACTTTCAAGTTTGTCCTTGTTTTTCAAGGAAACATATATTGATCCTGCACTGGCTCCAATCTGTGGAATTGCTACTGATACAGATGTTTGTCCGGCTTCTACTGTCGCACTTCCAAGGAGAGTTCCTCCTGTTGATGCACTATATACATTTATCAAATCACCTTCAACTACGTTTGATACCACTACCGTGTCGTCCATTCCTGCCTTGTTATTGGTTACTACAATACTTGCAGCTGTTGGTGCTGTCGTTGTTGGTTCTGCATTATACGCCTTATTAGTTCTGGTACTTTCTAATTTATTTTGCTTAATTACTGTTACATATA
>JAEZUC010000077.1 GCA_023443515.1 Bacillota bacterium
TTGGCTTTGAAAGTCTCGAGAAATTCTCTGAAGCGGTTGAAGAGCTTATGAAAAGTATGAATATGCCTGTACGTTTAAGTCAAATAGGGGTTAAGGAAACTGACCTGCAACATATAACAGAAGTTGGCCTTGGCGCTGCTATTATTCAGTTAACTCCGGCTGTTATGAATAATGAAACAGTATATCAGTTGCTTAAGTCAATTCTATAATAAAAAATTTATATATATTGAAAAAATATGAAATCAGAGATTCGGAGGTAAAAAATGGATAACAAAATCAAAATGCTTGAAAACAGAGCATGCGAGATACGAAAGTTAACCATACAAACCATTGGTAAACTTGGTGTTGGTCATATAGGTGGAGCGTTATCACTCTGTGAAGTTTTGTCAGTACTGTATTTTGACGTATTAAATATTGACCCTAAAGACTCAAAAATGGAGAACAGAGACAGGTTTGTATTATCAAAGGGTCATGGCGGTCCGGCACTATATTCTGCACTGGCGTTAAAAGGTTTTATTCCAATAGAGGAATTGGATACTCTTAACAAGCCTAACACCAACCTTCCAAGCCACTGCGACATGAAGAGAACAAATGGCATAGACATGTCAACAGGTTCACTGGGGCAAGGATTTTCAGCGGCAACAGGTATGGCGGTTGCAGCAAAAATGGATAAGAAAAGCCTGTACGTATATACAATTATCGGTGATGGAGAGAGTCAGGAAGGGCAGATATGGGAAGCGGCTATGCTGGCAGGTGCCAGAGGCCTTGATAATGTTATAGCCTTTACGGATTACAATAAAATGCAGATTGACGGATTAATCGAGGAAGTAAACGGCCTTGAACCTCTGGATAGGAAATGGGAAGCTTTTGGCTGGCATGTGCAGTCCATAGACGGACATAACTTGCAACAAATTATACATGCCATTGACAATGCTAAGAAAATTAAAGGAAAACCACACATGATTATATTGAATACCATCAAGGGTAAAGGTGGATTTTTCTGTGAAAATAGTGTTGCCTCTCATAATATGCCTATTTCTGAGGATACATGGAAAAAGGCTGTGGAATTACTGGATAAAAGGGAGGATGCATAATTATGATACAAGAAGATAGATGGTTAAGAGAGACCTATGTTGACCTGTTAATAGAATATGCAAACAAGGATAACAGGCTTGTTATAGTAGAAGCAGACCTTATGAGGGCAGCAGGAACTACACGTTTCGGTGAAACTTTTCCTGAAAGAACTGTAAACTGTGGTGTTCAGGAAGCAAATATGATAGGTGTTGCAGCGGGAATGTCTGCAATGGGCAAAATTCCTTTTACACATACCTTTACTCCTTTTTCCACAAGACGTGTATGTGACCAGGTTACATTATCCGTTGCTTACGCTGGCCTCAATGTAAAGATTATGGGTAGTGATCCCGGAGTAACTGCTGAGCTTAATGGTGGTACTCATATGAGTATGGAAGATGTAGCAATTATGAGAAATATACCGGGTATGATTATATACGAACCGGTAGACAGCGCTCAGCTAAAGAAAGCTTTCCCGCAAATATTAGAACACTATGGCCCGGTATATATAAGGTTGTTGAGAAGAAATGCAGTACAGATATTCGATGACAATACTGAATTTAAGCTTGGAAAGGGTAATGTTCTCAAAGAGGGAAGTGATGTTACCATTCTGGCAAGCGGAATAATGGTTGCAGAGGCTCTGAAGGCAGCTCAAACTCTGTCTGAAAAAGGAATTGACGCAGAAATAATAAATATTCATACAATTAAACCTTTGGATGAAGAACTTGTGCTAAAGAGTGCAAGAAAGACCGGAGCAGTTGTAACTGCCGAAAATCATTCAGTACTCAATGGTCTGGGTGGAGCAGTTGCTGAATTCCTCAGCGAAAACTATCCTGTTCCGGTACAGAGAGTCGGAGTAAAGGATACCTTTGGAGAAGTAGGTTTTACACAATTCTTAAAAGAGAAATACGGACTTACTGATAAAGAAATAGTTCTGGCAGCAGAAAAAGCCATATCCATGAAAAGATAAGGAGAGTTTTATGAAAAAAATAATTATTGGTTCAGATAAATCAGGCTTTCCATTAAAGGAAGCAATAAAAGCACATTTAACACAGTTGGGTTATGAAGTTACTGACGGTGGTACCCTCAATGAAGAGGAACCTAAACCATATTTTGAAGTAGCTTCGGCAGTTGCTAAAAGAGTATCGGACGGAGAGTTTGAAAGAGCAGTATTAATCTGCGGTACCGGAATGGGAGTATCAATAGTTGCAAATAAGTACAAGGGAGTTTATGCGGCAGTTTGTGAAAACACCTATGCTGCTGAAAAATCCAGAGCTATAAACGATGCAAACATTTTATGCCTTGGTGGCTGGCTTACTGCTGAGTTTGTAGGTTGTGCCATGGTAGACACCTTCCTCAATACTGAATTTACACAGAATCTTGAAGAATGGCGTGCAAAGAATTTAAGAAATGCAAGAATACAGGTAAAAAATATTGAAGATGAGATTTATAAATAAACCAAATAACCAAATCTATTAAAGAAATGTGAGGGATACTGCTATGAAATATTTTTTAGATAGTGCAAAACTGGATGAAATCAAGTATGCATATGAAAATTTTTGTATTGATGGTGTTACAACTAACCCAAAACATATCCAATTAAGCGGAAAACCATTTATGCAGGTTGTTAAGGATGTAGCAGCCTGGATAAAGGAAGAAGGAATTGAGGGTATGGACAAATTCCCTGTATCCTTCGAAATCAACCCACACCATGATAAGTGGGAGGATATAGTTGAAGCAGCAAAGGAAGTAGCAGCTTATTCACCAAACTACGTAATAAAGCTCCCATGTACCGAGCAGGGTTTAATTGCAGCTAAAAAGCTTGAAAAAATGGGAATAAGAACAAATGTAACACTGGTATTTTCACCATCACAGGCAATCCCTGTAGGAAAATTGGGAGCTAAGTTTGTTTCACCTTTCGTAGGCTGGAAGGAAAACAGCGGTGATGATTCAATAAATTATATTTCTGACATTATTAATATATATAGAAACTACGGCTTTGATACTGAAATAATTGTAGCAGCAGTAAGAAACGGTAAACAAATCGGTGATTTTGCGGCTCTGGGTGCAGATATTGTAACTTGTGGATTAGATGTATACAAAGCAAGCTTTGAGCATCCCTTTACAACATATGGATTAGGTGTATTCAGAAATGCATGGGATGGTACAGCCAAAGAATAATATCACGAACGCTGTAGGCGTAGATGGGGGATAATTATGAAACAAAGAGTTAAACTTGGCGTTGTTTGTCTGACTAGAACCACTTATGAATATAAAACAGCACAGGCAATGTATACAAAAACAATTGAAGACCTTAAAAAGTTACCTGATGTAGACTATACATTTATTGAAGAGTGCGTAATTGAAGTAAAAGATGCAGAAGAAGCTGCAGTTAAACTGTTAGCAGCTAATGTAGACGGTTTGGTAATAATAAGCGGTACCTTCCATTTGGGTCATCTGGCTTTGGTATTTGCAAAATATATTAAAAAACCATTTTTACTCTGGGCATACAATGAGCTCCCATATGATGGCGGTAAAATACGTCTGAATGCTGTTTGTGGCTTAAATCTCAATGCTTCCAATCTTTATAAGACCGGAAAGGATGACTACTCCTGCACCATAGGTGACAACATTGATGAAAAATGGGTAGATGCGTTGAGAGTAAAGGTTGCTCTGCAAAATGCAAAGGTAGGACTTGTAGGTTATCGTGCACATGGATTCTTTAATGTTGGTGTTGATGACATGGATATCTATCAAAAAACAGGCATTTTGATAGACCATTATGAAATTGCAGATATGTTTTCACAGTCTGTTACTGATATAGAGATTGAAGAAGAAGAGAAGGAAGTCAGGTCGTTATTTATATGTAAGGAAGTAAATGATACACAAGTTAAAAAAGTTGCTCAGCTTTGTGTAAGCGCTTCTAAGTTTGTTGAAAAAAATGGCCTTACGGCAGTAGCAGTAAGATGTTGGCCCGAATTTGCAGCAAACTATGGAATTTCACCTTGTGCAGCAATGTCCATTCTCCAATCAAGAGGAATAATTTTAGCCTGTGAGGGTGATATTGAGGGTGCTCTGTCCATGCTGGCTGGTGCTGCATTAGGTGCTGAAACACCATACCTTGCAGACCTTTCACAGGTTGACCTACAGGAAGATTTTGCACTTATGTGGCATTGTGGTGTTGCACCGGCTAATTTGTGGGATGGAAAGAGTGAAAGAACACTCGATACCTACTTTGCCGGAGGTAAAGGTGTAACTGCCGGTTTTGTAATGAAAGAGGGTCATGTTAATCTTATGAGATTTGACACTGCCCGTGGAAAAACAAGAATGTTCCTTGCAGCCGGTGAATCTATGGAAATGAAGAAACAACTCTGCGGAACCTACACAAAGGTAAGATTTGAGCAGAACATTAATGAACTGCTGAACACAGTTACCGAAACAGGTGTTGCACATCACCTGGCTATGTTTTACGGAGAATACAGAGATGTATTGAGACTGGCAGCAAAAATGATGAATTATGAAGTTATAGAGTAGGTAAAATATATGGGCAATTACTGTCAGTTTTTCAACTGATGGTAATTGCCTTAACAAAAGCATCTAAAAAATATTTGGGGGTAGATTATGAGCACATTTAAAGGTAAATTACATGAAACAGTGGTTAAATTTCCAAATACAGATATATGGATGGATTCCTGCGGGGAAAACGAACTGAACTATGCACTAGAGAGAGGCTGTGTAGGCGCTACAAGTAATCCTGCTATAGTAGGTTCTGTTATCAAAGGTGAATTGTCTATATGGGAAAAACGTATAAAAGAAATGGTGGCAGAGAGAAAAGACATGACCGAAGAGGATGTGGCTTGGGCTCTGATTTATGAAATAGGTGCTCTTAGATCAAAAAAGCTTCTTCCTATTTTTAATGAAACAAAGGGTAAAAAGGGCAGATTGTCAATTCAGACAAATCCCAAGTTTTACAGGGACACTGAAAAAATGCTGCAGCAAGCAGATGTTATAAATAGTCTTGGCGAAAACATGCAGGTAAAAATGCCAGCCTCGGAAGCAGGAATTAAAGCGATGGAGGAGGCAACTTACAGAGGAATCAGTATAAATGCTACCGTTTCTTTTACTGTTGCACAGGCGGTTGCAGTTGCTGAAGCTGTTGAAAGAGGCTTGAAGAGAAGAGAGGCTGAAGGCCTGTCTACTGAAACCATGTCACCTGTTTGCACCATAATGATTGGTAGGACTGATGACTGGATGAAAAAATATACCGATGAACAGGATATAATTGTTGATCCTGAAATCCTTGAATGGTCAGGAATTGCAGTTATGAAAGAAGCTTACAGGATATTTAAGGAAAGAGGCTATAAGACCAGATTACTGTCAGCAGCATGCAGAAACCATCACCATTGGTCACAATTAATAGGTGGTGACCTGTCAATGACTATTCCTTTCAACTGGCACAAGAAGTTGAACTCATGTGATGTTGAAGTAGCAAGCAGAATTGATATACCTGTTAAAGCAGAATATATGAATCAGCTCAAAAAACTCAGTGAATTTAACAAATCATTTGAGGAATTTGGAATGAAGTACAATGAGTTTGAAAAATATGGCGGCTTCAGAGCTACGGTATCCGGATTTATTGGTGGTTACGACGAATTATTAAAACTAGTAAGGGGATACATGATTTAATGAAAATAAAACAAACAGCTCCTTTATTGCTATTAGCGTTCATATGGGGATGCTACTATGTCGCAAGCCAAAAAGCCGTTTCGGAAATGTCAGTTTTTACAGTTGGAATTGTGATTCGTTTTATAACTATGATTCTCTTGACTGTAATAATGTTTAAAAGAAACGAATTAAAGCTGTTAATTAAAACAAAAGGCATTCTATTCAGATTGATACTAATTGGTGTTCTGGGGTTTTCGCTGGATCTGACGGCATTCATTGGCCTTGGGATGTCACATGCAGGAGCCGGAACTGCTTTATTAAAATGTGATATTATATTTGTCAACTTGATGTCGGTAATAATATATAAAGAAAAATTCACAAAGCTGGACTGGACATACACCTTTATAATGCTCTTTGGTGTGCTTATGGTTATGGGAATAGACTTTAGTCAGTTCAAGCTGGGGAATAAAGCGGATATATTCTTTATATTAAGCGCATTGTTTGTTTCCATCAATGCCTTTATAATCAAAAGCGTACAGCTGGATAAGAAGAATCCCGCTGCAGATAATGTAGTTGCGTTCTATAATAATTTTATAACAATGATACTGTTTATCGGCACGTCGCTTGTTATGGGAACCATGGGACAACTCAAACTGTTGGCTGAAAACAGACCTCTGTTGGTGGCGGTGTTGGCTGCCGGGTTGGGGCAGACACTTATCTATATTGTATATTATTATAACCTCAGACGGTTCCCGGTTTGGATTGTTAAGGTATTCCTGCTTTTAATGCCAATTGTTGCAACAATAGTAGCCTTTCTCCTGTTCGGAGATGTTATGGTGCTGGGTCAATATATTGGAATGGCTATAGTATTAGCAGGAGCGTTTGGGATATTGATTGAACAAAAGAAAAAAGCTGAAGTACAAAAAAAGCTATATTCGTAAGTTGGTTTAAATATGAGGGTTTGCAAAAAAAAAGACTGTTCCGCAGGGAATGAATTACATTCGCTGCGGAATAGTCTTTTTGTTATTAAAATAGTAAGGACTTGTTGCAAAACCGAAAGTTATTTATTTTAACATAGTACTCACCGTATAAAATTGTATCAATGGTTGCTTCCAAGATATTTGCAAGAGTTTCTAGCGGCTCACCATAGGATATTTTACCGTCGCTCACATTCATCGTCCATGATTCATAGTTTCGCTAAAACCTACCTCATGATAGGTTTTCCGGTAAAATATCCGTGTTCGCCGAGAAACATCTGCAAATATCTTTAACCAAGCTTCCATTGATACAATTTATACTCCTAAGTACAGGTTAAGATAGATAAAATAGTTTTGTCACAAGCCCTTTTTGTAGAATATAAATCAATCTTTTATATCGATTAAGCCACCGTTTTCAAAGAAATAGTTTATTATTGTGGTAGCAGGGCCCTGTGTTTCTAATTCCAGATTGAAACTGCTGAAGGTTACCTTTTCATAGCCTGAGTAATTGGACAAATGTATATACAGATTCTTTTGGAACTTCTCGTTGTCGAAAAGCTCCCCGTACAAGATAATTGATTTGGGATCAAACAAGCACATAGCATTTTTTATTGCAATAGACAGGAAATAAATAGACCTGTCTATTATATCCTCTATCAATTTGTCTCCGGCGTTATAAGCTTTTATAATATTCTTGATATTTATATTTTCTGGATTTCCCTCTGTGTATGTGAAGAGGTAGGGTGTCAGCTTACTTGATAAGATATTGGTAGCATTTCTTTCGATGGCATCGTAGCCGGCGATGGTTTCAAGACAACCTCTATTGCCACACTCACAGATTATACCGTTAGGGTCTGCAATAGTATGACCTAATTGAATAGCGTTAAAATCATACACGCTTAACGTGTCCTGATAGAATACTCTTGCAGCACCCACACCGGGGCCGTATTTTATAAATAACATATCCTTGGGATGTTCCATGTTAGCAAAAAAACTTTCTCCGTGTGCCAATGAACAGATGTTGTTTGTTAATATAGCGGGAACCTTCAATCTTTTCTGCATATATTCAACAACATTTACGTTATCCTCCCAGACGTTATAAGAATTAATACTTACTCCGGCCCTGGAATTCACGATACCCTTGACACTTATACCAACACCCAGTATGGTTCTGGTTCGGACTATGTCATAATAAATAAGGTTATGTTCCAAAATTGTGCATACTTTATCCAATATTGCTGAAGATTTTTTATGACAATCTGCTGTAAATACTGTATCTTCAAAAAGAATAGTATTATTTAAATCCATACATATAATTTGAAATTTATGAGTGCTGATATAAATACCAATAGTTGCATACTTTTTTCTATTTATATCTAACAGGATTTCCTTACGTCCTTTGCGATTATTATTTTGTTCCACCGCAGATTCAACAAGAATTCCTTCATTGATAAGGTCTGTTGTAATCAGAGTAATAGCAGCCGGCGTCAGATTAAGTTTATTGGCTATCTCCTTTCTGGAGATACCACCGGAGCGATAAATCAAATATAATATTGAACTCCTGTTTTTAATTTTGACTCCCAGCATGTTAATTCCATTTACAGATTGATCCATGGTTACCACTTCTTTTCATTAGATTATGTTAATTAAACTTACTAATATTTAATTTCAATATTCTCACCGGTTATTCCCACATAAGCTCCCTTAGATGCCGGAATACTTTCCACGTGGGCTATTAACCATTTGTTCTGCATCCATAAAAGCTTGTCCTCTTCACATAGAGGTGACGGAATGGAAGCGAGGGGCTGGTTGGTACCGGCAGGAAGTACTATTATACTTTTAAATCCTTTATCTGATACCTTACAGGGGGCAAAATGCAGTGTAGTGCCGTATAATTCAACAGCAGTCCCGGCGGTGACGTAAAAAATCTCAGTTGATGTACTTGGCAACTTATTATCCTTAATATCACGTATATCAGCTAAAATAAGTACCAAATCTGTTACAGCTACATCTATCTCAGAACCTTTATGATATTCAAGAGCATTGAGCGTGCTGTTGTTACCGTTGCAGTATCCTATCTGAATAGGCATATTGCCGTAAAAATTATTTGTAAGCTCCCTTACAATAGAAGTACTCATTAAATCATCGTCACATGCAACATACACGTTACCCGAATCCGGGATATCTTTGTTTTTCATAATTTCAGTACATTTAGAAAAGTCATATTGGCCAAGTACTTTTCCATACCTTAAAAATGCTTCATCAAATATACTTTTTATTTGCAGAGTAGGATTAAATTGCTTTAAATAGTTTAACATAGCGTTCTCCTTATAATTATAATATATTATAAAAAAACTTAAAGCTATCTACACAATATGGGAGTATTTATAAATTTATATCTTATTTATTTCTTAAAAGAGGAATTAATTATAAGTGTTAATAAAAAAGTTGAAATAATATCATGTAGAACTTTATTTTAAGAATATCACACTAATCGAAATCTTTCAATCATAGAACTTAAAACAACTATGAATCTGTGTGCACACGGAGTTTACCCGAGATAGTATTATTTAGAATACAGTTAATGCCAAAAAAATGATAGTAATACGACATAATTAAAATATTTAAACAAATAAGTTTCTAATATGAATTTTGAACATAAAAAATGTATAATAACGTCGAAAAATATAAAATATCGCTTTACTTTTCACAATTTATAATATATAATTCACATTGTAAACGATTATTTTTGGTAAATGTGCATAGTCGTTAGTAGTTATACGAACCCAAGATATACTAAATGACTATGATAGTTACCGTCGAGCTATATTTTTTTCTTCAATAAATTAAAGCCTTTAATTTATTGAAGAATTGGTATAAATACCTAAAAATACAGCTTGCACCCAATGTTAAAATCCATACAAAAGGGTTAAAATTTTATTGGTAAAATAATATAAGAAGGAAGGTTAACAATTATGGGGAAGATTATCAAACGTATAGTGTCAGTAATGGTAGTTCTTTCAATTACAATGGCAATCTTTACAGCATGTGGTAAATCAGAAGTAAGCCAATCAACAACCTCAAATTCATCAACTGGAAGTACTGAGAAGGTTGTAATTACATTCCCGAGTATCTGGGTTGGAACTGATGGAAAAGCAAAAGTGTTTGGTGAAATGGTAAATTCCTTTAATAAGGAAAATGAATCTAAAATCGAAGTAAAAATCGAAGAGTATACTGATTACGATGCTTATGAAGATAAGATAAGAGCTATGATATCAACCGGTAATGCTCCTGATATTTTTACCTTCAAATCAGCCGCAGACTTACAATTATATTCTGAATCAGGCAAGCTAATGGATCTCACATCCCACCTGGCTGATAAAGAATGGTCTGACAAATTTGCTGAGGGTGTGATAAAGGCAGCTCAGCATAATGGCAAAAACTTCGCTCTTCCATATGAGAATGCGGTTATTGCTATAATGTTTAACAAAAAATTATTAAACAACGCAGGAATAACTAACGTACCTACTACCTATGAAGAGTTGTGGAAAGTATGTGAGGCATTAAAAGCAAAAGGTGTTTTCCCAACAGCACAGATGACAAATAAAAATGCATGGACTTCAATGCTCTGGTATTCATATGCACTTGCAGCAGCAGGAGGCCCTGATGTTTATGAAAAAGGATTAGATGATCCTGCCTTTGTAGAAGCTGCAAAGATTATGCAGAAAATGTTTACTTACACTTCTCCTGATGCACTTGGAGCAGATGCTACAGTTGTAAACGGACACTTCTTTAACGAAAGATCAGCAATATATACCAATGGATCATGGATTTTGTCAAGAATTAAGAAGGAAGGCGTTCAGGGTCTTTATGACAATTTGGCTATCAGTGCCGGTTTAGGCTACAACGGTGGTAAGCCGGGAGCATATGTAAATGCAGTTCAGGCATATATAGCTGCTGGTAAGCAGGACAACCCTGCAAAAGAAGAAGCAATAGTTAAGTTCTTAAAATATATTTGTGATGTTGATAGAGTGACTGAATTGTCAAATTCTTCAGGATCAATATTTACTATAAAGTCAAAGATTACTGATCAGACAGAAAAGCTTCAGGCTACAATGATTGAACAAAGTACAGCTGCTCCATATATGATCGGAACCTTTGAATCTGAAATGCCTACAAAGGTTGTAACAGCATTCCCACCTGCACTTGAAGGTCTTATTCTCGGAGAACTGACTCCTGAGAAGTTTGTAGAAGAACTAAAGGCTGCAAATAAATAATGCAAAAATAGATAAAAATACTTTGGCAGGCTTTATAGCCTGCCAAAGTAAAAATAAGACTACAATATTTTGAGTTGGTTTTGACGATGGAGGCAGGAGCGATGGAAGTTAAAAAGCATGACATAAAAAACATCTGCATCTTTATATTGCCAGGGCTTGCACTATTTACCTTATTCTTCATTATACCTGTAGGCTATGTAGCCATAACCAGTCTTTTTGAATGGAACGGGATTACATCTCCTATATTTAGAGGTTTACAAAACTATAAGGATATTTTTGGTGATAAAGTATTTTGGCGCAGTGTAAAAAACAATGTTATCTGGGCAGTGGTTGCCGGAGGTGTGCAGGTTCCTCTTGCAATGCTTATGGCATTGATATTATCAAAAAAGCCAAGAGGTTGGCAATTTTTCAGAACAGTATACTTTTTACCACAGGTTATTTCGGGAATTGCTCTCGCCATGTTGTGGGCAGCAATGTACAATAGCGAATTCGGTTTGATTAACGGTTTACTAAGAGCCGTAGGTCTTGGTGAATATGCAACAAATTGGCTTGGCACTATAAAAACAGCTTTTCCCGCTATGCTGATTTATTGGGTATTTTATATAGGCTACTACATGGTTATAATGCTGGCTGATATAACAAATATTGATGAAAGCTATTATGAAGCAGCCCAGATTGACGGTGCTGACGGAATAAGACAGCATATTCATATTACAATCCCATTAATAAAAGGTTCATTTCAGACCTGTGTTACATTGGCAATGATTTTCGGCTTGAGAACATTCGAACAGGTATATCTGTTAACAAATGGAGGACCTGCAAACAGAACATCCGTGCTTGTACTTTATCTGTATAATCAGATGAAAACAAATGACTATGGTGGAGCAAATGCTTCCAGCGTTATGCTTATATTAACAGGGGCCTGTGTCATTTTGATGATAAGAGGTATATTTGCTAGATTAAATAAGGAGTAAAGGAGGAGAAATATGTCGGCAAAAGCTGCTCAATCAATTGTGAAAGATAAAAAGAACATTAAAGATTATTTAGTATCGTTTTTTAAATGGGTTTTAATTATATTTTTTGCAGTATATACTTTGTTTCCACTATTATGGCTGTTTATAACATCACTGAAAACAAATGCGGAATATTTCGCTAATCCATTTTCCTTACCTGCCGTACCGCAATGGCAGAACTACGTAAATGCATTTCAACAGGCAAATTTAGGCAGAATGATTTCAAACTCTGTTATAGTAGCTGTAACTGCAACAGTAATAAACGTTTTGGTTGCCGCAATGCTTTCATATTGTTTGTCCCGTTTCAAATTTAAAGGAAGAGAAATAATATTTACATTTTTTTCAGTAGGTGTACTTGTTCCTCTTAATGCGCTTATGGTTCCTTATTTCTCCATTTTCAGTAAAATGGGTCTGGTAGATTCTTTAGGGGCATTGATTATACTTTACGCTGCAATCGGGTTACCTATTTCAACATTTATTATTCGTGGCTTCATGGCTAGCTTCCCGGGAGAAATAGAAGAAGCTGCTTATATTGATGGATGCGGATTTTACGGAAGATTTTTTAGAATGATTTTACCATTAACCAAAACAGGTCTGGTAACAGCTGCAACCTTTGAATTTATAACCTGCTGGAACGAGTTTGTTTACGCTAATCTTTTGACTTCATCACCGATGACAAAAACTATACAGATAGGTATCAGATATTTTACAAACCAGTTTACTACAGATTACGTTTCTATGTACGCTGCAATTATTATCAGTATAGCTCCTAGTATTATTGGGTATATGTTATTCCAGAAACAAGTTATATCAGGCTTGACAAGTGGTGCTGTAAAGGGTTAATACTTTGATTTTCACTGCAATATACCGGGAGGCGAATATGGAACTAGTTTTATTAAATGATGGATTTAAGCTATTATATCAGAATCAGTGTATTATTCATCACACGGCAGAAAATCCTTTTATTTATATAGGATATGGTGATGAAACCGTTGAGATGTATAGAGGAAACTTTGATATCAGGGATTATGTAATTGAAAGGTACCCTCTAAAGAATGTATCTATACAAGAAAATAACAATGAATATTCATTAAATTTTGATAATAAATTAACGGCTTATATTAAAATCGATAATGATAGATTTTTGATGGACTTTGAAAAAAAGGATGACAAAATCAACAGATTTTGGATTAGAATAGATGCCGATGAAAATGAAAAATGTTACGGTTGCGGAGAGCAGATGTCCTATTTTAATCTGAGAGGGAGAAATTTTCCACTGTGGACATCTGAACCTGGTGTGGGCAGAGATAAAACTACTTATGTAACCTGGAGATCTGATGTGGAAAATAAAGCCGGAGGAGACTACTACAATACAAACTATCCTCAGCCTACTTACGTATCAACAAAACACTATTACCTCCATGTTGATTCAACTGCCTATGCTGATTTTAATTTTAAAAATAAAGCTTTTCATGAATTACAAATATGGGAAGTACCAAAACAGATCAGGATTGAAGCTGCACCAACCTATATTGAATTGCTTGAAAAGCTGACGGCCTTTCTCGGAAGACAGGTAGAATTGCCTGACTGGGTATACAATGGAGCAATCCTTGGCCTTCAAGGAGGAACGGAACGCTCTTTCTCGCTTGTTGAACGTTCGCTGAGAAATGGAATCAAAGTCTCAGGGGTCTGGTGTCAGGATTGGGCCGGTAAGAGAGTCACTTCGTTTGGTAAGCGTCTTAACTGGAACTGGAAGTGGAATCAGGAAATGTATCCTGAATTGCCGGAAAAAATCAAGGAATATAAAGAAAAGAATATAAGATTCCTTGCTTATAACAATCCATACCTTGTAAAAGAGGGAGACCTATATAAGGAAGGTAAGGAAAAAGGTTATTTCGCTAAGTCCCTTGATGGAAATGATTATCTAGTGGATTTTGGAGAGTTTGACTGTGGCGTTGTAGATTTTACAAACCCGGAAGCTTATGAATGGTTTAAAGGGTTAATTAAAGAGCATCTCATTGAATTTGGAATAGATGGTTGGATGGCTGATTTCGGAGAATATCTACCTACAGATTTACAGTTATACAGTGGAGCTTCAGCTATGATAGAACACAACCACTGGCCTGTTCTTTGGGCGAAATGCAATTATGAAGCTCTTGTAGAAACAGGAAAGCTTGGCGAGATTGTATACTTTATGAGAGCCGGCGGGGCTGGTACTCAAAAGTACTGTACTTTGTTGTGGGCCGGTGATCAAAGTGTGGATTTCTCAATGCACGATGGTCTGGTGACTGTAATTTGCGGAGCACTCAGTGCTGCAATGAGCGGATGTGGACTGCATCATAGTGATATCGGGGGATATACCTCCCTGTTTGATAATTGCAGAACAAAGGAAGTATTCCTGAGGTGGGCAGAAATGGCTGCATTTACTCCTGTAATGAGAACTCATGAAGGAAACAGACCGGAGACTAACTTCCAGTATTATGATGATGCAGATACTTTGGAACAGTTTGCAAGACTGACGGAAATCTATACAATGCTTGCACCGTACACAAAGAGCCTTGTAAGTATTAATGCAGCTTCAGGACTCCCTGTACAAAGACCACTGTTTTTACACTATGAAAATGATGAAAAGACCTATGATATTCAGACTGAATACTTATTTGGTGAAGATATGTTGGTTGCACCTGTGTATTTACCTGATGTAAAGGAGTGGGAGGTTTATCTTCCAAACGACCAGTGGGTTCACCTCTGGACGGGTAAGGAGTATCAGGGTGGAACAGTAACTGTAGAGGCAGGAATGGGCTTTATACCTGCATTTTATAAAAAGAATTCCCAATACGCAAGTTTATTTGAAGCAATTCAAAAACAGTATGGAATAAAATAGTTTAACTTATATTAGTCCTCCCCTTTAGCTGGAAATACATATTTTCAGTTAAAGGGGTTTTTTTTATTTTTTAGTATCATGGCAATGCATTACTATAAATCTTTATCATCAATTCTTCGATACGTTTTAAATCAGGCTTATCCGGAAGACAAGTGCTTGCCGCAGCCATTTTAAATTCATGCTCATAATCATCAACCATTTCAAAAATTTCATTATAACTATATTTTCCGCTGCGTATATCAAGAAAAAATGATCTTTCTTTTTCTCTATACGTATTAACACCTTTTCCTTGGAGGATTTCTGTACCCGTTACAAGAAGGCGTATCAGATGCATAGCATGTTTGTTAAGATGAAGTTCATCCTTTTTGCTGTTTCTGTGATTCAGCTTGGAATAATCCTTAACTATATTGTTCATATCGGAATAAATGTTTTTTAAGTCCCGAAGGGGATAATGTTTTAAATTTACATCGATAAATATCTCTGTATCCATATCTTCTCTGTCAGATTTATCGATATATAAACTTATGTCACTGTCAGTAAAACTTTTATAAACTCTTTGCATATGTTCCATTTGTCCCAAAATGCTATTTAAGATATGTTGTTCCTTTTCAGCGTGGGGATAATTATCCCTTGCCAAAGCATTTTGCAGTCTTCTTAGCTGGGCTGTGGCATAGTTGCCGAAACTCTGAATAGCTCTTTTAGATAAAAATAGGTCTATGTTGTTTCTAAGTAACTCCCCTTCTTTTGAAATAACAAGCAGATGTTCTTGCTTTGTTCCAAGAATTTCCAAAACATTAGGGTTGCAATTTAAACAAAGAGAGATGAACTTTTTGAGACCGTATATAACGGTATCAGTTGGTTTGTCCTCAAATTGCTCGAAACTGGATAAGCCCATAATATCTTGCTTGTTTTCCAGAGTTACTCCCCTGATGTCAATATCGCTGGAAGCCACATTGGTACCATAGGCAATAGACCCTCCGGTTGTGAGAATTAATATATTATCTCCCAGATGGGGGTCTTGCTTTAAAAAATCATATTCTTTTGAATTAAGCTTATCCTTTAAAGTTTTATTATCCATACGGGCCTCCTTGGATAGGTTTCCATTTTTTTAAGTATATTATGGGTCGAGTTGTGAAAGATTACTTTCTATATTATCATAG
>JAEZUC010000007.1 GCA_023443515.1 Bacillota bacterium
GCTTGCAGTTTAGCGAAAGCTGAAGGAAGAAGAATATCGGAAAGCTGTGTGCGAGAAAATCGCATGCACAGTTTGATGCAGGGGAAAGAGGGAAAAGATATTAAATTTCCCTCCTACCTACTCTACCATATAACTCCATTTCCAAAAGTATTTACTATTTACCAATAATAGGATAATATCTTAATAAAAGCAGAGTAGAATCATGCTGATAAATCACAACTTTGGGGGAGTGATATGAAGATTGAACATGTTGCGTTGTATGTGAATGATTTAGAAAATGCAAAGGATTTTTTCATTAAATATTTTAGTGCTAAAGCAAATAATGAATATCATAACGAGAAGACAGGTTTTAGGTCATACTTCTTGAACTTTGACGATGGGGCACGGCTAGAAATAATGAATACTCCCGATATGTCTGATAAAGATAAATACTTGAACCGGACCGGTTATATTCATATAGCTATTAGCGTTGGGAGTAAGGAGAAGGTTGATATCTTGACTGACAGATTAAAAAGTGACGGATTTGAGGTTGCTAGTGAACCAAGAATTACAGGGGATGGCTATTACGAAAGTTGTATCGTTGGATTTGAAGGAAATCAAATTGAAATAACTTTATAAACTAACTCTTGCTGGGATGTATTTCAATATAAAAATTAGTAAGTAGAGGGGGATTTATATGTTTAAAAAGGCATTATTGTTAACTATTGTGATTAGTAATATAGTTGTTGGGGTAATGACCACGGAGACATTGGCTGCTACGCAAATGGTAAAACCCATGGACGTTCAAACAGCTTCAGTGGCATCAACCAGTTATGCTAAATGTGGTGATGTTAACATGGATGATGCAGTAGATTCGGTGGATCTGGCATTACTAAAGGCTTATCTCTTAGCTAAAACAAGTACTTTGCCAAATACCACGGCGGCTGACGTTACCGGTGACGGTACTATTGATGCACTTGATTACGCTATACTCAAAAAATATCTTTTGGGCTTAATTACTACATTGCCTGGAGATGTTGTTGATGACAGCGGTAAGATCCTTGTTCCCCATGAATCATGGACGTGTGGAATGGCTGCTGGAATACCTCAGCCTGAAAAAGGAGTACTTGTTTTTGAAACTACCATGAAACTACAAAACAGTTATGATTTAGGAAAAACCCAATATGGACAGAGAAAAGTTTTTGTAGTTCAAAGTGGCAGTATAAGCGGCACGAGAATACAAGGTTCTGTAATGTCGGGAGGACTGGACTTTCAGTTGACTCTTTCAAATGGTGCAATGGAAATTGAACAGCTATTAATGTTAAAAGGGAATGACGGCAGTTATATTTACCTAAGAAGTGCCGGAACAGCCGTTAATCAGAATGATGTGAGGATGGTGTGGGACTTTGAGGCTCCAAACTCAAGCTCATACAGTTGGCTTAACTCCGGTAAATATGCAGGCAGGCGTATTATAGACTCTGCAGCAGGAACTATGAAGATAAGTGTTTATGACGTATCAGGCATAAATGTTACTCCGGATTCTACAAATTCAGTAATAGTAACTGAACCCAGCGATGTGCCGGATCAACCCTGGGATTTTAGAAAGGCGTCTTCTGAGAGAAACGGCAATAAGTTTATAACTGAGTCAGTCAGTCTTGGAGGGAGTCAATCGGTAGGAGCAAGCAAGAGAGGGAGCAGAAATGTTATTCCAATAACAGGAGGAACAGTGACCGGAAATTTAACGGCTAAGATTTTACCGGCAGGTGCTGATTATCAGAATTTGTCAAATCCTATGACAATAGATGCCAGATATCTTTGGCAAACTGATGATGGAGAAATCATTATTGTAAGAAACGGTGGACAATTTGGATCTCTCGTACCTACATTTGAAGTTCGGGCAGACAGTAAATACTCCTACCTGAACCAAAAGCTATATTTGAGTTCAGACCCCGGTGGTGGAGCAGGCGGTGTTACAATAACATTCTATGAAAGTATAAAATAGTTGAAGAAACATGTGTCAGCTTTTTATTGAGTTGCGGAAGGCACTGGGTGTGCAGCCTGTTATTTTATGAAACTGTCTGACAAAATGTTCTACATTGTTATATCCACAAAGCACTGATATCTCTGCGATGGTGTGTGGACTGTGGATTAGCTGATCTTTTGCGAAACGAATACGGCAATTTATTACGTCTTTTATACAGGACACTCCAAAAGTTGCTTTGTATAATGCTTGCAGGTAGCCTGGACTCAAATGCAGGCTATCTGCCATAGCAGGAACACTCCAACTATACCCCGGATTGTTATGGATATTTCTGCGCAATTCCAATATTGACTGAAATTGGCTGAAGTTTTTTGTATGTTTGGAGGCTTCGTGTAATTTTATAAATAATACTTTAAGCAAATAATCAATTGTAAGTTCTCTATAACTGTTGCTTACAGTATTCTCTGCAACAAGTAACTGAAACAGCTTGTGGCAATACCCCGGATCAGAAACAGGGAATGGAGTGCCCAGAGGAATTGAAGCTTCCATAAGGTATGGTTCAGCGGAATCAAAGCGAACCCAATCGTTAGCATACCTGTCCGAGCAGGCTCTGTAAAGTATTTTATGATGCGGAGGGTATAAAACGGCACTATTGGCCGGGTATTCTATCATTTCTCCATTTACCCAGAATTGTGCGGGAGTCTGCGTAAGAACCAGCAGCCAACAATCATGACCCTCCGGCATATCAAAAGCAAAACTTTCAGTATGAGTGGCATCGTACTCCACATAGTATATATGGGCCATTTCATTCTCCAATCTTAGAATAAATCAATTTTATATTAGTATATATCATTGTTTTAATCCATTCAATATTTTACAATTTTATTGATATAGCTATGCAGACCATGGGTACTGCATAAAAATATTAGCCTCTTTGTACATTTAGAATTATTTGAATTTATCAATTAGAGACTATTTAGCTATATATTTATTTTTAAATGCATAATGATTTTAATGAACTCAATAATAATAAAAAAGGAAGTGTATATAATGATGGTAAAAAAGCAAGGTTTCAACCCATATCTCCCATCGTGGGAGTATATTCCTGACGCAGAACCACATGTTTTTAATGGCAGAGTCTATGCTTACGGCTCACATGACCGTTTTAACGGGTATGCATATTGCTTGAATGATTATGTATGCTGGTCAGCTCCTGTGGAGGATTTGTCTGATTGGCAGTACGAAGGCGTGATTTATAAGAAAACGGATGATCCGCTGAATCCTGACAGTAGCGCGTGCCTCTACGCACCTGACGTTACTCAAGGATCTGATGGACGCTATTATCTGTACTATGTGTTAGATAAGGTTTCCATTGTTTCGGTAGCAGTTTGTGATTCTCCGGCAGGCAAATATGAATTTTATGGATATGTGCATTATTCCGATGGAACACGCCTTGGCGAAAAAGAGGGCGATCAGCCTCAATTTGATCCCGGTGTGTTAACAGAAGGAGATAGGACTTATCTGTATACAGGCTTTTGCGGAAAAGGAGATAAGTCAAGAAAGGGCCCTATGGCAACGGTGCTTGGAGCGGATATGCTTACCATCGTAGAAAATCCTGTATTTATAGCGCCAAGTGAGCCTTATAGTGAAGGCAGCGGGTATGAAGGACATGAGTTTTTTGAAGCTCCTTCCATTCGCAAGAGGGGGGATACCTATTATTTTATTTATTCCTCCATTGTTTATCATGAATTGTGTTACGCTACCAGCAAATACCCAACCAAGGGATTTGTCTATGGTGGAGTGATTGTGAGCAACAGCGATCTTCATATTGATACTTACAAGCCGGCGGAAAAACCCATGTTTTATGGTGCCAACAACCATGGTAGTATATGTGAAATAAGTGGTAAATGGTACATTTTTTACCATAGGCATACAAATGGAACCAATTTCAGTCGTCAGGGATGTATTGAGCCAATAACATTCTTAGAAGACGGCTCCATTCCCCAAGTTGAGATGACTTCTTGTGGCCCAAATGGGGGGCCTCTTGCCGGATGTGGTGAATATCCTGCATATCTGGCATGTAATCTGTTCTACAAGGAGGAATCCGTCTACACAGATTGGACAGGAGCATGGATGGACCATCAGTTCCCCAAAATTACCCAGGACGGTAGAGACGGGGATGAAGAAATAGGCTATATCGCAAATATGAAGGATTCTGCTACAGCCGGATTCAAATATTTTGACTGCAAGGGAATCAAGAAAGTCAAAATCAAGGTTCGTGGATATTGCATCGGCGAATTCGAGATAAAAACAGCCTGGAACGGAACGGTTCTTGGAAAGATACCTGTAGTATTTTCTAACATATGGAAGGAGTATTCTGCGGATATCGTGATACCGGACGGTGTACATGCATTATATTTCACTTATACAGGGTCTGGCAGTGCAAGTTTGGCTTCCTTTATATTAGAATAAATTATGTCATAGAATCAGCAAAATCTCAGCCGCCAATTGGCGGCTTTTTTGCGTAAATATATGTTTATGGTATCTTAGTTGTATTTCCCTCTTTATAGATATAAACTAATAATAAATGAAAGCAATCCTTTGGAGGAATTTATGAAGATAATTGTATTGAACGGAAGCCCAAAAGGAAAGTATAGTATTACCTTTCAAACAGTGCTGTATTTGGAAAAGCGATTTCCACAGTGTGAATTCAGTTTTGTGCACATCGGTCAACAAATCAAGAATTATGCGAAAGATATGACAGAGGTACTTGCAGATATTGCTAAAGCTGATCTTCTTCTTTTTGCCTATCCCGTTTATACATTTATTGCGCCGTACCAGCTTCATCGCTTTATTGAGCTTCTGAAAGAGTCCGGTGCGGATTTGAGTGGAAAATTTGCCACTCAAATTACTACATCAAAGCATTTTTATGATGTTACAGCTCACAAATATATCGAACAAAACTGCGGTGATTTGAACCTTCGCTATATTAGGGGATTGTCAGCGGATATGGATGATTTGCTTACAGAGCAGGGACAGAAGGATGCGGTGTCCTTCTGGGACTTTGTGCTGCACAGCGTGGAAAATGGACTTGCAGAGGTGCCACAAATTTTAAAACAGACCTCTGTTTCAGCCTATACTGCCAGGCTTGACAACGTCCCGAAATATGAGGGGGCTGAAACGGTAATTGTAACAAACAAATCAGCTGAAGATACTAGCCTTGGCTCGATGATAGAGGATTTCCGTGCGGTATATCCCTATCGTACGAAGGTTGTTAACGTCGCAGAATATCCCTTTTCAGGCGGATGTCTTGGCTGCTTCAACTGTGCTGTCAGCGGAAAATGCATTTATAAAGATAATTTTGATGAGTTTCTAAGAAATGAGATTCAAACCGCAGCAGCAATAGTATTTGCTTTTAGCATCAAGGATCACTCCATGGGTGCCAGCTTCAAGCAGTATGATGACCGCCAGTTCTGCAACGGTCATCGCACCGTAACCATGGGAATGCCAATGGCCTACATTGTCCGAGGTGATTACGAAAACGAATTCAATCTGCAAATGATTGTTGAGGCCCGCTGTGAGGTAGGCGGAAACTTCCTATGCGGTGTTGCTACCGACAGAGACGGCATTACAAGAATGTCTCGGACTCTTTCCTATGCCATTAAAAACAAGCTGACACAGCCTGCAAATTTCTATGGGGTTGGTGGAATGAAGATTTTCCGTGATCTCATTTGGCTGATGCGGGGCATGATGAAGGCCGACCATAAGTTCTACAAGTCCCACGGCTTGTATGATTTTCCTCAGAAAAAGCGCGGTACAGTTCTTAAAATGAAGCTGGTTGGGGCACTGCTGTCTTCTCCGAAAATCAAATCCAAGATGGGAAACAAGATTAATGAAGGTATGATAGCACCATATAAAAAGGTTTTGGAGGCAATAGACAAGCAATGAGGTAAAACCATTATAACTTAATCAATAAACTGACCTCTATAGCCGAATTGTTATTCTTGATATATCCTATTATGTAAAATATAATAGGATATGGAAAACAGTGTAATAAACGAGTTGGTTCAAATTTTGTATAAATCATTATAGAGGTTCAATTATGGAGAGGGATTTTAGATACTTAAGAGACAAATACGGTGATGCAGGTGCAAGAGAAATTTTTGAAAAAATTTGTGTTGAATTGTTTCAGAATATTTATACAGATGCATATCCTGTAAAACCATCTCCAGGTGATGATGGAATCGATATATTAGTAGGAGAACTTTCAGAATCTACTATTGTTTTTCAATGTAAATATTTTATTGATGATATAGGTAATTCTCAAAAGGCCCAAATCAAAGAATCTTACAAAATGGTAACAAGTAAATATAGAGTTAAAGAGTGGATTCTTTGTGTACCGATAGTATTTACCACAAAAGAACACACATGGTGGTCTAATTGGACGTCCGGTAAAGGTGATGAAGATATTTCTATTAGATTGTATGAAGGAAGCACGTTGTTAAATTTGCTAAAAAAATACGACTTATATAATAGAACATTTGATGATGATATAAGAAATATGTTAGGCGATTGTAAAGATGGTATGGAGAGAATTTTGACTGAAATTAAATGTTCAAACATTAAAAATTCAGATTTTAAAAATAGAGATAATTACAAATTACCAATGCAATCTAAAATCTTTAATGGAAGGTTAATTGAACTAGAAAAATTGGCAAAAGGATTTAATTATAATAGGATTTCGGTTTTGTATGGGGTAACAGGCATTGGAAAGTCGCAAATTGCCAAACAATACGCATATATTCATAGAGAAGAGTATAGTAAAATTTATTGGATATTTGCCTCAACTAAGGATGAATTAGTCAGGGAATATAAGCAGATCGCAAAGATAAATAATTTACCAATTGATAATCATGAGGATTTAGTTATAGAAATAGTTAAAAATCATCTAGAATATGATAATAGAAGTTTAATCATTTATGATGGATTAGATGATCTGGATATATTTGAGATAAAAGATTTTTTACCTAATGGCGATATAGATATTTTAATTACAACTCAGAATTCAAATTGGGATCCAAATGAAGCAACAGTGGTAGAAGTTAAGTTCATGGGAATACAAGATGCGGTTGACTTTATTATTAACAATTCAGTAGGTAGAAAAGTCAGTAGCACCGATAGTTCTGATGCGAAACAATTAGTTAAAGAATTAAGTTGTTATCCACTTGGATTAGAATATGCAAGAGCGTATTTAGCTGTACGTCATATAACCATAAAGGAATATATTACTTTATTTAATAAATGTAGAGTTAGTTTATTTTATTTAGTATGCACAGATTACCGAAAGACGGCTTTAAATGCATGGAAAATGTCATTTGATAAGGTTTATGAAAAAGAGGTCAATGCATACGATTTTATGGCAATATGTTCTTTTATGGGAAATGAACATATTGCTTATCATGACATATTTAAAAATGTAAAATATGATTTATTAGAACTTGAAAAAATAGTAAACGCACTAAAACAATATTCTATGATAAATGTAATAAGTGATTATGTTGAGTTCCATTCAGTTACGCAAGAATTTATGAGGTATCAGTTGAATGATGAAAATAAATACAATAAGTATTTATTGGAGTGCGTACAATTACTTAGAGATATTTTTCCTAATAACATTAATAATAATGAAGAAAGAGATAAAGCGATTTCTATATTGCCACATATTGAATCAACCTTTAAATTTTTGCCTGAACAAGCTGACGATAATATTATATTTGATGTGGGAGTTAATATTAGTGTTATTTTATATAAAATAGATTAACAAAAAAGTCGTTATTAATAAATGAAAAAATACTTTCTTATGCTCTAAAAATGAAAGATTACGTAAAATATACGGATACCTTGAATGCTATAGCTATTTCGGCACATTATTGCGGATATACGGAAAAAGGATTAGAAAATATTGATGAAGCAATAAAGCAACTTGATAAAATTCAGGACGTTGATATTAAAGTTATATATAGGCTAAAATCAATTATCTATGGAAATAAAGGTATTATGTTAAAAAATCTTAAGAAATCCGATGTTGCATTAGAAAGTTATAAAAAGGCGCTAGCTTACGCTGAAAAATCAGGCTCATCATACCTTATATGCAATCAAATGATAAATTTAGCAATTGGTTATAAACATATAGGAAAGGGTGAAAAGGCAGAGCAAGTTCTATTAGAAGCAAAAAAGTATTGTGCTGACAATATAGGACTTGAAGCAAAAATCTATGGAAATATAGGTTTTTTGTATGAACGCACAGATTATAATAAAGCTTTAGATTATTTTAATAAAAGTCTTGATAAGGCCAGAGACATCAATGATCAGAAAACGATATGTAACAGTTTAAACCATATTGGGGTATGCTATATGAATTTAGGAATTCCAGATAAATCTTATGAGAATTTAATTGAAGCAAATAAACTTGCTATTGATATTAATTTGCAACAAGCAATAGTTCATACTTGTAATAGTTTGGGAAAGTGGTTTTTTGTGTTTGAAGGAGATATCGAAAACTCTATGAATAATTATCAAAAGGCATATACTCTAAGTAAAAGTATTAGATATCCAGATGGAATGCAAGTAGCAGAGGAGGGGTTAAGTTTTTTAGAAAGTTTGAGTGGCAAAAGAACAGACTGAAAAAAAGTGAGTTGCAATACATTGAAAATATGACAAATTTAAAAAAATCAACAACATCAACAAAATCCGTTTGAAATTTAATGAATATATATTTACATAATGAAATATTTGTGCTAAAATCAAGCTAAACCGATTAAGCAAATACAAAACAAGTTTTGCTAAATGCTAAACCGATTTAGCACATTTTATTCTGTTTCATTTGTACAATATGGCGCCGGACGGATGACAATACGGAATAAAACTGGCGGTAGTTTTAATAAAAACAAAGGATATTCAGGAGTGTGAAAAAATGTATCAAACGGTCAATGGTGCAACTCTCTACTACAACGAATATGGTTCGGGAGATAAATATGTTTTGTCCTCCCAAATGGGTTTTGATTCTGATGAAATAGGATGGCCAATGGATTTGGCTGATGAGGGCTTCCATGTTTTTACCATCCAAATCAGAGGTTACGGAAAATCGACGCATGTCTTAGAGGATTTGGGCGGTGAGTGGTATAATACCTGGGCTGATGACGTGTATGAATTTGCTAAAAGCAAGGGAATACAAAAGTTTCTTTATACAGGACAATCCCATGGTGCAGGTATAGGCTGGCATCTGGCGCTGAGACACCCGGAAGTTCTGGTGGGCTTTGCAGCCTTGGTGGGCGGACCTCATTCCAGAAAAGGCGGGGAGACTTCTCCCGGAAGACTTAAAACCATTATGTCGGCAGATGATCCCGAAGCAACCATAAAGCGGGCTGAGTCAACTAAGAAGTATTTTCTTGCCTTTGCTGAAAAATTTTCTGATAATCCGAAATTGAAGGCAGAATTTGAAAGGAAAGCTGAAATGGGATATGAATGGGAACTTGGAAGGACAGTTGAAGAACTCCGTGTTAATCCCAGAAAACCTCTTTCACACCTGAAGACAGATGAGGAAGTTTATCAGGAGCTATCCAAAATTCAGATACCGGTTTTAATGATTAACGCGTATATGGATAAAATGGTGCCGGTTACAGATATTTTATGGCCGGTAAAAGTAATCAAAAATTCAAAATGCATTATTTTCAATAACGCAGGACACGATGTCCATTACGATTGTCGCGATGATGTTAGGCGCGAAATAACTTTATTTGCTTCAGAATTATTCTAGATTTTACATATTAAAGCAAGCAGGATGTTTATTGTTTAAATTTACTCAAATAATTCCAGGGGAGGAAATCGAGTATGAAAAAGTTTATGAAAGTAGTTATCCTGTTAGTAATTACATCACTTTTATTAGTGAGTGTAGCATGTTCAGGTTCCGGCAGTTCGGCTGACACAACAAGTACAGCTAAAGAGTCTGCTCAAGCATCTGGTAATGAAATAGCAAATAGTAAGCAGGGCGGAGTTTTAAGGGTAGCATATGGTGATAAATTTAATTGCATAGGTTATCCCGCGGGAAGTACAACATACTATGAAAATCAAGTAATGGATGCGGCTTTAGAAACTTTAGGAAGATATGATGAATCAGGAGCTCTTGTTCCATATTTAGCCGAGGATTTTAAAATGGATGCCGATGCAATGACACTTACCATAAACTTGCGTAAGGATGTTAAATTCCATGACGGTACTGTATGCGATGCGGAAGCAGTAAAATGGAACTTTGAAGAATTTAAGGCTTCAGGACGTAGTGAGATAAATGATGTTTCCAAAATTGAGGTTAAAGATCCACTGACATTGGTACTTCATCTTTCAAAATGGAATAATTCAATAGCTGATGCTGCCTTGTTTACAGCAGGAAGAATTATTTCACCAACTTACTTTAAAGCAAATGGAAAAGATGCAGCAATTGCAAACCCCGTTGGAACAGGGCCATTTAAATTTGTTAAATGGGAACGTGACGCCAGGATTGTTTTTGAAAAAAATAAAGATTACCGTGTTGAAGGACAACCCTATCTTGATGGTATTGAAGTTGTTTTCATGCCCGATACTACAACCATTGTTTCTGCTATGAGAGCAGGAGAAATTGATGTAATTGCCACTGTTGACGGTACTGTAAGTGATGCAATGGAAGTAGACGGCCGTACACCTATCAGTCGTCCTCTTACAAGCGGAACTATTATGAATGGTCTTATGCCTACCAGCAATGACCCAACACTACCTTTCTATAATTTAAAGGTGAGAAAGGCAATTGCCCATGCCATTGATAAGGAAGCTATCGTTACAATGAATAAAAAGCTTGGATGGGCATACACAAATCAATGGACGCCTCCCGGATCATGGTCATATAACGAGTCTACTGTCGGCTATCCCTACGATGTTGCAAAAGCAAAGCAATTACTTGCTGAAGCCGGATACCCAAATGGCTTTACTTGCAAAGGATATGTAAATTCAGGTGATGTTAAATTGATGGAAGTTACTCAGGCATATCTCGCAGAGGTTGGTATCAAGATGGAAATTATACCTATCGAATCAGCAAAGGAGAATGAGATGACCGGAATAAACGGAACCTGGGATGGAATTTTACGTTGGGCCGGAAGAGGAGAAGCTGATATAGCACCGGTGTATGCAAGGACTTTGACAGATGAGGGCGTTCGTTGTGTTGGTGGAGTTATCCATCCTGAAGATATAAAGAAATTAATAGATTCTGCAGTAGCAGCAAAGACATTTGATGAAAAAGTTGCAATAAGCAAAGAGCTGTCAAGGAAAGTAATCGATGATTACTGCCTGCTTATCCCATTTGCATCAATTAGTAGTCAGGTTTATTCAACTGATAAGGTTAAGGACAGTCATTTAGGATATTATCATATATCTCACTGGACACCTGAGCTCGTCTGGATAGAAAAATAATCGTATAGATTTCAAAATTGATATGGAGGTTGACCGGTGCAACCTAGAAGCTGTATCGGTCTACTTCATACTGGAAATCTCGTAAATCTATTTCAATAATAAGTGATAGTAGTTAAGAACCTGCAGATTGGGGGCACATTGAGGGATGGCTCAATTTATTATTAAAAGACTGATACAATCAGTTATTGTTATATTTATCGTTTCGATATTTACATTCCTGCTGACTTACCTTATGCCGGGAGACCCTGTGTATGCAATGCTCGGCGGTGATATCACCCAGGAACAGTATGATATCGCTTACAAAGAGATGGGCCTTGATAAACCAATGTTTGTAAGGTATGTGAATTGGTGCGGAAACATCTTGGAGGGCGATTTCGGAAAATCATACAAGTACAGGATGCCTGTTATTGACCTAATAAAAGAGAGATTGCCAATTACCATGTATTTTGGAATATTGTCAATAATAATAAGCACTACGTTAGGTATAATTCTAGGTATTCTTTCAGCAACAAAACGTGGAAAATTAACAGATACCATTATAACCTTGCTGGCCAATCTTGGTGCTGTTATGCCTTTATTCTGGCTAGCTGTTCTGGGCATGTCACTTTTCGCAATGCAGCTTAAGTGGCTTCCTTCATACGGTTTTACATTTCCGACAGACAGTTTTGTAACCAGTGTAAAGCAGACCATTTTACCTTTATTTGCATTGAGTGTTGGTGCTATTGCAGGTACGACCCGCCAAATGAGGTCAAGCATGCTGGAGGTTATCCGTCAGGATTATATCAGGACAGCCAGGGCAAAGGGCGTTAAAGAATCCAAAGTTATTTCGGGACACGCATTAAAAAATGCTTTAATACCTATCGTTACATTAACAGGTATGTCTTTTAGAAATGTAGTTTCAGGTTCTACTTCCGTCGAAATTATATTCAGCATCGCAGGAACCGGTCAGTTGCTGGTATCTAGTGTACTTAGCAAGGATGTTGCAACAACACAGGCATGTATTCTTATTGTAGCCGTTGTAGTGAGTATAGCAAATCTTATTGTTGATATTTCCTATGGCTACATTGATCCACGCATTCGTATACAGTAGGAGGTCGTAATATGAACAAGAGAGGGACAAGTCACTTCATGTCCGGTATCACAAAATTTTTAAAGCGGTTGTTCGGACGCAGGATTGTTATTTTCGGAACAGTTCTGGTTGTATTATTTGTTATGACCGCACTGCTTGCACCATACATCAGCCCGCATGACCCATACAAGCAGAACCTGACGCTGTCATTTGCCAAACCGTCTGCTGAGCATATTTTGGGAAATGACGAGCTGGGAAGAGACATATTGAGTCGTCTGATTTACGGAACAAGAACATCCCTGTCAATTGGTTTTATTGCAGTTATGATAGCTGCAGGTTGCGGAATCATTCTGGGATTAGTGGCAGGATACGTAGGAGGTATAGTAAATTCAGTAATATCCCGTGTTATGGATGCATTGTTGTCCATTCCGGCTATCATGCTGTCTCTGGGACTTGGAATAATATTTGGTTCAGGTATGGCAAGTCTGATGATAATCCTGGGGCTTTCGACTATACCTACATATACAAGATTGATGTGTGCACAGGTGCTTGCCATACGCAATTCCGATTATATAAATGCTGAAAGGGTATTGGGAGCCAGCAGTATCAGGATTATGTTTTCTCATATTTTACCCAATTGTTTATCTCCGATAATCGTTCTTTTTACTATGAATATCGGTGGTACGATTCTTGCAGAAGCCAGCCTAAGCTTTCTTGGCCTGGGAGTAAAAGCGCCCATGGCGTCCTGGGGTGCTATGGTAAACGAAGGGTACAGCAGGTTGATTACAAATCCTGTGTTTGCACTTGCACCAGGTATCTGCATTATGTTGCTTGTGCTGGGATTCAATATTCTGGGTGATGGTCTGAGAGATATACTTGATCCGCGCTTACGCGGGTCTATATAAGGAGATGCAAATGAAACATTTACTACAAGTCAATAATTTGAGCGTTTCGTTTAGAATTGATGATTCTGTTACAAAAGCTGTAAATGACGTATCCTATTATATAGATCAGGGCGAAACAATCAGCTTTGTAGGTGAGAGTGGTTCAGGGAAAAGTGTGAGTCAGTTGGCTGTATTGCAACTCATTTCAACACCGCCCGGGAGTATTGATAATGGATGTGTAATGCTCGAAGATGAAGAAGTGTTTAAATACTCAGCCAATGGGTCGGAAATGCGAAAGATACGTGGTGGGAAAATCGGAATGGTATTCCAGGAACCTATGACGTCGTTAAATCCCGTAAAAACTATTGGCAGTCAGCTTATAGAACCTATATTAATCCATACCGGCGTTAAAGACAAGGAAGCCAGAAAACGTGCCATTAGTCTTTTAAGTCAGGTAGGAATACCTGATGCGGAAAAAAGAATGGGCGATTACCCTCATCAGTTTTCCGGTGGTATGCGCCAGAGGATTATGGTAGCCATTGCCATCGCCGGGAATCCAAAGCTTGTTATAGCTGATGAGCCTACAACTGCACTGGACGTTACCACTCAGGCCCAGATCCTAGAATTGTTGAAAACAGTATCAGAGCAAAATGGTACTTCTCTGCTCATCGTTACACACAATTTGGGTATCGTTGCCCGCTATGCCCAGCGTATCTATGTAATGTATGCCGGAAGGATTGTAGAGTCAGGCTTGTCACGGGACATTTTTGCCCATCCGTCACATCCCTATACAAGAGGGTTGCTGAATGCCATTCCAAGGTTGGATGACAGCAAGGAAAGGAGACTTCAGCCAATTGAGGCTCCCGCGAAAATGCCACTGGATGATGGAAAGCATTGTTCTTTCCTGCCCAGATGCAAATATAAATGCGACAAATGTTTTAGTAAGGGTATTCCGGCTTTGACCGAGTCTGTTGAAGAGGGACATTTTGCAGCTTGCCTACTGAGCCGTGAAGAACTTGACCAAATAGATAAAAATGGTCAGGATAGTATCAGGGTAGATAGCAGAAAGCCACTTGAGGAAAATATACTGGAAATCAATGATCTGTCTGTTCATTTCCCAATTAAGCATGGCTTACTGAGTTCAAGATCTACTAAACTTACTGCAGTTGACAAGGTTTCATTTAAAGTTAGACGTGGTGAAACTTTCGGTCTGGTTGGTGAATCCGGTTGTGGTAAGACAACTGTTGCAAGAAGCATTGTGCGCTTGATAAACGACAGCGAAGGCGAGATAAAATTTAACAAACTTGATTTAAATACTCTAAAGTCATCTGAACTGCGCAAACAAAGGCATAAAATGCAAATGATATTTCAAGATCCCTATAGTTCGCTGGACCCAAGGAAAAGTGCAGGAAGCCTTGTGGGAGAGCCATTAAAAATCCACAAACTTGTTTCTTCGGGTCAGGAATATGATCGCAGGGTTGATGAACTATTTACCCTTGTAGGTTTGTCCCCATCTCTAAAAAACAGAGTGGCTCATGAGTTTTCAGGAGGTCAGCGACAGCGTTTGGGAATTGCCCGTGCGCTGGCCAGTAGTCCGGAGCTCATAGTATGTGATGAACCTATATCAGCTCTGGATGTATCAATACAGGCACAAATTATCAATTTATTAGAAGATTTACAGCAGGAATTGGGATTGACCTATTTGTTCATTGCCCATGATTTATCGGTAGTAAAGCATATAAGTGATACGATTGCAGTAATGTATCTGGGAAAAATCGTAGAGTCAGCGCCCTGCGAAGAGTTGTACGCCAATCCGATGCACCCGTATACACAAGCATTACTTGCAGCTGTTCCCATACCAGACCCGGAAATTGAACTAACCCGTGAAAAAATAATTTTACCCGGGGAAGTTAAAAGCTTGATGAACAGACCTGCCGGATGTTGCTTTAGTGACCGGTGTCCATATACGATGGACATTTGCCGGAAACAGGCTCCTTCCATAAATAACTATGGAAACGAGCACTATGTTGCCTGCCATAAATTGGAGCAATGAAAAAATGAATATTTTGCGGACAGTGATTACTGACAGAATTTATAACAGAACTAACAACATATGTTGTTTAGCGTGCAATAGAAATTAACTTGATATATAATTATGTAGAATCATCTGCACGCAATGGAGATATATTACATGAAAAAATTAACTATGATTGCGACAGGAGATATTATACTCGGGAAAGAGCCGGAACAATTTTTTTCCAGCGTAGATGCCGAGCTTATGAAAACAGATATTGTGCTTGGACAGCTTGAAGTTCCATACAGTGACAGAGCGCCCGAGCTTGCAGATTTAGAACGCCAATTGAAGAATTTGACTCCTCTGTCGGGAAGATTTGATGTTCTTTCCTTGGCGGGAAACCATATTTATGATGCAAAAGACATCGGTGTGAGGGATACCCTGGGTTGGCTTGAGGAAAACAAGGTGTCTTACACCGGAGCCGGATTGAACATCAAACATGCGAAAAGACCTGCTATTGTTGAAAAAGAAGGGGTACGGCTGGGCGTTCTCAGTTACAACTGTACCGGACCTAAGGTTATGTCGGCGACTGACACAAAGCCCGGATGCGCCTATGTAGATATTGTAACACATTATGAACTGGGGGATGTAGCTAACCCGGGAGGAAATCCGACTAAAATCTATACATACCCTGAACCGGAATCATTTAACAGCATGTTAGAAGATATACGTGAATTGCGTAAACAATGCGATGTTCTGGCTGTGTATCTGCATAAAGGAATTGTACATAAGCCTATCAAACTGGCTGACTATGAACAAGTGGTATCGTATGCAGCCATTGATGCCGGAGCGGATGTGATTTTTAGCTCACATTCACATATATTGCACGGTATTGAAGTGTATAAGGGAAAAACGATTTATCATGGACTAAACAATTTTATTGCATGGGTTCCTTCATTAAGCCCAAACTTCAGAGCTAAGAAAGGAGTCCGAAACGAGGTTTTTGATCCCGAACAATGGGCTCGCAAGAGAATAGACATGTTTGGCTTTGTGCCGGACCCGGAATATCCCACTTACCCATTCCACCCGGAATCAATATATACAATCATGGCTAAATGTATAATTGAAGACGGTAAGATTAAACAGACCCGCTTTATTCCAATGATCGTGAACAAAGCAGGAGTGCCCGTGGTGGTAACCCGGAAGACCGGAGGAGAAGAGGTTTTGAATTACATGGTTAAAATAACATCCGGAGCAAATTTGAATGCCATCTTTGAATGGGATGAGGATGAAATAGTTATAGGATACAGGTGATATTATGGTAAGTATTTATGATATAGCGAATGCTGTGGGGGTCTCAGCCAGTACAGTATCTTTTGTACTCAATGGAAGAGCTGAAAAAATGAGGATTTCCAAGGCGAAACAAAAAATGATACTGGAAGCTGCCAACCAGATGGGATATATCCCGAATATGACAGCTCGAAAATTAAGTTTACGTAATATCCAACATATGCCTGAGATTGCACTATGTTGGTCGCCTGCGCAGCATTCACAGTTTCTGAATACTTTTATCGATATGCTTCAGGATATGACCTTTAGCGGAGAGGTAAGGGAAATGCGGTTTACAATACTGCCATATAAAAATGGTGAGCTGGAAAAAATGGAATCTGTTTTGTCGGCGAACTATTACAATGGCATTATTGTACCGCCTGTATCCAAAGAAGATATTGAGTTTTTGACCAATACAAGCATTCAGGTTCCGACAGTACTCCTATATGGTGACATTCCCCAATATCATCAGGTATCGGTGGACAATTTAAAGATAGGAACGGATATTGCCACTATTTTTAGCAGACATGGTCATAAATCTGTAGGAGTCATGCAGCCTGCGTACAAATATTCAAGTATTACCATAGAACAAAGAATTTCAGGCTTTATGGAAGCATGCAGTAGTTTGGGAATGGAATCCAAAATGATTACCAGCGGATTGGATTCACCTTCAGCAAATAGAGTTGAAGAAGGAAAGATTGCTGCTAAAAAGATGATAGTGGAAAATAACCTTCCTTCGGCTATTTATATCCAAAACGACTCATTTGCACTGGGAGCACTCTCAGTATTCTGCGAACATGGAATCCGTATTCCGGAAGATATGGAGATAATAGTTTACGGTAACAATGATTCATTGGAGATTCATCATCCATCTGTCACAACTGTGAATTATCCGACAGAAGAGATTGCGAGAACATGTATCACGCTAATGGCCAATTCATTAGACATGCCCGGTACAGCACCGATACGCAAAATTATTGATACACCATTTGTGTTTCGTGAGAGTTGCCCGCTTTAATAACGGGCAACATGCCATTTCATAAGAACTATTTTTATTCCTAATATTAAATTATTAAAAATAGGAACTACTGTTTCTGTCATCGTGCTTTTGCCTTGGTGGCGAAGAATTCTTTTCCTGCCGAAGGAGGTATGCTTTCGGCTTTTTTTGCTTGCTCAAATAATAAATAGACAGCGTAAGGAGGTACAAATAATTAAATATGAATAATGACAATGATATAATTGAACAGGAAGAAGCAAGTACCGTTGAAAGTGAAAAGCTGTGGACGGTGCCATATATAACATTAATAAGTTTGGGAACTTTTATCGGCATCAGCTTTTACATGGTTATGCCCCTTCTAACGAAATATGCAGTAAAACTGGGGTCATCACTTTCTATTGCCGGTGTCATAGTAGGCATGTTTTCTTTTGTAGCGTTGTTTGCAAGACCTGTTTCCGGCATTATTTCTGACCGGTTGAACAAAAAGGTAGTATTTATTGTCTCAACAGCATTAATAGGTATGTCCCTTTTAGGATACACCATTTCTACAAATGTATCTTTACTGATTTTCTTTCGTGTTACCCATGCCCTGGCTTTTTCTGTTAACGGAATAGTCAATCTTGCCCTGGTATCGAAGTTTATTCCAAGGAAGAGGATAGGCGAAGGTATTGGGTATTTTGGCCTTGGTCAAATTATTGCCACCGCAGTAGGGCCAACTCTTGGGTTGTACATAGGAGAAAAATACGGTATATCGGTTTCGTTTATGATTGCAGGAATGATTATGATTTTTGTATCTGCATTAATGTTCGCGTTGCCGAATACTAAGCAAATAGTGCAAAGCTTTGAAAAACAAAAGAAAAAGCTTTGTCTCTCAGATTTTATTGCGATTAATGTATTACCTTATGCGTTTTTTGGGGCGGTTTTTTCTATGCTCAATGGTGTGATAGGTTCATACCTGGTTCTCCTTGGAGACGAAAGGGGAATACAAAATATAAGCTTATACTTCACCGTCAATGCTGTCAGCCTGATTCTTGTCAGAACCTTTGCAGGCAAGATATATGATAAATATGGGCTTTCCACTGTGATTATCCCGTCATTCATTCTTGCATTTGCAGCCTCTATGTTCATCGGGTATGCTCAAACATTGACGATTATTTTGGTAGCATCAGCATTAAAGGCTTTTGCTCAGGGTTCGGGGCAGCCTACGATTCAGGCCGAATGTATAAAAATGCTTCCGGAAGAAAAAAGCGGGGTTGCCACAAGTACATACTACATAGGTGCAGACCTTGGACAGGGGATAGGACCTATGCTGGCGGGAGTTATAGCATCAACATGGAACTATAAAGTTATGTTTGTAGCGTGTGCTGTTGTATTTTTAGTATCACTGGTTTTTTACCTCTTATTTCAACATAAGAAAAAGCCGTATCTGACGGCTTGATAATCCCGATTATTCTCATTAAATATATATTGACTCTCACATTATGGTACACTTTATACTATAAATGAGCTCAAGATAACACACATATGTGAGGTGTAATAATGTTAAGAATAGGTGATTTTTCAAGGCTATCAAGGATTAGTATACGAATGCTCCGGCACTACGATGAATTGGGATTATTAGTACCCATAAGTACAGATTACTATACAAGCTACCGCTACTACAGTGAGGAACAGCTGCTGATTGCATCCCGGATTACGGCACTCAAGGAAATGGGCTTCAGTCTTGCAACAATTTCAGAGATATTGAAAAACTATAATAATCCTAAAGCATTGTCGGAGTTTTTGACAATAAAACAGGCTGAAGTGCAGGCACAAGCCGAAGAAATCAGCCAGCGGTTACTTCTCCTTGAAACAGCCATAATGAGGTTAAGAAAGGATGATAACGCTATGAATTATAATGTTATATTAAAAACATTACCTGAAAGATATGTTGCGAGTGTAAGAAAAATAATACCTTCCTATAATCAAGAGGGGATATTATGGAATTTTCTCATGACGGAAACGGCACCAATTGTTAATCTTCAACAGGCTTGCTGTGGCGCAAGTCTTGCTGTTTTCCATGATGAAGGCTTTAAGGAAAACGATGTAGATGTAGAAATACAGATGCCGATAAAAGGACAGTATCAGAATACTGAAAATGTGGTATTTAAAACAGTTCCGGCAGTGGAATTTGCCTCAGCAACTTATAAAGGCAGCTATGATCAAATTACGGCAGTAAATCAGGCTGTTGCCGATTGGGTAAACGATAATGGTTATGACTTCAATGGTGCAATGTTTTGTATTTACCATGTCAGTCCTGCACAAACAAATAATCCTGACGAATTGGTAACCGAAGTTTGCTATCCTGTAAAAAAGAAATAATATAAACTTTAACACGAAACGCCGTCCCATAAAAGGACGGCGTTTTATCGTATTGTTTTACTAAAAAAAATGATTTTAAATCGACAAATATAGTATTTTGTGGTAAACTAGGTCGAAAAATAAAGTTTGTAGGGGGAAAAAACTTGCTTCGCATTGCAATTTGTGATGATATGAATGAGGACAGAGATTATCTAAAATATGTGCTGGCAACATTTATGCATTCAAAAAAATATGAAATAGAAATAAAGGAATACTATGATGGTATGGAGCTTTTGGCAGAGAAGGCCGAAGTGCTTACTAGCTTTAACCTTTTTTTTCTTGACATATTTATGGGGCACTCTAACGGCATGGAAGTCGCCAAAGCTCTGCGCTGCAAGGACATATCTGCACCGATTGTCTTTCTTACCACCTCTCCGGACTATGCGGTGGATAGCTACGATGTAGAGGCACTTTCCTATTTGGTTAAACCCTTTGAACCGCAAAAGCTGAACACAGCTTTGGAACGATTTCTCAAAGGTTACCGACCCAAGAGTGTTTTTATTGCAGGGAGGCTATTTGTTCTTGATGACATTGTCTTTGCCGAAAGTAATTTAAAGAGAGTACATATCCACTTTAAGGATGGTACAAAAGTAGAGCTGAGAGAGAAGTTGGACACCCTTGAGGAACAAATCTCAGACAAACATTTTATACGTTGTCACCAGAGCTATTTTGTTAATTTAAATTATGTAAAGAGGATTGAAAACGAAACTTTTATCACTACATTAAACACGCCTGTTCTCATACGGAAAAGAGATTTCCCTGAAATACGTAAACGGTATTACGATTATCTGAAAGCTATTACGGGAATCGGAGCGTGCCTATGAACAGTATTTTCCCTGATATCTTGCGTGCAGTAGTATCAGAAGTTATGGTTTTACTGCTGATGCTTACCCTGTCTAAACCCAAGTATGGAAAAAAAGTTATGACTATTGCTATTATAGCGATGTTACTAATAGATCTTTTATCAAGCGTTTACTTTTATGTTCATAGTGACTATACCGCGCTGGCGAAGTTTGACATAGTACTGGTAATTTTTATTTGTATTATTGGCAAGTTTCTTGTAAAGGATAGTATTATGGAGTGGTGTTTTAATTTCATAACGGCAATAAATGTATTTTTAGCTGTTATGGTATTGAGCTATATGCTTGGAAAATACTTTCCATACCCCCAATATGCCAATTCTGTGCTTCGATTTTTCTTTTTCGGGTTGGTTATTTTACTGATGCACCGCTATATCCACAGACTATATAGACAGACAGTTGAGCGCTGGAACATATTTTTTCTTGTTGTGACAGCTCTGCTTGTAAACTTTTTTTACTATATTATTGTAAGTGAGGATATTAAAACAACGCTAAACGAAAGGTTTATTCCTTTATTTTTATTAATAATTCTGGGGGTAGTCATTTATATTACTATTTTCCATTCCATCCAATCCATCTCATCGGAATATAAGCTCCGAGAGGAAAATATCAGGATTCAGATGCAGCAGGAGCTGATAAGGGTGTCTATGGAGGCTATGGAGACTCAGGTAGAGCTGACACAAAATGAGTACCGTTCAGCACTGAACAATATGGAGCAGGTGCGTAGATTGCGTCATGACTTAAAGCATCATCTATCGATAGTCTACACTATGTTGGTAAAAAACGATACAGATGGAGCGCTGGACTATATCGGCAAAATAACTGAGGAGCTTCCGCATAAAACTCTCAGTGACAAAAACCTTATCACCGAGAGTTTTATGAGTAAATACAGTACATTGTGTGAAAGAGATGGAATTGTATTTACTTCTGACATTCAGTATGATGAGGATCGGATACCAAATAAGACACAGCTTGGCTTGATTTTGGGCAACGCTTTGCAAAATGCCTATGAGGCTGCATTGACTGCTGGTGAGAATAACCGACGTATTTCCGTCGCCTGCAGGCAATTGCATGACAATTTGCTGGTGGTAGTGAAGAACGGTTATGATGGAAGGCTGAACCCGGGCTATAAAACAAAAAAAGCAGGAAACCTGCATGGCTTTGGGCTTTTAAGCATACAAAAAGCCGCTGAACAATATGGTGGTTATGTTGAGATTGATCATACCAACAGTGAATTTACGTTGACAGTGGGACTTACTGTTGATTAAGCATACATATTTTTATTGAGATTGGAGTGAGCTTACGCTTGCTCCTTTTTTAATGTTTTGGGAATTTATTAGCTGAAAATGTCGATTCTGCCTAAAAACCTGTCGATTCTGCCAAACGAGTTGTTTTCAAATTTGAAAAATTGTAAAGTAATTATGAAATTGTGACCCTAACAAATAAAAAAGAGGAGCGAGGTATGAGAAAGGAATTTGCAGCAATCATGGCTGTATTTTTTATACTTTCAATGACTTGCAAAAATGTATCAGCAAAGCATTGGGCTGAATTGTATTTGAATGAGCTGTCCGCAGCAGATATCATGGAAAATGTTCGAAATCCTAATATTTACATAACAAGAGGGGAAACTGCAAAAAGCCTTGCCCGGCTATATGCTCAGACAGAACCTACTGTTATAGATAACAGTATTGAATGGGCACAACGAAACGGAGTTATGAAAGGTACAAAAAGCAGTATAGAGGAAGACAGAAATATCACGAGGCAGGAAATGGCCACGGTTTTTTTACAATTTGTAAATCGCTTTTATGGGATACAAAAGTATAAGAAAGCTGTTTTTGAAGATCTTTCCCAAATTTCAGGCTGGGCAGTCGGTGGTGTGAGCTTTTGTGCTCAGTATAATATTATGGCGGGCAAAGAATATAAAAAATTTGCACCAAAAGAGAGTATCTCATACGGAGAATTTGCTGCAGCTATTTATAAATTGCGAGAGTATCTATTATTGATCAAGCCTGTCCGTGTGGGGATAATAGATTCCGGGATAGCCAAAGCCGGTATAAATTATGAAAAAGGATACAATTTTATTTCAGGGACATCGGATACTACTGATCATTCCGGGCATGGAACGGCTATTGCCAGTATAATATCTGAATATGCAAAAAAGGCTGAAATAATACCTTTAAAGGTTACCGGCGAAAACTTTATAACAACGGGGGACATTGTGGCTAAGGCAATAGTTGCAGCGGTTGATGATTATAGATGCGACATAATAAACCTTTCAAACGGACTTTCAGATTCCGAAAGCTTAAAAAAGGCAGTAGATTATGCAGTTAATAAAGGTGTGATAATTATTTCGGCTGTAGGAAATCTCGGGGATACATATAAAAAGGAGAAGTATTATTATCCTGCAGCATATAAAAACGTAATAGGTGTTGGTGCAGTAGACAAAAACAAAATCGTATCAACATTTTCCCAAAGAAATGACAGCGTATATGTGGTGACAGATGGTGAGGATATTGCGGTAACGGATTTAAACGGAAACAAAAAAACGGTACGTGGCACGTCCTATTCAGCAGCATTAATTTCAGCATATGCAGCAAATAAAGGATACAGAAATTTATCTATGTTTATGGAGTATTTGAAAAACATGGCAATAGACAGGGGAACGCCTGGTTTTGATATGGATTATGGAAATGGATATATAAATATTACAGAGGAGGCATGTCAATGAAAAATTTTAAAAAAATAATTTCAATAATCGTTGTATTAGCAATGTTTATTTCCATTGCGCAAATTAGTTTTGTACAGGAAGTTCAGGCATATTCTCAAAAGCAAAATGCGTTATTGAATACCACACCTACAAGTGCCAGCTATTGGACTCTGTCGGGAATGTATTTTGAAGATAACTACTTTCAGGGGTTTGGAACCGCAACACAAAGTGTTTATTTGACTGAAAATGATAAAGCAAGAGCTAACCTTGGGCAATTGGTAGTAAGCGGAAGCCATCAGATGTATTCTTACCTGTGGGCATGGGGAACAAATGAGCGTTGGGGCAAGTTGGGGATAGCATTTTATAATTCCTCCGGAGGTCTTTTATCGTTGGCTGAAACAGAGGAAGACAGCACAAGCTCCGGCTGGATGACTTTTAACATTCCTGATACGACGGTACCTGCGGGAACTGCAAGAATTGAATATATAGTTTCCATAAGAGGAAAAGGTGCACATTCTGAAACAAAAAATTTCAATATGGTCATTAAAGACAGCACCGCTCCATTTTTCTCGGTATTATCACCTGCTTCAGCTCAGGGTACCTATAAAGCAGGTGATAAGGTTTATTTTGACATAAAGTTTTCTGAGCCGGTTAATGTAACAAATGGGGGCTATTTGGAAATGAATCCCACAGGAACTGCTTCATATAGCAGTCAGCCTGCGCCGGATACTTTGCGCTATACATATACTATTCCCTCCAGTGGAATGCCGCTTAGTGATTCAAACGTAGTGAGCCCCAAAAAAATAGTAAATACATCTGTTTCAGATGATAGCGCAAATTCCCTTTCGTTAAATGGTAAAACCGACGGTATTTCAGTAAACGGCTTCTTTATGGATAATCGCCCTCCGGAAACAGCAATAGGGTCAATGGCTGTGGAGGGAGCCAGTCAAAACTCTGTACTCAATGAAGGTAAGGTTTTGAAATTTAATGTGCAATTCCATGAAAATGTGTATTCGGACGGTACTTCCTACGTACAGCTTTCAAACGGTAAAAAAGCAATGGCAAATGTTATAAACAGCAGTAACACAAGTACCAAAACCGTGGTTTTTTCATATACCGTGGCAAAAGGTGCCGACATTAACAATCTGGCAATTACAGGCGTAGATTTTACCGGTATCAAAGATTATGTGGGACAAAGTGCAAATCTATAC
>JAEZUC010000059.1 GCA_023443515.1 Bacillota bacterium
AACAGATAGAGACTATAGTATCAAGTCTGTCAAAGGAACGTGTAACGGTGCTGTTGTCAGCAACAATGCCTAAAGACATAGAGACTCTATGCAACAAATACATGAAAGAGCCTATACGTGTTGAAATCGAGGAGCAAAATTCAACGGCAGAAAGGGTTCATCAGGAGAGATATGATGTAGAGAGAGTAAATAAGATAAACCTCTTAAGAGATATATCAATAGTAGAAAACCCTGATAGCTGTATAATTTTTTGTAATACAAAGCATATGGTGGATGAGGTATATAATAAACTTTCTCTACTTAAGTATTCTTGTGAGAAGCTTCATGGCGGAATGGAGCAGCGTGACAGATTGCGGGTAATGGACAACTTCAAGCGAGGCTATTTCAGATATCTGATAGCTACAGATGTTGCAGCCAGAGGGATAGATATAGACAACATTTCACTTGTAATTAATTATGATATCCCACAAGATGGTGAAACTTATGTGCACAGGATAGGGAGAACCGGACGTATAGGCAGGGACGGCAAAGCTATTACTTTTATAACAAAAGATGAAAGTAAGTATCTGGATGCTATAAATCAATATATTGGCAAAGAAATTGCATTGAAAGAAATACCGGATAAGGATACTGTGAATGATTTAAAGCAGGAATTTTCAGAAAAAATAGTTTCTGCCCCTGAAATTAAAGAAGCAAAAGGTGTGCAGCTTAACAAAGAAATTATGAAGTTACATATCAATGCAGGAAAGAAAACAAAGATGAGGCCGGTAGACATCGTAGGTACACTTTGCAATTTAAAAGGTATGACAGCTGCAGATATAGGTATCATCAATATACTTGATGTATCAACTTTTGTAGAAATACTAAACAACAAAGGTGATCTTGTATTTAAGGAGCTCCAGAAAACTCCTATAAAAGGAAGGCTTCGCAAGGTAAGCAAAGTAGAGGAAAGATAAATAAACAATTAACTTAAAGAAGGTATAGGATGATAGAATTAGGAAAAATTCAGAAGTTGCATGTAATCAGAAAGACCAGTATAGGGGTTTATCTAAACTCGCAAAAAGACAAAAGCGAGAATGATATTTTATTGCCTAAAAGCCAAGTACCTCAGAATGTTGAAATAGGCCAGGAGATTGAGGTTTTTGTTTATAAAGATTCAGAAGACAGAATAATATCTACAGTAAAAAAACCAAAGCTTACAATTGGGGAACTTGCAACTTTACAAGTTGTAGAGATTACAAATATCGGTGCTTTTTTAGATTGGGGTTTGGAGAAAGACTTATTTTTACCTTACAGAGAACAGGTAGGTAAGGTTACAAAAGGTGAAAAATATTTGGTTGGTCTTTATGTAGACGGCAGTAACAGATTGTGTGCGACTATGAACATATATAATATGCTCAGTGACGCGTCACCATACAAAGAAAAAGACATGGTTTACGGAACCATATACAGTATGAGTAAATCCATGGGAGCTTTTGTAGCCGTGGATAATAAATTTCAAGGACTAATACCCAGCAAAGAGTTTTACGGAGATTACAAAGAAGGCGACCGCATTCAGGTAAGAGTAAAAAAGGTAAGACAGGATGGAAAGTTGGAATTGAGCTTGAGGAAAGAGGCTTATAATGAAATAGAGGGCGACGCCCAAAAAATCATGGATAAGTTGGAAGAAGGTAATGGAATTCTTCTACTCAATGATAAAAGTACTCCGGATAGTATCAAAAATGAAATGAATATGAGTAAAGCTGCCTTTAAAAGAGCAGTGGGGAGACTTTTAAAAGAAGGAGCTATTGAAATTACAGACGAAGGTATAAGGAGAAGGTGGTAAAAAAGAGAAGACCTAAATCTTCTCTTTTTTGCTATATTAATATCCAAAACATATAATTACTTCCTCAGTATTCCAAAAGGTTTTCCGGTTGGCAAAATAACCTTTCCCAGATGACCGTTAAATACAGCTGCTGCTGAGCCGTAGAAGGATAATAAAGCAATAGCTAATTCAGACCACGCTGCAAGATTATGTGTAAATTCTTCTGCTATTCCAAAGGTACTCAGTGACAGACCAATAAACAGGAAATCTATCAAAAGCAAGATAAAGAATAGTACTTTATTTGTTTCAGTTGCAAGTATTGTCATAAAGAGCGTAAATATCAAATAGCCTACAAAAGCAACCCCCAGTTGTTTGCCATCTACATCAGATGCCAGTTTTTCACCAAAAAAGCCAAGTTTAACAAGCCAGGAAAAAGCAACTCCAAACCAAAATAAAGCATATCCTCCAAAAGCAGTAGTTCCAAAGACGTTATTGCGTTTTGCATCTCCGATGCAGGCGAACAACTGTGCAAAGCCTCCTAAAAACAGAGCCCAGGGTATAACCAGTGACAAGCCATCAGTCCATCCCAGTTTTTGTGACGAGGCAACAAGTGTTACCATAGCCAGTCCAAAAAGACCGAGAGCAGACGGGTCTGCAAAAATTGTTTTAACTTCCTGCGGTTTCTGATCCATGAATAAATTCCTCCGAATAATATTATGTAGTTTGTAATTCTGGGCAAAAGAAAAACTCCATTTAAAAAATGAAGTTTTCTTTTTGGTGCGGACGGTGGGACTTGAACCCACACGGTCTCCCATACGCCCCTCATGGGGGCGTTACTTTATGGTAAGGTTCATCCCTACCAAAGCTTCAATTTTTATATTATAAAAAATTTAGGATTATTCTATGCTCAAATAATAAGATAAAGAAATTGGGGAATTAAATAAAATTTACCATATAAATAATACTAAATGCCAAAAATAGGATGATTATGTTATAATAGGTTATATAAAAAATGTCATATATAATGATGAGGTGGATAAAATGTATATGCCATATGACGGGAAAAGATTTTGCGCCTTTATCGATGAAACTGGTAATTTTGGATATAAATTTGAAGAAAATGGTTGCAGTAGCCATTTTATTGTTTCTGCGGTAATTGTTGAGTTTTGCAAAGTAGATTCTTTAAGAAACGAAGTTGATAAAATAAGATGTAAGTATTTTGGGAATGGCGAAATGAAATCATCTAGGATATCTCGGGATCATTCAAAGCGGTTCAAAATAATTCAAGACCTAATTCAGCTGGATTTTCAAATCTTATCAATTATAATTGATAAAAGAAAAATATACCCAGATAGTGGACTTACATATAAAAAAACGTACTATAAATATTTAAATAATCTTCTATATAAACAAATAAAACTCTTTTACCCTTATATTGAAGTATTCTCTGATAACCATGGATCAGATACCTATATGCTTGAATTTCAAAATTACGTAAATAGTCAAGAAAAGTATAATTTGCTTGATGAGTTCAGTTTTCAATTTGTTGATAGTAAGAGTGAGTCATTAATTCAAGTTGCTGACATTATAGCCGGAACACTTTCATTTGGATACGAACAGAGTAAACTATGTAACGAATATAAAGGTTATTATAACCTGTTAAAGAGTAAAATTAAGTCAATTGATATCTGGCCAATATTATATGAAAACTACTTAAAAAATTTAAACTTAATTGATAAATCTGACTATGATGATAAAATTGCTACACACTGTATCAGACTTGCAGTTAAATATATTAAAGAACATGATAAAACAAACGAATCAGAGGAAAAGCATAGAGTCAGGATACTTAATTATTTATTGAATGAAATTTATTCATTTAATTCAAAAAGATATATATCTGCAAATGAGCTAATCAAATATCTTAATGAAAATATGGGAACAAACTATAATGGTCAAACATTTAAGACAAACATTATAGCCAGGTTAAGGGATGAGGATGTTATAATTTCAAGTAGTCCTACGGGATATAAAATCCCAATTTCCGAAAGGGAACTTTACTCATATGCGAATAAAACTCTGGGTGTTATAATGCCCATGCTTGGCAGATTGAATAAATGTAGAGAAAGGATATTATCTCTGACAGATAATAATCTTGACATTTTAGAGGCTAAAGAATATAACAAAATTAAGAAATATTTTGATGAGGTATATAAGGCTAATAATTAATGAGTCTAGAAAGTAGGAGAGAATTGGATGGAGCAAAGGATTTATCAACGAGACAAACTTTATGAAGAAGTTTGGGCAGAACCGATGATAAAAGTAGCAGGACGTTATGGAGTATCAGATGTAGCATTGAAGAAAACATGTAAAAAACTAGATGTTCCCGTTCCCGGACGTGGATATTGGGCAAAAATTAAAGCTGGACAAAAAATTAAGAAGACCCCTCTGGGAAAACATAAAGGCAATGACAAAATTGTTGTTATGGCTCCAACTCCTGATAAAAGTGAGATGAAAATTATGAAAACAGACTTATTATCGTTTATGCCTGAAGAACAAAGGGATGCAATTCTTTCATACTGTAAAACTCTAATTATTCCAACAACCTTAGAAAAACCTCACTCAATGATTCGAGCAACGCTTCAGTATAAGCGATCAAGAAAAGATAGTACTCGTCCACCAATAAATCAAGTATTGAATTTTAAGAACTCGGAAGGTACTCAGGAAAGGGTATTCTTATTTGTTGATACATTATTTAAAGCACTAGAAAGGTTTGGTTATGTTATCGAAAATAGAACGCCAAAAAGAGAGCGATATTATAAATATCAACCAAGAGTGGGTGATATTGTAACCTTTATTAAAAAGGATGAAGATGCAGTTCCTATCCAGATAAAAGAAAGAATGAGGCAAATTCCTCATGTACCAACAGAACAAGAGATTAAAGATAACCGCCGCTATCCAGATTTATACCCACTTAAGGATACTGAACTGGCTTACTCTGGAGAACTTATTTTTTCAATTGATTGTTACTTTATTGGAAGGAAAAACTGGAATGACTCCGAAAAATTTAAGATAGAAAACAAAATAGCAGAAATCATTATACATATTATGCAAGCAATTCAGGAAACAAAAGAATTACGAATTCAAAAGGAAATTGAAGATAGAAAAAGTGAAGAAGAACAAAAAAGGCTTGAACAGCTAAGGGAAAAGCAATATGAAGAGTTCTTAAGCATAAGGCAATTACTTAATGATTCTGAAAATTATCAAGCTGCGCAAAAGATATATCAATACATTGAAGCTATTAAATCTGAGTTTGACATAGAAGATGAACAAGTCGGTAATTACATAAAATGGGTAAAAGACAAAGCTGATTGGATCAATCCTATTATCCGAAAAAAGGATGATTTGATGGATGAGCTAGATACTAATATCAAAGATTTTATTTTAAATGAAGATAAATTTAAACGAAGACGGTATTGGTAGAACGTTAATTCTTTCAAAACTAAAAGGGGATAAGCCAATAGAAGTATAGAAAAAATACATATATCAATAGATTTTGTATTTAGTAACGCAACGTAAGTTATGTTGCTAAAGGGATAAAAATATGACAAAAATTACTTTGGAAGTAGCGCAAAAAATAAAAATATTGTTCGATAGTAAAATTTTTATAATTGACGATGGTAGAATTTACAAAAGAGTAACTGATGTTTTCTATATCAGATATTGTGGAAAAGATTATGAATTCAAAACGGCCAATGTTTTAAAATACTTAAATGGAGAATATGTTTCGTTTGTACGTATGAAAACTGCTGAAGTCTATGAATTTATAAAATCAAAAATGTATACAAAAGAAATATTATTATTTAACAATTACATATATAAGTATTACGGAAGCAAACATGAAAGAGGATATATATTTTTTAATATAACGATAGATGGAAAATTATATAGAAGCTTTGCACATAGAATTATTTATTTTCTTAATACAGGTATTTGGGATAATACATACATTATACACCATAAAGATAGTAATAAATCTAATAACAACTTTAAAAATCTTGAGCTAACTACTCAATTTGAAAACATTCTTTATTCAATTAAGTCTGAGGAACTACCTATTATTGACGAAGATACTCCAAGATTATTAAAGGAAAAATATTCATTAAATGAAGAACAATACAAACAAGTTTATAGTGCTGTAAATAATGTATTAGAAAAATATAAAACTAAAAATATTTTTTAGGAGATTCAAGTGCAGTATTAAAAAAATATTTACATGGTATTCAAAATGGCTATTTTGAGTAATTGAATAAAAAGCGGCTGATTTGGAATAACAAATTCTGAGTCAGCCACTTTTTTACTATTGTAGATTGTCATACATAGATTATACAAATGCTTATACAAATGTTTATACAAATGTATTTCCAAATAAAGAACAATGTGATATATTTTGCTTGAGGTGAAGAATATGGAAATTAACATTAATAGCTTGATACCCATTGAAAAAGCGATGAACGATGCCGAAGAAGTGTTTAAGACTGTCGATAATATAGGCAAAGTTGTTATTCTTAAAGACAATAGACCAGCATATATCCTTTTGAAGTACGCGGAAAATGCCGAAGTATCGGTTAACGGATCTGCTACGAAGGTTACCTACACATTGCAGGAAGCTATGAGGATTGTGTTGTCCGAAGCAGAAAATAAAACGCTTCACGCCTCTGAACTTGCCGATATTATTTTCGATAGAAAGCTTTATGTGAAGAAAAACGGTGAAAAGGCAAAAGCAAATCAGATGCGGGCACGATGCGGTCATTATCCGAATTTTTTTGAGGCACTGCCAGGTAACTATATAAGGTTAAAAAAAACCTCAGTGTAGGATAATATACATAATTTAAACTTTATATCTATACATATGATATACTAGCATAAAAGCCATTAATCTGAGTCAACCTTTAGTTTTCTTAAGAATTGAGGAGATAGGAGTTCATATGTCTACGATACATTATTTTCCACGCTACTCTCAAAAAGAAAATATGGTAACCAATAATACGCTACTTCTTTTCAGCAGGCTTTATAATAATAGCCCTGAGAAATTCAGAAGATTCATTAATGTTTTGCTTGAAGACAGTGGGATTGAACTGAATACAACCGTCAGTTTTAAACAACAGGAAAAAGGAAAGTGCAGCATTCCTGACGGAATAATTGAGCAGGAAAGCTTTAAAATAATATTGGAAACAAAGCTTTATGGACAGGAAAGTATAAAGCAGATAGTAAAGCACTGGAATTCCTTTAATAATGAGGACAAGCAGATTTTTTTATGGATAAACAAGGAACCTATTTCAAAAAGTTATTATTCAGAAATAATTGAGAAGCTTAACGTTTATAACGATAAAAATGGTACTAATGTTGGTCTTGCTACCACCACTTTTAAGGATATCTGTAGATGCTTCAATGAAATAATTGAAGAGTATGATATTGAAATGAAGGACTTAATAAATGACTATGAAGCTTTCTGCTATGAATCTGAGCTTATAGATAATGCTGACACGAAAATAAGGGTTGTTCTTACAGGGCAAACACTGGAACAGAACTTAAAGTATAACATTTACTATAATCCAAGTGACAGGGGCTATCAGAACACCAAGTACCTAGGTTTATATAAAGATAAAACAGTTAAAGCCATTGGAGAATTGTCTTGTATCGCTGATGTTCAGTATGATATTCAAAGCAAAGAGTTAAAAGTTATTGATGTTCTTGTAGGCTCTCTTACAGATGAACAAAAGGATATAATTAAAAAAGTGACCATAGAAGCTAAAGAAAAGTATGGGTATTCACTTGATGACGGGCGAAGGTTCTTTTTTGTAAAGGAGTATATCAAAACTGAATTTATTAAGCAGTCAAAAGGTGGTTTGATGAATACGAGATATATTTACCTGGAAGAAATTGAAGGGTATACAAACGACATGTCTGTTGTAGAAATTGCGAGTCTATTAAAAGGCAAAGACTGGGATGTATAAGATAAACTGTGAGAATATCAATAGATGGTCTCTTTATTCTTTATTTAGATTATCCTTCACATCTCTTATCACCAACTCTTCCGGCTTTTCTTGAATCTCTATCTTATCACCTATTCTAAATCCGACATCTCCGAGCCATTTGCCCTGGAGTCTGATAAAAGGAGTTTCTTTGTAGTTAATTTGAATATATGAAACTGTTAAAATGTAATTGTTCAAACGTTTGTATTGCACTTAAGATATAAATAAAATGTAAAAAAACAAAACTTATACCATAATTTGTCGATTATTTGTGTTATAATAATAATGCAAATAAGGGTTTTTTTCCCATTTGATAATAACAAAAGAGGGATACCTAATATGACAGATATTTATAGTAGTAAGCAAACCACAATCAATATTAGTGAAAAGTCAAATATGATTTGGAACAATGCCAACCACCTTGTTGGTTTATATAAGCCGCATGAATACGGAAAAGTGATATTACCTATGACAGTAATAAAGCGTTTCCATGATACCTTGCTTCCAACAAGAGAGAAAGTTTTGGAAACCTATGAAAAAGTCAAAAACTTTGAGGTTAAAGAAGGATTTTTGGAAAGTGCATCTGATTATAGCTTTTACAACACAAGCAAATTTACATTTGAATCTCTTCTTGCCGATGCAGAACATATTGAAGAAAACTTCCGTGCATACTTAAATGGCTTTTCTGATAATGTGCAGGACATTTTAGCAAGCTTTGAATTTGATAAAGAGATAACTAAACTTGCGAACAATAATATTTTATTCTTCATTATTCAAGAGTTTAATAAGAAGACAAGCTACCTGGGTGCTGACTTGATTACATCTGTTGATATGGGTTATATCTTTGAAGACCTTATCAAAACATTTTCAGAAAGTTACAACGAAGAGGCGGGAGCTCACTTTACATCGAGAGATATTATTTATTTGATGACAGATTTGCTTATATGTGATGAAAAAGACTCTATGCTTGAAACCGGTGTTGTTAAGACTGTGTATGACCAAGCAATGGGTACTTCACAGATGTTAGGATGCATGGAAGAAAGGCTACGTGCTTTGGATGCTGATGCAGAAATCAGACTTTTTGGACAAGAGTTTAATCCTGAGACATATGCTATTGCTAAGTCTGATATGCTTATTCGTGGTGGTAATGCAGATAATATGAAGTTTGGTGATACCTTATCAGATGACAAATTTAATGGCTATACTTTTGATTATTGCATTTCAAACCCGCCTTTTGGTATAGACTGGAAACGAGAAGAAGAAGCGGTTAAGGCAGAGAACAAGCTTGGTGATAAAGGTAGATTTGGAGCAGGACTTCCTAAAATTTCTGACGGACAGATGCTATTTATGCTAAATGGTGTATCTAAACTGAAATCTACTGGAAAAATGGCTATTATACAGAACGGCTCTCCACTCTTCTCTGGTGACGCAGGCAGCGGTGAAAGTGAAATTAGAAGGTATTTAATAGAGAACGACTGGATTGATACAATTATTCAGCTTTCAACAGATACTTTCTATAACACAGGAATTACTACGTATATTTGGATAATTACAAAAAATAAAACTGCTAATCGTGAAGGTAAAATTCAGCTTATTGACGCTTCAAACATGGTAGAGCAAAGAAGAAAATCTATAGGAAACAAGCGATATGATATGACTGATGAATGCAGAGATGTTATTGTAAAGGCTTATGGAGAATCCCAAAACAAAGTTTACACATTAGGTGATAAAGTTTGTGAAAGTAAAATCATTGATAATGTTGACCTTGGCTATTACAAAATTACTATTGAAACACTGCTTTACGATGAAGATGGAAATATTGTTATCAAAAGTAAAAAGCCAGTAGCTGATACTAGTAAACGTGACACAGAAAATGTTCCGTTATCGGAAGATATAGATGCTTACTTTAAAAGAGAAGTAAAGCCGAATAACAAAGATGCTTTTATTGATAAGAGCAAAACTAAGATTGGGTATGAAATCCCGTTTACAAGGTACTTCTATAAATATGTAGCTCCTGAAAAGAGTGAAAATATCGCAAACAGAATCAGTGTTTTAGAAACAGATATATCAAATTCTTTGAAGAAATTGTTTTCAAAGGATGGTGTTAACAATGAATAAAAAAATGAAATATAGTGGAATTGAATGGATTGGAGAAATACCAAAGGATTGGAAAGTTTCAAAATTAAAATATATTAAAGATAAAAAAAATTATTCGATTGTTGATGGACCTTTCGGGTCTGCTATTTCAACACAAGACTATATGGATGAAGGTATTCCTTTGGTTCGTATTACAAATTTATCTGGCGATTATGTTTCGTTTGATAATATGGTTTATATTAGTGAAACTCTTGCTAATAGCTTGAAAAGGAGTTCTTTTACGATTGGTGATATTGTTTTTGCAAAAACTGGGGCAACGGTTGGCAAATGTGCAATAAATAGTTCCATTGAATTTGGAATATTAGCCTCAAGTTGCATCAAAATATCAATTGGTTATCAATTCAATACAAAATACTATTTTTATATTTTCAATACTAAAGAATTTGTGCAAGCAATAATTAATGCGTGCAACGGAACAACAAGGGATACAATTAACTTAGCACCATTTAACAATTTATACTGTACTGTCCCGCCTTTAGAAACTCAACAACGAATAGTGGATTATCTCGACGAAAAGTGTAAAGAGATAGATAATGTAGTTGAAAACACAAAAGTTACTATTGAAGAGTATAAGAAATACAAATATGCAGTAATAGCTGATGCTGTTACGAAAGGATTATTAACAAATGTTGTAACCAAAAAAAGTGGAGTTGATTGGATAGGAAATGTACCTGAAAATTGGAAAATAATTAAACTAAAATATTTATTCTCAATAAAAAAAGAAATAGCAAATAAGCTTGGTTATGATATTTTATCTGTTACTCAAAATGGTTTGAAGATAAAAGATATATCTAATAATGAAGGGCAAATATCTTCTGATTATAGTAAGTATCAAATTGTAGAGCCAAATGATTTTGTTATGAATCATATGGACTTACTAACTGGTTGGGTTGATTGTTCTGCTTTTCATGGTGTAACAAGTCCTGATTATCGCGTTTTTAAACTTGATGATGAAAGTAAATCTTTAAGAGAATATTTTAAATATATTTTTCAGCTTTGCTATAAGCATAGAATATTTTATGGTTTAGGGCAAGGCGTATCAAATTTGGGTAGATGGAGGCTGCAAACAGATAAATTTATCAATTTTGAAGTGCCTCTTCCCTCTTTTGAAGAACAAAAAGAAATTGTTGAGTTCTTAGATAAAAAATGTACAGAAATAGATAACCTTATTTTCAAGAAACAGCAGATTGTTACTGAACTCGAAAACTATAAAAAATCTCTTATATATGAATGTGTAACTGGAAAAATGAATGTTGAAGTAGCTGGAAATATTCAAATGGCAACAATAATTTATCCAAAGTTTCCAGCTACTATTTCAACCGATAAAAGGCGTTTTGCTCAGGCTATCTTAGCAAGTAAAGTTATTGATGAGGTTAATACTTCAAAATTTGGACGTGTTAAGCTTGAAAAAATACTATACACACTTGAAACACATGTTGGATTTGATTTTGATACTGCTTATAAGCGCCAAGTAGCAGGTCCACTTGATGGTTCAATTTATCAATGTGAAAATATGATATCTAAAAGAAATAAATGGTTTAATATAAAAGGTAAAACAAATGTTGAATACAGTCCTGCAAAGGACATGGCAAAATATAAAAATTATTATAATAAATATTTTGCTGACTACAATGCTGAAATAGAAAGGATAATCAAGACTTTCAAGCCGTTATCCACTGAACAATCTGAAATCTTTGCAACGTTGTATGCATCGTGGAATGATTTTGTAATTGGTGGTACTGCATTTACCGATGATGATATTGTAAAAGATGTACTCAATAATTGGCATGTAAGCAAAAAAAGATTTTCAGAGGATATATGGCTTCAAGCTATTGAACAAATGAGAGAACTTGACCTTGTACCAAAAGGTTATGGCAAAAAAACAGTTATGTCATAAGGTGGTGTAATAAATGGAAGATAATGAAAAAAGATTTGAACAGGATATCGAAAGCTTTTTAACCTCCAAAACAGGTGGCTGTAAAAAAGGCGATCAAAAAAACTACGACCTTGAAAAAGCTATCGATATGGACAAGCTTATCTCCTTTATCTCCGCTTCTCAGCCAAAAGAATGGGAACGACAAGTCAAAAGGGATGGTTCAGAAGCCGAGAAAAAACTGTATAAATGCCTTCAAACAAATATTGATAATGAAGGATTAATATATGTCCTGCGACACGGAATTATTGACAGAGGTATAAAGTTTAAGCTTGCTTTTTTTCGACCAGAAACGGCACTTAATGAAGATGTTATCAAAAGGTACAATCAAAATATTTTAACATGTATAAGGCAGTTTAGATATTCAACACAGAATAATAATACTCTCGATATGGTTTTGTCATTGAATGGGTTGCCTATTATTGCATTGGAGCTAAAGAACCAACTTAAAGGTCAATCGGTGGATAATGCCAAAAATCAATTCATGTATGATCGTAGTGAAAAAGAGTGTATTTTTCATTTTAACAACAGAATACTTGCATATTTTGCTGTAGACCTTTATGAAGTAGCTATGACTACCCAATTAAAAGGGAAAAATACATTTTTCCTGCCGTTCAACCAAGGTTCAAATGGTGCAGGTGAAGTTGGCGGAGCAGGTAATCCAGCCAGAGTAGGCACTCCTGAGGATTATGGAGTTGGTTATGTGACCTCTTACATATGGGAGAATGTTTTGCAAAAGGATGCTTTACTTGATATTTTGCAAAGATTTATCCATTTGTCAGTGGAAGAAAAAACCGAGAAGGTTAATGGTAAAAGGGTTAAAAAAGTTAGCAAAAAAGTTATTTTCCCAAGATACCATCAACTTGATGTAGTTACAAAGCTTGTGGATGATGTTAAGACCAATGGAAGCGGAAAAAATTATTTAATACAGCATAGTGCAGGAAGCGGAAAAAGCAACTCTATTGCATGGCTTAGTTATCGCCTTGCAACCTTGCATGATAATAATGATAAAAATATTTTCACTTCTGTTATTGTTGTAACTGACCGTAGGGTGCTTGACAGCCAATTACAGGACACTATTTCAGGTTTTGACCATATTGATGGTATGGTTGAAACGATTGATGAAAAGAGAACATCAAAAGACCTTAGAGATGCTATAAATGACGGTAAAAAAATTATCATAACAACATTGCAGAAGTTTCCAGTTATTTATCAAGAAATTGACGATAACAAGGGCAGAAGGTTTGCGATTATCGTTGATGAAGCTCACTCTTCTCAAACAGGTAACAGTGCTAAAAAGTTAAAAGCAGCTCTTGCAGACGTGGAAGAAGCATTAAAAGAGTATGCTGAGATCGAGAGTTCTGAAGAAATGGAGAATGATGCTGAAGACAACTTGGTTAAAGAAATGATAACGCACGGTAAACACAAAAACCTTTCCTTCTTTGCGTTTACTGCTACACCAAAAGAAAAAACACTCGAGATGTTTGGTGTAAAGCAAGATGATGGTTCATTTAAAGCATATCATGTCTATAGTATGCGACAAGCAATAGAAGAAGGGTTTATCCTAGATGTGTTAAAAAACTACATGACATACAAAACCTGCTATATGATAGCAAAAAATACACCAGATAATCCAGAAGTACCAACAACAAAGGCTGTTAAAGCTGTTAGGCGATATCAGGAATTACACCCTCATAACTTACAGCAAAAGACAGCTGTAATGATTGAGCAGTTTAGAGAAGTAACCAAAAATAAAATTGGTGGCAATGCTAAAGCAATGGTGGTAACGGCATCCAGACTACATGCTGTTAGGTATTATCATGAATTCAAAAGGTACATTGAAAAAAACAAGTATGATGACATTGATATATTAATTGCCTTTTCTGGTGTTGTTAATGACATTAACAATAAAGGCGATAATGTTACATATACCGAAGAAGGATTAAACAAGAGAGCCGACGGAACTACAATTAAAGAAAAACAACTGCCAGAAGAATTTCATCACGATTTCAACTGTCTTATTGTTGCTGAAAAATATCAAACAGGATTTGATGAACCATTATTACATACAATGTTCGTTGATAAAAAATTAGATGGCGTAAAGGCTGTTCAAACGCTTTCTAGACTAAACCGTACCTGTAAGGGGAAGGAAGATACTTTTATTCTTGATTTTGTTAATACAGCAGAAGATATGAAAGCTTCATTCTCACAGTACTATGAAGCTACAACATTAGATGAAGAAGTAAATGTCAATCTTATTTATCAGGCACAAACAACGCTGAGAAAGTACAAGCTTTACAATAATAATGATATAGAAAACTTTATTTCCATTTTTTATAAAAATGGTAAGCAGACAGATAAAGACCTCGGTAAAATGATAGCACTTTTAAAGCCTGTAGTTGATAGGTACAATAAGCTTGAAACAGAAGATAGATATGAATTCAGAATGACTATCAGAAGTTTTAACAAGTGGTATTCATATGTTGCACAGGTGATTAGATTGTTTGACAAAGACCTTCAAAAGGAGTTTGCCTTTACTTCTTATCTTGCTAAGATGTTACCAAAAGAGCCAGATAAGAAAATTGATTTGGACGGAAAGCTGAAACTTGAGTTTTATAAGCTTCAAGAAACATTTGCAGGTTATATTGCTCTTAATCCTACAAAAGAAGATGAAACATTAAAAAATGTGAAAAGCTTTGTGCCACAAGGTGTTACTGTAAGTGATGATGATTTACTTGAAAATATTATCAAGAGAATTAATGACCGATTTAATGGGGTATTTACTGAGGGAGATAGAGTTATTGTAGAAACCATCTACAATAAAGTAATCAAAGACAATAAAAAGCTTAAAACATACGCTAAAAACAACGATTCTGAAGTGTTTGAGAAAAGCATTTTCCCAGAAATATTTAAAAAGATTGCACAAGATTGTTATATGGAATCGATGACTTCATTTGGCAAACTATTTGAAGATAAGAAGTTTTATAATTCTGTGATGGAGGAAATAGCAAAAGCATCTTATAAAGATTTGAGAAGTGCCAAAGAATAATATGGTAAAAATAATTTGAAAGGTAATCTTAGAGGAAAAGTTTTGAAGGGAGTTTATTAAAATTGGCGTAAAATAAATTTGAAATCAAAAAAACTGTAGGAATTCTTTCTGGATCCGCTAAAGGTTGGACAAAGGAATTAAACCTTGTAAGCTGGAATGATAAAGAGCCTAAATATGACATTCGGGAATGGTCTCCTGAACATGATATTGGAGGGGTACTAATGACTGATAGGCCTTTTGTTTGGCAAATGATAAGGGAAGCTATGGATAATATTGGTGAAAAAGCAACATATACAGATATTAAAAAGTTTATTCATAATAAATATGGTGAAGTAAATGATAATACAATTACCTGTCAAATTATTGTTTGTACAGTAAACCATAATACTAGAATTCACTATCCGGAAAATAAAAAGCCAAGGATTGCAAATTCACAATATGATTTTCTTTATACAATAGGTAGAGGTCAAGTTGAATTATATCATACTGAAAAACATGGCGTTTGGGAAATTAAAGAAGATGATACAGGTAAACTGACAGTATCAAAGAAAGATGAAGAACTTGAAGAATATGACAATAAGCAGAGTATTTGTGATGAGGAGCAATTCTACTTTCCCCTAGAAAGTCATCTGAGAGATTTTATTGCTCAGAATATTGATACCATAAAGATAGATAATAAAAAATTAAAGCTATACGCTGATGATAATGGTAGTGATGGTATAGAATTTAAAACTAATGTTGGAATCATTGATATTTTGGCTACAGATGAAAATGATAATTTTGTAGTTTTTGAACTTAAATTAAGTAGAGGAAATGATGCCACACTTGGACAAATATTAAGATATATGGGGTGGATTAAGAAGAACCTTTCTCAAAATAAAGAAGTTTTTGGAATCATAGTGGCAAAAAGTATAGATGAAAAATTAAGATATGCTGTTTCTCAAGTGTCTAATGTAAGCCTGTTTGAATATGAATTAAATTTCAATATAAATCCGGTGAAATTGTAATTCTTTATTAAAGGAACTGAAGGTTTTGCTTTCGGTTCTTTTTAAATACATAGCCTAGGATATTTTAAATAAATTTATTTTATGATTCTATAAGAAGCACACATATATATATATAAAATCCCAAAAATTAATAAAATTTCGGCTTGCATATTGAAATGTGAGCCATTTTCACCTATTTAGAACATAAAGGTTAAGAGATAAATATAATTTAAAACACCGTTACAGTATAAAAAACTTTATTGTAATTGTTCGCCAAATACCTTCAAAGCCAAATATATCAGTACTTTAGAGGCTCTTGATATCTATTAACCCTGCCTTCAATAACCAGTAAAAATTATGAGTTTTTCATAAGAATTATATTAATATTCTATCATATTCCACACTCCTAAACCCTTAAACAGGCTTGAAATTAGCATTTCATGGCATCTCGCGACGTTATGTGAACTTGATTAACATTAATTCTAAATATAAATTTCAAACACATTATCTATCAGCATATACAAAAACAATGGAATATTACATACAAACATACCAATATCAAGGATAAAACATAGCATTTTTCTCGTTAAATTACCAGTTTACTAATTAATAAAATAAAAGAAAGCATAGAAAATACGATATGACTGACGAGAAAATGGGAGTAATTTGTATATATTTTATATTAATAACAGTATATAAGAGATAAATTAAATTTATTAGAAAATTTAGATTGATGTATTGAAAAATTAGATTTTTAGGAATATAATCTGAAATATCAATTAAATCGTACACTTTATCGATAGAGGTTTTACTGGTAATTTGATATTGCTAAATAAATGTAAAAACGATATTTAAAACACATCTTTGTTCTGCTCAAAGTTTTTACTACATTACTCAAATGAAAAATAAATAAGGTTACATTTATTTTATGAATGCAAATATATTGCAAGCTGTTTTTGTTATACCCAAATTTCGGTTAAGAAAAATTTGCATACTGCGGAGGCCATGTTATGGATAATATTTATGATAAAAATGAAGTTATTAATAGAGATAAAGTCAACAAGTCAAATTTGTATGAAATAATGAAACTTAAAATTAAAGATGTAAAACAGGTCTGTAATACTGAAACTGGAGAGGCAGAGTTCATTATTAAAATCCCTGAAGAGAAAATTGGCAAAAAGACAACACTGATTCGTGAAAGTGAAATTATAAGAATCATTAAAGCACTAAATATGGAAGATTTCAAGCCGAGAAAAGATAAGAACGGAAAAGATTGCGACTTTCCCTTTATTAAAGATTTGATTGCAATGAATGTTTCAGCTGAAGAATACAAGAAAAATCAAACAGGCTTAATTACTGTTGTATATGAAGGTGAGTTGGGCTTAAAGAAGTTTCAAACCGTAGTTCTGTTTAAAAGGCTTCTAGCCAGTACAAGTAACATCCGAAATAAGAAAATTATCTATATAAAGGAGGAACTGTTTGATAAGGCAAATGAAATATTGCTGGGCGGTATGCCAAAAGATATGGAACATAAGCAGTTCAGCAAATATTCAGCATATTATGCTTTAGCTTCAACAGACAGTATTCCTGTTACAACTCCTGAAATTGTGGTTATTGATGATTATAAAAATGATATTACAGCAGTATGTGATTTGGTAAGAGAAAAAATTACTAAGGGAGAAGTTATTTTACACAAGAGAACAGGAAAGCCGTTAGTGGATAAAAAAACAGGCAAAAATAAGAAAGAGCCAGATTTATTCGAATACTCCGTTGATAATGATGAGGAACATACATTTAAAAGGAATAAACCTTTTGACGGAGCCGGACTGGTAGATGTACATACTGCTACTAAGTGGAGTTATGAATTAGGACTGGACTATCTCCCATCAGCATTTCAGTTCAGATCCATCCTAGGTATTAAAGGAAATTTGTATGTCTTTGACTTTAGTAAGTTTGCTGATGAATTTAAAGAAGATATCAGTAAAGATGAATCAGGTAAAATTATCATTAGAGATGCTTGGTCAACTGGGAGACAGCTATATAATGAAGATGGCACATTGGCGATAAATGTAATTTTGACTAAGAGCCAGTATAAGTTTTTTGAGTATCTTAACTTTGATGACTGGAAAGAGGAACTTGAAACTGAAAGGTACGGATATCAGAGAACATTTAATGTATCAAAGGTTTCAGACAAATTTGAGAATATGCAGGATGAAGTACTCTTAAGCTATCAGCCGTTACAAAGTTTAAATCTTGGTTTGGATGAAATAAAAGTACTTTGTGCAGACACCATAAAAAAGATTGATGCCATTAGTAATGATTTAAAGGAATTTCTGAAATATAGGGGTTTATTAGATTATGAAGAAAATGATAAAGGCGAGAAAAAGCCAAAGAGAACAATTCCTCCATATTATAAGGCACTAAAAAAGAACCCTGAACAGCTATTTACAAATAAGTACATTCAGGAGAAGGTACGGAAGGATATCAAAAAGTTCAAGGAAAACACATACAAGGGTGCTGTTATAGTTCCAGGAAATTATCAAACTCTCATGCCTGATATATTTGCACTGGCTCAGTGGTCATTTGGAATTGTGCCGACAGGACTGTTGAAAGGTAATGAAGTATACAGTAATTATTGGCTTAATAAAAGGAATTCTCCTCTGTTTTGTACTGGTCAGATAAAAAGGAATTTTTATGACAAATTGATAGGTGACCAACGCAATGTAGTATTGGAATATATATACTGTAAAATATTTTCTGATGATAAGTATGCAGCCTTGAAATCAGACTGGGATGAAGAGCAATTAATAGAAGCCATGAATTCAAGAATTATAACAGAGAAATATTTCTGCAATAAAATATCGGAGGCTGAAATAAAAAAATTAATAGAAGAAAACGAACAGATAAAGGTAATCTACAAAAACACAAACGGTGAAAAGAATAATATTAAGAAAATGAACCGCCTGTTATTAGAAGAATTATATCCCGATGATATTATTCAGTTCCACGAAAAAATTGATGAGATTGACATTATTAGATTTCCTCATATTGCTAATGAACACAGCATTGGTAAGGTAGTTGATATAGATGAAAAATATAGAGACTATTATAAATATGCCACTGAGGGTATTATAACATCGATAGATACATTTATTCCTTTAAAAGCAAACTCAGGAGACTTTGACGGAGATCATATACTGACTAACGCATGCAGCGTGTTAATAGAATCATATAAAAAACAAGAGAGCAACCCTATAATTTATATTCCTGAAGAAAGAGAAACTGCTGCTGTGCCTATAACTTATAAAATTAATGACATGGCTAAAACCATAGATACTGATATTAAAGGCATGAGCAATTCTATCGGTAGGGTGGTAAATCAGATTACAAAGCTGTGGAGTTTACCACAGGATGATAAGACCTCTGACTATATAAAAATAATGAGCATAATTGGGAGTCTTACAATTGATTTTGTAAAAACAGGTGAGAAGGCTGCTATTCCCGAGAACATTAATGAATTCCTAAAGAAAACTAATAAGCCGGATTTTATGAGGATTATATACCCTAAGCAAGCCAGAGACGAAAAGGATATAAACAGAAATAACAGGATAAATCAGAAGCCTGAAATTAGTTTATTTAATAATACGGACTGCACGATGAACCGGCTATATAATTATATGAAAGAAGAACTTGGAAAAATAGAATTTAAAAGCGATAACAATGATTTTAACTTTACAATGCTGATGAACAATCCTAATCCCAATCTGGCAGGAAATAAAACATATCCGTTAATAGTAAAAGCACTATTGGAATTAAAAAAGGAGTATGGTGAAATAACTAAAGAAAACTCAATGGAAGACGATAAAGAGGAATACAATGGCGATGCAAATCAAGACCATGAATTTAAATTCAGGATTTTTAATACCTATGCAAGAAGAACGTTATTGGCTCTATGCACTAAAAAAAATCAAATGACAATGGAAAAGCTGCTAGACTATTTGGTATTTGCACATTATTGTGATGAAACCTTCTCCAAAAAAGAAGATGAAAATATATTATGGAATTGCTTCGGGGGCGAATTAAATAAAAGGTTACAACACGGAGAAGATTATAAATTTAAGTTAATCGACCAAGTTGCTAGTGAACAGGCATTAAAAAAAATAAAGAATAAATATATTCATAGTTTTAAATCTGAAGCCAAGAAGGTAACTATACCAATTCTAAAGCCAAAGGAAAATGAACCCCTCAAGGAAGTTGAGATGTTTGAAAGTGAAATAAATTATATAAAATCAGCAGCAAAAACTCCTGAAGAAAGATGTATGGCATTTATATTAATATTATTGGATAAATTCTGCAGGGCATATGGTACTCCGTTTGAAATATATAGTAGGAAGAAGAACCGTATTGTTAGAAGCCATATATTGCAGCTTTCAAATGTACATAGCAGAGACTATGAAAGTACAATGAAGCAATTAATTAAACATGGCATTATAGAAACCGAACAAATAAGAAACACTCCTACAATCGCTTGCAAAATAGTAGCTTCAATTGCACCGGAAGGGAAGTCCATAAAGTTAACGGATTTAAACCAATGCCGGAAGTATTTCAAGAAATTAAAATGGATTATCAATAAAAAATATTAATTAAAGAAATTTTTAAAACGCATTGACAGTGAGGGTGAATAAGAATATAATATTTACCCTCAATTTTTTAAACTCATAAAATCGACAAAAAACCTTATTTTGCACTGAAAAAATAAAATTTTGGAATTATTATTATAGGAGAAAGAATATTTACGAAAAAATATTAACAGTAAAAATAGAAAGCGAGGTGCTAATATGAAATTATCCAAAGACGATATACGTTGCGAATTAATTAAGTATTTACAAATATATGGTGTCAAGCAAAATCATATTTCTGATCTAACCGGATTAAGTGATACTACAATTTCTCTTTTTTTAAAAGGGCAAAGAGAACTATCACCGTCCAAATTAGAAATCATTTACTCCATTATTAACGAGCAGTTAAGCCAGGATACATGATAGATTGTTTTTTATTTTCTCAAAAAAGAGTAATTTTAATAATCCCAATGCACTTGAGCTGTTTTAAATGTAACATATACCAATTTAAAACACAATAGTTTTTTAAAATAATTACAATATTTTTCAATAAATCTGACAGGACAGGTAAACAACTATCCTTTTTTTTATTGCGATTAATTAAGGAGACAAACAGTATGCGAAAACAAAAATGTAACAAAAATATTCTAAATGGAGGAGCTAAAGCTATATGAAAGATATTATTGATGCTGACACTAATGAGAAAGAAGATAAAACAAAACCGTGGTATGAATTTGACGATAATGGCAATGCAAAATTTATAGAAGGAATACTCGCAAGACATCTAATAAAAACAGAAAAGATATTCTATTGTGGCGGTAAATTCTATAAATATGAAGCAGGAGTATACAATGAAAAACTCAATGAAGAAATATTACAAATAATCAAGAGACATTGCTATGATGAATTACTAAAGAAAAACCATTTAACCAATGTACTGGAAGAGTGGAAGGTTGATATAACCATAAGACCAGAAGATTTGAACAATGAGCCTTACATATTAAATCTGAAGAATGGACTGATCAACTTAAGAACTATGAAACTGTCCAAGCACAATTCTTCATATAAAAGTACAATTCAGCTACATGTAGAATATAAGCCTGAATTGAAATTATATGATGCAAAATTATTTAATGAATATTTAGACAGATGTATTCCTGATGAAGCAACTAGGCTTCAGGCACAAGAGATGCTTGGATATACTTATTTAGCAATATGTCCAGAGAAATTTTTCATATTGACTGGAGAAACCAATACAGGAAAATCCACATTCCTTGATATAATTGAATTCATTATTGGTGAGAAAAATAAAAGTAATGTGCCTCTGCAGAAATTAGATGAAAATTTTAAAAGTGTTCATTTGTTTAATAAATTAATAAATATATGTGCAGACCTTCCACAAACTGCACTAAAGGATGCCGGAAATCTAAAAATGCTTACAGGTGGAGACTGGATATATGCTGAACATAAAGGTGTTGATGGATTTAACTTTAAAAATAAGGCTAAACTTATTTTTAGCTGTAATCAATTACCTTTAAATGAGGCCGAACAAAGTGAAGCCTTTTATAATAGGCTGATACTTTTATTATTTCCTTATAGAATAGCCAATAATAATATAAATCCTAATTTTAAAAGTGAATTAATGAGTGAAGTCAATTATATATTCCTTTGGGGACTTGAAGGACTGAAAAGATTAATAAATAATAACTTCCAATTCACAGAATCTGAGAACAGCATAGCTTTAAAAGCAAAATATAAAAAGGAATCAGACCCGATTCAACTTTTCTTCGAAAATAATTGTGAATACAATAAAGTGGATTCAGATGGAGTAGAAGGGAAGGAATTATATGGCCATTACAGTAATTGGTGCAAGGAGTTGGGATATAGAGTTAAAGATGCTTCTGTTCTTGGACAAGCTGTCATACGAGTTTATGGAGAAATAAAGACTCAGAAGCGAATCGATGGCAAAAGAAAGAATATTTATAAAGGTTTAAAAATTATTGAGTAAAAGTGTCAGTAGGTGTCAACAGGTGTACTATAGGTGAAAAGTTATACTGCTGACAGCTACAAGCCTTGATATTACTTGATTTGAGTATTCCTGTCAACAGTGTCAGTACCATTTTCTACTTCTTAGCATAAATAAAAAAAATATTATAAATATATATAATAATATAAATTTGCTATTGACACTACTGACATTATAACTGAAACGTCCGTGTTTCTAAGGCTAGAGTGTGTCAGTAGGTAACCGTTTTTGCTATAGTATTGCTATTGACACCCACTGACAAAAAAATAATAAATATTTTAGTTGGCTTAATAATTTTGAGTGCAGCGAAAAATTTTAAGGCAACGCCTCACTGGCAAGTGCCGTCGGAGACATTAATAACTGTCTATTCTAAATGGAGTAGGCAGTTTCTTATGTTCAAATAAATTTAAAATTTCAGATTTTCATATCAAAAGTTATCAATATAAATAAAATACACAAAAGGAGAAAATTTAAAGATGAGCAGTAAAAGTATATATATTAATGAACCTAAAATAGATGAAGATTTTAAATGTTCATTACCACCATTATCACAAGAGGAATTTGACCAATTAGAACAAAACATACTGGAGAATGGATGTATTGACCCAATTGTATTATGGAATGGATATATTGTTGATGGTCATAATCGCTACAATATTTGTGTGAAGCATAATAAGAGTTATTTAATACAGTATCTCAATGCCGATATGTCAAAACAGGATGTTATCAAATGGATTCTAGAAAATCAGCTTGGCAGACGTAATTTATCTGTAGCAGAAAGATTTGAGATAGTCCAAAGGTATAAGCCTATGTTTACGAATAAAGCAAAAGAAAATATGTCGGCAGGTGGCAAAGGTTCGACAACATTGACAAAGGTTAATACAAGAAAAGAAATGGCGAAGCTGGTTGGAATTTCAGAAGGTACATATTCAAAGTATGATAAGATATACGATTCTGACAATGATGAACTCAAAAAGAAAGTTAGGTCAGGTAAGGTTACTGTAAATAAGGCCTTGGAAGAAATTAAGCCTAAAAAGAAAAAGTCTACTGAGAAATTAGAGAAACCAGCTGCTAATATCAATAATGATGAAGAATCAAACAAACCAATAGAAAGAGTATATGATGATTCTGTAAAATATGATGAATTCATTACATCACGACAATTCTATAAATGTGATGCCAAAACAAAAGTAATGCTATTGGAAATTATAAATCAAGGTTATAAAAAATTATCTAATATCTATCGCTATGATGTGTCATGTGATTTTGAAAATAAAATGAATGAGCTAGACAAGGCAAGAGACTTACTGGAACTGATTATTTGGTAAAGACAATTTAAAAATTGTGATTTCTGATTAAATAGTTATCAAGATAAATTTAAAAATAAAATATTAAAAGTTAAACATAACGGGAGCATCTTAATCGGTGCTCCTATTTTATTGGAAAGGGGAATGAACATGGAATTATTAAAAATTATTGCATTGGATACTGCACATTTATTTCTGGGACTGTATGGGCTACTTGTTATTGTAACAGTAGGATTAACAATTGATGTTGGAGTCGAAAGGTTGGTGAAGTTGATTGGAAATAAAATTACTACATATAGAAAATCTAAAGCCATACACGAATAATGCAAGAAATAATGAGAAGGCTGTAGATGTTGTTGCAAAAAGCATACAGGAATTTGGATTCAGAAATCCCATTCTTATAGATAACAATAATCAAATCATTGCCGGACATACCAGACTGCTTGCTGCTAAAAAACTTGGTCTTACTGAAGTCCCGACTATAAAGGTTGATGATTTAACTCCAGAACAGGTTAAGGCTTTCCGTATTGCCGATAATAAAACTGCCGAATATGCGGAGTGGAACTTTGAACTACTGGCACAGGAACTGGAAGAGTTAAAAATAGCTGATTACGATTTGAGCCTTACTGGATTTGATATGAGTGAAGCAGAGAGGCTGCTTGATTCATTAAAGGAAGAAACTGAAGGAGAAAATCCAGATGATGACTTTGAGATAGAATTGCCGGAAGAGCCAATAAGTAAACGAGGGGATTTATGGTTACTGGGTAAACATAAGCTGTTATGCGGTGATTCAACCAGTGAACAGGAAGTATCTGTTCTTATGGGCAATGACAAAGCTGATTTTGTATTTGCAGATCCGCCGTGGAATGTAAATTATGGAGCTCAAGAAAACCATCCTTCTTGGAAGCCAAGAACAATTATGAATGATTCCATGTCTACAGAAGACTTTAAGGAATTTATGAACAGTACATTTAAAGTAATGAATACATTTTCTAAAGAAGGTTGTATGAGTTATATTGTAATGTCGGCACAGGAGTGGGGCAATATGATGCTCACTCTATATAAAAATGATTATCACTGGTCATCTACCATTATATGGAATAAGGATTCTCTAGTCCTCAGCCGTAAAGATTACCACACTAAATACGAACCGATATGGTATGGATGGAAGGATGGACAGGCAAGGCTGCATCCTCTTGATGATAGAAAACAATGTGATGTTTGGGACATACCAAGACCAAAGGTTTCAGAACTTCACCCTACAACAAAACCAGTAGAATTAGTAGTTAGAGCAATTAAGAACAGTAGTAATATGAAAGATATTGTGCTTGATTTATTTGGTGGTTCAGGTACTACGCTTATCGCTTGTGAAGATACAGATAGGAGATGCAGAATGATGGAACTTGACCCTAAGTATGTTGATGTAATTGTAAAAAGGTACATTGATAAAGTTGGCAGTGATGATGGTATTTTTGTTATAAGGGATGGGCAAAAGCATACATACACAAGCCTTTGAAGAAAAATAATATTCGAAATAACTTTACCTTGGCTTCCATTAGAGTTAACATAGGAACAATATTTAAGAAGGCAGGGTGAAGCACATGGACAATACATTTCTGGTAGATTGCTTGAAGGTACTAATTGAGGACAGGTCAGATGACATTGCTTGTATATATGAAAATAAGGAAAACTATCTTGAACTGGATGAAAAGATAGATAAAATAATTGACAGCATCAGCCAAGCTATTGATGAGGATGTAAATAAATTAATAATTGAGCTAAAGGATACTATATCTAAAAGAAACACAATTATTATTGAAGCCTTGTATAAGGAAGGATTGATAGACGGTCTGGGTTTTATAAACACATTGAGATACATAGAAAAAATAAAATCCCCAAATGACTTGATTTAATGTGCTTTCAGAGTGATTAATGGTGTACACCAAAATCATGAAATGGAGGGTTTTATTATGGAAAGAAAAGAAATGATACGTCTGCTGGAAAGTCACAGTGGAACGAAGGCAAAATACTTAGGAGTACCAAGCTGTAATTATGAAATCGAAATTCATAATGAAAAGTACATAATCAGTAAAGACGGTACCATGAAGGATGAAGCAGGGATAGAAGTGGAGCTTGAAACATTGCTAAATACAAGGCATGAAGATGAAACTGTAGAACCTACAGAAGCAGCTGAACCCATAGTCATTGAAGTTACAGTTTCGATGGAAGGTCATACTGGAATTACTTTAAAAAATCTGGTCAATATAACTTATAGCAAACAAGCTCTTATAAAGAAGTCACTGGGTGCTGAAAGTGATATTGTTGAAGATGATTTCTGCAAAAGTATTAATGAAGCCAAAATAGAAACCATTGAGGAGTTCAAGGCAGCAATCAATAATAGAAATTGCCCAGGATTCGGTTTCGATTTTAATAATAGTACCGTTACCTTCAAGTTTTTAGAAGGAGAGGCAAGTGCCGAAAAGTTACAAGCGTATACTCAACTGGTTTCATTATTGAATCAAAATGCAAAAACCTTAAAGCATGCTTCCGCTAAATCGAAGGATACCGATAATGATAAGTTTACTTTCCGAGTTTTCCTTATAAGGCTCGGCATGGTCGGTGATGAATATAAGGCTGCAAGGAAAGTTTTACTGGAGAACCTTGAAGGGAACTCGGCTTTCCGAAGCGGTAAAAAGCCTGAAAAGAGTACAGCCATAGATGCTGAATAGCTTATCCATACCGAATATATCGCTTCACGTTGGCTTGTGGGGCGATATTTTTATATTGTGGAGATTATATGTAGGGGGGGCGGTTTGAAGTCCTTCTGCATTGTTTATATTTATTGAAAGTGGCAATAGTGTATTATATAATCTTTATGTGAAGGAACATTTAACTAAGTATGGAAGGAAGGATACAAATGAAAGAAAAGATAACTTCTGAAGTTCAACTAAAGGAAAAGTTAGGAATAAATAATTGGAGAGAGTTATCCAAAGATAAACTTGTCCAGTATATGAAGTTAGCACCAAACATAGATAAAGAATTACATATAAAAATATTAGAGCAAGTTCCTAACTTTATTCAGTCAACTCATGATATTACATCGAATATTATAAAAATTGCTGAAAACAAGAAAGAAATATCCATTGAAGTCTTGAATGTTTTGAGAACCATTGCGGAATCATTTAATGAGCTGATAAAAAAAGATAATATTACCCCTGAAGAGAGAATGTATGCAATGGATAAAGTAATTGAATTGTCAAGAATTATTGATGATATTGATAAACGGCATGATGGATTCTTAGATACTGTTGTAAAAATTGTTGCTGGAATTGGTGGGTTTAGTTTGTTTGTATTAGCTGTTGTGATGGGCATTAAGTTTTCTAGTAAGAATGATTAGTATAACAAAGCAATAGTATTAGAGCCAATAACAAGGCTCTTTTTATTTTTGGGGAGGTGAAAAAATATGGCAAACAATGTAATCACAAAATATACAACTCATGTTGAACCAAGACTTGATGAAATAGAAAAATGGGTTGATGAAGGATGTACAAAGGCAAATATAGCAAGATTGCTTGAAATAAGTATATGGGCTTTAGATGATTATACTCATAAATATCCGGCATTAGCAAAAATTTTATATAAGGAAGATAAATGGAATACTGAAATTTTGCCAAAACTGTCTGAAATAAAGAACTGGATAATAAATGGAGCTACTGTTAGAGAAATTTGTGATAAACTTGCCATTTCTCCTGATACTTGGTATCGTTATTGCAAGGAGCATGAAACCTTGTCTGAACTTGTTGTTATGGGCAGGAGCGTGTTATGTAACGAAGTAGAAAAAAGTTTATTGAAGCTTTGTACTGGTTATGAATATGAGGAACTCAAGACCATTGTTGAGGAAGACAAAAATGGTAAGAAGCGTACCAAGATTGAAAAGATAAAGAGACACCAACCTCCTTCCGCTGCAGCAATATCATTTTTCCTTAGAAACCGCATGCCGGAGGAATGGTCTGATAAGAAGGAACTTATATTGGATACAAGCCAAAATGATGAAGCAAGAAAGAAGCTGTTTCTTGAAATGATAAACGGTGAGATAATTGACGCTGATTATCAGGTTCAGGAAGAAGAGAAGGACTTACAGATTACTGATGGCTTTGATATAGAATCTGCTGAACCATAAATATATAATTCTAAACCATACCACATAGTTATGGTTATGTGTCTTGATTAGTGCAGTTTAGTACGGTAACATGGACACACCAAAAAAAGGAAGGGTGTGTTGGCATGTTTGATTTGAAAGGCTACGAGTTGAGCCTATATAAAGCAGAGTTCAGCAGGAATACGGTTTCCTGCTATATAAGGGATACAAAGGAATTCCTGAATTGGCTTGAAGCAAAGAATAAGCATATTACTGAGATTGATGAGTTTATATTGATAAAATATAAAAAGCATTTGGTGGATACGAACCAATCAATTCTTAGTACTAATCGAAAGCTGGCTTCTTTGAATTCATTTTGCAAGTTCCTTTATAGTGATTTGGTTTTAGCAGAAGTATTGACCGTAAAGCTTATAAAAAACAGGGACAAGGGCGAATATAAGGGGTTACAGCCACATGATTTGCACCGATTAAGAGAAGAAATCCATCTTCAGGACAATAAGCAGCATATATGCATATTCGAATTACTTTTGGCTACAGGCATAAGAGTGAGTGAACTTTGTGATTTACGACTTCAGGATATAACCATAACCGATAGCAAGAGATATATAAGGATTGTCGGCAAAGGCAGTGTTAACAGAACGATACCAATAAATAATGATGCAAGGACAGCAATTGAAGAATATATAAAGGTAAGGCCAGAGACCACTGCTGATAACCTTATTATTGGGCAAAGAGGTGCATATAACCGTAATGCAATAAACTTAATCCTTGAAAAATACGGGAGCAAGCTAGGAATAAAGGTTACACCGCACAATCTTCGCCATAGCTTTGGATATAAGCTGATAACAAATGGTACTCCGATAACTATGATACAGGATCTGCTTGGGCACTCATCAATATTGACAACAATTCGGTATACGCAAACCACGGAGCAGGACAAAATAGACGCATTGAATGGATTGACTTGGTAAAACAAAGATAGCATCTCTTCTGATGGGAGGGGTGCTTCTATTTGTATAAATTGTCCTGACAGCTGATGGTGTGAAAATTTTTTTGACATTTTTATTTGTAATGTTTGATTGCTCTTAAATGTTTATTGGAATTATTTTTACACATGAGAATTTTTTTTGATAATAATTCAAATTATTAATATTTTCTGGACAATAAAAGAAAACATATTTAAAAACAGCTGTATCATTGGCAATCAACTTTTTACAGTCTTTGTTTATTTTATCATTACTTGTCGGAGAAGTAGCCGAGAAAACTTCAGCAATAATATCACCGTTGGTTGAAATTATATCATAACCGCTCTGAGTTCCAAGATTCATGGTGTATGGAGCAGATTCAGGGTGAACTTTCAAGAGGTATTTTACAGCTTCTATAGATACCAAATATGTAAAAGTCTGATTAAGCTGCTCAATAAAATTCAAGCTGTTATCTTTAATAGGGTCTTTCCCAATTTGAGCGAATTTAATAGCATGAAAGAAATCTATTCCTTCAGAATCTTGTAATAATGACTGGATTCTTTTCTGCGTTAAATTACAGGACTTTATAATCGTATCTTTAAGATTATCAGCTTGTTGAATTGTACTTATAGTATATATTTTACTCATGAGCACCTCCAATTATTTGAATTATATCATAAAAGGAAAGGTGGGAGATATGCCTATAGAACAAAATCAAGAGATAGAAAGACAAAATATTTTGCTTAAGGAATATTTAAATAAAAATTTCTCTGAATCCAAGATAAAACAGTTGGTTTTAGAGTTTTCATTTTCAGAGCTTCGCAGGTTGCTTGGCGAAATGGATATTGAATTTTTTGCCTTGTGTTACTTCCCAAAATACTTTGACAGGCGGTTCGGGCAGTTTCACAAGGAGCTATTTCAAGAACTGAAATATATGTTGGACAATAAAGGGTTAATTGAGGCTTTCGGATTGCCAAGGGAACATGGCAAAAGCACAATCAACTCTTTTTTATTTCCGCTGTATTCAACTTTATATAATAAATCACAGTTCACATTGATAATTTCGGCAACGGAACAGATAGCCCTCCCGTTCCTTGATATGATTAAGGATGAATTGGAGAACAATCAATTGCTGCTTGAGGACTTTGGCATTTTCAAAGGAAACCGATGGAATAATAATGAAATATGGATTCGTGGAAGAAATAATATTGATGCCTGTATAATGATTCGTGGAATTGACGGTTCATTGAGAGGTATACACTTTAAACAACATAGGCCTCAACTGGTTCTGCTCGATGACTTGTTGAAAGACGATACAGCCAAATCCGAAGCAAAACGTGAACAGGTTAAAAGTACATTTACAGATGTAGTAATTCCAATTGGCACAAGGAATACGAATATCCTTGTAGTCGGAACAGTGCTCCATGAAGAAGATTTGATGGCAGACTTGCTCAAAGGAAAAATACCTGGAGTTAGAAGTATAAGGAAGGCAGCAATCATCACATGGGCAGAGCGAGATGACCTATGGAGTGAGTGGGAATCAAAATATAATAACCTTCAGGACTTTGACAGGATAGAAACTGCCAAGTCCTTTTTTTATGACCATCAGCAGGAAATGTTAGAAGGAACAGAAATTTTATGGCCTGAATATCTGGATTATTATTATCTCATGTGTAAGAAACAGTCTATGGGTGATAAATCCTTCTATAAAGAAATGCAGAATGACCCACGCAGTACTGATGATTATATTTTTCAGGACATTCAATATTGGGACAAGCTTCCTGACTTTGAAGAAATGGAATTGGTCATGTATATTGACCCTGCGATAAAAGCCGGAAAGCGTAATGACTTCTCAGCAATTACAATACTTGGTCAGCATCGAAAAACTAAACAGAAATATGTTGTTGATGGCAGTTTATACAAACTCCTTCCAGATGAATTATTTAAGGTTGCAATAGAAAAGTTGCAGCAATATCCTATAGAGAAAATAGGATTTGAAACCACTCAGGCACAGAGTTATATGAAGCAGAAGTTTGAAGAAGAGCTATGGAAGAATAAAATATTTACACCTGTGGATGAGGTAATCAGCAGAGGACAGAAGCATGAACGAATTGTATCTTTGGAGCCAGAAGTAAAGAAAGGGCATATTCTGTTCAATCATGCCAATATAAGGTATAATAATCAGATAAAGGATTATAACAAAACAGCAAAATATGATGATGCTCCTGACAGCCTTTATGGTGCAGTGCAATTGGCTGAAGGAGTAAAGAGTATTAGGTTTTTCGAGAGGGGCTTGCTGTTTTAATTAATCCTTTATAATTGATTATTAAAGTAAATAGGAGTGTGCTTTAATATGGATTTATTAATTGGGATTGTTGGTGGTGGTATTGCTTCTTGGTTAATTACTCATTTTTATTATAAAATTGGTGCTAGAGGGCAGAAAAAACAAAATGATGAGTTAAGTAAGAAACTGTCAAGGGAGGTTAAAGAAATTATTCTTAGTACACAAAAGGATAGTCTTTCTGTTATAGATTTGAATAAATTACTTGAAGATAAAACTATTGGTAAAGAAGGTTTTGATAATGACCCATTACCATTTATTGCTTGCCCTAAATGTGGAAGTACTGAGTTAGAAAAATATTCTCGTGAGGATTATGAACATGATGAAATATACTTTATGATACAATGTAAAAAGTGTGGATGGGGGGATTGGACGCAATAGAAATAAGTGATGTAAGTGAAATAGAGGCTATGGGGATTCTCATAGTCTATTTTTATGCCCATTTGAAAGGATGTGATGTATTTGGATATAAACGAAAACTTAATAATGGAATGTCTGAATGAACTCAATAATAGGGCAAGACACAAGCAGAAATACAAGGAATATTATGAAGGATGCCATTCAATTCTAAAGAATTATCAAATGCAGGACAGCAGAAGCAATATGAAGTTGGTGTTCAACTTTCCCCGAAAGTTTGTGGACAATGAAACCGGCTATCTTCTTGGAAAACCTGTTAATTATGTTTCAAAATCAGATGATGCCAGCATTATAGATGCGATTGATAAGAATACAAGTCACTGGGATAAAGAACATAATATTAACCTTCGCAAGCAATCAGAAATTTACGGGGAAGCCTATGAACTCAACTATATTAATACAGACGGAGAATTCTCAGCTACAATATTAACTCCGCTTGAAGCGTATGTTTTGGAAGATGGTACTGCTGAAAGAAATGTGCTTCTGGCTTTACATACTTTTACAAAGAAATTTGATGATAAGAAATACCTCGATATATATACTGATTCAGAAATTCAGCATTATGAACTGGGAAGTTCAGCAACACCTATGGGACTTAAATATATTGGCAGTCATGAGCATATATTTGGCAGAGTTCCTGTGATCGTATGTCCGGCGAATAACGAAAGGAAAAGTGGTTTTCAAGACGTTGTTTCACTTTTTGATGCATATAACGCTATCAATTCTGATTTGGTAAATGAAATTGCTGACCACCGTAATGCATACCTTGTTATAGAAAATGCTAAGATTGAGGAAGAAGATTTGCTCAAAATGAAGTCGATGGGCATCATCCAAGTTCCGAATCAGGCAAAGGTTTACTGGCTCACCAAGGACATTAATGATTCTTTTGTACAAAATGAACTCAATAATATAGAAAGAAAAATATTTGATTTAATGGATGAAGTGAATTTTAATGAAAATTGGGCAGCAAATACTTCATCCCTGGCTTTGAGAAACAAACTGTTGAATCTGGAAAACAGGGTTGCTATGAGAGAAGCCTTTATGGAAAAGGTTATAAGGCAAAGATTAAAAAATCTATTTATTTATCTAAAAAAGAAGGAAGGCAAATCTTATGACTACAGGGATATTGCAGTTAAATTTACAAGAAACCTTCCTACAGATTTGACTGGTCTTGCCGATGTTATTGTCAAATTAAAAGATGTCTGTTCACAGGAAACACTTCTGACACTTCTACCATTTATAGAAAATCCAAAAGTTGAACTTCAAAAATTCAGAGCCGAACAAAAGAATATTGAAAATGTAACTGATGAAACTGATTCTTCAATCAATAATCAAGTGATTGTATGAATGTAAAGGAGGACGAGTAACGTAATATGAAAAATATAAATAAAATAAAGGGTTTGATAAAAAGCCAGTGTGCAGGATATTTTCCTGAACAAAGCTCTATCCATAATTACTGCTGTAGTGTGGATGGGGCTTGTTTATTTTTTAGGGACAATGAGGAACTGCCATGTTGCAGATATTTTGAAGAAGGAGTTCTGCCTTTGGATCAAGACTTAGAGCGAGAGTACAGACTGGAACGCCAGATGGAAGTTTCTAAAAACAAGTCAGTCAAAACAAATGTGAAATGTAGCAGATGCAATTTATATTTTGAAGCTGGATCAAACAGACAGCTTTATTGTGAAAAATGCAGAAAGATTATCAAGAAGGAACAGGCGAGATTATCAATGCAAAAAAAGAGAAATAAAAAGGTGTGATGTTAACCGTTAGAGGTATCTGAAAGCCACATATATCAAGGCTTCCAAAATGCAAAAATGAGGTTAAGGTATGTTTATATTCGTACCACCGTTTTTAGTTCCTAACGATTAATAAGTATCAAAATTGTATTTAAAAATTATTTGACGCTGTAACATGTTAAACATTCGCATAAGCCTGATATGATGATTAGTATTCCATTTTATGGGGTTTATGTATATAATAGAAAGTGCTGCATATATGTAAGATAATGTGAACGAAGAGGGGTAAAAGAGTTTTGTGTTAGTCGAGGTTTTAATGAAAATAACCAATAAAGCACCTTTTCTATGTAGTTTTAACTATTAAAGTTAGCAAAATAAAGGAGCTGATAGAAACAGTGAAAACATCTTTTAAAATCAAAATATCTTTATTGTGTCTAGTTGTCATTAGTGTGGTCGGTATAACCTTTCTTGTATTAAAATCTAAAGACAATGACATTAAGACATTTACGGAAATTAGTAAAGGTATGTCAAAGAACTTAAATCAACTTAATAACACACCAGGCATAACCTTGACAGGATTAGCTGCTGATCCAAATGAGAAATTGATTAAAATAGGAATCAACATGGATATGAAAAAAATAACACCTGAGCAATTGAAAGAAATTATAGAATTGTATCTTGTAAATACATCATCATTTACTTCGGATCAAGATTGGAAAAGTTTATTGAAACCTTACAATATAAGAATTGAAGAACTGTCTAATGGTAAATTAATTGCAGAAAAACCACTTAATTCCGCAGAGATTATTTGGTTTCCTTTTTCTACTGAATAGTTTAATTATAGATTTTAATTAGCATTCGTATTCTTTTTTATATATAACAACTTAAATGGGCTGCATATTTGCAAAAGTATGCAGTTTTTGTTTGCTCGTAATCTACTTGAACAACGAGCAACCTGAGAATTATAAAATCTTAATTTTTAAAATTAACAACAAGGGTATGATGTTAACTGTTAGAGGCAACTGAAAGTGGCTTACATCAACGGTTTCAAAATGCAAAAACGAGGTTAAGGTATGTTTACTTTACCCACTACACTTTTAGCTTCCTAAAGCGTGACAACTAAATATTATATTGTAAATAAATATATAGCAACAAACCGTCCTGAGCATGACGTTAAACTGCTTTATTTTTATACACAAATATATTTTGCGTTTTCGGTTCATTAGAGTCGGGAGGGCTAACGAGAGGAGTCAATATTATGACATTTGAAGAAGTAAAGAACTACATTAATGAAAACAAAACTGCCGATGAGGTGAAGACATATCTTCAGGGCTTACTGAGTGTTGAAGGTGTGCAGAAATTCCTCAGTGAAAATGATGAAGGCAAGAGATGGATAGACTCTGAGCGTGACAAACATTTCAGCAAAGGACTTGAAACATGGAAATTAAATAATCTGCAAAAGGAAATTGAAAAAAGGATAAAAGAGCTATACCCGGATGAAACGGAGGAAAAGAAGCAGCTTCGTGAACTCAATGACAAGATTCAGAAGATGGAACAGGAGAAGCAAAGAGAGGTTTTGAAAAATAAGGCTCTTACAATTGCTTCAGAAAAGAAGCTTCCTATTAATAGGATTATTGATTTGGTTATTGCAAGTGATGAAGAAACTACGGTTTCTAATATCGGAAGATTTGAAGAAATATTCGGGGCTTCTGTTCAGACCGCTGTAGAGGATAGATTAAAAGGGAATGGTTATACACCACCTAATAATAGTGGTCAGGGTAATCAGCCAAAGAATTTAAATGATGCGTTAAAGAATTATTACAACAATAACAACAAATAGAAAAGGAGATTGATTTTATGATTACATTAGCACAAGCAAAATTAAACACACAAGACGATATTCAAGCAGGAGTTATAGATGAATTCAGAAAGAGTTCATTCATATTAGACAATATTACATTTGATGATGCAGTAACACCAGGTACTAACGGCGCAACACTTACATACGGCTACACCAGACTTATTACTCAGCCAACAGCTTCATTCAGGGCAATTAATGCTGAGTACACTCCACAGGAAGTAACAAAACAGAGATATACAACTGAGTTAAAGCCTTTCGGCGGTTCATTCCAGATTGACAGAATTATTGCAAGTACAGGCGGCTTAGTTGATGAAGTAAACCTTCAGGTTCAGCAAAAGGTAAAGGCAGCAAGAGCCTTGTTCCATGACACCATTATCAATGGTGATTCTGCTGTAGATACAAATTCCTTTGATGGTTTGAATAAAGCTGTCACTGGCTCAAGTACAGAATTCAATGCAGGAGCATCTGTTGACTTGTCAACTTCAACAGCGGTTGATACCAACTACAAGCAGTTTCTTGATTTTTTGGATGAATTCTTATCAAACCTTGATGGAAAGCCATCTTTCTTAGGTGGAAACTCAAAGCTGATTACAAAAATTAAAGCTGTAGCAAGAAGAGCAGGATATCTTACCCAAAGTGAAGATGCTTTTGGAAGAACTGTTGATGCTTATGACGGGATTGTATTGGTAGATCTTGGAGCAAAGGCAGGGAGCAATAATCCTGTGGTATCAATAGTAGATACAAGGAAGCCTGATGGTTCTACAGTTATAACAGGATTGACAGACCTTTATGCAGCAACACTTTCATTAGACGGATTCCATGCAGTATCCCTTGCAAATCAGGACTTGGTAAAAATATGGCTTCCTGACTTCTCAACATCTGGTGCAGTAAAAAGCGGTGAAGTTGAAATGGTAGCTGCTGTTGCATTGAAAGCAACCAAGAGTGCAGGAGTATTCAGAAATATAAAGGTATCTTAATAAATAGACATACAGGAGGCAATTATGGCTAAGATATACAGCAATAACAAGGAATTCAACGGTATATCAGCCAGCGTGAACTTTGTAAATGGGGTAGGGGTTACTGATGATCCTTACCTCATTTCTTGGTTTAAAGAGCATGGCTATACAGTTGAAATTGAAATAAAACCTGAAGACATTGAAAACATGACCTACAAGGAACTAACAGAGTATGCAAAGGAAAGAGGCTTTAATGGAATAGGGTATAAAAAGCCAGAATTAATAAAAGCATTACTGGAACTAGATAACAAAGTGCAGTTCCAACAACAATCACAGCAACTGACACAGAAACAAGATAATAATGAACAGAGTATTAATAAACAAGTTATTGTGGAAATGGAGGAATAACCCATGTTGGAACTAATGAAGCTTTTACTTGGAATTCAGCCCACTGATAATTCTTTGGATGAAGTTCTGAATATTTTTATTACAAAAGCAACCGCTATAATTATTGGGTATTGTAATGTAGATATTCTTCCTGCTAATTATAACAGTGTTGTGGCACAATATGTTGTTTATCTGTATAAGAACAGGGACTCTGAAGGATTAACACAAAAAACTGAAGGAGAAAAAAGTGTTGTATATGAGGGGGCAATTCCAGAGTCAATAAAGCTTCAGCTTCCGCTTCCAAGGATAAAGGTGGTGGGCTAATGTTTTATGATACAAAGCTCGAAATATATGACACGCCTGAAACACAAAGCATAAAAACAGTCTATGCAGATTTCCAGCCATATTCTGGAACTGTGAATTTTAATTATGGATTATCTCTCGAAATATCAAACAAAGTATTCTGTGATAATGATAATGTTATAAATGAAAACTCATATTTTAAAATATTAGACCAATGGTATAAGGTTCTTGATATCAAGAAATGGAGCGACCACATGGAGGTTTATCTCTATAGGTGTAAAAGGGTGGTGGCTTGATGGAGAAAACCATTGATGAAATTATAGACTTTTTCTTATTTGAAAAAGGTGAGAGTATACTCGTTAATGATATCAGCATAAAAGCTGTAATACTTGATGCTGTAGAGAAAATTAATGAGTACGAGAATAAAATTATTAACTGTAAATATGAAATCCAAACAGGGGATATTATTGAATACAGAAACGGAAAATATATAATTGAAAGCCAGATTGTTAAAAACCAAAACTCATATACTGCAAGAATGAGAAAATGCGAGTATAAGGTGGCATTTAACTGGTCTGGAATTGTTAAGTGGTTTGACTGCATAATTGAATCAAAGACAGTAGATGTAGATTCAAACAGATATATTTCTTACCCTGTAAACAGAATAAAAATATCCCTGAAAAGTAACGAAGCTTCCAATAAAATAGACATAAATATGCGATGTATAAACACAGGAAGAGCGTGGAAAGTAGTAGGACTGGATAAGACAAGAAGCGGTTTAATTAGCCTGATATGCGATTTAGACTGCATTAGTGAAAAGGATAATGCCAAATTAGAAATAGCTAACTACTATTCCTATATTTATACGCTCTCAATATATAATGGAGATACTGTACAAATTAATCCAAATAATACTGTTCAATTACATTCAGTATTGAAATTAAATGATAGAACTGTAGAAAGTCCGACAATACTCTATTCTTCATCAAATATTGATATTGCCGGAATTGATGCAAATGGATTGATTACAGCAAATGCTCTAGGAAGCTGTACTATAGCTGCAAAGTGGGCAGAAAATGCTGAAATATTTGATACCACAACAATAAATGTAATTGACCAACCTGTAGTGGAAACATATACTTTGGAGCTTATTGGAAATAGAGAGCCTGATACTGAGATAACAATTAGCGAAATTAAAACCTATACTTGTATAAAGAGAAGCAGTAATGGAACAACTGTAGATGGTGAATTTGATTTTTCAATAATAGCAGGAACGACACCTAATACAAAATATACATTTACAGTATTAAACGATACTCAATGCAGTATTAAAGGTAACGGTTATCCATATTGTATTACACTTAGAGCACAAGATATGCAAAACAGTAATTTATATATTGAAAAGTCTATAAGGCTCAAAGGTTCTTTTTAAAATTAATAATAGAAATGTAACTATATCAACCAACGGGAACAGGGATAAAACCTTGTTCTCTTTTTATATTTAAAGGAGACATTCAATGATAGAAAATATAAATCACCCAAGAATTAAATCAGTAACACATACCTTCACTGGAAAAGAAGAGTGGGAGCAAGTGCTTCAAAAAATAATAATAAACTACCTCAAAGATGCTAAAAGACTTGATTAGAGGGCCATAGAATTTTATCATGTGACTGACAAAGAAGTAACGCCAATAGGCTGTTACTACAATAAAACGAGGAGGCTTATTAATTATGAGAGCATATGGATATGTAAGAATTTCCAGAGATGAAGACGGAAAGAAGGAAAGCATTGAAACACAGAAAAAGGTTGTAATAGATTTTGCAAAACAGAACGGAGTAGAGCTAATTGACATCTTTGAGGATAACAATGTTAGTGGATATACCTTTGAAAGGGATGGACTTAATAATCTTAAGGAATTGATAGAGAGTGGTAAAGTCGACGCACTCTTTGCCAAGGACTTATCAAGAATCGGAAGGCACAATGCCAAGGTACTTCTCTTCCTTGATTACCTTGATGATAAAAATGTAAGGCTAATGCTTAAAAGCGACAATTACGACAGCGAAAGTGATGATGATACTATGCTCGGAATAAAAGCATGGTACAATGAAATGTATCTGAAGGACTTGAGCAAAAAGATTACAGCTAACATAAGACAGAAGCAAAAGGAAGGACTAGTCATAGTTCAGCATTATGGATATATGAAAGACCCACAGGATAAAAACAAACTCATAATAGATGACGAAGTAACTGACACCATTAAAATGATTTTCAGAATGTACCTTGAAGGGTACGGATGCAACAAGATAGCACATTATCTCAATAACAACGGATATGGAACACCATCCGTACATAAAATGAAAAAGTTCGGCTTTGGATGGAAACCCAACTGGACACAAAAGGATTTATGGTATGCAACCAGCGTTAAAAGGATTCTCAGAAATGATGCATATATAGGAACTCTAAGGTGTGGTGTAACGAAGGTGTCCAAGATGAAGGGTAAAAAAGTAAAAGTTCCAGAAGAAGAACAATTTGTACATGAGAATTTTATGCTAGCAATAATTAATAAAGAAGATTTCGATATGGTTCAGGAATTGTTTGACAGAAGGGTAGAGGAAAAGGTCAGGGCAAAGAACCAGAAAATACATAAGTATGCCGGAATACTAAAATGTGCCGACTGCGGAAAAGGATTTGTAGCCAGAAGCAGAAAGACAGAATCAAAGGGAAACACAATTACATATGTTTGTTCAACATTTCATAAGTTTGGTTCGCAATTCTGTACAGGACACAGAATCATGGAAGAAGATATTGATGAAATAGTTCTCCAGCAAATAAAAATGTTACTTTATAGTTCAACTCTAAGACTAGACGAAATTGATAAAAACATTAAAGATAGGCTTAATAAAAAGAAGGACTATGAAAAACAGTCGGAGCAGATAAGAATACGAATTCACAAAAAGGAAGAAGAAATAAAGGGATATTCAAGACAGTTGGCTCAAGGCTTTATAAATGAAAAACTCTTCCTAGAATTATCAGCGGATGCAAACAAAGAGCTTGATAAGCTGCAAGAACACCTTAATCAATTAGAAAAGCTATCAGAATCAAGTCAATATGAAAAAGAAAAAATAATCAAATCTATAGATATTCTTCAGGAACTAATCAATGAGAAATCTCTTACAAATACCAACATTTCAATGCTTATAGATAAAATAATAGTAAAGGAAACCGATGAAATAGGGGAGTATAACAGACCTAAGCTGGATATAGAAGTGGTCTGGAATACTCCTTATTTGAATATTGGAATAACTGAGGGGTTGGAGGAGGCGGTTTAAGTATATTTAGGTCGCTTTATTCCTTATTTATTGGGACTTAAAGTATACTTGATGTCTAATAGATGAAATTACTTGACTTGGTGGTTTCCAAAATATAACATTAGAGTGTGAGGTTGGCATATAATTGAGCCAAGGAGGGTTATTAATTGATACATGGAATTAGTCTTAAAAAAGAGATTTTGTTTATTCTTGGTATTACTGTATGGATATTAGCAAGAGTGATAATTACTGTTATTAAAAAGAAAAAGAAAGTAAAATTAAATTTGGTAAAAGAGATAATGTTAGGAATACTGATGCTATATTTATTTGCATTAGTGGGGGTTACGCTTTTTCCAATTGATATAAATTGGGGTGACAGAGTATTTCTTCCTACTTCCATTTATATTAATTACATTCCAGTTGTTTCGACAATTCAATCTATATATGCATTGACAAACAGTTCATTTTCAATTGGTTTTGCGTTGAACTTATTAATAATGAATATCGGGGGTAATTTAATTTTATTAACACCATTAAGTATTTTACTTCCAATGATATGGAATAAGTGTAAGCAATTTAAATATTGTTTTTTATATTGCTTTTTAACATCCTTTTTAATAGAAGCATTGCAATTAGTTGAGAATATTTTCGGAGTAGGTAGGGGTAGAGTTACTGATATTGATGACTTAATTTTAAATTCTATTGGGGCTGTTATTGGATACTTCATTTACAAATTAATAATAGCAAAATATACCCTTGCTTATGGAAAACGTATCGAATCATAAGGATATATTTTGCTGTATATCTTATGGTTATGAGTTCTTTATATTATTTGCATGGTTAAAGAAATTATAAATAAGTACAAAAAAACTACTGAATCAAATCCAGTAGTTTTCTTTTTGGTGCGGACGGTGGGACTTGAACCCACACGGTCTCCCATACGCCCCTCAAACGTACGCGTCTGCCAGTTCCGCCACGACCGCATCTATTAAGTTTCTGTGTTTTCGCTTCCGCATTCCGCATCAGCAAGTATGATTATACTAGCTACCATTAACGTTGTCAATACAATAATTTAAAAAAATTTATAAATAATATTACCATAATATAATGTAAATAAATTATTTATTTTGGACGAAATGTGTTGAAGTGAAATGCTACGGCTGGTACAATACTATTTAATGACACAAATAAAAAGGAGAGTTATACGTGGGTCTATTTAGCGCAAATTATAATAAACCAGGGCCTGGGGTTGAAAAAGACGCGCCTCCAAAACCGCGATTTTTTATATTTTTTGAGGTATTAAAAAGGAAGTTTTGGCATCTTATAAGAGTTAATTTCTTATATGTTCTATGCAATATACCTGCCTTGGTGTTGGCATTTGCTGTTTCCTCGGTTTATATGCAGAAAATCAATATAGATAATGGAGGATTCAGTGATCTTTATATCAGGGTGTTTGTTGCTGTTATAATGATGTTTTTGTCTGTAATAACAATCGGACCTGTACAAGCTGGTTTCACTTATATTTTGAGAAACTATTCAAGAGAAGAACATGCATTTATATGGTGGGATTTTAAGGACAATTTTATTAAGAACTTTAAGCAGGGCATGATTATCACCGGTATAGATTTAGTAGTTATGTATATTCTTGGTATAGCATTGAATTTCTATATTAATTACAAGGGATTTTTATCAATAGCAGCTTCAGCCTTTGTATTTCTGTCCATTGTTATATTTTGTATAATGCACTTATATTTATATCCGATGTTGGTAACGGTAAAATTAAGCATAAAAAATCTTTATAAGAATGCATTTATATTCTCAATATTAAAACTACTGCCCAACATACTGTTTTTTGTCTTAAACATTTTGATAGCATATGCAACTTTTTACAATCCTATCATAGGAGTAATTTTATATTTATTAATAATTCCTAGCTTTATTGGTTTAATGAACAATTTCTTTGTTAACCCAACAATAAAGAAGTATGTTGTGGATCCTTTGCAGCCGGCAGACGGGAAAAATGATGAGGATGAAGAAGACACCGATGACGACAGCGGTGAAAGTTTTTATAAGAAAGAACTGCCTGAAGGAAAATAATAAAAGAACAAAAAAGAGCAATATGCAGAACTAATTTTGCATATTGTTTTTTTTGTACAAGTAATAAATTTTTATCACAGTCCCGCAATGCCTTGACATTTTAGAGGAAATATTGCATAATAACTAAGCAACTGAATATTTTTTAATTGAAAACGACACATGTGGTGCTTTGCACGTAAATCTGATTACGGTACAAAGTATTTACAATGTGTTTTTTTTATTGCCAAAAATCATTAAGAAAGGGAGTCTTTATGCCTACAACAAAGTTTCAGAAAGTAGTATTTGCATTTATAACCGTGGTAATTACGGTCCATTGTTTTGTGTTCTATAATCTTGCAATTGAGATGGGGGGGATGTCAAATCAGGTATTTATAGAATCTCGCAAAGTAATTGGTATCGAGTTCTTGTTTGCTTTTTTACTTGAAATACTTATTGTCGGTCCGCTTGCAGAAAAAATGGCTTTTCGAATTATAAACCCGAGAGATGAAAAACCATATATTATAACAACTGCTATAATATGTTCAACGGTGGTGCTTATGTGTCCAATGATGAGCTTTATTGCAACAATTTTATATAACGGGATAAGCACAGAGTTTATTGCTCAGTGGATGCAGAAAATTGTATTTAATTTTCCGTTTGCATTATTAACACAGCTGTTTTTTATACAGCCTTTTGTTAGATTTCTCTTTGGTGCAATCTTTAGAGAAAAGACAAAAGAAGCCTCTGAATTTAATTTAGAATCAAATTAACAAGAAATTAACTATTTCAAAATAGTCAATTAATAAAAAACGTATAAAATAATAACAAACCTTATTCATAAGGTACATCCTTTTAATAGCTCCGTGAATAACGGGGCTTTATTTCCCTAATTTCCCTTAATTGATTTTAAATGTAAAGAATGGTAAAATAAAAACAAGCTAATCCATCTATAATTTCTAATCTATAAGTCCGTAACACTATAAGAGGTGCGGACAATGTTATACACGTCACAGAGCTTAAAATTAAAAAATCACTTTTAAACATCCATGAATATTTTTGATAAATACGAAATTAATTATATTTCAGGTTGATAGTATTGAATTATCAAAAATAATTTTTAGGAGGATTTTGTATGAAAAGAAAAATTTCTTTACTATTAGTACTGATGCTAATTATCAGTTCACTCAGCATTAGTACTATTGAGGCGGCTACAGTTTACGGGGACGTTGATTCCAGCGGTACTGTAGACTCATTGGACTTTGCAGCTATGAAGTCTCATTTGCTTGGTATTAAGACTATTACAAATACTATTGCTGCAGACGTAGATGGTGATGGTAGCATTACAGCTCTTGACATTGCATTGTTCAAGAAATTTCTGTTGGGTCAGATATCAAAATTCCCTGTTGATTCAGTAGCTCAACCGAAATTCCATTGTTTCTTATTATTAGGTCAATCAAATATGGAGGGTTATCCTAAGGCTTTGGACTCCGATAAAGTTGAAGACCCAAGAGTGCTTGTATTGGGGTACGATAATAACCCTGCTCTTGGAAGAGTTACAGACCAGTGGGACATAGCATGTCCACCGCTGCATTCCACTTATCAAGGTGCAATAGGGCCTGGTGACTGGTTTGCAAAAACTATTGTACAAAAAATACCACAGGGTGATACTATAGGTCTGATACCTTGTGCTATTAACGGTGAGAGAATCGAGACTTTCCTGAAGTCCGGAGGTTCAAAATATAATTGGATTCTCAACCGTGCAAAGCTCGCCCAGCAAAAGGGAGGGGTAATTGAAGGTATCCTCTTCCACCAAGGTGAGTCAAATAATGGTGACACTAGTTGGCCTGGTAAGGTAAATACATTGGTAGAAGATCTGAAAAAGGATCTAAACCTGGGGGATGTTCCTTTTATTGCAGGAGAATTGCTTTACAGTGGCGGCTGTGCAGGACATAATACACTGGTGAATAAATTGCCTTCTATTGTAAAGAATTGTTACGTAGTTTCTGCAAACGGATTGGTGGTTGATCCGTCAGATACACAGTGGAAGCTGCATTTTGGTCACGATTCACAGGTAACACTGGGCAAGAGATATGCGGAAAAGATGATTCAAGCCCTCGGCTGGTAAGGCAAAAAAGGGTTACATTAGCATATATGAGTACTATCAATCTGAATATTATATAACTGAAATATAAAAGCTTAACATCATAAGCTTTATAGAACTCGAAGATATTTAAATTATTTACTAGGGGGAAATATGATTAGAAAAATAACCGTTTTATTTATAGTTATGCTTACTGTGTTAATACTAGGCACTTCTGTGGCCTTTGCTGAAATAAACATAATCAATAATGGTACAAATTTTGGAGGAGTACAGGCACACGGCGGGAGCATCATCAAGGTAGGCGATACATATTATTGGTATGGAGAAAACCGTGATGCAAATAACCTGTTTGTATCAGTAAAGGTATATTCGTCAACAAATCTTGTCAATTGGGTAGACAGGGGAGACGCCTTATCAAAATCATCAGCTGCAGAGCTTAACTACTGCAATATTGAACGACCGAAGGTTATGTATAATGCATCAACCAATCAATATGTAATGTGGATGCATTACGAAAACGGCAGGGACTATTCATTGGCAAGGGCAGCTGTAGCATATAGTACAAGTCCTACAGGGCCGTTTACCTATCTGGGAAGTTTCAGACCCAATAATAACATGTCAAGAGATTGCACTACATTTGTGGATACTGATGGAACAGGATATTTTATATCTGCCGCAAACGAAAATGCTGATTTGATAGTTTACAGGCTTACATCTGATTATAAATCAATATCTTCACAAGTGGTAACTCTTTGGCCGGGACAAAAAAGAGAAGCTCCATGCATGTTTAAACGTGATAACACGTATTATCTGATAACATCCGGGTGCACGGGATGGAGTCCAAACCAGCAGAAATACGCTACTTCTACATCAATATCCTCAGGATGGACGGATTTAACAAATATAGGCAATTCAACCTGCTATGACTCTCAGGGGGCGTGTGTTTTCCCGGTAGGCCAGAATTTTGTTTACCTCACCGATAGATGGGCTGGTGCGTGGGGAGGAAAGGTCAGTGATTCGTCATACCTGATGCTACCTTTACTATTTAACGGAACATCAGTATCTCTCAACTACGCAGATACGCTAAAGGTGGTGGCGGAATTTGGGGCCATTGCCAATGATTATCGCAAATATACATTCGAAGGCGTGCTGACAAGCGCTGACCCTTATCAATGGAACGTAAGCCAACCTTCATCAACTGATATACAAGTACTCTCGGTAGACGGAGATAAGGCTCTTCAAATGTCAGATAGCACTACATCCGGATATTGTTATGCATATAAGGATTTCCCGGCAAAAAATGGTGTAGTTACGTTTAATGTGAGCTTTAAATATACCGATACCGGGAGATGGGATAGAATCAGGCTTTACAATGGAACCAACATTGGAATAGATATTATTAATTTTGAAGAAGGGCTTGGTTGGCTTACGGGAGCTTCTACAAGAAATGTAATACAAAATATTTTAGCAAAGACGTGGTATAATTTAAAAATTGTTGCCGATATCTCTACTCAGAAATTTGATGTATACATTAATAATAATCTTATAAAATCAGGCTGCCCATTTACAGGTTACGTTACTCAGTTTGACAGAATTGCGCTGGACACCGGAAACAGTTTTACAAATACCGCCGTATATGACGATATAATCATAAATTAAATAACTTAAAATAACTTAAAAGGAACTGATTGTTGTACTATTAATTATACAGCAGTCAGTTTTCTTAATTTACACTGGTGTTTGTTCTTTCATATAATATCTCTTCAATTATAGTAGCATACAAAGCACCCTCGTTTTTCCTGAGTCTTGTAAGCAAATCTTTTATATATGTGTCATTTTTTAAAAGTCTTGCTTTCATATTCTGTTTAATCCCTTCAAGTCCCTCAGTAGCGGGGATGTAGTCTTTAAACACCCTCTCTTCCACTTGGTCACAATAGACATAGGTGTTAAGGGAATCTCCTTTTAACCTGATCCAGATTCCGTTACTGTCACTTTCTATAAATCTTCCTTCAAAAATTAGACCGTCTTTAATATCTATATAGTAAAGCTTTTCGTTTTTAGAAAATATATTATTCATATAAACCGCCTTTGCATTTTTATGTGTATATATATTATTCTTATTTATATAAAAACTTTCTCATATTTTGAGCATATTTGCAAAAATTACTTCGAATACCTTTTTTAAAATATTCTTATACTAACTACAACTAAAAAGAGATTAAGGTGAACAATATGAGTAAAGAGAAAGGTTTTATAAAGACCCTGTTTTCATATATAACGTATAAAGAAAAAAAACCCGTAAAACATTTTTATATACCTGAAATAGATAATGAAGATACTAAAACTCAGCAAGATAAAAATACAACAGTAAAACGAGAAAGTCAAAAAAACAGAAGGATAAAGAAGCCTGTTCCTGTTTCAGAGTCAAGTAAGGAAAGTAAACCCGAATACGAAAAGGCTGACGACGAGAAAATATCTGTAAACATTGAAGAAAACATAAAGTACATCAAGCATAAATTTAATTCTCCTGTTAATAAAGATATTGTTATAAGGGAATTGACGGTTGCAAAAAAATATAAAGCATTTATTGCATATATTGACGGAATGGTCGACAGGATAACCATAAACAACTTTATATTAAGGGCGCTAATGGTAAACGGTGAGAAATTTGATGAAGATTCCGATGATAAATGCAAGCTGGATTTTATATTGACCAACATATTGCAGACCAACCAGGCAAAAAAGGTAGATAGTCCTGATGAATTCATGTACGAAATTCTCTCAGGAAATACACTGTTGTATGTTGATGGGTGTGACTTTTATATTTCCAGCGAAACAAAGGGCTATGACAAAAGGGGAGTGGAGAAACCTCTTATCGAAGGAGTAGTCCTTGGAGCACAGGAAGCCTTTAATGAAAATCTGAGGACAAACGTAACACTTATCAGAAAATTGATAAAGAATAACAACCTTACTACCGAATTTATTAAGGTTGGGAATGTAAACAAACAGTTATGCGCTGTTGTATCCATAAAAGGAATAACTAATCCTGCAATAACAGAAGAGGTAAAGCGAAGGATAAAAAACATTAAAAGCGATATGGTGCTTGGGGACGGAATTCTAGAACAGTTTATAGAGGATAATCCATATTCAATTGTCCCAACCATATTAAGTACTGAAAGGCCTGACCGAGCCGCATCACATATACTGGAAGGAAAGGTTGCAATACTTGTTGAAGGAGCACCCTTTGCAAAAATTGTTCCTGTAACTCTTCCAGCAATTATGCACAGTCCTGAGGATGCATATATGAGATGGCCATATGGCACTTTAATAAGGTTAATAAGGTTTGTAGCCGCGTTTATTGCTACATTACTGCCGGGTCTTTATGTTGCCATTACCAATTTCCATCAGGAAATGATACCTACAGAGCTTCTGATTGCCATAGCAAAAGCAAAAGAGAATGTACCCTTTCCAACAATAGTTGAGGTAGTATTGATGGAATTGTCCTTTGAACTTATAAGGGAGGCTGGAATAAGGATTCCGGGTATAATCGGTAACACACTGGGTATTATCGGTGCATTGATTCTCGGACAGGCGGCCGTTCAGGCCAATATTGTAAGTCCTGTTTTGATAATTGTTGTTTCTGTAACGGGACTTGGCAACTTTGCAATACCAAACTACAGCCTGGCATTAGCGGCGAGAGTTTCCCGCTTTTGTTTTATTATTTTGGGAGCGTTACTCGGGTTTTATGGAATAAGTATTGGTATTGCTTTGTTTGTTATACTGATTACCAATATCAAATCATTTGGAGTGCCTTTTTTTGCTCCTGTTGCCCCTAAAACAAAAGAAAGTAGTGACTTATTCATTAAAAAACCTGTATGGCAACAAATTTACAGACCGGATTATTTAAATGCTTTAAAACAGAAAAGACAAGCCAAGATATCAAGACAGTGGACTATGGAAGAGCCAAAATACAGCTATGAAAGGGATGAAGAGGATGATTAAGGAAGGGAAATTCGGGACAGCAGAAGCAATTTACCTGATTACTCTTGTAATAGCATCAAAAGCTTTTTATACAAGTATACGTGTTATGATTAAGAACACAGGAACAGCCGCATGGTATATGACCCTTGTATCAGGTTTAGTAAGTCTGATATTTTTTCTTCTGATATCCTTGGTTATGAAAAGGTTCCCGGGGAAAAACCTGGTTGATATATTCGAACTGGTTACAGGTAGATTTTTTGGAAAGATATTAACCCTTTTATTTTCGGCATATTATTTATACTATGCAGGCTCTAGTCTTAGGGAATTCTTGGAAATGATAAAAGCATATAACCTGCCCTATACACCGCCAAGCTTAATAATTTTTGCTTTTATGGCTGTTGTTGTAATTTTGGCGTATATAGGGCTGGAAGCTATAGCACGGTTGGCATCAGTTAGCTTTTATCCTATATTTATAGGAATAGCTTTGATTCTATTTCTAGCATTTCCTTATTATCATGTAAGAGCGGTATTTCCAATTGGTGGCTATGGTATTGCAGAAACAATAAAATCAGGTTTTTTCAGAAGCTCAGCTTATGATGAAGTTATCATTTTGGCATTTATTATAAATTCAATTAACGGTGTAAAGACCTTTAAGAAAGTTGGGGTTTATAGTATTGTTATCTCCGGCATTGTTTTCTTATTTACGTGCTTATGCAATATTATGGCCTTTGACTATACCATGGCAAGCGAAAATGTATCAGATCTTTTTCAGTTAGCCAGAGTCATATATTTCAGCAGGTTCTTTCAAAGAATTGAATCAGTATTCCTTTTTATTTGGATTATTGCATCTCTGATAACTGTCGGACTGGCATTCTATATAGCTATTAGTAGTTTTTGCCGAGCATTCAGGATTAGTAATCACAGGCCTTTGATTTTGCAATTTGCATTTTTAACATTTATGGTGACCTTGTTACCTGAGGGCCTTATACAACTTGCAAAAACAAATATAGTGGTTATGCGTGAATATAGCATGATTTTGATTTATGGAATACCCATACTGATTTTATTAATCTCCGTAATTTTTGGCAAAAGGGGGGATAGACAATGCGCAAAGTCAGTAAAGTAATTGTATTATTAATTACAGTTGCATACATTTTAACAGGCTGTACCACAGATAGTAAAAATATAGACGATCAGGCATACGCAATAATGGTTGGAATTGACAAGGGAGTAAATAACAAAATAAGGGTGACTGTTCAGTTTCCTACGTATAAAGGAGGGGGAAACGGTGGTTCTCCAGGTGCCGGAGGAGGGGGCGGAGGAAGTGAAGAAAAAGAATCCGGTCAGGTCGACGGTACTATAGTTACAACAGTAGAATGTTCAACAGTACTGGAAGGGATAAATCTACTTAGTACTTCAACCTCTAGGCATATATCCCTTTTTCATTGTAAGGCCATTATTTTCTCAGAGCAATTAGCATATGATGGAATAAACTTTTATTTGTCTGATTTTGCCAGATTCAGAGAAACCAGACGTATTGCAACCATAGGTATATGCCGGGGAACAGCGGAAGAGTATATCATGGAGAATAAAACACTGATTGGTGAAAATATTGCTAAATCAATAGAACTTTTATTTGCACAATCAAGAAATTCGGGACTGTTCCCTATAATGGGATTTACGAAATTTTACAAATCCACTATATCGCCTTATTCTCAGGCATATTCACTTTATATGGGTATAAACAATTTCAAGAACCTGGAAAAGAAAAATAAAGGGCAAGGTACTCCGCTTAATACCAATGAGGAGTATTACCCAGGCGAAGTCCCTAAGAAAGGCAACAAAAAGCAAGAAATGATAGGGACAGCTATATTTAATGGGGATAAGCTGACCGGTACTCTGAATGCAGATGAAACCCGTTATTTTATGATGGTTGTAAACGAGTTTAAGCATGGAATTTTGACTATTGAGGACAAAAAGCATCGCGGAATGGCTATACCCTTTGATTTGCGTCCGGGAAGAAAGCCCGATATCAAAGTAAGGTTTGATAAGAGTACACCCATAATTGATATAAATCTTAATATTGAAGCTGACATAGTAGGTATACAAAGCGGTATGCACTATGAAAGCATAGATAAAATAAATGAATTAAACGAACAATTAAAGGCTTCTATACAAGACGGAGTACAAAAAACCGTAGAAAAAGTCCAGAAGCAAATGGGAACAGATATTTTTGGTTTTGGTTATTATGCGGCAAGTAAATTTATAACAATAAACGATTTTGAAAAATATAACTGGTTATCACATTTTATAGATGCAAAGATAAATGTAGTTGTGCATACCAATGTAAGAAGAACGGGACTTATGGCTGAAAGTTTGCCGGTCAGATACCGTGAAAAAACTGCAAAATAGGAGTAAGAGAGATGTTATATATAATGATGTTTTTAATGCTTATAAGCGGATATTATACGTTTACTTTCGGAATTAGTCAGATAAAACAGAAAAACAGACTGGGAGGCTTCAGTACGATCGTAGTTGCCGTGTTTGGTACAATAATACCAATGGTCATTTTGTATATGAAGAATAAATAAAGGATAACCGCTTTAAAAATGGAGGTAATATGAGAAAAGACAGACGATGGAAAAACTCAACGGTAGCTATTACAAGGAATGATAATGAGGCAATTGCTATAAAAGAAGCTATTGAACTCCTTCAGGTTTTACCTGCAATCGGTAAAGAGGACGTTGTTGTCATTACTCCAAACTGGGTGAATAATAAGAAAAGTCCTGATTCCGGGGTAGTTGTGGGGCCGGAAAGTTTAAGACAGATTATATCCATGATAAAGCAACGACAACCCAAAAGAATTGTAGTTGCAACCGGCACTGCAGATGGTGAAACTGCTGATGTAATGAACAATGTAGGGTTTGGAAAGGTAATAAGGGATGAAGGAGTAGAGTTTATTGATCTTAATCATGGACCCTTTATACGTTTGAACCTCAACCATTCAATTGTCACATCTACCAATATAAATAAGCTTCTGGAAGAGGTTACGATACTCATTTCTTTTACACAGCTAAAGCAACACGAAGAAGCTACAATATCCTCTGCAATTAAAAATATAGCGTTGGGGTGGCCTCCCGCAGATGAACATGGTCATCCAAAGAAAAACTGCGGAATCCATAAAGAACTGCATGGCTTTATATCAGCAATGGCGGAGCAAATACCTATTGACTTGTCCATAGTAAGTGCGAGTCCGGCAATGATAGGAACAGGCCCTACAAAAGGTATAGCACGCCATACGGGACTGGTGGTTGCCGGGTGCGATCCGGTAGCAGCTGACACTGTAGCAGCACGACTTCTGGGTTTCAAACCCCAGGCAATACGATATTTATTTGAATGTAGCAATAAGAAAATTGGTGAAAGTGATATAGAAAAAATCACTATTGAGGGAATACCTTTGATAGAGGCAGAAAACATATTCAGCCAGGTAGCATATGGAGATAGTCTCTCGGTAGACAAAGGATAGAATAAAAAAAGGAGTTGCTATATGAAAAGTATAATACCCAATATATCAGTAGATAATTGCCAAGAGGCTGTGGAATTCTACAAAAATGTTTTTGGAGGAGAACTTAAAAATATTAAAATTGCGGATAAACAAGAAATGTTCAAAGGACATGAAGGTAAGGTAATGCATTCAGAACTTTATATGGGTGAAAATTGTGTTATGTATTTTACAGATATTTTCGGTGACAAGTCACAAGGTACCCATATACAAATGATTTTAGGAATGGATTCAAAGCAGGAAATAGAGAAGGTTTATGCTGATTTGGTTAAGGAAGGGAAAGCAGAATATGAGCTTCAAAAAACCTTTTGGGGATCGTACCATGCTGTAGTAAAGGATAAGTACGGAATAACTTGGGGGCTTGATTATACTGAAAAAGAGTGATAGTAAAATTGGAAAATAGTAAAGCCCGAAAATTTTTGCAAATTTCGGGCTTTTAAATGGTTTGTTCGAAAATTATTTAAATTCTTTTGCAAGGGCTTCAAAGGCCGGCAAAGAGTTTTTTATTGTTTCAAGACTTACGCAGTATGCAAGTCTGAAATATCCCGGAGCGCCAAAACCTGAACCCGGTACAATAAGCAGATTATATTTTACAGCACGGTTTTTAAACTCGATATCGTCAGGTATTAGAGCTTTCGGGAACAGATAAAAAGCTCCGTCAGGCTTTACACATTCATAACCGAATTCTCTAAGGCTGTTGTACAACAAATCTCTTCTCTCTTTGTAGATATTTATGTCAACTGACGAATTGATTGATTTTGCTATAACTTTCTGGAACAGGGCGGGGGCGTTAACAAAACCCAGTACTCTGTTGCAGTATATAAGCCCGTTCATCAGAGTAGCTACATCGTCAGCTTCAGGATTTGTAGCGATATATCCCATGCGTTCGCCGGGAAGAGATAAAGATTTGCTGAAACAATCAATCATTATTGCATTTTTGTATATAGTTAATATGTTTGAAATCTCCACATCATAAGCCAGCTTCCTATATGGTTCGTCAGATATAAGATAAATGGTATTTCCATACTCCTTACTCTTATCCTCTAAAACCTTTGCAATACTATCCAAAGTATCTCTACCATAAACAACACCTGTAGGATTGTTAGGTGTATTTATAATTATTGCTTTGGTATTTGGAGTTATTTTTGCTCTCAAAAGCTCAGGGTCGGGAAGGAAGGTTTTGAAATCAGTGTTGATTACTACGGTTTTTCCTCCGTGGTTATCGACATAAGAGGTGTATTCTACAAAAAAAGGTGCAAATACAATTACCTCTTCACCGGGGTTAAGCAGTGTTTTAAAAACTACATTTAAAGCTCCTCCTGCACCGACAGTCATAACTATATTGTTAAAACTTAAATTCAGTCCTGTTTCGCTGTTTATTTTCTGAGCAATAGTTTCCCTTACCTCAGGATAGCCTGCATTGTTCATGTATGCATGCATTTTAAGCTGGTCGGAGCCTGCAAGTTCCCTAAGGGCAGATTTAACCTCAACAGGTGGCTCCGGGTCAGGATTGCCCAGAGAGAAGTCATAAACTTTGTCAGCTCCATATATTTTTCTCAGTTTTTCGCCTTCTTCAAACATTGCTCTTATCATTGATGAATTTGCAAGGTTATGGCTTATTTTTTTAGATATCATTTTAAGGTCCCCCAATCCTACTTACTAAGAATATTTTTATTATTAATTATTTTCATTACTTTTTCTTCTTCAGGTGTAACATTAATAGTTTTAAAATTTTCATATGTAACCATACCCGGTTTTGCGCCGGAAGGTTTTTTAACGTTTCTAACAGTGGTATAGTCTACAGGAACATTGTAAGACATTTTAGCACTGCTGTGATATGCTGCAAGTGTTGCTGCTTCCAGCAGAGTAGAATCAGGGACAGTGTTGCGTTCAGCTCTGATAATAACGTGTGAACCGGGTATATTTTTTGTATGCAGCCATAAATCATTGGAAGCTGCTGTCTTTAGTGTAAGCAGGTCGTTCTGCTTATTATTTTTACCTACTAAAATCTTAAATCCGTCACTAGAAACAAATTCCAAAGGAGAGGACGGCTTATCCTGTTTTTTTCTGGCATTCTTTACTGACTGTCTAATGTAGCCTTGGTCTATTAACTCCTGTCTTATTTCATCAATTTCCTGTCTGGAACTGCAATTTTCAAGCATAGCTAGAACGCTTTGAAGGTACTCAAGCTCAGACAAGGTTTCCTCAAGCTGTTTAGTTACATTTAAATGAGTACTTTTTGCCTTTGAATACTGTTTGAAATATCTCTGGGCGTTTTCCTGAGCAGATTTATACTCGTTTAGAGGAATATCAACATATTCTTCATCTTCATTGTAATAGTTCAGCACTTTTACAGATTTTGCGCCTTCAGGTATGCAGTATATATTTGCAGTAATCAACTCTCCGTACAGCTGAAGTTTGTCTCTGTCAGATACTTCCCTGAGCTTTTCATTAAACATTGAGGCCTTTTTCTGGCAACGTTCTATACCGTTTTTAACAACCTTTAAAACATCACCCATTTTTTGTCCAAGACGTTCATTTGTATCACGCAGTCTGTAATACTGGTCAAGGGCTGTGGATAAAAGGTCATAGTTTTTGTAGAATACCTCCTTGGTAGGTTCAAAGCAATAAAAGTCAATTGGCCTCAACAAGCTTTTATCTTCATAAACGATACAGGGCGAGAA
>JAEZUC010000091.1 GCA_023443515.1 Bacillota bacterium
CTCATACAGGTATTCTACTGTCGTGCTGCCTTCCGTCTTTTCAACTCTATAGCCATCACCGTTATATTTGTATGTAGAGGTTATATTGGATAGAGTCTTTACCAATTGGTTCCAATCATCATATTTAAAAGTAGTTTGGCTATGCTTGCCCGGTTGACCGCTGACAGTTCCGGTTATGCCGGATGGACCTCCCGACGGAGTGCTCTTTATTACAGATTTCTCCTTAGAGAGCATATTTCCGTTGGCATCGTAGCGGTATACTATCCTCTCTGTTTCTCCTCCTTTGTTTGCAACTGTTTTTGTGAGCCTGTTTTGCTCGTTATATGTGTATACTGTGGTTACGGTTTCCTTACCGTTCTTAACAGTCTCTGTCAGCCTGTTTCCTGCTTTGTCATAGGTGTATGCCGTTGTTTTCCCCGGCTCGCTCACTGTATCAAGCCTGTTCAGACCGTCATAAGTAAAACTGGTAGTCCCTTTGTCGATTCCGTTGACAAACTCATGCTTGGAGGTCTGATTATTGGCTGCATCATAGGTATATGTGTAGTCATCCAGTATGCTTCCGTCTGCTTTTCTGTTTATAAGCTCCTTTAGAAGGTTATTACCGTAATATGTATAATTTTCGGTTACACCATTTGGATAAGACACACTTTTTTTACTTCCGTTTCCATAGTAACCGTAAACGGTAGTCTTGCCGTCTGCCGTTACAGCGGATAATCTTCCGGCCTTGTCCATTATTTTAAGTGTGGTATTTCCCTTTGGATCAAGTGTTTTTTCACCTGTAAATCCTTGGTCTACTCCCTCAATTATATCATAGGTATATAGAGTTTTTCCAAAAACAGGTACTTCCTTTGACAAGACCCTTCCAAGCTCGTCATACGTTCTGACAGTAGTTCCGGTACTATCTGTCATTGTGAGTTGGTTGCCATTTTTGTCATAGGTGTAGCTGACACTGCTACTGTCTGTGGAACGGCTTAAAAGCCTCCCAAAGTTATCATATTCATAGTATGTAGTTTTGCCTTTTCTGTCAACCTGGGTTTTCATACTTCCGTCTGCATAGTAGGTGTAGCTTTCAGTGCCTGCTTTGCTGGTCTCACCTTTGGGGTCTGTTTTCTTTATGAGCTTATTGGCCGCATTGTATTGGTAAACGGTAGTATTTCCGTTTCCGTCAGTCTGTGTAAGCTTGTTTCCGTTCAAATCATATGTATAGCTTGTTGCTTCTCCTTTTGGGTTTACAACACTTTTAAGCCTGTTGAACTCATCATAGTTGTAGGTAGTGACATTGCCCCTGCCATCAGTCTTTGTCCGTATGTTTCCGCAATCATCGTAGGACTGATTGGTTGTATGCCCCTCAGGGTCTGTTGTAGTCCATAACCTACCGTTTATATCATAGGAAAAGGAGGTTATATTCCCCATTGCATCTATTGACTGATATTGAAGGTTATTTTTATTATATACAAGTTTCTGAACAGTTGTATATGGGTCTCTCTTTTCTATCAGTCTGTTTAAGGGGTCATATATATTGGTTGAAGTATTTCCTCTCCAGTCAGTTGTTGAGGTTTTGCTTCCATTTGCATCATAGGTGTAGCTATTAGTTTGAATTTTACCTGAGACTACTACGGTTGTACTTATAAGCCTGTCCAACTCGTCAAATTGATTTTCAGTTGTCGTTCCGTTTGCATCTGTCTCAAATCTTTTATTACCGTTTTTGTCGTACCTGGTACTTACTGTTACACCGTTGGTTTCTGTGGATAAAATCCTTCCCTGATTATCATATGTATAGGTTAATACCTTACCTGTAGAATCCCAAAGTCTTGCTTTGTTTCCGGTTTCATCGTACTGTATCTCTACAGTGTTTACTTCGATGGTATTATCTCCCGGATAAACGGTTTTTCTTACCTTATCAAAGGAAGTGTATTCGTAGGTGGTAGTGTTTCCATTGCCATCAGTCTGTTTTATAAGTCTTTCAGCCAAATCATATTCACTTGTTTTTAAAAGCTGTTCAGGAGCGTTTTCATTCTTTTTAAGCTTTACTGCTTTTACATTTCCCCCACCGTCATATTCATAACAAGTTACAGCCCCTTTTGCATTGGTTTCAGCTGTCTTTTTGCCAAGGGCATCATATTCATACATTGTAGTAAATGGTAAAGCACGTTGCTTAGAAACTGCATCCACTACAGTAACAGGCAAGTTGGCAAGGTTGTATTTAGTTTCTGTTCCGTAGCCGGAATTTATTTTTTCGTCAAGGGAAGTTCCACTTCCTGAATCGTATCCCTCAGCATTCAGCTCTTTAATTTTGTTACCGTTGTTATCGTACTTATATGTTTTTGTATAAACTGTAATCCATTGTTTTGTGGACGAATCCATATAAATATCTATTTTTGCCTTAACACGGTTCATTTTATCATAAACATATTGAACCCTGTTCATTTGATCAAGATTTTTTCCGACAACGTAATTTTTAGGAGAAACTTCAATTATTTTTCTTCCGGCTAAGTCATAATCATAGGCTGTAACTCCGCCTTTAGGGTCCACTTGTTTTATTAGCTGCCCTCTTTGATTGTAGCTGTAAGATGTTGTATTGCCCTTTGCATCAGTCTCGGTCAAAGGTTGTTCGGTTTCATAGAAATAGGTTTGACTGGTTTTGATTTCAACAGGATTTTTATTTTCATCAACTCCCGCTTGGCTTTGTGATAACTGTCTGTTAAGTTTATCGTATGTATATGTAGTAACTATACCTTTAGGATTAGTTACAGTCTCAACATTACCATTTTTTGTGTAAGTATAAATTGTTTTTAATACTTTATCAGAAGTATCATCAGGGCTGTTTCCAACTATTTCTCCGGCTTTTACATGTACTTGCTTTTCAGTGACTTTTCCAAGATAGTTGTACTGGTATTCCGTTATCTTTTTGTTTGTGCTGTCTGTGTATACTTCATCCTTGATTTTATTACCATCTTCGTCATAGGTGTAGTCAGTCTTTCTGCCGTCAGAATCAGTGGAGGATTTTATTTTTCCGTTTTTGTAGTAAGTAAAATAATTTCTGACAAAGGCTTCGGGAATAGAATAAAGTGCAACCTTATCTTTACCATGGCTTTCGGTGATTTTGTTTCCGGCCTTATCATAGTCGGTTTTACTATACGAATATTTGGTACTTCCTTTTGAAATTTCAAAGGGTGTCCACTGTTCAGTCATTCTATTCAAACCATCATATTTGTAATATGTGATACTTCCATTTTGTGCAGTTGAGAAGTTCACAGTACCATTGGGATTGTAGGAGGTTTTAACTTTTGTTCCATCGGGATTCTGCCTTTCTACAAGCCTTTCTGCATAATCATAAATGGATACCGTAACAGCCTTATCAGTGCTGTTTAAATATGCAGTCTCAGTTATCTGAGTACGCCCGTCTTCCATTACAGAATAGGACTTTTCAGACAGTAACAGCTCCGCTGCCGTTGAATTATCTTTGAAATACGTTTTAATAGGTCTGTCCAGAACATCATATTCATATCTTGTTATAGACCCGTTGGGGTTCTTCTCTGTAAGGGTATTTCCATATATATCGTATGTATAGCTTGTAACATTCCCTTCAGGGTCAGTCTTTTTTACCAGCAAACCTTTACTGTCATATTGATATCTTGTACCCACACCAGTGTCACTGTAAGTGTCATTCGTAATATTATCCTTGGATTGGTCATATTCTACAGGGGATATTTCCTGAATCCTTCTTCCCAGGCTATCGTATACTACTCTGTTAGTTTCACCTTTACCGCCTATCAATGTAGATTTGATTATCTGACCGTTCTTATTGTAGTTAAATTCCGTTCTTACTTTTTTAGCAGATATCTCTGCTGTTTTCCACCCTATTTTATTATATTCATATGTAATTGTATTATTTTCCGGATCTTTTATCGAAGCTGTATTACCGTAGCTGTCGTAGGTATACACAGTTTCATTATGTTCCGGGTCTTCTACGGATTTCAAAAGTCCGGCTGCACTGCATTTAAATTGTGAATTAGCTTCATCGGCAGAGTAATATTGATAAGTGGTTATTGCGTACTTTTCAGGGTTGTTAATATCACTAACGCCATCAATATATTCGTCAGTACCGTTTATTGGCCGAACCTTCTTAATTAGCTTAACTTTTTTCTCATCATATATATTATATGTAGTGTTTCCATTTGCATCTGTTTCAGTCAGCAGATTATTCTTATCATCATAAGCATATTTCTTTATGCTGTTATCAGCAAAATTTATCTCCTTGACTATATTGCCTCTTTCATCTATGGTAAATTCCTTCCTGTTACCGTTTCTGTCAGTTGTTGCCCTGACATCCCCGTATTGATTCCTGCCACCATATAAATAATATTGAGTTAAAGTACACCTTCCGTCAGGGTCCTGTACTTTGATAGTATACATGGATGAATCAAACCAGTATGTAGATACTCTTTTATTCTGGTTAGTAATTGTAGTCTTTTTGTTTAGTACATCATATGAGTAATTTACAACATTCCCCAAAGAATCAACTGCCTGTGAAACCTTCCCTAGATTTTCACCTTCCGTATGATTATATGTCATTGTCTGTATAACATTTGTATTGTTATCCTTTATCTTGTTTAAATAGCCATATGAATCATATTCATAGTACATTTTGCTTCCCGCAGGGTCGGTTACGATTGAAAGGTTGTCCTTCCCATCATATTGATATTTAACTGTTCTGTTTTCTGCATCTGTAATATTATCTATCAGTGCAGGTTTATCTGTTCTATAGTTAACGATATAGTCACGTCCAACCGTATCGGTTATTTTTGTGACTTTACCCTCCTTATTTACAGTTATTTGAACGGTATTTCCGTCTCGGTCCTTCATCCAGTTCAGCCATCCATTTGTATCAAAGCCGTATGTATACTGGTCCTTTGTGGTTAATACAAATGTTCCGTCAGAGTTTTTTACTAATTGGCTTCTTGAATCCTCTGCAGTATACGTCTTGACATCCTCGTTCAATCGAAACCTCTCTACTGCTCCGGTAGGCAGTATAACAGTAACAAGGTCTGAACCCTTTGCACTACCTTCAAAGCCGAAGGTCCATCCTCTTCCCATCGGTGTCCTTTTTTCATCGGATGAATTATAGGTTCTGCTAATATTTACATTAAACCCGGGGGCCGGAACACTCATGTCGTTAACCGTAAACGAATAGTTACCCGAACCGGGATTTACTCCACTTTCACCATAGTGAAGCCTGTTCTTTATTTTTGCCAGCTGATCCTGGGTATACCAGGAATCTATATCCCCAGCTTCCTGCCCCGGAGGTGCTGTATCTACATCATTTCCCGGGCCCATATAAGTATCCTTTTCCGGCTTTGTATCAGTCAGTGCCGCATATGCATCCAATCTGCCTCCGGCAATAATACCTTCCAAATTATCCCCTGGTACTGAATTCTGTTTTATCCTCTGTGCTATTTGAGATATTGAAATATCCGGTAGATAGCTTTTCAAGAGTGCTGCCGTACCTGTAACAAATGGTGCTGCTGCCGATGTACCGTTCAGGTAATCATATGTATTGTCAGAAGTGGTTGTAAGTATATTTACGCCCGGAGCTACCACATCAACATTTTCTCCGTAGCTTGAAAAGTTTGCTAGAACACCCTTTGAATCTACAGCCCCAACAGATATTATATTGGAAATATCAAATGCCGCCGGATATACAGGGGAAACTCCGGTGTCTGTCCCCCTGTTACCTGCGGAACAAACAAATAGTATTCCGCTGTTTTGCATAGCATCTTTCAATGCTTGATTATTATCAGAGCCTCCGAAGCTGCAATTTATAATTTTTACTCCATGCTGCATTGCAAAATCTATTGCTGCTATAGCATCAGAAGTATATCCTACGGCACCGTTAATAAATTTCAACGGCATTATTTTTACTTTTGGAGCTACCCCGGTTATTCCGGTGCTATTGGCTTCTGCCGCAATTATTCCTGCCACCTGTGTACCATGGAGATCTATTTCCGGATCATCATAAACTGTATCGTCATCATTTACAAAGTCCCATCCGGGTACTATATTATCTTTTAAATCTTCATGGTTTATATCAATACCTGAATCAAGAACTCCTATTACTACTTCCTGTGACCCCTGCGTCAGATTCCAAGCATTTACTGCATTTACATCAACATTCAGCCTTCCGGTAAGTCCCTCAACGCTCTGGCCATTGTTGAGCAATCCCCACTGTTTGTTAAATTGGGGATCAGCCACTTCATTAATCTGTAAAGGATAGTTGGGCTGTACAAATTTTACCCTTTTATCCTTTTTAAGCTCTGCTTGAATCTTTTTAATATCATCATTTTTGTCTACTTCAATCAAGTCAATTTTACGGTTTTTGTAATGCTTTGTTATTTCAAACTTTTTTACATTAACTTTATTTTTTACAAAGCTTTTTATATTATCCGAAAATGAACTGTCATTATAGCCTACGATAAATTCCGTTTTTTCACGGTGCTGAACAACAACCTTGGGCTTGCGCCTTGAGGCTGCTGTTATTTCTCCCTGAAAAGCTGAAAATATATTTGTTACTATAAATGCAACAACAAGAATTCTGGAAATTATTTTCATTGTTTTTTTCACGGTGATAACCCTCCTAATTTACACTATATGAAATACTTATTTGTCCGTCTATCTTGGATTTGAACATAATAGTATCAATTATTCCTGAATATTCTCCCGTGAGTTCTTCATCATCCAACATAAAGACGATTCTACCAGGGGAAAGCTCCAATATCTTTATATTTGTATCTTCTATGTAACCTATTTTTAAATCCGCTTTTTCGGTTAAGCTGTATAAATCCATCAATTCTAGCTGCTCAGGGTCATATAGAAGAGTTATCCTTTTCTGATTTATATTGCTTATATTATCTGCAGCTAATTCAAAAGGAATTTCGTCCCCTGCAGAAAATTCACCTATATAAACATTCATTGGAAGTTGGCCTTCAACAGTTGTACTCCAAGCACTCTCCGTTACACTATTTTTAGCCCTAACCCTGTAAGAATAATTTTGGTTCGGTACAGCATCCTTTTGAATATATTTTGTACCATGTACATTGACCACTTTGTCACCTATTTCAAGTTCATATTCTTCAATTCCCTCAACCGGATTCCAAGAGATAACCATTTCTCCCGAAGTTACGTCTGCATAAATAGCTTGCGGTACTTCCAGGTCGGTTGTTTCAGCTATTATACTGCTCCATTCTCCGGCACCGCCTTCGTTATTGGCACGAACCCTGTAAGTATGTGAAGATCCGGGTATAAGGCCGGTATCATTATACTTGGTATTTGTCCCTAAACCTATTACCTTACCATCAACTTCGATATCGTAACTAACAGCACTTTCTAGAATACTCCAAGATATTTCTATTGAATCATTATCTGATTTGGAAGTTATCCCTTGAGGCACTCCCGGAGTTTCTTCAGGTACAAGTATTGAAAGCTCTTTGCTCCAGTCACTTATTCCTCCCGGATTTTTTGCCCTGATTCTTAAACTGTGCTGTGTGCCCGGTAGACCATCCTTTTCAAATACCAATAAATTACCATTATCAATGGTATTCCCGTCTATTTGAATGTCATAGCCCGATGCACCTTCTACACTTGCATATTTAACAATAATTTTGCTGTCTTTAGCAGTTACAAGAAGTCCAGCAGGGGTTTCAGGTTTTTCCGGCAATGTGGACACAGTTAGAGCATCACTCCATTGACTATACCTAATTCCATTTTTTGTCCTTATTCTATAGCTATGCTCTTCATTAGTGTTCAGCCCATTATCTATATACTCTGAATCAGCAAGTTCTTTAACTATAGTTCCGTCAATTTCTATTTCATAACTTGTAGCTGTTTGCACTTGTTCCCAATCAATAGTTATTGAACTTTTTGAGGCAATTGCCTTTACATTGTGAGGAGTCAGTGGTACATCCGAAAGAGTTCCTATATTCAATATTTCGCTCCATTCACTGACCTGATTTTCGTTTCTTGCTCTTATTCTGTATGTGTGCTGAGTATCAGGTAATAGCCCCTCACACTTATATATAGTACCTATTACATTTACTATTTTTGACCCATCAATTTCTATATCATAAGAGAATGCATTCTCCAGTGGCTTCCATGCCAGAACAATAGCTGTCTCATTGGCTTTACCCGTAAAGTTTTCAGGGGTATTAACAGTTTCGGGTAATGTTATTACAATTATTGCTTCTGACCATTCCCCTGTTCCTTCGTCATTACGAGTTCTCACTCTAAATCTGTAGTTAGTGTCAGCTTCAAGTCCTTTTGACAAATATGAGATATTTAGTCCCATATCAACAATCGCTCCATTAACCTCTAAATCATATCCTGTCGCCCCTTCTACCGCGTCCCATTTTAACGTAATGTCTTCTCCGTTAGCGATCCCTGTCAAGTTTGCAGGAATTCCTAAATTACTTGTTTTTGTACTGAAGGTAAATGAATCGGTCCAGTCACTTTCAATTCCCTGACTAATTGATCGTATCCTATATGTGTGACTTTCACCCGGGATTAGCCCAGTTTGGACA
>JAEZUC010000119.1 GCA_023443515.1 Bacillota bacterium
GTCTGGCCTGCTCTTCAAAAGTCAGAACCTTTACTACATACTTTCGAAATACCATAACGGACTGACCTTCAATAACCTTTCGGCCTGTGTAAACGGTAACACGCTCTCCTGAATACATATAAAGCTCCGAATAGTTCTCATTGGCTCTTTTGGTTTCATCACCGAGCATAAAAGCCTGTCTTAACTGTTCAAACCTTTTTTTGCTTATTCTCTGCTCTTTCAGCACCTGTTTACCATCTATAAAGAAATATATCCTGTCACCTATTATCTTTGCCGATGAGCTTTCCGGCATGTCCATCCACTCCGCAATACCGGCTATACCCCAATTTTCATGAAATATTGCATCCACCAGGTTTTTGTACCATGAAGGATATCCTTCATTTTCAAGCTTGTTGGCTTTTAAGTATTCCCTGATTTTATCCTTCAGGTAATTTACTTCTGTAGGCTTGCCAAGTATGGCATTTCTGTGTCTTTCTAAGAGAAGCTTCTGGTTATTCTGGTTCTGCTCTCTAATCCATTCGTCATCAATATGTTTTTTGATTCTGGAACAAAGTAAAAGGAACCTTGAATTGTTATCCAAAGCTCCATATCCCAGATTCTTTTTTCTCCTGTTCCTGGATCTGCTCAGTAGTTCTTCTAAGTCGAATTCCTTCATTTTGGTGTAGTCGGGACTATCTTTATTATTTATATCCCCTTCCTGTTTTAAAATCTGATTTGCAATGTTAGTCATAGAAAACCTCCTTATAAAGCGAAAGAACCTACCAAACGGTAAGTTCTTTCACTTAAAAATATTTAATTATTTATTAGCAGTATAGTTGGTATTGTCAAGTATTTGAGTTACTATTTCATTTAAATCATCATCGTCTATTGTTCCATTGATTATCTGGTCGGCATCATATTTACTTGTATCCGTGTCAGCGACTGCACTTCCGTAATACCATGCATCAATACCTAAATCCAAAAGAGTGTATTCACCTGTACGGTTAACGTCCTTTACCCCTTCTATCAAAATTGTCTTTTCTCCACAGTTTTCTTGGGACACATCCATTTCCAGAGTAGCATTATCAGCAATGCGTCCGTTAGTGATATCAATTTTTGCTTCACCCTTATCAATAGCTTTGAAATTCAATTTGAGTAAAATTTTATCACCATTCGCAGCATTGGCTTTACCGAGACACGCCGTTATGTACCTTTTAATCCCGGCTGCTATGTCATCCTCTTTATAAATTTTCATACCATCGGCATTTTCAGCACTAATAAATTGTAACTTTGAAGTATCATAGGCTATTTTCAGGTCTTCAGCACATATGTTTATTGCATTATTAATTACTATATTGGCGGTTATTTCGTCGCCGAGCTTAGCTTTGTCAACTGAAGTTACTTCGAGGGTTACTGCAGGTTGTTCTGGTGTTGCATATACTTCATTGGAGTTTTCACTTTCGCCGGATTCGTTTACAGTAGATACGACATAATAGTATGTGGTTCCGTTTGTTACCTCTGTGTCAGTATATGTTGTTTCTGTTAGGTTGCTTTGTATTATCTCATAAGGTCCACCGGGGGTTTGGGAACGTTTTACGTTGTAACTGGTTGCATCTTCTACACCTGTCCAGGATAAATCAACCTTTGTTTTATCGACTGAAGCTATCAAATTTGTTGGTGGTTGAAGAAAAGAATATCCAGTGTCATATTCTTCAACTGAGTTATGATAATTATTACCATCACGTCCCCCTATGGCATATATTTTTCCACCCACCACGGCTATTCGATGATAAAATCTTGCAGTAGTCATCGGTGCCTTGGTGATCCAGGTATTTGTTGCAGGGTCGTATTCTTCTACTGAATTAAGAATAATATTATCATTACCTCCCCCCATGGCATATATTTTGTCTCCTACTACAGCTACCTGGTGATCCAACCTTAATGTTGACATTGGTTTCTTTAGGGCCCAGATATTTGATGTAGGGTCGTATTCTTCTACTGAACTAAGGCGACCACTAGCACTATAACCTCCTATAGCATAGATCTTTCCTCTTACTACCGCCACTTGATGATTTCCTCTCGCAGTAGTCATTGGTGCCTTGCTTGTCCATGTATTATTTGCAGGGTCGTATGCTTCCACTGAATTAAGATAACTACTACTGTTATATCCACCTATGGCATAGATTTTTCCCCCTACTACCGCAACTTGATGATATCTTCTTGCAGTGGGCATTGAGGCCTTGGTCGTCCATGTATTTCTTACAGGGTCATATTCTACAACTGAATTAATAATACCAGTATCGTTTTCCCCACCTATGGCATAGATTTTTCCTCCAACTACCGCCACTTGATGCCAACTTCTTGCAGTAGGCATTGTTGCCTTGGTCATCCATGTATTTGTTGCAGGGTCATATTCTTCCACTGAATTAAGATAACGACTATTATTATATCCACCTATGACATAGATTTTCCCCCCTACTACCGCCACTTGGTGATATCGTCTTGCAGTAGGCATTGTTGCCTTGGCAATCCATTTATTTGTTGAAGGGTTATATTCTTCTATTGAATTAAGAAAACTACTACTACTATTACATCCACCTATTGCATATACCTTTCCATCTATAACTGCTACTTCATATTCAGCCCTTGCTATAGCCATTGATGCCCTATTTGTCCAGGTATTATTCCCGGTTGCAAACACAGATATACTTGAAAGCATAAACATTAAAACCAGCATAATACTGCTTAAACATACAAAACCTTTTTTTGTAAACCGCATAATGTGTCTCCTTGTTTTAAGATATTTTGTAGGCACCTGATCAGATACTATGCCTAGATTATATATTAGTGGAAATATAAGTAAAAGTCTGTTTTTATAGTATATAGTGTTATATTCTGGAATGTTTGGTTTGTATTTTTTTACAGTGAATCAAAAAAATCACCTCCTCCCAAATATACTTTTCGCCTTTTGCTTTTGCTGAAGCTTATATTCAATCTGTAATGCTATCAGGTTTGTAAGTTTGTCCAGTTGTTTGTCGTAGTGTCTGCTTAATCCTCTTAGTGATTTATTCTGAATGTCAGTAAGATACGATGCATTTGGAATATAGGGCAGAGAAACTGCAAAGACCATGTCATACTCTTTTGTAACGTTTGAGCTGAAGCCTTCACTTTGCTTGTTTACAATCAGAAGTATATTATTGGGTGTATCCCGTTTTTCAGCATTGTTTTTTCTCTCGGTGATACCGTATTCATCCAACACTTGCTGTTTGATTATTCTATGGTTATACAAGCTTGACTGCTGCGGTGTTGTTACCATGTACCTGTTGGGGGTGGAATTCAATGCACCGAAGTATAGTTCGTTATGCGGATACCAGCCAGCATCTACTATTACTGCGTCAAAGATTTTGGAGGCCATGTTTATTACGTACTCAATGTGGTCTGTTTTATAGTACTTAAAATCCATCAGTGTTTTACAGGGTGGAAGTACGTACAGATTTTTATGCTCTCTGCTTCTTACCATGGCTTCCCTTAATTCATCCTTGGACAGGAGCTTATTAAACACCTTTGACCGTATGCTGTCCATTCCCTTGCCTTCACAGTTTTCAACATATGTATATGACAAATGCCCGGACATATTCAGAAATGCTATGTTTCCTTCACTCTGCTCTGCCATGTTCTCGGCTATACTCAATGCTGTCAAGGTTGTTCCTACCTTTGAATCAGCTCCAAATAGCACCACTACATTATTGGTTTTCCTTTCCTGCAGGTTTATTATTTCACAGAACCGTAATAGCAGCTGACTTTCTGTAAGCTTGGGAGGCAGTAGGCTTATCCCATGTGATTTTAAAAGAGCAGTCAATAAGGAATAACCCGATTGACTGCCCTTTGCCGAACTTAGTAAATATACAATTTTCTTTGCCCTGATGTCTTTTTCTAAACTTTGTATTAATTCATTTATGTTGTATAGCCTATCTGAAATTACCAGGTAATCATATTCAATTTTTTCATCAAGGCCGGATGCAATGTTTACTTCATCAAACAGTTTAGAATTTGAAAATACATTGTATAAATCTATATCATTGGTTATTAATGTTACTGTATTCATTTTTCTCTCCCTTCTATCTG
>JAEZUC010000123.1 GCA_023443515.1 Bacillota bacterium
AAAATTTTGTTCAGTTCTGTAGCTCTTTTTTGGGCATCACTTGAGGAAAGCTTTCCTTTGTATAAGGCATCCTCTTTTTTCTTGAAATCCTCGATTTTTGAACGTAATTCCTTGTTTTTATCAATAATAGTCTTAGCCTGTTTAAGCTCGGTATATTCCTTTGTACCCATTACTGCATTTGTAAGTTCTTTTGCCTTATCACCTATATTCATTGCAAACACTCCTTTATTAAACGGCTTTTGATTGCATAGTGTATTGTATGATGACAGGCATGTATTTGTTCTTTTGCTCTGTAACTAATTTTTAACATAGGGACTAGGTCTGATGTGATAAAATCAGTATATAAATTAATAGAGGTGGTAATTAAGAAATGAAAATACATAAGACACTTATTTGCTTGATACTTATACTGACGATGGTAGCTGGTCTTGTTTCTCCTAATACATCTCAAGTGCAGGCAGCAGCTGTAAAAAAACTTGAACTTCACGCATTTTATCCTGCACAGGCAACTTTTTCGGATAATTTAAAAAAATACATAGATCCCCTTGATTCAGTAAGCTTTCTATGGGGCAGTTTCTACGGTGACCTCACAGATGGTATAAATACTACCTTCGGAAAGAATGGAAATAAAGATTTTTATTATCCAAATGATTATATTGAGGTTCTTAAATACGCTAAAAGCAAGAATAAGTCGATTCAAATAGGTATTTTTTCAGATAGCGTAAATGCGGAAAAAATCCTCCCTTACAAAGAGCAGAGAGATAAAGCCATTCAATCCATAATCGACTTAATGAAAAGTGATGTATCACAGGGGAGTAATATATATTTCGACGGAGTTGTTATTGACATAGAAGGGCTCAACGGGCAAAAAATGAGCAGCTTCTTTAACCAGTTTCTGAAAGAACTTAAACCCAGACTGACAGAAATAAATAAAAAATTGTTTGTTGCAGTTAATTCTTTGCGGTATTACTCAGGCTACGATTATTCTACCATTTCGCAGATAGCCGACAGAATGATAATAATGGCCCATGACTACGAACCTTCGACAAAGCTCACAAAAGAACAGGTGATGCAGTATACAGGCTATGACAGCCTGAATCCAATAGACAGTCTTGCCCCTATCAGAGAAATTCAGCGGGTAATGGAGGATGTAAAAAAATATATCAGTAAGAATAATTTGAATAAGATAATGCTTCAGATAAGCTTTGATGCTACACAGTGGAGATTTCAGATTCCAAAGAACTCTACCTGGAAAAAGACAGGGAAAAAGACTTTGAGTTTGGATGTTGTTCTTCCTCATCCAACGTATAAGATGCTGTATGATAGGGTAATGAATAAGGACGGTAATGGTAAATCAATTACATATGGCTATAATAATGAACTTGAAAGTCCTGTTATGCAATATTTCAATATAAGCAATGACACACAGAACATTTGTCTTTACGAAAACAGCAGAAGTGTAAAGGCTAAAATAGATATCTCAAAACAGTACGGCATAGGCGGTATATCGTTGTGGAGCCTTTCAAATGTTCCTGATTATACCAACAGTACCGCAAAGGCATACGGTCTTGACGTGTGGGATTCAATTATTAGGGCCCTTCCCTTGACAGCATCGGTATCTCAGACAAAAGCAACCTTTACAGACAAAGTTGTCGAAAAAGCCGTAAGAACAAAAATATCCAAACCTTCCGGGACATTATACAAATCGGATTTGGCTAAAGTGTACAGATTGAAGATTCCGGCAGGGTACAAGACCTTGAATGATTTAAAGTTGCTTACCAATCTGGAGTACCTGGATTTGAGCAACACAAAGCTTACAAGCGTATCTAGCCTGGCATCCCTTAAGAACCTGAGAGTGCTTTATTTGTATAAGAACAGTATAAAAGATATTACTCCGCTTAAAGGACTTACAAAGTTGGAGATTCTTTCAATAAATGGGAACAAAGTTTCAAATATAAGTACTTTAGCCGGTTTTGCACAGCTTACAGAGCTTTATATCAGGGAAAATGCCATAACGGATTATTCTCCTGTTGCAAAACTTAAAAATTTAAATATACTGTATCTTAAAGGCAATAAGTCCATAAACTATAGTAAGCTTCAGACAATAAAAAAAGGTCTTATTGAATCTGATTTTTAACTTGAAATAGTTACTTTGTTTTGTCATAATGATATAATATTGGAGCTGACTTATTTGTGGTTTTGAAAGGAGAATTATGAAAAAGTATTTATCCGGAAGCTGGGCAGTTTTAAAAACTTATTTGATTGCCATGCTGATTTTCTACATATTTTTTGTGGGCTTTTACAAAAGATTAAGCTTGTTTTCGATTTTCGTGTTCGTGATAATGATTGCGTTTCTTTATGCGGAACTCCATCACTTAACAGGAGTGGACAAGCGTAAGTACGGTTCTGTAAAGTTCTATGACGGAGCGATATACGGTATTTTGGCCGTTATACCTTTTGCCATTATTCAGATAATAATATCATTCCTTGATTTATCAATAAAGGATGTTAATTTTCCGGTATTAAGAGCTAATCTTATTAAAGGACTTGCCGCACCAATGCTTTTTATTGAAAAATCCATGGGTTATTCGGTAATAGGTTACATTGTAGCATGGTTCACTATTATATTATTTTCATTTTTAGGGTATTTTGCCGGTTATAAGAAGTTTGATGTTACTGAATATATAAGAAAGATGCTTGGACTGCAACCTAGAAAGCCAAAACCAAAAAGGAATAGAAGGTTTTTTTAAATGGATAAAAACAGGATTATTTCAAATAGCTATAATGAGGCAATAGAAGAGGGGTTTAATAAATACCTACAGGAAAAAGCAACGGCTGTAAACAGCGAAGTAAAAATAGATGAAGAAGCACTGATTGCTGATATAGAAGAAAAATGGCTTACAACGGTTTTGCCGGAGCTAGACGGAACTGCACCGGGAGAATTTATAAATTCATTGTCTTCACATGATGAATTGTTTGAATTTTTCTTGAGCATTGCAAGTATTTCAGATGTCGGAGTTCCTGATATTCTCATTGAAAGGTTTAAAGCTTACGGTGGGAAGACTTCTTCCGACAGGTTGTTTGACTACGTAAAAAGTTCCCTTTCATCCGAGATTAAGGATTTGGATGAAATTTACTCTGCTGTTTCTCAAGCAGTGTATGTAATCGGGTGTCTGCAAGAAGAGGAGTACAAGAAAAGGCTTATTGATTTGCTAATTGAAACCAGTCGGGATGAAATGATTTCTGAAGCTGTTTGTGCTTCAATAGTTGAGTATGGTGTAAGTATCCTGAATGATGTGATAGATGCCTTCGGTACTGCAGAGGATCAGACAGCAAAGGAACATTTCCTGGCATGTGTTGCTGAAATTTGCAGTGAAAATAAGTACAGATCCGATGAGGTTTTCTATTTCATGAAAAATGCTTTCCATACAATTTCAAACCTTAATCTGATTGTGGAGATACTTGGTGATTACGGGGATGGTAGAGCAATTCCCTTATTAAGGGGTTACGTTCTTAAAAATATCAATGAAATTGATGTTGCTTCTTTTAATCAAATGAGAGCAATAATTAAAAAACTTGGTGGAGACATAGAAGATCTGGTTTACACTAAATAAGTTAATAAAAATCAGTTTTAGAAAAACAGGGGGAATTGCTCCTGTTTTTTTCTGTTGTTAGGACAATTTGTTTTCCTTTTATGCATAAGTAGGACTAAGTTGAATATCCATAATAATAAGATACTCAAAAATGATTAAGGAAGGATACCCATGATTGTATTAATAAGCAAAAAGAATATATTGTTTGTTGTTTTATTACTACTTATGTCCATTACAGTTTTAAGCATCGGACTGACAGTTAATTATTCCAAGCCTGTAACAGCGGATGGTAATCAGACTCCCGGAGAAGGGGTTGCACCTGCCGTGAAAACTGTTATACTTGATGCAGGTCATGGAGGAGAGGACCCGGGAGCTGTAAGTGATTATTCCGGGTTGAAGGAAAAGGACGTAAACCTCAATATAATTATGCAGTTAAAGAGTATGATGGAAAAGGATAATTACAAGGTGATTCTCACAAGGGATTCGGACCGTTTGGTGTATACTACGGAGAGCAACAACATAATCCAGAAGAGAAAAGAGGATTTGACAAGAAGGAAAGGAATTATGGATGATTCCGGTGCTGATTTGGTAGTAAGCGTTCATCTCAATAAATTTCCACAGGCACAGTATCACGGGGCGCAGGTCTTCTTTCCACCAAAATCCGATTCAAGTAAAAAGCTGGCAGATGAAATTCAAAATGCAATCAGGCTAAATGTGGATAATGCCAATGACAGGGTTGCTCTCGTAAAGAAGGACCCTATAATAATTCTCAAAAATTTGAAAACAACTACAGTTGTTGTTGAATGCGGATTCCTTTCAAATGCAGACGAGGAAAAGAAGCTTGCTACTGAGGAATACCAGAATAAACTGGCATCTGCAATAAAGCTTGGGGTAGACAGCTATTATAAAAAAGGCGCTAACGATGATATCCAGAAGAACCCGGGCAATGCCGGAAGCTCAAATTAAAATATAATAAAAAATGCATGGCTCGCTAAGCCATGCATTTTTTAATTATTTTATTTGCTAATTACAGACCCTTGTAACCATTTAGTTCTTCAATAAGTTTATCCAGTTTCAAGTAGTTGTTTTCAATAATACCCATTCTGTTATTCTGCTCGTTAACGCTTGCGGTTACTTCTTCTGCTGTGGCTGCATTCTTTTCTGTGTTATTGCTGATAATCATTACCTCATCATCAGTAAGTTCAAAGGATTTATACAAATCGTGAGAAGTTTCCTTAATATGATTGTTTTTTATTTCTATAGTGTGAATTTCACTCTTTATTTGGTTAAATATGTCCCTGGTTTTTTCTGTTGCGGACTTACTGTTATTTATGTAGATTTTTTCCTTTTTAATCTCCTTGCTTACATCCAGTGCGTTTTTTTCCATCTCCTTTAGTATAGCCTCTATCTGATGAGTAAGGTTATTTGACTCTTCAGCCAGTTTTCTTACTTCTTCGGCTACAACTGAGAACCCCTTGCCGGCTTCGCCTGCTCTTGCAGCTTCTATGGAGGCATTCAGAGAGAGTAGGTTGGTTTGAGTAGAAATATTGTTAACTGAGGTTAAAATGTTATGTATAATTTTATTTTTTCCAATCAAGTCAGTAGCCAATTTTTCCACTAAATTTATTGTATTGAAGGCATCAATCATCTCATCTGATAGAGTATCTACGCAATTGCTCCCGTTTCCGATGTTTATTACTGCACTTTCAACAGCTGAATTCATGGCACTTGAAGCTTCTATTGATAATTCCATTTTATTTTTACCGGTTTGAAATAGATTCTTTATTTTATGGATACTCTCCACTTCTTTTTCAGCTTCCTCAGCTACAATATTAAAAGCTTTTCCGATTTCTTCGGCGATTTCTTTTGTAGATTTAATGCTTTCTTTTATGTCTGAACTTATTTTCGAAAGGCTATGACTTGTTACTTTTATCTCTTTATACAGGCTTTCGACCTTTTCTTTGGATGATATGGCGTTGATGGCTGTGTCTTCCAACTTGATATACAATTTCTTTGTCAAATAGCTTAGGAAAAACAATACAAAAGCGGATACAAATATGTACATATTGAAAAAGACCAGATCCACAATATTATTATCTTGAAAAATTTGTCCTTTAAAATTGAAGTATGAGTAAGTAGTAAGGAAACAACCTATAACTGAACAAACTAGGACAGGCCTGATGTCGCTGTAAATACTGACAATAACTATAGCCAGGAAGACGGTGAGATACGTAGTGAGACTCGGATTACTGGTTATCATAATAAAACTGATAATACCCATAGTACAGGTGAAGTAATACATTGTAGCTTTGGGGTATATTTTTTTAAATACAAGAAAACCACCGACAGCACACAAGGGATACCCTATTAATCCCAGAAGCAGGATACCGTTTAAAGGCATTTTAAAAATAAAATCAACTGCAACTCGTAAAGAAATTGAAGCAAGTAAGCAAAGCAGCACAATCTTATTTTTCTGATAAAGCTGTTCTTTTACCAAATGACTGAACATATTCATTAGCACTTACCCCCTAAAATAAAAAAAAATAAAATAATAATGAAGTTGTACAAGAAGAGTGGAATATTAAGAAAATGTAAACCCTATATTTAAGAAATAATATAAAATTTACAATTCATATTATATCCTTTCAACTTTAGTAATACAACACAAACGTTACAAAAATATACAATTTTTTTGTAAAAAATATCATATAATAAAGATTAATAGAATTATGTGGCGAAATTTATATGAAATTGATATTGATTTATGTCAAATTGTTTATTACTATATGATTAGCATAATTATTACATCCTAGTTAAATTGTAACTCGTTATACTATTTAAGGAGGTATTTGCTAATGTTCAACAATTTAAAGATAATTGGAGTGGGTACTTACCACCCGGAAGAAGAGATTGATAATGGATACTTTGTAGATCATTTTAAGAAATTGGATCAGGATCCAAGCGCATTAATGAACCATTTAGGGAGGGAAAAGAGATTTAAAGCAAAAAAGTTCGGAAATGAGAATTCGTTAACAATGGCTTTTGAAGCATCAAAAAAAGCCATATCTGATGCAGGTATTTATGCCGAAGACATTGACATGATAGTATATGCATCTGATTTCCCGGAGTATGTGTCCCCAACAAATGCACTAATGATTAGTAGTATGCTAAAATCAAAGGCAAATATTGTTTTTGATATGAATTCCAACTGTATAAGCATGATTTCGGCTCTGGACATCATAAATTCATATATTCAAAACAAAAGTATTAAAAATGTTCTATTGGTTTCAAGTTGTATGATAACCCCTTTTGCAAAAGAGGACGACATAGTTGTCTACCCATCAACGGCAGACGCATCTGCGGCAGTAATTCTTCAAAAAATCCAGGGTGAAAACAGAAGCGGTGTTATTGATTCAAAATTCTTTACCGATTCTAGTTATAATTGGACTATAAAGCTTCCCGCATGTGGTTTTTCTAGGATTACTGATAACTCGGTTGAAGCAAAGATGAAAATGATGGAATGGAATCAATTTGATTTCAGCTTTTTGTCCGAAAATTGGACCAAACTGATAAACAGTTTGCTTGAGACAAACAACCTGAACCCCGAAGATATATCTCTTTACTTGTTTTCACAATTTTCAAAAGCAGATATATTGTCCACTATTGCAAAATTGCATGTCAGAGAGGAAAAGGTGATTTTCGTTGGAAATAAATATGGATATACGGGACCCACAAGTCCGATTTTAGCCCTTAATGAGGCCAAGGAAAACAACAAAATAATCGATGGTTCATATGCAGTAATGTGTTCTGTGGGTTCAGGATATACCATGGGCGCACTTCTTTATAAATTCTAAATAAATATACATAAATGCCGGATTTACATATTATATAAATCCGGCATTAGTCTTTTTTCTGATGTTTAGCCGTTAAAATTGTTAAGTTCATCTATGAGCGCATTGAGTTTTATGTAGTTTTCCTCGATGATATTCATACGGCAATTCTGTTCGCTGATACATGCTGTAACTTCTTCTGCAGTAGCAGCATTTTTCTCAGTATTATCACTTATTATATTTACCTCATCGTCAGTTAATTCAAAGGATTGGTACAAATTTGATGAAGTCTCTTTAATATGATTGGTTTTTTCCTCAATGTAGTGGATTTCATTTTTAATTTTATTAAAAATATCTTTTGTTGCCTCGGTAATGGTGTTACTGTTATCAATGTAATTCTTTTCCTTAACAATCTCTTTGGAGACATTAATTGCATTTTCTTCCATTTCCTTTAATATGCTTTCTATCTGATGTGTCAGCATATTTGACTCTTCAGCCAATCTTCTTACGTCCTGAGCTACAATTGAAAAACCTTTTCCGGCATCTCCGGCTCTGGCTGCCTCGATTGAGGCATTTAACGAAAGCAGATTTGTTTGCTTGGAAATATTATTAACAGAGGTTAATATGTTGTTTATAATTTTATTTTTGCCGATTAAGTCGGTAGCAAGCTTTTCTACCAAAGTCATGGTATTTAATGCCTCTTTCATTTCTTTTGATAAATTATCGACATAATCACTGCCACTCTCAATATTGGACACAGCACTTCTTACAGCAGAATCCATATCTTTGGATGCTTCCATGGATAATACCATTTTACTCTTACCGTTTTCAAATAACTCTTTAACCTTATGAATACTTGTTACTTCCACTTGTGCTTCTTCTGCCACAATAGTGATAGCCTGACCAATACCATCAGATATTTCCTGAGTGGAAACTATGCTATCCTTTATGTCTGCGCTTATCCTGGCAAGACTCTGACTTGTAGTCTTTATCTCATTATAAAGGCCTTCAGCCTTTTCTTTGGATGAAATAGCATTTACAGCTGTAGTTTCCAGTTGAATGTATAATTTTTTTGTAAGATAACTCAAGAAAAATAAAACAAATGCAGATACAAATATGTACAAAATAAAAAAGATCAAATCAATAAAATTATTTTTTTCAAAAATTTGTGACTTAAAGTTATAAAAGGAATAGGTAGTCAGGAAACAACCTATTACTGAACAAACAATTACGGGGCGTATATCACTGTAAATACTGACAATGACAATGGCAAGAAAGACTGTAAGGTATGTAGTCAGACTTGGATTACTGCTTATCATGATAAAACTGATAGTTCCCATAGTAATTGTAAAATAATACATAATTGCTTTTGGAAATAACTTTTTAAGTGTGAACACAGCACCAATTGCACATAAAGCATATCCTACAATAGCTAAAACTAAAATATCATTAAGAGGCATTTTGAAAATGGAATCCACTGTCACTCTCAATGAAATTGAAGCAAGCAAACACAGCAACACAATCCTATTTTTCTGATGTAGCTGTTCTTCTACCAAACGACTAAGCATATTCATTAATCTACCCCCAAACCAAAGTTAACAAAGTTGAAAAACAAAAAGCAGAAAGATTTAGTACGGTAAGGCTAAAAAAAATTTATAGTTAATATTATATCCTTTAAGTTAACATTGTTCAACATAATTGTTACATATTCTGTAAAATTTGTTAAAACGTATTGATTTTTGGAAAAATGTCTATTATTATATAATTAAGTAAATAAATGGCGCAAAATACAATAAAATATAAAAAAATATAAAAATTGGGAGGAATTCTGATGTTTTGCAATCTTAAAATCGTGGGTGTGGGAACTTATCACCCCAAAAATGAAATCGACAACAAGTATTTTGTCGAACACTTTAAAAAGATGAATAAGGACCCAAGGCCATTATTAAAGCACCTAGGTAGGGAAAGGAGGTTTAAAGCTAAAAAATTCGGAAGTGAAAATTCTGTAACAATGGCGTTAGAAGCGTCAAAGAAAGCCATTGCTGATGCAAATATTGATATCGATGATATTGATATGATAGTATTTGCATCGGATTTCCCGGAATATGTATCACCGTCAAACGCGCTGATGATAAGTAGTAAACTTAACTCACGTGCTAATATTGTATTTGATATGAATTCAAACTGCATAAGTATGATTTCAGCATTGGATTTAATAGACTCGTATATTAAGAATAAAAATATAAATAATGTTTTATTAGTTTCCAGCTGTATGATAACTCCGTTTGCAAGAGAAGACGACATAGTTGTATATCCTTCGACAGCAGATGCATCAGCAGCTGTGGTACTGCAGAAAATTCCAGAGAGGAACAGGAGCGGAGTAATTGATTCAGGTTTTTATACTGACTGCAGCTACAACTGGACTATAAAAAATCCTGCTTGCGGCTTTTCAAGAATCACTGACAATTCTGTTGATACAAGAATGAAAATGATGGAATGGAATCAGTTTGATTTTAGTTTCTTGTCTGATAACTGGTGTAAACTAATATACAATCTGCTGGATAAGAATAGTCTCACACCGGAGGATGTATCACTTTACTTATTCTCCCAGTTTTCTAAAGCCGATATTATGGCTACTATAGAAAAACTTAATGTACTGGAAGAGAGAATAATTTATGTAGGAAATAAATATGGCTACACGGGCCCAACAAGCCCAATACTTGCACTTAATGAAGCAAAAAAGACCAATAAAATAGTTGAAGGCTCATATGCCATACTCTGTTCCGTGGGTTCCGGATATACGATGGGTGCGCTTCTTTATAAATTCTAATAATTTACCCGATATATGCCGGGATTGTGTTATTAATAACATGACCCGGCTTTTTTGCTGTCAACTAAACAAACTAAAAAGACTATGCTTATAGGGGGATAGTTTGTTATAATAAATAAAAACTCAGTAATACAAAATATTTGCAAATGGAGAACTACGGTGATAGTACTAAACTGTAATAATGTTGATTTTTCATATGGTACAGAAACCATTTTAAATAATGTTTCCTTTAGTCTGCAGGAAAATGACAAGGTGGGGCTGGTTGGTGTCAACGGCGCCGGAAAGTCTACTTTGTTCAAGCTTATAATCGGTGAACTGCAACAGGAAAACGGAGAAATATTTATTTCAAAAGATCTGAATGTGAGCTATTTAAAGCAGAACTCCGCTTTAAACTCGGAGAATACACTATGGGATGAACTTCGTGATGTTTTCAGGGAGCTGGTTGACATGGAGACATCAATCAATAGAATTGAAAAGGAAATAAGCTCTACTACTGACCAGGTAAAATTGGAATCGCTTATGAAGGAATACAGTCGTCTGACTGAACGTTTTTCATATCTGGGAGGCTTTGAGTATAACAGCCGTATAAGGGGTGTGCTACGAGGTCTTGGCTTTGAAGAACATGAGTTTGACTGTAAGATCAGCATTTTAAGCGGAGGACAAAAAACAAGGCTTGCACTGGCAAAGGTATTGCTGGAGGAACCCGACATACTTATGCTGGATGAACCTACAAACCATCTGGATATAACGGCGGTAGAGTGGCTGGAAGACTATCTTAAAAGCTATAAAAAATGTCTCTTTATCATATCCCATGACCGTTATTTTCTGGATTCCGTAACCAGCCGGACAATAGAGATGGAAAACTGTACAAGCACAGTTTACAATTGCAACTACTCAAACTATGTTAAACAAAAGGCAGTAAACCGTGATATTCAAGAAAAGCACTATATACAGCAGCAAAAGGAAATAGCCCGGCAGGAAGCCTATATAGAGCAGCAGAGAAGGTGGAACAGGGAAAGAAATATTGTTGCTGCTGAAAGCCGTCAAAAGGCACTGGATAGGATGGAAAAGATAGAAAAGCCAATCGATCTGCCTTCTACTATCAGAATAAAATTCAGACAGACAATTGCAAGTGGCAATGAGGTTCTGAACGTAGAGGAGGTTTCAAAGTCCTTTGACAGTAAGGAGCTTTTTAACAACGTAAGCTTTAAAATAAAAAAAGCTGAAAGAGTATTCCTCCTGGGGCCTAATGGGTGCGGAAAATCAACCCTTTTAAAGATTCTGGCAGGAAGACTCAAGGCATCCTCAGGCAGTTACAGCTATGGAGCAAAGGTCAACCTTGGCTACTATGATCAGGAAATGTCTGATTTGGACGTAAACAATACTGTTCTGGACGAGGTATGGAGCGTGGACCAGAAGCTTATTCAATCAGAAGTCAGAACGGCTCTGGGTGCCTTCCTTTTTACAGGAGAAGACGTATTTAAAAAAATTTCTGTCCTAAGTGGCGGTGAAAAGAGCAGGGTGGCAATGCTCAAACTGATTTTCTCTGATGCAAATTTTATAATCCTGGATGAGCCTACAAACCATTTGGATATAAATTCAAGGGAAATTCTTGAGGATGCGCTAAGTAGCTATGAAGGAACTCTTTTGGTTGTTTCCCATGATAGATACTTTATAGACAAACTGGCTACCAGAATTATTGATATAGGGACAACTCCTGCAGTGGACTGCTTCGGAAACTATACCTATTTTACCGAACACTACAAAAAGAATGTTTCAGCAGTAAGTAAAGAACAAACTGCAATTTCAGAAGCCAAACAAAGCCATATGGCTACCAAGGAGGAACGCAGCAGGGTACGAAAGCTTGAGAAGCAGCTTTCAGACACTGAAAAGGCCATAGAGAAAACGGAAGCACGTTTGAAGGAAATAGAAGAAGAAATGGTCAGGTCTGCTACCGACCATCAGAAGCTTATAGAATTAAGCGAGGAACAGCAACAGGCACAGCGTAAGCTTGAGGAACTGTATGAGGTTTGGTCGGAGGTTACGGAGCAGCTGGAAGC
>JAEZUC010000032.1 GCA_023443515.1 Bacillota bacterium
CAATAATACTATAGAGAACTTCATTAAAACAATTAAGTTATTATAATAAATATTGATTAAAATATAAGGATAAAACACTCATAGAATTCTATGAAGTTAAGTTAAGTCGGAAATGTTGGTGACACCCCATAAATAATTCAGTGGGTTCTTCAAATAACACTGAGATTTTATAATACTAAAAAATACTGATTATCTGTTTAATAGAAATCCAGAAAAAACCCAACAGTTCAGGCAGCAAATAAACAGTTCAAGAAATATTTCATAACAATCTTTGGGCAAGAATATTTATAGTTGGCACATATCCAACATTCAAGGCCTGTTCAATTACTAAATAGTGGTGAAGTAAATACTGTATAAAATACATCAACTGTTTAATTCACTATAAAACAATTTGCAATGGTATTTTTTTATAAATAGATATTAAAAAGAGCTAATCCAAAAAAGGTGGTGTACAACAAAATTTGCATAAAATATGTACACTTCAATAGAACACCATATAATCGTCCTGGCTAAAAATTATATTGCAAAAAAATTTGGCATTAAAACAGGAGAGGCTATCTGGCAAGCAAAACAAAAGTGCCCAAACCTCGTTGTTGTTAATCCTAATTATGCTTTATACCTGAGGTTTTCAAAAGAAGCCAGGGAAATTTATTCCAGATATTCCAGCCTTGTTGAGAGTTTTGGCATAGACGAGTGCTGGATTGACGTTTCTGAAAGCACTAAACTCTTCGGAGATGGAGAAAAGATTGCAAATGAAGTACGTGAACTTATTAAAACAGAGCTTGGTGTTACTGCTTCTGTGGGAGTCAGCTTTAATAAAATATTTGCAAAGCTAGGGTCTGATTTACAAAAGCCTGATGCTACTACTGTTATTAATCAAAATAATTTTAAGGAAAAGGTTTGGAATTTAAACGTTGGCGAATTGCTTTATGTGGGCAGGTCAACCCGTAGGAAACTTAACCAGGTAGGCATAATGACTATCGGAGACCTTGCAGGAACGCCTCTCTCTTTCATTAAAAGGTATCTTGGAAAATGGGGAGAAACTCTCTGGAATTTTGCTAATGGAATGGACTATTCGGAAGTAACTGCAACAGATTACCGGGAAACTATAAAAGGCATAGGAAACAGTATGACAACCGCCAGAGATCTTGTAAACACAGAGGATGTGAAGATGACTTTTACCGTGCTGGCTGAAAGTGTTGCAGAAAGGCTTAGAAAGCATAATTTAAAGGGTTCTACTATACAGATTTCTATTCGTGATAGTGAGCTTGCCTCAATTGAGCGACAAGCAAAGCTACCGGTTCCCAGCTATATATCCGGTGAAATTTCACGTAAAGCTATGGAAATTTTCAATGCAAATTGGAGTTGGCATAAACCTATACGTTCTCTTGGTATACGTTCAACTGATTTGGGTACGGCAGACACTCATACCCAGCTTTCCTTTTTTGAGGATTATAATAAACGTCCACAATTGGAAACTCTGGAATTCAGTATTGATGCTATTCGTAAAAGGTTTGGCCATTACTCTGTTCAAAGGGCAATTTTGCTTAAAGATAGTGCTCTTAATGCAAACCCTATTGAAGACAATATTATTCATCCTGTTTCATTTTTTAGGTAAGGTGATTTTATGAAAAAGGTTTTTGTACAATTAAATGCAACATTCTCTACCAGCGGTGAGCTGATACCTGTGTCCTTTGTTTGGGAAGATGGATCAAAATATATAATAGACAAGGTATATGACCATAAAAAAGCAGCAAGTTTAAAAGTAGGAGGCCAAGGTATCCGCTACCGTTGCAAGGTTATGGGAAAAGAAATATTTATTTTTTTTGAAGACGGACGTTGGTTTATAGAGGGCAAGTAGCTCTTATATCCCTGTCAGCCATGGAAAACAACTAATTCCATCATTGACCCTATCGCCCTCGCCAATCCATTCACCTTTTGTATTGTCATAGACCGAAGGCCCGGAGCTCGAATTCCAGTAGTTATTTTGGGCATTAATTGTCATTATTGATGCTTTAATATTGTACATTCCACTGGGATTCTCTGCAAAAGTGTTGCCAGATAGCACGGGGTGAATATTTGTATTGAACAATATACTGTACTCATATGAATTACTTACTTTTGAATTTGTCAGGTTAAGCTTTCCTTCAACATTAATTGCACAATGTGGACTATAACGGGAGTAGTCCGAACCTGCATACCTTATCTTTATATTCTCACCATTGAATTCTCCTGTGTCAGCTACGGTTATACCAGACCAGTAATCATAGTATCCCGTTACCCCGCTTCCTCCAAATGACGCATCTTTATGGCTTGTAAATACAATAGGACTGCCTTCTAATCCCATGGCATTTAATTTTCCGCATACGTATATACTACTTGATTTTGAACTGCTTTTTATTATTGTTCCCGGCTGTATCGTCAATGTTCTACCGTTTGGTACCATTACAAAATCAGCTAAACAGTACACACCATTACTTAGTGTTATATCCACCGTTGTGCTCCCGCCAATACCTACTCCATTACAGGATACTCCCTTTGTGGTATTTCCTTCATAGGTGTTGTCGGCTATCCCGGTGAATATTGATGAACTTAATCCTCCCAGATAAACCAATATTCCGCTATCCATATTATTTAAAAGATTGTTATTTCGTACACTCAGAGTTCCTATCCCAAATATATCTATATAGATGCCTGATCCTCCATTATTTGCAATCAGATTTCTTTCTATCAAGGAATTTCCTGTCCCGGCTTGCGATAAATAAACTCCACATCCATTATTGCCGGATATTGTATTATTCTCAATATCCATGGTATTAGTTGCATCTGCACTTAAGTTGTTAATATATATCCCAATTCCTTGATTACTAATTATATTATTGTTTTTTACCTCTGCATCAAAGTTTGTATTCAGGTATATACCACAGTTTTTAGAGCTACTCACTTCTGAATTTGTCAGGTTGAGCTTTCCTTGAACATTAATTGCACAATTTGAATAATTGGAATCCACTCCTGCATACCTTATCTTTACATTATCGCCAGCGAATTCTCCCGTAGCGGATACAGTTATTCCAAGCCAGTAATCATATGATCCTGTTACTCCGCTTCCTCCATATGTTGCATCTTTATAGCTTGTAAATACAATTGAACTGCCTTCCGTTCCCATGGCATTGAGTTTGCCGTATACGTAGATACTACTTCCTTTTGAACTACTTTTTATAATTGTTCCCGGCTGTACCGTCAATGTTTTATCGTTTGGTACCAGTACAAAATCAGCTAAATAGTACACACCATTACTTAGTGTTATATCCACAGGTGTGTTTCCGCCAATACCTACTCCGTTACATGGTTCTCCTTTTATGGTATTCCCTTCATAGGTGTTGTCGGCTATCCCGGTGAATATTGATGAACTTAAACCTCCCAGACTAACATATATTCCGCTTTCTGTATTATTTAGAAGATTGTTATTTCGTACACTCAAATTTCCTGTCCCAAATATATCTATATATATACCTGATCCTCCATTATTTGCTATCATATTTCCTTCTAGCAAAGCATTTCCTGTCCCGGCCTGAGATACATAAACTCCACATCCACTATTGCCGGATATGGTATTATTCTCAATGACCATGGTATTATTGGCATCTGCACTTATGTTGTTAATATATATCCCAAATCTTTGATTACTAATTATATTATTGTTCTTTATTGATACATCAACGGTTGTATTCATGTATATACCATTGTTTTTAGAGTTACTCACTTCTGAATTTGTCAGGTTAAGCTTTCCTTGAACATTAATTGCACTATTTGAATAATTGGAATCTGCTCCAGCATACCTTATCTGAACATTATCGCCAGCGAATTCTCCCGTAGCAGATACAGTTATTCCAAGCCAGTAATCATATGATCCTGTTACTCCGCTTCCTCCATACGTCAAATCATTAATGCCGGTAAATACAACTTTATCCGATTCAGTTCCCGAAACTGACAGTGTACCATTTACAATAATTTCTGTTCCCTGGGTAAACTTCACAATTACTCCCTGGTCAATCTGAAGTTTTACACCTTGTTGAACAATTATAGTTCCATCGACAACATAGGTATAGTTGTTAGTCCATGTTGTATTTTCAGAAATATATCCACTGACATGAATAGTCTCTGCTTCGGCTGTGGCAACCGTGGAGTTATATGTTTTCGCATATACAATATTTTTTTCACTTTTTATGGGAATTAACCCTGTTGCCATTAGAACTATTGGTATTAATAAAAATAGTTTATTCAATCTTTTCATTTTTTTACCCCCATTTATTTTTATAGGTAATATTTTTACATTATTATGCAATATTCCTTCTTTTTCCCAAGTAAATTTATTCGTCTTTACTAACCGTACAGCATTTTCTTATAATATGAGCCGATACCTGTTTTTGTTTGGGAAGATGGAGTAAAATATATAGTAGACAAGGTAGGCGACCAAGTATATTTGAGGAGCAATATTATGTGTGGAAGATACGCTATTTTTACAGAGGAAGAGAATCAAGAACTTAGAAATATAGTTAATGATATTAATGAAAAGCTTAAAGGAAAAGCTACAACAATGAAAACAGGTGAGATTTTTCCCACTGATACCGTTCCTGTTATAACTGCTGTTTCTTCTGATGGAAAAAAATCAACTGATTTGTTCAGGTGGGGCTTCCCCAATTTTAAACAGTCCAGCGGGGTTATTATAAATGCCAGAAGTGAAACTGTTCATGAGAAACCAACCTTTAGAAAGCTTCTTCAAGCAGGAAGATGTATCATCCCTGCAAGCGGTTTTTATGAATGGAGAAAAGTTGACGGTAAAAAAGAAAAGTTTTTTATTCGCTCAGCAACAGGTAATGTAATATATATGGCCGGACTGTACAATAGGTTCATTGACAACATGGGAGCTGTAAATAACAGATTTGTTATTCTGACCACAGATGCAAACGAGCAGATGTCATATATACACAGCAGGATGCCTGTAATTTTAAGACCGGAGGATTCTTTTATCTGGCTCGATTGCAAGAGTAATTATTTAAAGGTTGCAGAACTTTTTAAACCTTATGCCGGAAGTATTTTGTTAAATAAAATGGGGTGATTATTCCAATAAATAGTGAATGATTATAAGGATAATTTTCTTTAAGTATAATGAAAAATCCAGTTTTCTATGACTTTTAATTTGATTGTAGAAAACTGGATTCATAGAAAAAATTTTATATACTCAATTCATCCAACCTGCAAAAGTTTTTTAAAAAAATAATTTTATCAATAGCAACTCTGGCTTTCCACCAATTTTCACTTATAGCGAATTCCTTTGCAAACCTCTCGTTGTTTTCAAACCAACTCCATGTAATATCCCAAACACTATCCCGAGGCCTTGTATCAATTAAGTAATCAAGCTCTTTTGTTATAATATCCTGATTATCCTTATAAAAGATACTTTCAGGAGAATTTATATAATCAGAAGGTCTTCTAGTATAATAAAGCCATTTAGACGTATCTCTTTCAATAGAATTATATACAAGTTTTTTTACTTTTTCTGTAAGTGATTTATGGTCAAATTGTAATGCCAGCCCTGTTTTTTCCAAAGTGTCAAGCAATACGCAATAACCGCCTATTCCCATTTCTCCATGCTCGTCCGCTGTACTGAGCTTACCGATTATACCGTCGGAAATTATTAAAGCCTTTTTGAATATTTCAGAGTCTTTATCAGCATTCAAAAATATGAAACTTACAATTTCTGCGGTTAGTCCTATTCCTTCAAAAGCATTGGCTTCCATATTGTATGTCCACCAGGGTGCATGAGCATAGTCATCATTAGACGGAATATTGAAATACCATCCGTTTTCAGAACAATAAGCATTACTTTCAAAAAACTTAAATATTCCTCGTATTATCGGATGATTCTTATCATTAAAACCAATTTCTTTTAAAATATTGATTGCCTTTAATGTTGTATATGGCGATGAATTTGGGTTCCAACTATCTGCTTCAAGGGCATGGCCAAACCCACCGTCGTCATTCTGATAAAATTCTAAAGCAGAAAGCACTGCCTCCTTACTGCCGTTTTCAAAGTAATACTGCCAAATTGCTAATTCTAACGATCTTGCATTACGGTACATCCATGATTTAATCTCTTTGTAGTCTTTTAATGTAAGTTTTTTCACAATATCACCTCTCAAATTATTAAAAAACAGGTATTATATGAATAGGCACCACCATACGCCGTACTTATCTATCAGTTCCACGCCGCATGGGCTAAAAACTAGTTCACCAAAAGGAGTAATAATTTCGCTACCGTCAAGCAGAGTTTCATATGCCTTACGTACCCTCTTTTCTTGACCTGCTCCAAATTGAATACAAAATTGCATAGTATTGCCAGTAAGCCTTTTATCTCCGCCGGCCCGGGTGGTGTCATGAGCCTCACCAACTGCAATGGCTTGTCCGCAAACGTCCAGCTCCCTGTGGATGACTGTACCATTTTCGTCTACATCCTGAAAACCTATATTTGCGTCAAATGCCCTCTTATATAACTCGAAAGCCTCATCACTTCCCTTGACATAAATTTGAAGTATCGCTCTAAACATATATAACCCTCCTCAGTGTATTTAACACTTTTTTACCTGATGCTCAACTACTTCTCAAATATAAACAAGTATCAAGTTTTTATATAATACCATTTTCAGTTTTATTGTATTGTAAAAATCCGACATCACCTGGTTTTATAAGCAAATATTCTTGCATCTGAAGGAGACAAGGTGTGATATTTTTTGAAATCGTTAAGTAAATGTGCTTGGTCTGAATATCCATATTTGCTAACACTATCGTGAATATTTAAATTTGTATTATATAAAATATCCTGCCAGAGATATTGGTAGCGAACAAGACCTGAAAGTTTTTTTGGCGAAACCCCGACGTACTCTGAAAACAACCTTTCCAGCTGCCTTTGGCTTACTGCCGTGAAACCGGCAAGTTCAGAAATATTAGCTGTACCTTTAGATACTAAAATTTTATAAACAGAATTCATTATATTATTGTTCTGTCTGTCATGGTTTATCTTTTTAATGAGATATTGTTGAACCTTATCTACTCTATTAAGAAATAACTGATTGCTAATCAGTACATCGTATAAGTCACACTTGAAGTTTTTAAAGTACTCTTCAACTCCAACGAATGAATTAAGAACATGTTTCATGGATTCATCGGAAAATAAAAGTACAGCCCAGCAATAGAATCTAATGGCAAAGCAAGACATTGAAGATGTAAACTTTTTTCTCTTATCTATAAATGTAGTATCACTTACACCTGCAAAAAAGCCATCAAGCTCGTCTTTATCCGTATTAATGTTAAATATTATATCCATGCATGTATCAGGTATTACAAGCTTATCTTTTATTTCAGTTGAAGTAACACTCGAATAAGGCTTTCGGGTACCCCAAAAGCAGCATATGTAGGGTTTAAGTACTTCACAAGGTTGAATTTCAGTATAAGCATCGTCATTTAAAAGCGGTTGGGCAGTTATTGGTCGATAAATATTATTTAATTTAAACATTTACTAATCCTTATATGTCTATTTATAGATAGATAAATTACGTAGTAAATTTCTCCAAGATATTAATCATATTATTACTTGTACAATACCAAAAGTCAATAAAGACAAAAAAAAACCAAGGGTTTCAGCTATTCGCTTTAACCCTTGGTTTTTCTGTACAGGTTTATAACAGGATCTCTATTTGTAAGGTAAACTCTTTACAATACCCAGCAGATACTGCTTCATGATAGCAAAATCGATTGCATCTACGGTATTATCAAGATTAAGATCCAAAACTTCATTGTATGTACGTACAGGATTCATCAAATACATTTTAAAAGATGAGAAATCCAAGGCATCAATACTTCCATCATTGTTATAATCTCCATATTTTATTGTAGGAGTACTAGTACCAAAAAAGTTAACTTTTTGCATTTCAGCCCACATAGCTTTTGCTGTTGCTACGCTTCCAGCTGTAGTAGGATGTATACCGTCGGATAGTGTATACTCTGATAAATGTCCGTCCCATGTTGGTCTTATATCAAAGAAATATGTTTCCGGCTTTACTGCTGCGTTAGCTACTGTAGATTGCATTATCGGTCTCATTGCATCCAATTTTGCCTTTAAACCATTTAAATCTCCGTTTGGATTAGGATAGAACAAATAGAATACTTTAACAACGCCATCAGCTTTCATTTGTTTCAATAGATTAGTAACTGCATCTGTTGCATTCTTAATAAAAGGAGTGCTTGCAGTATATGGTGGAGCAGAATAACCTTGTAGACAATCGTTCCCACCACCATCCATTATTACATACTTAACTTTACCGGAATTAATACCATTTGTGTACTGAGAAGGAATGCCGTTATTTGCTAGTGTGGCTCCAGATACTGGATTGTTTCTAAATCTATCATTTGCACCTAAAACACCAGCATTTCTAGCTTCATTTTCTAAGGCTCTGACAATCTCACCAGACAAAGCGAAATACGAATCGCCAATAACCATAACGTCACTGCCATTGATTTGAGTGGTAGCAGCAAAAATAGTAGTTGGTGCAAAACTTGCCAAAATAACAGCCATGATGATAGAAAATAAGAGTAGTTTTTTCATGATTTTTACCTCCAAAAAATTATTTTTTAGATGAATTCACTTCGATACTAAAGTTTTATTATGAGGTTACAGTAAAGAGACAACTATATTATAATTTCATTGAATGCATTCGGTGAATCTCATTTTATATTACATTATATTACATATTAGTAATTAAAGAAAGGAAATATTGTAAAAAGATACAAATTATAAATTGATAA
>JAEZUC010000068.1 GCA_023443515.1 Bacillota bacterium
TGAAAATATGTAATGGGCAGATATCATTTCCATGTAAAAGTTTTTTAAGAAAAACTATTGCAAATATTTAACAGATATGTATAATATTATATATAAACTAGATACTTACATAAAAAGTTAACGAGAAGAACTCGAGGCTGAGTTTCTTTCTACTACAGTAGAAGGAATCTTGGCCTTTTTGTTTCACAAAATTTATCGGAAAGCAAGCCAATAGTTGTATATCGTACTTGTTTAGAACTGTATTGTTCTCGAAACCAACAATGATGTTGGTCTTGATTATATAAATGGATTGACAAAAATTATTACGGTAACCGCACTTCCGCATCTAAACACCATTGTGTTTTTAGATAAAAAGATTTTTGAGAGGAGGGATAACGTGAATATCATCAGATCACCAAACAACTTAGGAAGGCCCTATAACCTCATTTGTGACTAGGCATGTCTGATAATTGAGGATATTTGAAGACTTCATATTTAATTAATAAACAAAAATACAAAAACTTAAAAAACAAATTTCTTATGAGAGGGGAAATACAAAATGAAAAAAAGTATTTCGGCGTATATCTTAATAACAGCAATATTGTTGCTTAACACTATAAGTGTCTTTGCAGCAAATGATCAGGACTTTGGCACTATAAACGATCAATTTAACATAATAAATGAAAAATTAGGAACTCCTGATTTTATAACTGGCGATCTCACTTCTCTTTCAGACAAGAGTGATGAACAAATTATTTACGGGTATCTCAATAAAAATATCAATAAATTCAAACTCAATTCAAATGCCGAAAAAGCATTTAAAATCAACTCAAAATTCAGTGACAACGATGGTACCAGACTTATCCGACTACAACAGGTGTATAATGGCATACCAGTTTTCGGATACACTCAAAAAGCTATAATTGACAAAAGTGGTGTACTTAAAAGCTTGTCAGGTGCGTCTGTACCGAATCTTGATAATGCTGTAAATCTTAAAAAAAGTATAGTAGTGAAAAGTGATTATGCAATAAAAACAGCAGAGGCCGACCTTGGTTTTGTGCCGAAATACGAAGATGTTCAACCAACCTCTGAACTTGTAATTTATAATGATTCTTATACATATCTGGTTAAACTCAATTTTCTTTCACCTGAACCTGGCAACTGGTATTATTTTGTAGATGCAGTTACAGGCAGTGTAGTGAATAAATACAATAAAATTGAAACCGTTACAGGCACAAACACAACAGCTACAGGAACTGGAGTTTTAGGGAATACAAGGACTCTTAATGCAACTTATTCCTCATCCCGTTATTATCTACAGGACAATACCCGAGGTAATGGAATATTTACCTATAATACAAATAATAGCAGTTCGTTACCGGGCACTTTATGGTATAGCACTAGTAACACCTTCAACACTTCCACAGATAAAGCATTGGTTGATGCACATTATAATGCGGCAAAAACCTACGACTATTATTTAAATAAGTATAATAGGAACAGCTATAATAATTCAGGAGCTGCCATCAAGTCTACAGCGCACTATGGAAGCAAATACAATAACGCTTTCTGGAATGGATCTCAAATGGTTTATGGCGATGGTGACGGTTCAACATTTATTTCGCTAAGCGGCGGTCTGGATGTCGTAGCACATGAACTAACACATGCAATTACCGATAGCGAAGATGATTTGGTTTATCAAAACCAATCAGGCGCTATCAGTGAGGCTCTTTCAGATATCTTCGGAACACTTGTTGAATACTATAACAACAATAATCCTGACTGGCTAATGGGTGAAGATATATACACTCCTTCTACACAAGGCGATGCACTTCGCTCATTGGCAAACCCTACATTATATGGAGATCCTGATCATTACAGCAACCGATACACAGGAACTTCTGATAACGGAGGAGTACATACTAACAGCGGTATAATTAATAAAGCTGCTTATTTGATCGCAAACGGAGGAACACATTATGGAGTCACTGTAAACGGAATAGGTAACGACAAACTAGGTAATATTTTCTATCGTGCAATTGTCTATTACATAACTTCTAATGAAACTTTCAGTAACCTTAAAGCTCATGCAGCACAAGCCGCTGCTGATTTATACGGTACATCAAGCGCAGAGGTACAAACTGTAAATGCTGCATTTAATGCAGTTGGCGTTAACTAAGATGTAAGAAATCAGCTCGGCCCTGATCACAACACCAATATATTCAGCTTGTAAGGGGCTATGGCATTAATTAATGCCATAGCCCCTTATAAGCTTTTATTCTGTTCTTCAAGGCCTTTTCATTAGACCGGATACGGTTTGCATATAGATCGTGAGTTTTTTCGGTTGTAAAGCGTTATTGTACATCTTTATTCTTGCATTCATAGCTACGTCCTCCTACTTTTATGAATAATTAAGTACGCAATTAGGCAAGCGATTTATGTCTTATAACAATATCGCTTACAATATCGTCTATTGATATTTCATTTGTATCTATATATCCATCAATTGTGCCAAAAACACCGTCAACTGTTCCCTGCCCACATTTGACAAACATAATCCTTTCGTCCACGACTTTTTGGTTCAAAAGGTCACGAATTGCCCGCCATTCAATACCACACCACTTCTTTTCTTGGTAATCGGCACAAATAAACACAACAATCAAATCAGAATGGTCATGATACAATTTCTGAAGATGCGTATCAAGATTGGGGCGTGCAAACTCCGCACGATGATATCTATCATAAAGAATCTGTTCTTTACTAAAAATCTCTACTAACTTTTCAGCTATTTCCTCAACTTTATCGCGATGTTCGCCGGGAAATGAGAAGGCAACTTTAAAGCGCCTTAAATTAGGGATGTCTGTTTTCATACTAATTTTTTTTTCCTCTCTAATACCTTGAAATATTTGTGTTAATTCACCGTACAATGATGTTAAACTTTCATATATTTTGCTCTCAGCTGAGGTAACTTTTTTTTGTTCTTCCTCCAAGTTAATAATTCTAGACACAATTGTATTACACTCATCATCAAGCATGGGATATTGCTTGAGTAAATCAAGATATTGGCTTATATATGCCAGTGTTTGACGATCCAATTTCCGCCATTTACAGGTACTCTTAATTGTAAATCCACAAATTAGTAATTTATTGACAACTGCCTCTATGACATCATTTTCATTTGGGCGCCACTCATAAGCATCCATTCATTATTCCCTTCCCCTACAAATGACCATACATTTCAGATTTGCCTTTAATTTTAAGTTTTCAATAATCAATTTAGTCCTCTTTCTAATGCCTTAATCCTGACTACAAGTCAAAATAGTTAATTAACGATATTTATCTTTTATATCAACATATTTTGCTAGCTTAATACCTTTGTTTATTTCAGCAAAATAAGATTCCGGCATTTGTGCGACCTTCAAAATTTCTTTAGGAGTACAACGATTGCACCTAATTTCCTCTGCATATCTAATAGCAAACAAATGAATCATTGCTGTTTTATTACCATTACTTCCTTCGTACATTTCTTTTAATTTATTTCCCAATTCAATAACTGTCATAGCCATTATAATCACTCTCTAACTGTTGTATTTTGTTTTTTACAAAGCCCAACTATTACTTGTGTACTAAGTTGACATATGTATTGGCAACCTTTTTCTATACTGTAAGTCAAATTATAATCATTTATGAACAACC
>JAEZUC010000069.1 GCA_023443515.1 Bacillota bacterium
TTTCATTTCTGCTGTCCTCCGTTATAAACATGTTGTTCTATTCCATTATGGAAAGAGACAGGATCATTATAACGGATAATATTCTGATTAGCATAGACACTTTACTTATGTTTTACAATTTTTACCAACTATTTACACAGTTGTCGTAAAACACCATTAATTACTCAGTCGTTACATCTGTGTTACTTAGCCATAATATAGCTACCACTGCAGAAATTATTAAATAAAACAGGCTGCCTCCCATAAACTGTACCTGACTGCACGCCATAGAACCGCCCGGGCTGTTAGCTCTCATGCCAAGACTTAACAGTGTGTAAGGGTAATATGCACCGACTCCTTTGGAAAGAGCCCCAATTCCCAATATTCCTCCTGCCATTGCAATCCCTACCGGTACAGCAAAACTTCTGATTATAAGAGAAATGCTAAGCTGTATTCCGCAGATAACAATTCCCCCTATTGTTCCGTACACCAGCCATTCGGTTAATTCTGGCGGAACCGGACCTGACAGTCCTGACATTTTACCTGAGAGAATAAACAAAACTCCTACCCATAGCTGAGTCATTATTACCATTGCAGATGCCATGATAAGCTTTGCAAGATATAAATGCAGCGCGGAAACAGGCAGCGTCATCACACAATTCCAGTTATGATTGGTGTGTTCCAGTCGAAAAAGGTAAGAACAATATACAGCAATTGTGGCTGGCAAAAAGAAGTAGCAGGTAAATAGCGTGTGCTGAGTCCACAAACTGTACCACCCATCTCTTAAAATCTCAATATTTTGCAGATAATTAAATGTTCCCATAAATGCAGGAAGAACAGGCAAAATAAAAAAAGCCAGCCATACAGGACTTCTTCTCAGCTTCATTTGTTCCCCACGAATTACATTCCACAGCATCAGCTCAACGCTCCTTTCTTGTAAAGCACCGGCGCCCGGTGAAATAAATCACTGCAAACAATCCCATAAGCAGCAAAAAACTGCTCCAGTCCACTGGAATATACTGCAAATCAGCTATCCTGGTCTGGCTGTCCCAATTCATTCTTACCGGTGTTAAAACTCCGTAATAGCTCCATAAAATCCCTCTTTGTATAGTTTGCGGCAGAAATAAACTAAACAGTCCCACAAAACTTCCCGTAATCCCAATAACAAAAGAAACCATCTGATTGGCAAACAATAGGGAAAACGCCTGTTGAATCGCTAAAATTACAACAGTAACAACAATTGTTATAACAAAATAATAAAACAGATAACCTGGGGGAAATGGCTCCGTAAATCCTGCTGATTTACCAAGAATGATAATAAAGACCGTCTGGGCTGCCCCTACTGCCACCATATACATGGAGGCACAGATAAATTTCGCATCAAATAAGGCCCCCGCCGGCATGACTGTCAGGAGAAGCTTAAAGGTCTGTCCCTTATGCTCCAGATCACAGATCTTTGATGCCGTTATTGCTGCAATCATCGGCATCATAATAGTATTTAACACGGTAAAATGGTACAGGCACTGCATATACCCCTGGGACAGCTTTTTTGCATCCATATGGCGAAATGCCCACAGCCCCCAAAGACACTGCACCCCAAGCAGCACCAGAATAATAACCCCGACTTTTCTCCTTCGTATTTTATAGAATTCAAGAAGTATTACTTTCATCAAAGCTTCACCACCATTCCTGTTAATTCCAAAAATATATCCTCTAACGTTTTCTTCCGTTCCTCTATGCGCACTACACCAATGTCTTCTTTTAGAAATCTCATAAAATACCCTGCCAGCTGATTATCGTTTAATTTAGGAATCAGCAGGTAGCCTTCCTGTTCCTGATATGCAATTCCCTGGCTACTTAATACACTTCCAGCCGCTATATTATCCAGCGTACGAATTGCTATACGGCTTTCACTTCTGTCATGAAGTACGGACAGCCGATCCTGGAAAACCAGTTCTCCTCTTGATATAACACCAATATGACCTGCCATCTGATCGATTTCGCTTAACAAATGGCTGGAAACCATCACCGTTATACCGAAGGATTTCGGAAGGGAACAAATCAGTTCCCGTATTTCCTGAATTCCAGCCGGATCAAGTCCATTGGTGGGCTCATCTAAAATCAGAAGCCTTGGATTCCCAAGCAAGGCCCCGGCAAGGCCAAGTCTTTGCTTCATTCCCAGAGAATACTGACCCGCTTTTTTATTTTTTTGATCCTCCAGACGGACAAACCTCAGTACCCGGTCAATTTCACTGTCCGGCAATTCTTTTAAGGTACTTATAATCTTTAAGTTTTCTTTCCCCGTCAAATGGGGATAGAAGCTGGGGGCTTCAATGAGAGAACCCGTTTCTTTTAAAATAGCAAGGCGGTTTCTCTGGTTTACCTGTTTATCAAATACAGTAATGGTTCCCCTGGTGGGCTTTGCCAGCCCCAGTATCATCTTCATGGTTGTTGATTTTCCTGCTCCATTTGGTCCCAGAAAACCGTAAATTACTCCCTCTGGTACGGAAAGATCTAAATCTTTTACTCCCATAGCAGCTCCATATTGTTTGCAAAGACCGCTGGTGGTAATAATATTTGCCATAATATTAATCTCCTCTGCTTATTATGGTTTCAGTCTAGCAATACTTTCTTACACCAGCCTGTAGGTCACCTTACATTTACCTTAAACATTCGTTTTACTGTTCAATTTTTTTATAATTCGGTTATAATGATAGCTATAAAACCAGAAAGGAACAAATGCAATGAATGATATCTTTGACTGTAAACTGCTTCTTGTTGATGACGAACCAGAGCTACGCAGAATGGTTGGAAGCATGTTAAGACAAAGCGGTTTTAAAAAGATCATTTCTGCAGCAGACTGCAGCCATGCCCGTCTGCTGTTTAATTCTGAAAAACCAGATGGAGTAATACTGGATGTTTCTCTTCCAGATGGCGACGGTTTTTCCCTGATGCGTGAATTCCGTTCTATTTCTGCAGCACCGGTTTTGTTTCTTTCTGCCAGAGATGAAGATGAGAACCGCCTTCTGGGACTGGGACTGGGTGCAGATGATTATATCACCAAACCATTTCTGCCAAGGGAACTGATCTTGCGGCTGCATGCAGTCCTAAACCGTACCTATTTTCCAGTTGTACTAAACCAGAAGGAGAAGCCTGTTTTTTATCTGGGAAAAACAATGATAGATTTAAACAGCGGCTCTATTACTTCCGAGAAAGGAACATTCACACTTACAGCAAAGGAGTATGCACTCCTTGAGAAATTGTTTGATAATAAAGATAAGATAGTGACCGGAGACAGCCTCTGTCTTGCAGCATGGGGCGACCCTCTCTATGGATATGAAAATACACTCATGGTTCACATTCGGCGTTTGCGCGAAAAAATAGAGCCGGAACCTTCCGACCCTGAATTTTTAATTACCGTCCGTGGACTGGGTTATAAGCTGGTGGGGGTGACATCGTCTTGAAAAGCTTAATAAAAATCTTATCCAGATATGTGCTTTCAGCTGCAGCTACAGCCATAATTCTGCTCATTATCAACTTTACAGTTCTGACTGTCTGGCTGTATCAATCTGCCAGTGAGTACGGAAAGAACTACACCGTTGCACAGATGGCGGAAGAGTTAACGGAATCCCATGGGATTTATTCACTTTCTGAATCCGTTGCAAGTGAACTTAAGGATAAGAAACAGTGGGCTATGCTGATAGATGAGAAAGGTTTGGTTTCATGGAGTATCGATCTGCCTTCAGATGTGCCTCTTTATTATAAACTGACTGACGTGGCAGGTTTATCCCGCTGGTACTTAAAGGACTATCCGGTTAAGGTCTGGCAGCATGAAAAAGGACTTTTTGTAGTTGGAAGCCCTAAAAACAGCATGTGGAAAATCGGTCTGGAACTCCCGATGAAATTAGTGAACAATTCAGAAATCCTCATACCTACGCTTTTAATTCTGAATCTTATTACCGCTGTATTACTTGCCCTGCTCTTCGGTTACCGGCTGTTTTTAGCTTTAAAAAAACTGACCACAGGCATTGAGGACTTAGCTCGGATGCAACCCGTTGCATTACCGGCTCAGGGGATTCTGGGAGATCTGGCCGCAGGTATCAATCATGCATCAGCCCAACTGATCCGGCAGGAATCCGCCCTGAATAAACGGGATAATGCCCGCACTACATGGATTGCAGGTATCTCCCACGACATTCGGACTCCCCTCTCTGTAATTATGGGGTATGCAGCCCAGATGGAAGAAGACAATACCCTTAATAAGAAACAGCAGGAACTTGCTGTTACAATACGGACTCAATGCCAGAAAATAAAAGCTTTAATCAATGATCTGAATCTGGCCTCCAAACTGGAATATGACATGCAGCCCATACGAAAAGAAGAATTTCTTCTTGCACCTCTTATCCGCAGTATTATAGCAGAACTGTTAAACAGTAATTGTTCACCCAGACATACGCTGAGTTTATCCATCGATGAGAATGCACAGAATATTTCTGTAATCGGGGACAGCCAGCTGATAAAACGAGCCATTACCAATATCATTCTCAACAGCATAAAACATAACCCGGATGGCTGTGATATTACAATCCAGCTGAACACAGGGTCTGGGACGGCATTCCTTTCCGTTACAGATAATGGAACCGGATTTCCAGTGCAGACGCTGAAACACCTTAATCATCCCAGGGAACCAATGGAACTGGATAATCACGGACTGGGATTAACCATCGTCCGTCAGATCATGAAAGCTCATAACGGCACAGCTTCCTTTTCCAACTTTACAGGCGGCGGTTGCGGGGTGACCCTTGCTTTG
>JAEZUC010000080.1 GCA_023443515.1 Bacillota bacterium
TGTTTATCATAATGTAATAGAAATGAATTTCTGGGTCACTAATATTTATCCTTACTATGCATTCCCAATGCAGGTGATTATACCGGTTATTACCTGGATTATTGCAGAGATAAAAAATGCAAGAGAAATTCTTAATGGTTAATGAAAAAACATGATTTTAAGATATAATATACCTTAAGTATTTAAATGCACTATTGAAAAAATAACTATCCATATTAATTTATAGCATCTTAATTTTAGGTGTCAACATAATCTGGATTAAGGAGAAACAGAGATGGATAAGGGTGTTCGGATTACAAACCCAAGATATCAGCAGATTGCTGCAGATGTTGCTTCCAAAATTGCAAGCAAATATTATTCGGTAGGAAAAAAAATATATGCAAGGTCTTCCATAGCAAGCCAATACGGGGTATCACCTGAAACAGCAAGGCGTGCCATATGTGTTTTGACTGATTTGGGAATAGTGGAGACGGAAATTGGAAATGGTGTAATAATTAAGTCCTATGAAAAAGCGGTGGATTTTGTTCGCCATTACCATGAAATACAAACTGTAAATAACTTAAAAAAGGATATTCAGGACAGCATGGAGCGACAATCAAAGGAATTGCAATTTTTTAATGATTGTCTGTCAAAGCTTATAGAGAAGACGGACCGTTTTCGCTCAATAAATCCTTTTACCCCATTTGAAATAGAGATTACACAGGAGACACCGTATTTGAACAGGACTGCATCCGAAACAAACTTCTGGCACACTACAACTGCAACAATAGTTGCGATAAAAAGAGAAACTAAGCTATTGCTGTCCCCGGGTCCTTATGCAATATTTTTGCAGGGTGATATCGTATATTTTATAGGAGATGAAAATTGTTTTGAAAGAGTAAGAAAATTCTTATATCCATAAAATTTGAAAGAGCAGAATAATGACATTGAATAAAAACCTCCATTGTAGCAATTAATACGATAGGAGGTTTTTTGGTAGTTTGACAAAAGTGACAACTTGGTTATATAATAAAGTTGTCACTAGATTTTGATTGGGAAAGAAAGGTAAAGGAAATGATTCGATTTGAAAACATATCAAAAAAATACAAAGATAAAACTGTACTAAAAAGCATTTCTCTGGAAATTGAAAAAGGCCAATTGGTTTCATTTATCGGAGAAAGCGGCTGTGGCAAAACAACCACATTAAAAATGATTAACCGCCTAATCAAACCCTCATCCGGAAAGATATTTATTAATGGAGAGGATATAGAAAAAAAAGATATTATAAAGCTAAGAAGGAATATGGGATATGTAATCCAGCAGACAGGTTTGTTTCCCCATATGACAATAAAAGAGAATATTGAGCTGATTCCTAAGGTTCAAAAAAAGGATGCTACGGAAATAAGAAGGCGCACTTACGAACTATTAGAAATGATAGGATTGGAACCAGATGAGTTCCTTAACAGGTATCCATCAGAAATAAGCGGTGGACAACAGCAGAGGGTTGGAGTAGCAAGAGCGTTTGCCACAGACCCTGAGATTATCCTTATGGATGAGCCCTTTTCTGCACTTGACCCTATTACGAGAATCAGCCTGCAGGATGAGCTTATAAATATACAGGCATCCATTAAAAAGACAATAGTCTTTGTTACACATGATATGGATGAGGCGATAAAGATATCGGACAAGATATGTATCATGAAAGACGGAGAGATACTACAATATGATACACCTGAAAATATATTAAAAAATCCAAGTGATGATTTTGTGTCAGAATTTGTAGGAAAAAATAGAATATGGACTTCTCCTGAATTTATAAAGGCAAAGGATATCATGATTGATACTCCGGTAACCTGTCATAGTAATATGACACTTCTCAGATGTATTGAGAGAATGCGTAAAGAAAAGGTGGATAGCCTGTTGGTAATTGAAGAGAAAACAAAAAGGCTGATAGGTATAGTGAATGCAAGGCAGATACAAAGCCAGCGTGACCGTAAAATAAGTGTTGAGAATATTATGTCTACCGAATTTTTGAGTGTCCATGAAGATGAGTCAATTATAGATATTTTAAAAATAGTTGACGAAAGGCATGTATCCACAATCCCGGTTCTAAGTGAAAACGAAAAGCTTCTGGGATTGATAACAAAGAGCAGTCTTGTTACTACTTTGAGTCAACAGTATCTGGATATGCAGAATTTGGAATAATTTACTTACAAAGGAGGGTTTGTATGAATTTTATTGATTACTTGGTACTAAATAAATCCCAGATACTGAATCTTCTGGTTGAGCATGTTAGGCTTACAGTTATTGCTGTAGGATTTGCCATAATTTTGGGTGTACCACTTGGAATATTAATTAGTTATGTGAAAAAATTAAACAGACCGGTATTGGGCTTTGCTAATGTAGTTCAGGCAATTCCAAGTATGGCTCTGCTTGGATTTTCCATACCCTTTTTAGGGATAGGTACACTTCCGGCTGTGGTCATGGTAATACTGTATTCACTTTTGCCTATTATTAAAAATACTTTTACAGGGATACAAAATATAAATCCGCTGACACTGGAAGCTGCCCGGGGAATAGGTCTTACGAAATTTCAGATATTAGCAAAGATAGAAATTCCACTGGCATTGCCTGTAATAATGGCAGGAGTCCGAATTTCAGCTGTAACGGCCGTTGGACTGATGACCATAGCGGCGTTTATCGGCGCTGGAGGATTGGGTTTTCTGGTTTTCTCAGGTATAAGAACAGTAAATAATAACCAGATTTTGGCAGGGGCAATTCCGGCATGTCTGCTTGCACTGTCGGTTGATTATCTGGTAGGCTTGATTGAAAAAATGGTTACGCCAATAAGTCTGCAAAAAATAAAAAAATCAAAGGAAAAGCAGATAAGGGAAAGAAGATATAATAAGATAGTGTTGTCAGTGACCGGACTTCTGACAGTTATTATTATATTTTCAACCATAATTTCCAGTTTAGGAACTGGCGGAAAAGTAATACGTATTGCAGGAAAAGATTTTACTGAGCAGCATATACTTGTAAATATGTTTGCTGACCTTATTGAAGAAAAAACTGATTTAAATGTGGAAAGGAAAGTAAATCTGGGGGGTACACAGGTGTGCTTCTCGGCTCTGAAGTCAGGGGATATTGATTTATATTTTGACTATAGCGGGACGGCATATGGAGATACACTGAATTATCCACCCATATCAGATATGAATAAGGTGTATAATACTGTAAAAAAGGATTTCAAAGAAAAGTTCAATATCAGTGTACTAAAGCAGATGGGCTTCAATAATACCTATGTTCTTGCAGTTACAAAAGAAACAGCGCAAAAATATAATTTAAAAAGTATCAGTGACATGGCAAAGGTAGCCCCTAATTTAATTGCAGGAACAACATTGGAGTTTCTTAATCGGGAAGATGGACTTTTAGGAATAACAAAAAAGTATAATTTTAAATTTAGAGATACCAAGGGTTTAGACGGTTCTCCAAGGTATACGGCTTTAATAAATAAGGAAACAAGTGTTGTGGATGCATTTTCTACAGATGGATTACTTAAGAAATTTGAACTTGTTTCTTTGGAGGATGATAAGAATTTCTTTCCTCCATATTACGCGATTCCTTTAGTAAGAGAGGAAATAATCCAAAAATATCCTGAAATAGAGCCTGTGATTGAAGAATTGGGAGATATTCTTACAAATGATGTTATGATAGAGCTGAATTATAAAGTTGATGAGCTTCAAAAGGAACCTGCCGCAGTAGCAAAAGAGTTTTTGGTTGAAAAAGGGTTACTATAATATTCATATATTAAAATCAAATAAGAAAGCCATTGCAAAACAAATTTTATGTATTGCGATGGCTTTCTTATTTTTGCAGGTAAATAAGGGTACCATATATGTAGCTCTCTTGGTAAAAAGTCCATTATTGACCATAATTCTATAAAATGCTACTATTTGGTTATAAAAACCTAGGAGGTTGGATATGAAAAAGATATTAGCAATGGTATTGAGTGTATGTCTTGTATTATCTGTTTTGGCTGTTCCAATAACGGCGGCATCAACAAAACT
>JAEZUC010000090.1 GCA_023443515.1 Bacillota bacterium
AGAACTATAAAAAGTCATGGGACGTGGGAAATCTACGGCTATGTAAAATGGATGAACTTTTCCGATTTGGGCTGTACTATAGTCAGACAGCCTGATGAGAATCAAATTCAGGTTAGGCTTACTGAAAAAAGTTATCCCACAAATCCTTCCGAGTTTGCTTCCAAGGATAGGATTCATTCAGTGCTAAAGCTGTATAATGAGGGTAACAGGGACATTGATTTGGATAAAATAAGAATCCACTATTATTTTAACATGGATGGAGACTTAAACAAGGTTGCCCCAAAAACTGAAAAGGTGGAGGGAAAGATTTATAATTATCAGTCAGGCCGGTCAAATCCACAAGAAGATGTTATACAAACCCTTCCGTCAGTATTCATTAATATGGGTGAGTATTCAACACCTAAAACCAACTGTTTTATTGAAATTGGGTTTCCTTCTAAAAGCAACGGCTCAGGCTACATTAATTATTTGTACAAATTTTTACGTTATTTCAGCAGTTTATGGAATGATAAATTTATTAAGCGTGATCTTAACTGGTTGGATGATATTGTGGAGAGAAGCCCCAATTATTCTTTAGATAAAGATAAACACAGATGGTGGTGGAACTGGAGTCGCGACTATACAGTCAGTTCAAAGAATTATGAGCTTAGTGGGAAATCGGGTAACAATACTTCTCATGCAGATATTGAGCTTGAAATTGTCAAGGAATTTATTGCTCAAGTGACTGGAGATACATCAAATCTGAGAAAATTCAATCAGGCTAATCACTACTCTTTTAATCCCGGAGAAGAAATGGACTGGGAAAGAGTAACAGTATATTATAAAGGTGAACTTATATGGGGAAAAGAACCTGGACAAGAGATTGAAGCACCACAAAACCTTCAGGCTATTCCCAAAAGGGATGGCATATTGTTAAGATGGGATGAGGTAAACGGTGCGGAAGGTTATAAAGTATGGCGGAAAGGTCCGGGTGATGCTGATTTTGCTCAGCTTCCTCAGATAATATCTGACAGCTCTATTACTGACAACAACGTAAAACCGGGGGAAACCTATACATACAAGGTGCAGGCTGTTTCGGACAGTGGTGAGCAACTGGGGCCATTTTCAAATGAGGCTTCTGCTACTGCCTTGGTTATGACGGTTAACGGACTGTATGCCGAATACTATAATTGGAAGCCTGTTGCCGGTAGTAATATGACAAACTACGGTTATGATTTGGGAAATAGCTTTGCAACTAATTATGTAATGGAAAATACGCAGCTTGCAATGTCCAGAATTGACCCCAAAATTGATTTTACAAAAGATAATACAGATACCTACTACAGGTGGGGTGACAAAGCACCTGATCCTAAGGTAAATGCGGATTACTATTCAGTGGTTTGGTCAGGATATATTATGCCGGAGTTCAACGAGGACTACACATTCTATACCAGAACGGACGATGGAGTTAAACTATGGATTGATTTAAACAGAAATGGAATTTTTGATTCAAATGAGCTTTTGATTACAAACTGGCAAAAGCATTCTGAAACAGAGAATAGTTCAAAGTCAGTACAAATGGAAAAAGGTAAAAAGTACAGAATAAGAATAGAATACTATGAAAACGAATATGATGCCGTTGCAAAGCTTTTGTGGAGCAATCCGAAAAAAGCAAAGGAAGTAGTTCCAAACTCTCAGCTGTTTGTTGACGGATCAATAAGTATCCCCAAGACTCCAACAAATCTTAAGGCAGATTTAAAAAATGACGGTAGTGTAGTCTTGACCTGGGACAGTGTTCTTGAAGCACAGGGATATAAGATTTACCAAACAGACTGGGAGGGTAATACTACAGTAGTTAATGTAAAGGATAATTCGTACACGGTGCTCAATCTGGCATCCGGCGAATACAAATTTAGTGTCAGCGCATGGAATGAGGCCGGGGAGAGTGCAAAATCTGAGTCTGTGAAAGTTGTAGTGGGGCTGGGTGCCCCTCAGAATCTAAAAGGTACTGTAAATAAAAAGACAATTTACGTTTCATGGGATCCGGTGGATACTGCCTCTGGATACAGGCTTTATAGAGTGTGTGACGGAATACAAACCACAGTTCTTTCGGTAGATAATAAATATACTGATAGCAAGGTTCAATACGGCAAGGTATATAAGTATTTCGTTTCGGCCATAAAAGAGGGTTATGAGGGAGCAAAATCAAGAGAAATAACTATTGCCGTACCTCCTGACGCCCCAGCAAACCTAAAAGCAGCTCGTGAGGGAAAAGCTGTTCAGCTTCGGTGGAATCCTGCTGAGGGAGCCCAAACCTATAGTATACTAAGGTGTAATAGCTCAGATGGAAAATACGAAATTATTAAAGAAGGAATAACCGGAACCTCCTTTTTGGATAATTCCATCCCTGAAACCACGAACAACAGAGGAGTAAAGTACTATTATAAGGTAGTTGCCGTGGCAAATGGAACAACCGGCCCTTATTCTAACATTGCTGAGGCTGTAATGTTTCCTTTTGTTGAAACAGAACTGGGTTTTGTAACTTATAACATTATAAATAATTCAAGAAACTCAAATTTAGAGTTTGTTCTGGGGTCCTATGTACCTGTTTCTTTTGAGTTGCAGCTCAAGAACAGAACTTCAAATCCGGGAATTGTAGTGGATACAGACATGGTAAATAAAATGAATATCAATGAAAAGCCATTTTTCCTGGAGCTGGTCAGCAACAATATAAAGGTTACTGTAAAGAAAAAAGATTCTACTGAGTTTTTTAAGGTTAATGATAATAACGTTACTAAAAAAATGATTAAAGTAAATGATAAAAATGTGATTAACATAGAAGTAAAGGGAACCTTTGATGCAGGAGATGTGGTGAAAATTGAATTTGGCCCTAAAGTATCCACCAAAAAGGATGATGATGTGGAGGCTTACTACGGAAATACGTATCAGTTTAAACTAGGATTATATGCAGAGGGTTATGGAAGCAGTGAAAAGCCAATAACAACAGATTTTAATAAAAATGTGCTTGAACCTCTTGAGGTGAAGATAGCCAATCCCGATAAGCTTAATTAGATTGAGTGGATAGTATTTTTTACAAACAGACTTGATTTCCTTTATGGAGATTAAGTCTGTTTTTATATTCCGACAATCCGGGTAGTTATTGGGAAATATTACTAGCATATATATTCCAAATATGCTTTAAATAGGTTTGATTTTATTACCGGGATTTTGTATAATCTCAGTGTATCTGATTGAAAATTAAAATTCATGATTATACTACATAATGCCACGAAAAATATCGGGAATGGGGTACTTTCAAATGAAAAACAGGAAAAATATTGCAGTTTTAGGCACATCTCTTTTTTTAAGTTTGGCAGTTGCGACAGGTTCATTTTTCCTTACGGGATGTAATGAAAACGGGACAAAAGAGCCCCAAAGCACCAGTACACAGGTTGCTCCTTCATCTGCCGTAAGTACTGAAACAAAAGCTTCAGATACTACTGCTGCAAATTCTACGGCGGTGGCTTCTGATTCCACAAAACAAGAGCAGGTACCTAACCCCGAAGGGTTGCAATTATCTCCAAGTATAAAAGAAGCAAAGGTTAAGGCTGTATATCTCACCGGGCCTTCAGCCGGTTCTTCAGCAAGAGTAGATAAAATTATTAATATGGCAAAAAATACTGAATTGAATGCTGTTGTCATTGACATCAAGGAAGATGGTGCGGTAAATTATAGCACAAACCTTGACTTGGTTAAAAAATATGGTAAGCAGGTAAAATATTATAATCCTAAAGATGTTATAAAAAAATTCCATGACAATGGAATATATGTAATAGGCAGAATAGTTGTTTTCAAAGATCCAGTCCTGGCTAAAAACAGAGCAGATCTGGGTGTTAAGGCTCCAAGCGGAAAGCTCTGGCTGGAAAACGGTTCAACACCTTGGACGAACCCATATATGGAAGAGGTTTGGGATTACAATATAGCAATCGCAAAAGAAGCTATATCCTACGGTTTTGATGAAATTCAGTTTGATTATGTCAGATTCCCAACAGGAAGTAAAAAATCCTTTAATTTTGGTGCAAACGTTCCTGAAAAGGCCCAAGCAATAAACGAGTTCCTTGCAAAATCAGAAAAAGAACTTCATCAGGAATTGAGAGTACCTGTTTCAGCAGATGTTTTTGCAATAATTATTGAAAGCAAATTGGACGGAGAAAGTATTGGACAGAGATTCCAGGAAGTTGGAAAAGATATTTATTGTATAAGTCCAATGATATACCCGTCACACTATGCAAACAATTCTCCAAAGGGAATAATGGGTAATGGTGTAGGTCAGAAGATTAATGGTGTTACCTATACAAAGCCTGATATGGACCCTTATGGAGTAGTCTACAATTCTTTGTTATCCGCAAAGAAGAAAATATCTGAAACGACCGGCTACAAGGCAAAAATGAGACCATATATACAGGCATTTACTGCCAAATATCTCCCAGCGGGCTATTTCCAGACTTATGGGGCAGAGCAGGTCAAACAGCAAATAAAGGCTATTTATGATGCCGGATATGAAGAATGGATACTCTGGGATCCAAGCAATAAATATCAGGAAACATATTTTGAAAAAGAAAAATAATTATTTCCCTGAAAAATGCCTTGCTTCATTTAATAAATGGGGCTGGGCGTTTTTTTTGAATAAATTCGGCAATATTTAACTATATTGAACATATATAATTAAAGTGATACAATATGTAGTGTCTTTTAAATAATACAAATACAAAATATAGACTAATGAGAGGGGATTTATTGATGAAGTTATCGGAAAATGCCGTCAAAGTGTTGGAGAAGAGATATCTGGAAAAGGACGAAAACGGAAATCTGCTTGAGGATTGCCAAGGAATGTTTCGTCGTGTAGCAAAGGCAATGGCCTCTGCGGATGCCGCATATACTGATGAAAAAGGACTGGCGGTAATTGAACAGGAATTTTATGATATGATGGCTAATCTTGAATTTTTACCTAATTCACCTACTTTGATGAATGCCGGAAGACCTTTAGGGCAGTTAAGTGCATGCTTTGTTCTTCCTGTAGAAGATACAATGGAAGGCATTTTTGAATCAATAAAAAATGCTGCATTAATACATAAAAGCGGCGGAGGAACAGGTTTCAGCTTTTCCAGACTCCGTGCAAAAGGATCAACTGTAAATTCCACGGGAGGAGTTGCAAGTGGCCCTATAAGTTTTATGAAGGTCTTTAATGCCGCTACTGAAGCGGTAAAACAGGGAGGAACCAGACGTGGTGCCAATATGGGTATTTTAAGGATTGATCACCCTGATATTCTGGAGTTCATTTCCTGCAAAAGTGATAATACAGAAATAACTAATTTTAACCTAAGTGTTGGAATTACTGAAGATTTCATGAAAGCCGTTGAACACAATCTGGAATATGAACTTTTGGATCCTAAAACAAAGAAGCCTGTGGCTAAACTTAATGCAAAAGAAGTTTTTGATATAATAGTGGAGATGGCTTGGAAAAACGGGGAACCCGGTATTATTTTCCTGGACAGGCTTAACCGGGATAATGTAACTCCCAAGCTTGGAGAAATAGAAAGTACCAATCCCTGCGGTGAGCAACCACTCTTGCCTTATGAGGCATGTAATCTTGGCTCAATAAACCTGTACAATATGATGGACGATTCACATAGCGGTCTTGATTTTGAAAAACTTGAAAAAACCGTAAGAAAAGCGGTTCGTTTTCTGGATAATGTAATAGAGGTCAACAAATATCCTTTGCCCGAAATAGATAAAATGACAAGAGGTACCAGAAAAATAGGACTTGGAGTTATGGGGTGGGCAGACACACTTTGTGCTTTGGGTGTAGCATATAATTCTCAAGCTGCAATTGATTTAGCGGACAAGGTTATGTCCTTTATAAATGAGACTGCTCAGAAGGCTTCACAGGATTTGGCTGAATTAAAGGGTGTTTTTCCATTTTATGAGGACAGCATATATGCCACAAAAGGTATAAAGATGAGAAATGCTACTACAACCACCATTGCACCAACAGGTACATTGAGTTTGATAGCTGGTGTTTCAAGCGGAATTGAGCCGATTTTTGCAATTTCATATATCAGAAATGTTATGGATAACAGCGAATTAGTGGAGGTTAACCCTGTATTTAAAGGGGTGGCACTTTCAGGGGAATTCTATTCAGACGAACTTATGAAGAAAATTGCCAGGGTTGGAACTGTTAAAAATATGAGTGAGGTACCAAAGAATGTTCAAGACATTTTTGTTACTGCACATGATGTACTTCCAGAGTGGCATGTAAAAATGCAGGCGGCATTTCAGCGTCACACAGACAACGCTGTTTCCAAGACTGTTAACCTGAGTCATGATGCGACAACGGATGATGTTAGAGAGGTATTCACTCTGGCCTATAAGACCCAGTGTAAGGGCGTTACAATCTACAGAGACGGAAGTCGTGACTTGCAGGTTCTCAATATTGGAAAAGTTAAAGGTAAGGAAGAAAACGCTGACAGGGAGTTGTCAGCAGGAGAAAATATTTACTGCGATTCCTGTGCGGCGAATAATATACCCGGGAAAATAGAACCAAGGCCAAGACCGGATATTACTACAGGATTTACGGAAAAAGTGGGAATAGGCTGCGGAAATCTATATATTACTGTAAACTACGATGAAAACGGTATTTGCGAGGTCTTCACAAATACGGGACGTGCAGGTGGCTGTCCTTCACAATCAGAAGCTACCAGCCGTCTGGTGTCAGTAGCATTGCGTTCAGGTATGGATGTTAAATCAATAGTTGAACAGCTCAAGGGTATAAGATGTCCGTCAACCATACGACAGAAGGGACTGAAGGTTTTGTCCTGCCCTGATGCAATAGGAAGACTCATAGAAAAGGTTGCAAAAATCCAGAGCAGCAAAGATGAGGATGTGTCAGGAGAAATGGGTGTAACAACTGAATACAGTCTCCTGCAAAAGCCTTCTGCCAGAACCGCTCATGCTGAACAAAGTGAGTGTGACTTACAATGTAGCAGCTGTACATTGAGTGAAGTATGCAAAAACCCCGGTTATGAAAATGACTATGTAAGTGCGGAATGCCCGGAGTGCGGTAAAGCATTGGAGCACGAAGGGGGTTGTGTTATTTGCAGGAGTTGCGGGTATAGTAAGTGTGGGTGATTCCAGGACATATTGTATTGGCTAAAATGTGCTTGCAAAGTGGCTTTGAAATAAAATATATGCAGTGATGCATAATAATAGCATGTAGTGCGAAATAATTAGTTTAACTTATCACTGGAAGTACTGAAATAATAAGATTTGAATGTATTTTGCTTAATATGAAAAAGGTAGCACGATTTAGTTACAATGTCATTAAGTTAAGAAAATAAATAATTTAGTAGTTAGAACAGAGTGTGTTTAAATACATACCCTGTTCTTTTTTTATGTAAAAATCTCAAAATAGTACTTGACAAATAGTCAGAAAAATGTGGCGAAGCCCCTTAATTACAGGAGGTGACGCGGTGAACACATACGCAAATAAATTTAAAAATTGTATATTAGAAATCGTCAAAGAAATGGCAAATACGCCAGAAAAGTTCGCTATCCCAGATGGCACTTGCTTTTGTCGAAATCGAAAGTTTGATTTTTCTACGTTAATACAATTTATATTGTCTTTTGGTAGTAACAGTTTAGGACATGAAATAGGAGAGTTCTTTGAATATAAAGAAGGTTTTCCTACTGTGTCAGCATTTGTTCAGCAACGAAAAAAACTGAACCATACTGCTTTGGAGCATTTGTTTCATGAATTCAATAAACAAACTGACTTAGTACCAGCTTTATTCAAGGATTATCGGCTCTTAGCGATTGACGGAAGTGATCTTACTCTTCCTTACAACCCAAAAGAGGAAAACGTTATTGGCGATAACCATGTTTCCACTTTGCACTTAAATGCACTCTTTGATGTGTGCAGTAAAACGTTTTTGGATGCAATTGTTCAGAAGGGGTTAAAAGAAAATGAATGTGGTGCTGCATGTGAGCTGGTTGATCGTATCTCAGAACAGTACCCGGTTATCATTATGGCTGACCGTGGATATGAGAATTACAACTTATTCGCACATGTTGAAGAGAGGTTGTTTGATTATGTAATTCGAGTTAAAGACATAAAAAGTACTGGAATACTATCCGGAATGGAGCTGCCTGAATTGGATGAGTTTGATATTACGAAACAGGTTATTATTACACGACATTCCACAGGTCCAGCAGCCATTAATCAAAAAAAATACAAATACATTTCAAAAGGTAATCGATTTGACTATATTGAAAACAGTAAAAGCCCTGATTATGAATTAACCATAAGGTTTGTTAGATTCAAGCTTGCTGATGACAGCTATGAAGTTTTGGCAACCAGTCTTCCGGGAGACCTGTTTACTGTAGAAGAGTTGAAAGACATTTACAAACAGCGATGGGGAATTGAAACTGGATTTCGGGAAGTAAAGTATATTCTTGGACTAACAGCATTCCACTCAAAGCAGGAGAATTCAATTCTTCAGGAAATATACGCCCGACTTGTTATGTATAATTTTAGCATGTGTATTACCATGAAAATTAGCCCAAAAGAAAATGACCGCAGGTACCAGCTGCAGGTCAATTTCACACAGGCTACCAAAATCTGTCTAACTTTTTTCAAGTATAGAGGAAAGGCGCCTCCTTATGATATAGAAACTACAATTCTGCGGTTTGTACTTCCAATAAGACCAAACCGACAACGGCAGCGTACAACTGTCGGAACATGTGTTGTTTCATTTAATTATAGATTATCATAAATTTCTAAAAATATAACTTTTTTACTCCCCCGAATACGGTGGAGATATTTTGATGCTAAAAATCGAATTGTTTCTAGGAAAAAATAAAACAGCGTATATCCAATACTAATATGGACACACGCTGTATAAATTATCAAGTCTGTTCAATTCTTAACTTAATGACATTGCATGGATAGCGGGTAGCTTCTTTATTTTTTTCTGTATGATATGTCTTCAGTTTTTACTTATCAGTTTTGCAAATTTTTCACCGGATACCTGTATTGCCTGAACAACGATGATTAATAGAATAACAGTTGTTAACATTACATCCATCTGGTACCTATAGTAACCGAATCTGACTGCCAAATCGCCAATGCCTCCGCCTCCTACAGTTCCTGCCATTGCAGAATACCCTATAATGCTTATTATAGTTACTGTTAAAGCCCTAACTAAGGAGGGCAGAGCCTCTACCAGCAATACATCGGATACGATATGCTTTATTCCGCCTCCCATAGCCAAGGCTGCCTCTATCAATCCCTTATCCACCTCTTCAAAGGAAGCCTCCGCAAGTCTTGCAAAAAATGCTATAGATGCAACTGTTAAAGGTACTGCTGCCGCTTTTGGCCCTATGGTAGTCCCTGCTACCTTTGATGTTATGGGAACTAAAAGTACCAATAGAATAACAAACGGTATGGATCTTATAATGTTTATGATAAAGCCCGCAAGGGTATTGACTATCCTGTTTTTGTAAAGCAGGCTACTGGAGGTTATGTAAAGCATCAGTCCCAAGAGCAACCCTAATGCACAGGCAATAACTGTTGCAATGGCTACCATAATTAAGGTTTCTTTTGATGCCTTTCCCAATTGGGATAAAAACTCTAAGCTATGTTCCACTCGGTGTCCCCTCTCTTCCCATCATAGTATATAGTTATTTCTTCCACATTTTCAGCTATAAACTTCTTTGCCCTGCCACACTCTTCCGGAGTTCCTTTAAGGGTGACAAAAAGTATGCCTATTGGCTTTCCCTTTATATATTCGATTTTTCCGTGAAGGATATTCAGTATGACGTCAAACTTTTTGTTTGCCAAAGATATGACGGGTTCTACGCTCTTGTCTCCCTTGTAAACAAGCTTTAGGATTTCACTTTCAGAGGATTCAACAATTTCTGAGGGCAGTTTTATATTATCTTTTATAAGGGCTCTCGTTATTTCATTTGCAGGTGATGCAAATATTTGATAAGTGTCGTTTTCTTCTATGACAACTCCCTGACTCATAACAGCAATTCTGTCAAACAGGGTTTTAGCTGTCTCTAATTGATGTGTTATAAACACTATTGTTATATCAAGTTCTCTGTTAATTTTCCTAAGAATTTGTAAAATTTCCTCCGTCGTCTGGACATCCAAAGCCGAAGTAGCCTCATCACACAGCAGTATCTTTGGATTTACAGCTAAGGCTCTTGCTATTGCGACCCTTTGCTTTTGCCCTCCGCTAAGGTTGGCAGGATAGATATTTTCCTTGTCAGAAAGCCCAACTATATCAAGGAGTTCCTTTACCCTTTCACTCCTGTCCTGTTTAGGGTAATTTTGAATTTTTAACGCAAATTCAATATTTTTTCCTACTGTTTTTCTGGAGATAAGGTTGAAGTGTTGAAAAATCATTCCTATTTTTCTTCTTATGTTCCGCAGGTTTTTGCCACTGGCATTTGTTATATTTTCTCCATCCACAAAGACCTCGCCTTGAGTTGGTTTTTGCAGACCGTTAAGCGTCCTTATAAGACTGCTTTTTCCCGCCCCACTTGTGCCTACTATTCCGAATATCTCCCCTTTACGGATATGCAGTGATACGTCCTTTACCGCCGCAATCTCTTTTTGCTTTTTCTGTCCAAACACTACACTAACGTTCTCAAGTCTTATCATATGACCCCTCCTTTTAACATGAAATCGTGTTATTTGTTAAACCATTCGGGGAAATCAAAATCCTTGAATATATTTTTATCGTCTTGTATTACGTTTCTAAACTCCAGTGATTTAACGATTTGTTCTATATCCTTTACAAACTGAGCTTCTTTATCCGTGGTCTTCACCGCTATTACATTTTTATAGGATTCGTCCAACTTTTCCTTGGCAACAGCGTCAGAAAGCTTTAATCCGGCTGATATAGCAAAATTGCCATTTATTATTGCTATGTCAGCACTGTCGAGGGTCCTCGGAAGCTGTGCTGCTTCTGCCGGTGTGAAAACAAGCTTTTTAGGGTTTTCGGCTATATCTCTTTCAGATGCCTTTGTTAAATCGATGTCAGGCTTCAATGTTATGAGTTTTACCTGTACAAGGAATCTCAGCGCTCTTGCCAGATTTGGAACGTCATTTGGCAATGTAACCGTTGCTCCATCGGGTAATTCATCAAGTTTTTTATATTTTCTTGAAAATACTCCCATGCTTGCAGTTGGTACACTGATTACCGGGCTAAGTTCAAGTTTGTGTTCTTTTGCGAAGTTCTCCAAATATACTGTATGTTGAAACAGATTTACGTTTATTTCTCCATTTCCCAGTGCTATATTGGGTTGGACATAATCACTGAATTCCATAAGTTCAACGCCATATCCTTTTTTTTCAAGCTCAGGCTGTATAGCCAGCTTTACCATATCTCCGTATGGGCCCGGTGCTACCCCGAACACTATTTGCTTTCTATTATCTTTTCCGGATAGCGACTGCTGTGATTGGGAGTCAGATGAGATTTGGGAAGAATTTGTGTTGCCACAGGCTGTGACACCCAAACCCAATACTAAAGTTAAAATACCTGCTATACCTGCTTTTATTATCTTTTTCATTTAAACACCCCTTCTTATAAAAAATTATATGCAACATTCTAGGCTTAAAAAATTTTGCGAATGTTTTGCAGACGCTCCAGAGCCTTTTCCAGGGTTTCCTTTTTCTTTGCAAAATGGAATCTTACATAGTTGTTTACATCATCCTTGAAAAAACTTGAGCCCGGAACTGCCGCAACACCAACGTTTTTTGCCAGTCTTTCAGCAAAATCTGCATCATTTTTTATACCGAATTCACTCACTTCTACCATTACATAGTAAGCTCCCTCCGGCTTATGGTATTTTAGTCCTATTGAGTCCAACCCTTTCAGGAAAAGCTCTCTTTTTTCGGTATAAAGGCCGGCTAGTTCACTGTAATAGTCATCCCCAAAGGCCAGACCTGCAAGGGCCGCTTTCTGCAATGGAGCTGCAGCACCGACTGTCAGAAAATCATGAACCTTCTTACAATTGTCTATTACATTTTTAGGGCCTATTAAATATCCCAGCCTCCATCCGGTTATTGAATATGTTTTTGACAAAGAACTGCAGGAAATTGTCCTTTCAAACATGCCGGGCAATGCTGCGAAGTATATATGCTTGCTGGGTTCATAGACTATGTGCTCGTATACTTCATCTGTTATTACAAAAGCATCGTACTTTTTAACCAATTCCGAAATAAATATGAGTTCTTCCCTTGTGAATACTTTCCCCAAAGGGTTTGACGGATTACACAGTATTAAAGCCTTTGCCCCCTCCTTGAATGCATTTTCCAACTCACCCTTATTAAATGTAAATTCCGGTGGATTCAATGGAACATATATGGGTTTGGCACCGCAAAGAACCGTATCCGCCGCATAGTTCTCATAAAAGGGTGAAAATATCGCTACTTTTTCACCCGCCTCGCACACTGACATCATTGCAGCCATCATGGCTTCGGTGCTTCCGCATGTTACCACTATATTCTCATCAGGGTTAAGTTTTATATTCATAAAATGTTCTTGCTTTTTTGCAACCGCTTCTCTGAAAAGAGGTGAACCCCATGTTATTTCATATTGATGAGGGCCTTGCTCCGCTGTTTTTTTTAGGGCTTCTATCAACTGCTCCGGGGGATCAAAGTCCGGGAAACCCTGTGAAAGATTTATTGCATCGTATTGGTTTGCTATTCTTGTCATTTTTCTGATAATTGATTCTGAAAACCAGTCCAATCTTGTACTTAGTTTTGGCATTTTACCCTCCATATTAAAATATATAAATGGTTTATTTTTCTGTTCTTATATCTACAAGTCTTTTTGCCTTATGGGTGGCTCTTGGAAGTGCGCCCTCAGAAAGTAAAATAACATCCTTCGGCTTTATTCCCAGGTGGGTTTTAAGTTCATGGGCAATTATCCTTATAAGTTCTTCATCGGTAGTTTTTACCCCCAATCTTTTTTCAACCTCTACACTGAATTTCGTTATATGATTGTCTGTCAATACGGTGACTCTGTACTCTCCTGTTAAATCCTCTATATTTCTCACGGTGTATTCTATATCGCTTGGGAAAACATTTACTCCCCCGCAAATAAACATATCATCAACCCTGCCCACTACATTTATGCGCTTGTGAGTGCGGCCACATTTGCATTTCTTATTTGTATATGTAACAATGTCTCCGGTCCTGAAACGTATCATGGGCCTGGCTTCTTTCCTTAGTGTTGTAAGAAGCATTTCTCCCCTATCACCTTCTGCCACAGGTTCACCTGTGTGTTCATCAACTACCTCCACCAGCAGATGATCCTCCGCAATATGAAGTCCATCATGATACTCACATGCTGCAGCACACGCCCCGAATATGTCTGAGATTCCATAAAAATCATATACATCTGCTCCCCACAAGTCCTCAATTGCTTTTCTGGTGGCAGGTATTGAGCCTCCCGGTTCTCCTGCAACTATTATTGTTCTTATGGATAAGTCTTTTTTTATGTCTATCCCCTTCTCTCTGGCGGTTTCTCCCAGATACCATGCGTAAGACGGCGTAGTCCAGATTATGTTTGGCTGGTATTCCTGCAATATGAACAGTAATCTGTCGGTGGGGATTGTTCCGGCCCATATGCACAGTGCTCCGAGATTTTGGGCACCTATTACATCCGGCCCTCCCACAAAAAGTGAAAAATTAAGTGCATGTATGTACCTGTCCTTTGGTCTCATCCCTGCCTGCCAGAACAATCTGCTTTCAACCTCTTGAAATTCATCAAAATCGACTTTGCTGAAAGGGCTGGCAGTGGGCTTTCCCGTGGAGCCACTGGAGGATGATATAAACACCACTTTTTCTTCATCTACCGTTACCAGGTCTCCTAAAATGGGCTTTTCATTCTGTCTCTCTCTAATTATGTGTTTTGTCAGTATAGGAACTTTTCTTATATCGTCAAGAGTTTTTATATTATCCGGTGTAACTCCTGCTTTGTCGAAACTCTCCCTGTAGTATGGGGATTTTTCGTATGCCAGCTTTATTTGGGCCTTAACACGCTCCAACTGGTAAGCTTCCAGCTCATCTCTGTCTATAGTTTCAATTTTCTCTGCCCAATATTTTTTTCCCATTTTACGTAACCTCCAATTTTGGCAGCATCCTTTAACTTTGTGCCTTTATAATAATTTCAGCATTATTCCTAGTAATATTATATGTTTGCTATTATATAATTTACACTATTCTGTGTCAATATAATTATTCAAAATAAATTCTTGCATATTTAAAACAGTAATAAATAATATTCTGTATATTGTAATTAAACTAAAATTAAATTTATTCTAAAGATAGTGTTAAAGTAGGAGTTTTTATATATAAACAGGCAAAAAAATAACTCTAGGCGTAGCCTAAAGTTATTTTTAATATTTTTGTTATTATTTGAATTTGGGAAGCCAACTTCCATGTGCCTCTATTAGTTCATCAACCATTTTCACTATGTTATCAAGAGTCATTTCAGCACCCGTGTGTGGATCCAGCATAGCTGCATGATAGATATGCTCCTTCTTTTTGGTGACTGCTGCTTCAATAGTTAAAAGCTGAACATTAATATTGGTCATATTCATTGCTGCCAATTGCACAGGTAACCGTCCCACCCTACATGGATTAACGCCCATACCATCAACCATACAAGGTATTTCTACACATGCTTCATGAGGAAGATTCTCAATCAGTCCGCCTTTATTAATAACATTTCCACCAATTTTAAAAGGTTTGTTTGTTACTATCGCCTCCATAATGTAAGATGCATACTCATTCGATCTGGTATGGTTTAGAGCTTGATCGTTCATTAACTCGTCCCTTTGTTTATTCCACTCTTCAATCTGATTTATACATCTTCTGGGGTATTCATCAAGGGGTATGTTAAACCTATCTATAAGTTCGGGATATGAGGATTTTATAAAGTAGGGATTGTATTCCGCATTGTGTTCGCTTGATTCAGTACAGTAATACCCAAATTTATCAATATACTCATATCTTACCATGTCCCAATGTTTTTCGTTTTGTTGATTCTTTTCTTTTGCACGTCTTCTAAGCTCAGGATAAAGGTCATTTCCGTCTTTATCGCATATTTCCAGTAGCCACCCCATATGGTTTATACCAGCTATCAGTTCCTTTCTTCCTTCCAGCTTGTCTTCCATATCCAAGGATTTTAACAATCCCTCAGAACATACCTGCACACTGTGGCATAATCCTACTGTTTTTACCCCGGTATATCTCTGCATATACCCGGACAGCATTGCCATTGGATTTGTATAATTCAGAAACCAAGCGTTGGGACAAACTTCTTCGATATCTCTTGCAAAATCCTCCATAACCGGTATTGTCCTTAGTGTACGCATTATTCCGCCGATTCCAAGTGTATCCGCAATTGTTTGTCTTAGTCCATACTTTTTTGGAATTTCAAAATCAATAATCGTGCATGGATCATACCCTCCAACTTGTATAGCATTTATAACAAAGTCCGCATCCCTAAGGGCTTCTTTTCTGTTCTCCACCCCTAAGTATGTTTTAATTTTAGCCTTTCCATTGTTTATATTACTGTTTATTGCCTCCAGCATAATTTGAGAATCCTTAAGTCTGTCACCTGCAATGTCATACAGTCGTATTTCGCTATCTGCAAGAGCTTGTGTACACATACTGTCACCCAGTACATTTTTTGCGAATATAGTACTACCGGCTCCCATGAATGTTATTTTGACCATTGTCGATACCCTCCATACCATTTAAACTATATCTATAGAATACCCAGAAATGCATAATACGAAAATTGAATAATGTAACTTAAATTTGTTATAATGTAACTATAGAGGTAATTGAATATAAAATAAGTACAGCACATGAAAGGATGATTTATTTGGATAATAATTTATATAGTCTTGCAGTAAAAAGAAGAAGTATACGTAAATTTAAAGATACACCTGTTTCCCATGAGGATATTGAATATTTTATTTCTTGTGCCGTAAATGCGCCCAGCGGATGCAACAGCCAATGCTGGCACTTTGTGGCTGTGGAAGACAAAGCATTGATTGAGAGGCTTTCTGGGGAAACTGCAAGAAGTGCCAGAAAGTTTTATGGAACGGGTTTCACGGAAGCAAATGAAGAGTTCCTTATTTCCAGAGAAAAGGCAACAAGTTTTTTCAAAAATGCTCCTTTGGTTATATTTGTATTTCTTGACAGGATGGATTACCACGATGAAAGAGTTTCCAAGGCTTTCTCTGAAAAAGGTTTCTCAAAAAGGCAAATGCTTGACGCCCTTGGATGCCCTGATGTTCTGTCCATTGGCGCTGCTGTTCAGAATATGCTGCTTGCCATAACTGAAAAAGGCTACGGAGCCTGCTGGATGAGCGACCCTGTAATCGGAGAAACCCAAATTAAAAACCTTTTAAATGTAAGGGATGGTTTAAGACTTATCAGCGTTGTTCCCATAGGTATTCCCAATTATGCTCCTCGGGAAAAAAAGCTTAAGGATATGAGTGATGTTTTAGAATACAGGTGAAAATAACAAGGGGTTGTTTTTCATGCACAATATTCCTCTACTGAATAAATGCTTTGATGATATTAACCCGCTGATATGCGGATGGGAGCCATGTGATAAGGGACATTTTTTTGGCCCCGCTTCACGTGAATATTATTTGATTCACTATATTGTTTCCGGAAGTGGTATTTTTGAGAGAGGAGGTAAACGCTATCACCTATCTAAAGATTGCCTTTTTCTGATTCGGCCTTATGAATTGACCTTTTATAAAGCCGATAATGAAAATCCTTGGGAATACATATGGATCGGGTTTAACGGTAATTTTGCTTCTTATTTACTAATAAACAGCGGGTTTTCAGACGATATATGCACGATGTATATGCCTTCTCTCAGAAACACCTTTTTAAGTATGAAGGATGCTGAAAATTTGCAACATTCTTCAGAATTATTTTTGTGCGGTAAAATATTTGAGATGTTTTCATATTTGTCAGAAGAGTTCAGCCCAACGCAGAAGGGGTCTACTGCAAGTGTTTACTGTAAACGTGCCAAGGACTATATTATGGCCAATTATGCAGCACAATTATCGGTAGAAAGCATAGCCAATATGCTTGGTATTGACAGAAGATACCTGTGCAGGATTTTTCATAAGCACACCGGAAATACACCCCAGAATTTTATTGTAAATTATAGACTTGAAAAGGCTGCTTTTCTTCTTTCCAAGCACGGCTACACAGTAGCAGAGGCAGGTAGAAGCACAGGCTATGAAGACATCTATAATTTTTCAAAAATGTTCAAGAAAAAGTATGGCGTGCCACCGTCACGGTACAAGTCTGGCTTATAGCCCATTTTATTGATTGATTTAATATGATTTTCTTGGTGACATGCCAAAATTATAGGTCTATAATAATAGTTTAAATACTATTATATGGGGTCATTTTCATGAAAAAGTTTAAGCTAAACAAACAAATTGATAAAGAGATAATAAACCTTGCCTGGCCTTCTATTACGGAGCAAATTCTTGAAATGCTTGTAGGTATAGTCTCCACGGTTTTTATGAGTTGGATTGGTACCCAGGCCTTGGCTGGGGTCGGTATGGTTAATATGCTTATTAACTTCCTGCAGACTGTCTTTTCGGGACTCTCAATAGGAACTACCGTTGTTATAGCCAGAGTAACGGGAGAAGGAAATCATACGGAGGCCAAAAGAACTTTGGTTCAATCCGGATACATGGCTCTTGTTGTAGGGCTATTTTTAATGATAATCGGAAAAGTCTTCTCTACTCCCATTCTTAATTTATTTCTGGGTGGAGCTGAAATACAGGTCTTTAACCATGGCCTGACTTATTTTAATATTATTTTGTTCAGCCTTCCCTTCTTTGTTCTGGACATTATTGTTTCAGGAGCAATGAGAGGTGCCGGAGATACAAAGACTCCCATGTATATTACAGCCGGAGTTAATATATTAAATATTATTCTTAATACCATTTTAATTTTTGGTGTCCCTTTTCTGGGTATACCGGGTGTGGGTGTGGCAGGGTCTGCTATTGCCGTAACTGCCTCAAGAATCATTGGTGTAGCCGTAAGAGTACTTGTCCTTTATAATAGAAAGGGACTTAAACTTAATCTTAGTTTTAAAGACGACTACAGTTTGAAACCACAGTTGATGAAAAGAATTATAAATATAGGTGTCCCGGGATTTATTGAGCAGGCAGTTATGCAGGGAGGTTTTCTCATCCTTCAGCTTATTATTGTTACCATGGGTACGGTTGCAATGGCTGCTTACCAGATTGGTATTAATATTAACGCAATTGCTTTTTTCCCGATATTCGGTTTTGCCATAGCAAATACAACTCTTGTGGGACAAAGCCTTGGTGAAAAGAATTATGACAAGGCAAATAATTATTCTTATGAGAGCTTAAAAATTACCATGATTTTTGGCTTTGTCCTTGGTATTTTGATGTTTATTCTAGCCCCTTTACTGGCCAGAATATATTCTGACGACCCCGAAGTAATAAAGGAATCCGTTATGATTGTGAGAACTTTTGGGGTTCTTGAGCCTCTGCTTGCCATTCTCAACATTTGTTCAGCAACTCTGAAAGCCGCCGGTGATATTAAGTATGTTATGATTACTTCGTTGGTAGGGCTATGGGCCCTGAGGGTATTGCCTTCGTACACTCTTGATAGAGTTCTTGGTTTGGGACTGATTGCTGTTATGATAGGCATTTTTTTGGATTTTTGTTCAAGGTCAATTATGTATTTAATACGCATGAGAAAAGGTGAGTGGAAGTATTTAAAAGTATAACTATTCAAAAAAACTTCAAGAACCCCTTGAACTTAAATTCGTTCAAGGGGTTCTTATTTCTTATTCTTATATTTATTTTGCTTCGAGAATATATTGATTTAACAAAGCTTCCAGCATTTCCTGACGTCCGGACTTGTTTTGGATCTTTGTGTTAAGTGCATGTTGTTCTAATTCCTTAAATCCAACCTTGCCCTCAACGATATCTTTTCCTATACCAGTTGTGTAGCTTGAATACCTGTCAGCAACAAATGCATCAAACTTACCGTCTTCTATTATTTTGTTAGCTATAATAAGACCCTTTGCAAAAGTATCCATACCTGCAATGTGTCCATAGAACAGATCAGCCGGTTCAAATGATCCTCTTCTTACTTTTGAGTCGAAGTTCAAACCACCCTTTTTCAATCCGCCAGCCTTTAGTACTTCCAACATTGCAAGAGTAGAATCATACAGGTTTGTCGGGAATTGGTCTGTATCCCATCCCAGCATTACGTCACCCTGGTTAGCATCGATACTACCAAGCATATTATTGATTCTACACATAGCTAGTTCATGTTGGAATGTATGTCCTGCCAATGTAGCATGGTTAGCTTCGATGTTCATCTTGAAGTATGGGTCCAATCCGTATGTCTTCAAGAAGCCGATAACTGTAGCTGTATCAAAGTCATACTGATGCTTTGTTGGTTCCTTTGGCTTTGGTTCGATCAAGAATTGTCCGTCAAAACCAATTTCCTTTGCATAGTCAACAGCCATTTTTAAGAATCTTGCCAAATTGTCAAGTTCCAGCTTCATGTCTGTATTCAAGAGAGTTTCATAACCTTCTCTACCACCCCAGAATACATAGTTTTCTCCGCCTAATTCTTTTGTAATTTCCATTGCCTTCTTAACCTGGGCTGCTGCATACGCAAATATGTCAGCATTTGGTGAAGTAGATGCACCATGCATAAATCTAGGATTTCCGAAAGCATTTGTAGTTCCCCACAACAATTTTACAGGGCTTGATTTCATTCTATCTTTAATTACTGAAACTATTACATCCAGATTTTTGTTTGTTTCAGCAAGTGTGTCACCTTCTGGAGCAATATCTCTGTCATGGAAAGCGAAGAAAGGAGCTCCCAGCTTTTCAATGAATTCAAAGTTTGCTTCAACTTTGTATTTTGCAATTTCCAGAGGATCGGACATTGTATTCCAAGGTCTTACATATGATCCTGCACCGAACATGTCAGCACCTGGCGCTGCAAAAGTATGCCAGTACGCTACTGCAAATCTCAGATGTTCTTCCATTGTCTTTCCGCCGATAACTGCCTTAGGATTGTAGTACTTAAAAGCTAATGGATTATCTGACCCGCTTCCTTCAAATTTGATGTTTGAAATACCGCTAAATACTTCTGACATATTAAAATCCCTCCGTTTTTTTATTTTTGTTCCTTATTAGATTTACATATATTAAGCTCTATAAACTATAACCGAAGAGCTTTTTTAATGGTATTATTGCTGCACCCAAAGCCGACGAATCCTCTCCGATTTTTGATAGAACTACTTCTACCCTGGAAGCCGGATACTTGAGTGCCTTGGCTGATGCAATACTTTTTAAATGGTCTAATATATCTTCAGAGAACTTGACCAGTTCTTTGCCCAGAACTATTTTTGAAGGGTTTACGGTATTTATAAGGTTTGCTATTGCAAGCCCCAGATACCCTGCTGATTCCACCAGAATTATTCTGGCTGACTCATTACCCTCACGCACCAGTCTGAAAATATCATCGACGGTTATGGCTTCAATATTTTCGAAGTCCGTTATTAAACCTTGCCTTACCAACTTTTGCGCCTTTTCAACCATTGTTCTCGCCGAGACCAGTGCTTCAAGGCAACCGTAGTTCCCACAGGCACATCTTGGCCCATTTTGGTCTACAGTTATATGGCCTATCTCTCCCGCACTTCCACAACATCCTCTATAAAGATTTCCTGCTGCAAATATGCTTGAGCCAATACCTGATTTCATATTTATGCATACGAAATCACTTTCTTCCATACAGCATCCAATCCAATTTTCACACAGTGCGGAGCACATTGCTTCATTATCCACGTATATTGGAAAATCGCCTATTCTGGACATCATGTGTTCCAAGTTAACTTGTTCCCACCCAAGGTTAGGCGCGAATATTATCTCGTGTGTAAGGTTGTCAACCATTCCGGGAACCGATACCCCTACACCAAGTAATCTGTCATGTTCAATGTTGTAGTTTTTGATAATTTCAGCTATCTTTTCTTCCATAAGTCGTATTGACTCTGAAGCAGCCCGGGCAAAATCACAGGATATCTTGTCCTTAAATTCAACTTCCCCGGTAATATCCATTAAAATAAAGCGTATATAATCAATGTCAATGTCGACACCTATGGAAAAATAGCTTCTCGGGGTTAATTCATACAGTATTGGCCTCCTGCCACCCTTGGATGTCCCTATTCCTGCTTCACGAATATACCCTTTGTCAAGCAGATTTGTAACTATTATCCCGCACGCAGTAGGTGAAAGTCCGGTTATTTGTGCAAGCTCAGCTTTTGATACTTGCTTGTTTATTCTGATTAATTCGAGTAATGATGTCTCATTAATCTCTTTTAATAGCTTGTTATTTCCGGCTTTACCCAACCTCATAAATTAACCCCCATGTATTTCAAAATTAAACATTTACCCCGTATAAAGCTTATTTCAATATTGAGCTTAGTTGGGTAAAATCATCTTTTAATGACTTATAAAGTTTTGTGTACAGCTTGTAGAAATCATCATACTTGCTTATTCTGTCTTGTATTGGAGCAAGTGTGTCCTTTACCTTTATAACATCTTCACAGGCTTGAGGAACACTGTCATATATACCTGCACCAACTCCTGCAAGTATTGCTACACCTAAAGCCGGTCCTTCATCAGAACGAATTCGGTTTATATTTGTTCCGAATACGTCAGCCTGCATCTGTCTCCAAATTCCGCTCTTTCCGCCTCCGCCTGAAGCTCTTACTTCTGATATATCTACTCCCATTTCCTTAATAATTTCAAGACAATCCCTCAAGCTGAAGGTTACGCCTTCCATTATTGAACGGATAAAGTGTGGTTTTGTGTGTTTTGCAGTAAGTCCAAAAAATACACCCTTTGCATTCGGATCAAGGTGAGGAGTTCTTTCTCCCATCAAATAAGGAAGATAAATAAGCCCGTCACTGCAAGGTTTGATAGTTTCAGCCTCTGCATCAAGGAGTTTGTATACATCTATGTTTGAAAGCTCAGAAGTCATCATTTCTTCCATGCAGAAAGTATCTCTGAACCATTTGAGTGAAAGTCCTGCACCTTGTGTAACTCCCATTACATGATAAGTATTGGGAACAGCGTGACAGAATGTATGCACTCTTCCGAGAGGGTCTATTGTAAGCTTGTCTGTGTAAGCAAAAACAACACCTGATGTTCCGATTGTAGAAGATACTATACCTGACTTAACAATACCGTTTCCAACTGCACCTGCAGCCTGGTCACCGGCACCACCTACTACAATTGTTCCTGCATTTAGTCCTGTTTGATCTGCTGCTGATGAAGTAACCTTTCCGGTAACTTCCTGAGATTCGTACATTTTACCAAGCATTGAAGTAGATAATCCCAATTTATCAAGAACTTCAGTACTCCACTCTCTTTTAGCGATATTCATCAACTGCATACCACTCGCATCAGAAACCTCAGTAGCATATTCTCCTGTTAATCTCAGTCTGATATAGTCTTTTGGCAATAATATTTTTGCTACCTTTTCAAATATCTGTGGTTCGTTATTCTTAACCCACATAATTTTTGAAGCAGTAAATCCTGTAAGTGCCGGGTTTGCAGTAATTTCTATCAATCTTTCCCTACCAATGAGGTCAGTAATCTGCTCACATTCAGCAGCACTTCTCTGATCACACCAAATTATAGCATTTCTTAATACTTTGTCATCCTTATCAAGTAAAACGGCTCCATGCATCTGTCCGGACAACCCAACGCCCTTTACCTCTCGCTTATCAACGCCACTTTTTAACATGACATTATTTATACTTTCGCATGTGCCCTTCCACCATTCTTCAGGATCCTGCTCAGCCCAGCCAAGGTTAGGCTGATAAAGAGGATATTCAACTGTAGAGCTTGCAACAGGCTTTCCAGCCTCATCAAATAATACTGTTTTTACACCCGATGTTCCTAGATCAATACCAATAAGAAAAGACAATGTTTAGTCCCCCTCTCCAAAGTATACTTTATAATATTATATTATAAAGTATACCAAGCTATGATAGTTTTGTCAAAATGTATTTCGGTTTTACAACATAGTTTTTGTACAAACTTTACAAAGAATCAAAATTAAGATATTCATGTTTATGGTTTGCAGATTTTTTAATTAAATACATAAATTTAATTAATTTATTTTATAGGCTTATAAAAATAAAAAGGGCAGAACAATAAGTTCCACCCCGATATTAGTACAAATCTTAAATTAAAATAACGTTATTTCCAGCCTGTCGAATTTAATCTCCTCACCGAAGTGATCGCTGTTAAAGCTGGTTTTCCTATACAAACCAAATTCTGTAGTATTCTTTTTAAGCCAAATGGGAACTTCTACATCTAATTGCTTGCAAACTTGGATAAGACATTCTTCAAGTTGGTCCCTGAAATCAGAGGAAATCCCCTGTGGTTCCACCCACGCTTCATTTATAAGTTTTCCCTGCTTTATTATTCTGCCATAGAGCTTCAATTGATTTGATCCCCTTATATAATAGTTTTTCTTTAATACTATTATACAGCAAACTAAAAAAAATACAGCCAACATTTATACATATTTGTAAAAAGTTATATTTAAACTTCTGACTTCATAAGTTTATGCTCTACCGAATCAACCAACGCGCGCCAGCTGGCCTCAATTATGTCGGAAGATACCCCTACTGTTGTCCAGACTTCCTGCCCATCGGTAGTTTCTATCAGAACCCTAACCTTTGATGCCGTAGCAAAATTAGAATCAAGTACTCTAACCTTGTAGTCAGTAAGCTTCATTTCCGCTATTTTAGGGTAAAACCTCTCAAGAGCTTTTCTTAAAGCTTTATCAAGTGCATTTACAGGCCCATCCCCTTCTGCCGCTGTTATTTCTGTTTGCTCACCTACAACAATTTTTATCATGGCAGATGAATTTACACTATTTATGGTAGGTTCATTTACTATTACTTTAAATTCTTTTAATTCAAAGAAAGATTTATACTTACCTAGCATTTTCCTGATAACAAGCTCAAAGGAACTTTCTGCACCTTCATACTGGTAACCCTCGTACTCTAGCTCTTTCAACCTTTCTATTATCTTTTTGGTTTCCGGGGAATCCTTGGTTATAGTACTGTCTATCTTATTTATAATGTTCATAACGGCACTTCTGCCCGCTACTTCGGACATAAGAATTACCCTCTGATTTCCCACAACCTCAGGGTTTACCATTTCGTAGGCAGAAGTATTCTTGTTTACCGCATCAGCATGCATTCCTGCTTTGTGTGCAAAAGCACAGTTTCCGACAAACGGAGCTCTTTCGTCATGTATTATGTTTGCAACTTCACTTACAAACCTTGCTGTAGGCGTCAGATAAGGCATATTATCACTTGGTATGCACTGGTAACCCATTCTAAGCTGGAGGTTGGGAATAATTGTGCAAAGATTTGCATTCCCGCATCTTTCCCCAAAACCGTTTATTGTTCCCTGTATTTGAACTGCTCCTGCCTCTACTGCAGAAATAGACCCTGCAACGGCCATTCCGTTATCATTATGGCAGTGAATCCCGATTGCACAGTCAACCGCCTCCCTTACTTTCTTTGTAATTCTGGCTATATGGGAAGGCAGTCCTGCACCCTTTGTATCACAGAGGCATATAGTATCCGCTCCTGCATTACATGCCTTCTTCAAGGTTTCAATAGCATATTCGGGATTTGCATCATAACCGTCAAAAAAATGTTCCGCATCGTAAACAACAGTCTTTCCTTTTTCTTTTAAAAATTTGACGGTATCATATATCATATTAAGATTTTCGTCCAGAGTAGTTTTTAATATATCAGTAACCTGAAAATCCCAAGCCTTCCCAAACACAGCTATGGCATCGGTACCTGCATGTAGAAGAGATTGTATGTTCACATCATCTTCTGCTTTTATATTTGCCCTTCTGGTAGACCCAAAAGCAATTATTTTGGACGTCCTCAATTTCAATTTTAATACTCTTTCAAAAAACTCAAGATCTTTCGGATTTGATCCCGGGTTACCCGCTTCAATGTAGTCTATCCCAAGCGCATCAAGCTTTGAAACAATTTTTAATTTATCCTCAACTGTAAATGATATACCCAGTGCCTGAGCCCCATCTCTCAAAGTTGAATCATACATGATTATTTTGTTATCTGACATATAATAATTTCTCCTTTCTTACAAATTTGGTATATAGCTAAAAAAGCAGCCCATAAAGGGGCTGCTTTTTTTATCAAGCTCCCCTTACTGGTTAATTATGCTTTCTCCAATTTCGCTTATTGACCTGTTTATTGCATTAAGGTATGCTTTAACGCTGGCTTCTATGATGTCGGTGCTTACACCTTTGCCCATAAAAACGCTGTTATTATTTAATATTTTCACGGTTACCTCACCAAGTGCATCCTTTCCTTCCGTAACGGCCTTTATTCTATAATGAACCAGCTCCGCATTTACTCCCGTAGCACGCTCTATGGCATTAAAGGCAGCGTCTACTGGGCCGTCTCCTGTTGCGGCTTCAGTTATGATATCTTCATCTTTTTTAATACTGACTGTTGAGGTTGATATCATTTTATTTCCGCTGTTTATCTGAAAGCTGTCAATAACGAAGATTTCAGGAACCGCGATATTTTCATCTACCAGTGCTTCAATATCCTTGTCAGTGACTACCTTTTTCTTGTCAGCCAAGTCTTTGAACTTTGTAAAAGCAGTCTTTACTTCTTCATCAGACAGGGAGTAACCCATTTCTTTCAATCTTTCCTCAAAAGCGTGATGTCCTGAAAGCTTTCCCAGAACCATTCTGTTATGACCCATTCCTACTGATTCGGGAGTCATAATCTCATAAGTTGTCTTCTCAGAAAGTACCCCATGCTGATGTATTCCTGATTCATGGGCAAATGCGTTCGCTCCTATAATTGCCTTATTTGGTTGTACATTCACGCCCGTAAGACTTGAAACAAGTCTGCTCGCTCTGTATATCTGGGTTGTGTCAATTTTATGTGTTATATGATAATAGTCTTTTCTTGTATTTATACCCATTATTATTTCTTCTATTGCAGCATTTCCGGCCCTTTCACCAAGACCGTTTATAGTACACTCAACCTGTACAGCTCCATTTTCAACAGCTGCAAGGGAATTTGCAACGGCAAGGCCCAAGTCGTTATGACAGTGAACGCTTATATCCGCCTTGTCAATATTGGGTACATTGCTTCTTATATTCCTTATAAGTCTTCCAAATTCCTGTGGGGTCGAATATCCCACCGTATCGGGAATATTTACGGTTGTAGCTCCGGCATTGATAACGGCTTCCACTATACGATACAGAAATTCCTCCCGGGTTCTGCTGGCATCTTCTGCTGAAAATTCAACATTGGAACAATAGCCTTTCGCATGTTTTACCATAGCCACAGCTCTTTCAAGTACTTCTTCCTCTGTCATTTTCAGCTTGTATTTCATATGGATATCTGAAGTAGCAATAAAGGTGTGTATTCTTGGGCTTTCCGCATATTGAACCGCCTCCCACGCTCTGTCTATATCTTTTTCTACGGCGCGGCACAGACTGGCTATTGTAACCCCTTTGAGGTTTCTGGAAAGTGTCATTATTGATTCAAAGTCACCGGGGGAGGCGATGGCAAAACCGCCCTCAATAACATCTACACCCAGCCTTACCAGTTGTTTTGCTATTTCCATTTTCTCCTGGAGATTAAGATTAACACCCGGTGTTTGCTCTCCATCTCTTAATGTGGTATCAAATATCTTAATAGTTCTGGACATATTAATTCCCCCTTACATCCTCATATTCATAAATATCTAAAATTAAAATAAATAATTAAATTTTTGTTTGTGAATTAGTAAAGCTTATTAAAGCTATACTAATTCATCAAACGTATTCTATATATATTCTATTTCTTCAACCAGCTCATCATTTTTCTAAGCTCTGCTCCTACTGTCTCAAGCTGGTGTTCTGTTTCGTTTCTTCTCATTGATATAAAGTTAGCTCTTCCTGCCGCTTTATTCTCAATTATCCAGTTGGCAGCGAACTTACCGTCCTGAATTTCCTTGAGCACCTTTTTCATTTCTTTTCTGGTTTCATCAGTGATTATTCTCTTTCCTGTTACATAATCACCGTATTCTGCGGTATCGCTAATGGAGTATCTCATTTCACCGAATCCGCCTTGATTGATAAGGTCTACAATCAGCTTCATTTCGTGTATACACTCAAAATAAGCTATTTCAGGCTGATAGCCCGCTGCTACCAAGGTTTCAAAACCCGCCTTCATCAATTCTGTAACACCACCGCAAAGTACAGCCTGTTCACCGAACAAGTCAGTTTCGGTCTCTTCTCTAAAGGTTGTTTCAAGTATTCCAGCTCTGCCTGCTCCAATGCCGGATGCATATGCCAAAGCGTATTCCTTTGCTTTTCCGGAAGCATCCTTCTCTACTGCAATCAGTGCAGGTACTCCCCTGCCTTCCTTGTACTGACTTCTTACTGTGTGTCCCGGGCCTTTTGGTGCAACCATAATTACATCAACATCAGCCGGAGCAATTATCTGCTTGAAGTTTATATTGAAGCCATGTGCAAACATAAGAATGTTGCCTGCTTCAAGGTTAGGTGCTATACACTCCTCATACATTGCAGCCTGTTTTTCATCGGGAATGAGTATCATTATGATATCAGCCATTTTCGCAGCTGCTGCTGTATCATAAACCTTCAGTCCATCTGCCTCTACCTGCTTTCTTCTTGCAGATGTCGGAGTAAGTCCTACTATAACGTTAACTCCGCTGTCTTTTAAGTTTTGTGCATGTGCATGCCCCTGACTTCCGTATCCTATCACCGCTACTGTTTTTCCCTCCAGTAGTTTCAAATTGCAATCACTGTCATAATACATTTTTGCGATATTCTTAAGCCTCCTGTTTTTTTATGTTAGTTCTCATTCTTCCATACTTCCTGCCTTAATGTATTTGTTTCCTCTTTCAATAGCAATGGTACCCGTCCTTACAATTTCCTTTATTCCAAACTGTCTTAGCATATCCTCAAGAGCCCTGACTTTATCACTGGAACCTGATATTTCAACTGTTAATGTATTCTTTGACACATCCACAATTTTTGCTCTGAATATTTCAACTATCTGTACAATTTCCGACCTTGTAGAGGATGTTGCATTAACTTTTATCAACGCAAGCTCACGGCTTACTGATTCCGAGTTTTCCAGCGCTCTTATTTTTATTATGTCAATCAGCTTGTTAAGCTGCTTGCTTACCTGTTCAACTGTGTATTCATCTCCATCAACTACGATAGTCATTCTTGATACTTCAGGATTTTCAGTTACCCCCACCGCAAGGCTGTCAATATTGAAACCCCTTCTGCTGAATAGGCCGGCTACTCTTGACAACACTCCGGAGCGGTTTTCAACTAATACGGAAAGTATATGCTTTGCCATTTTCAATCCCCCCTCTGCCTAAACTGTCCCTTCTTCAGGGTCTATATTACATTCCAACAGATATACACCGTCATCATCAAGAAATCTGTCCAATGCGCCGTCTATCTGGGAATCACAGGTTATTTTTTCAGATTTGAATCCATATGCTTCCGCTATTTTAACGAAATCAGGGTTATCATCCAGAAATACCTGCGAATATCTCTTTTTATATTTGTTCTTCTGCATTTCCCGAACCATACCAAGCCTGTTATTATTGAGTATAAGGATTTTTACTCCCAGCCTGTTTTGCTTTATGGTACCCATTTCCGGCATCGACATCTGAAAACTTCCGTCACCGCCTATAACAACTACCGTACTGTCAGGTCTGCCTGTCTTGGCTCCGACGCCTGCCGGAAGTCCGTAACCCATAGTTCCCAACCCCCCTGAGGTGATAAAAGACCCCGGGGTTCTTGCAATAAAATTGTTTGCAGCCCATATCTGGTTTTGTCCGACTTCTGTAACTACTATTGCGTCATCATTAAGTCTTTTTGAAAGCTCTGCTATAAGTTTCTTGGGGTTTACATAATTGCTGTTCTCTGTTAGTTCAACCTTGTTCTTCTTAACAGCCTGTTGCAGACTATCTACCCATTGCGAAGTATTACAGTTTTGAATAGCCTTATACAAGTCCTCAAGAATCAATCTGGCATCACCTACCACAGGTATGGTAGTACTTACATTTTTACCTATCTCGGCAGGGTCAATGTCAATATGAATTATTCCGGCCTTTTCAGCTATCTTGCCTGCCGTTCCCAAAGCACGGTCACCTACCCTTGCCCCGATTATTATAAGGAGGTCAGTGTTATGTACCGCATAGTTGGCTGCATATACTCCATGGGAACCCAACATTCCAAAATTCAAAGTATGGCCTGTCGGTATTGAACCAATTCCCATTAAGGTTGTGACTACAGGTATCTGATACTTCTCTGCAAGCCTTGTCATTATTTCAGACGCTTTTGCAGTGATAACTCCCCCTCCTGCACATATAACCGGCCTTTGTGAGCCGGAAACTGCCTCAGCAATCTTTTTTATCTGCTGGGGATGACCTTTATAATTTGGCTTGTATCCCTTAATATCTACCTCATCGGGATATCTGAAATCAAGAGTATCCGTCTGTATGTCCACAGGTATATCTATCAGTACCGGCCCAGGCCTGCCGGTAGAAGCAATATGGAAAGCCTCTTTTAGTATTCTGGGTAAATCCTTGATGTTTTTCACCAGGTAGTTATGCTTGCAGAAGGGTTCTGTAGCTCCTGTAATGTCTGCCTCCTGAAACACATCCCTGCCTATCAAATCAAGGGAAACCTGACCTGTAATAGCGACCATAGGAATTGAATCCGAGTATGCAGTTGCGATCCCTGTTATAAGATTTGTGGCACCGGGCCCCGAAGTGGCTACACACACGCCTGTTTTTCCGGTAACTCTTGAATATCCGCTGGCAGCATGTGCTGCTCCCTGCTCGTTTCTTGTAAGTACGTGATTGATATCTGAATCCAGCAGTGCATCATAAAATGGACAGATTGCCGCACCGGGATATCCGAAAATTGTAGTTACATTTTCCAACTCAAGTGCCTTTACCATTGCTTGAGCTCCTGTTATTTTCAATGGCAATCCTCCTTTTACTATAGTTCTATACTCAGATTAGTTATAAAAAACCCCTCACCTCTGCTTTTACGCAGGGACGAGGGGATAATTCCGCCGTGGTACCACCCTGATTTGATGCAGGTATCAAACTGCATCCTCAGTGAGCAACCGGACGCGCGTCCGTGCTCTATAGCTATATCGTTGCCACCGCCGATACTTAATCAAAGCTGAATCTTTAGGTACCGGGCCTCCGGAATGAGTTATACATGTATCTATTGTACCGTCTTCCACCAACCGCCGGTTCTCTTTAACAAATCAATACATCTTGTTTTCCATCATAAGCTATATATTTTTACAATTAATCTCTTTACAAAAGTTGTAAGCCTTAGTTTAGAAATAATTATAGCATCATATTCTTAGAGCGTCAATAAAAGGCATTTAACGTTTTCTGACCAGTTTAGCTTAAGTTTTTAATGTTTTATGTTGTTGGAGGAACAATGGCTCATAATCCTGAATACTCAAACAAATCAAAATCAGCCGTATTCCTGCTGGCATAACCATTGCTACTGGCAAACATTCCGACATACGTTCCGACAAACCCTCCTGCAACATCGGTACTCAGTATCCTTCCGTCTACATTGACTGCCAGTTCCATAAGCTGATTTTCATCTCCGAAGTAGAAATTGTAATCCTGCCCGCAGGCCTGAACTACCATATGAATACTGTTCTGAGTAATTTCTTTTTGAGCAATAACGCTTTCCTTTCCGTCATTACATACAACCAGCCTTATTATGTTTTTCTCTCCTGAACGGGTACATTCCAATCTCATGTGATAATTATTATTTTGTATTACCAATATGCCCGCTGCTTCATTTTCGTTCTCAGGTAAAAACTCCATTATTGTTTTTGCCCTAAAATTTATGTGTTGCTGGCGCCTTCCAATATAGCTGGGGTTTTTCTGCTCAGTAATTTTTTCAGGTCTCAACTTTAGCCTTAAAAATCCGGGGCGTTCGGTAAGGCTGTAGAAGTTTTCTCTTGGAGTACGTACAAAATTCCATATAAAACTAAGTTTTTCATTGTCGAAGTCGTCACAAGCGGGTACTTCAACAGGATTATCAGGGGAAAGCTTTGGCCTTTCATAGGTAAACTCAACTCTTCCGCTCAAAGGACTTACTACAGGCCAACCGTCTTCCCAGATTACGGGAATTAGGAATGTTTCTCGGCCCATATTTCTGTAGTATCCGCCATACGGCCTTGATGCCAGTGCCACCATCCACCACTCACCGTTCTGAGTTTCAACAAGGTCTGCGTGGCCTACATTTGCTATAGGGTATTTTCTTCCTAAATGCCTGTGGGTTAGAATGGGATTTCCATTGCAACCCTCATAAGGCCCTGTTATATTTGTACTTCTGGCGATTGTAACCGAATGATGATAATCTGTGCCACCTTCGGCAATCATAAGATAATAGTATCCATTAATTTTATATATATGTGGACCTTCAGGCCACACTGCATTCCTCATTGCGCCTCTCCACAACCCGTATCTTGGGCCTGTCAGCTGCATCTTTTGGGTGTCCAGTTCCCGCATCCAGATTTCGTTGTCTCCATAGTAGGTTCCATCAGGCGCATCACTGGTTCCCATAAAATATATCTTTCCGTCATCGTCAAAGAAAAGTGACGGGTCTATGCCGGGTGCATCCGCCAGCCAGTATGGTTCTGACCAAGGGCCTTCCGGTTTTTCCGCTGTTATTATGAAATTGCCCTTTTTTCCTTCGTTGGTACATGCAATATAAAACAGGCCTTTACTATATCTTATGGTTGGAGCATATATTCCCTGGGATTGTTCAAGTTCATCTAATTCTAGCTGAGTTGTCCTGTCTAAGGCGTGTCCTATTTGTTTCCAATTGACTAAATCCTTGCTGTGGAAAATCGGTAATCCCGGAAAATATGTAAAGCTTGATGTAACAAGATAATAGTCATCGTTTACTCGGCATATTGATGGATCAGGATAAAAACCCGGCAAAATGGGATTACTAAAATAATTACAATCTTTTTTTGTCAAATATAACGCCTCCCTACAGAAATAATTATTTAAGTATCAAAATTGGTGAATGTATCATCCCCGGAACAAGGATGATACATTTCAAGCAATAAGGATAGTTTAGCATAATTTACTTCCATTTATTATTTAATGTCCTATAATTTCCATAAACCTATCCTTGGATATATAATTTGTCTCCTCTATCAAGGTTCCGTTCCTGTAGAACCTTAAATATGGTATTTCTGAATTTCCCAGTTGCTCCTCCTTGAAGCTTTTAAATTCTTCAAAATAGTCTGTTGTATTATATACCAGCTCATATACATCAATATCCATTTTCACATCTGTACTATCGTATAACCAGGTTTTCAGCGCCTGCCACTGGGGACACCAATCCTGCGTTAGTATTATAAGTACTATTTCCTTTGAAGCTATAACACTCTTGTCAAACTCCCCGTTCTGCATGGCATTTAAAGCTTGTTCTTTCTTTATTTCGGCTTTATTTATCATAAGTTCCCGTCCTTTTTTTAAGTGTTATTTAAGTTTTTCTCAGCTCTTTAAAAAATTCTGTTAATATATTTCCACATTCTTCGAACATTAATCCATATACTACGTCAACCCTGTGATTAAATTGAGGAACTCTGAATAAATCTACTACTGACCCTGCAGCACCTGCTTTTTTGTCCATCGCCCCTATATAAAGCGTTTTTATCCTTGACTGAATGATAGCGCCAGCACACATGGCACACGGCTCCAAAGTAACGTACATGTCACAACCGTCCAACCTCCATGTCCCAAGCTTCTTTGCGGCTTTTTTTAAAGCTTCTATTTCGGCATGGGATGTAACGTCTTGCTTTTCTTCCTTTTGATTGCAGCCATAGGCTATAATTTCACCATCCCTCACAACAACTGCCCCAACCGGAGATTCGCCCTTTTCATATGCCTCTTTTGCTTTTTCAATTGCTGCAAGCATAAACTGCTCATTTCTGGTATACATCATAACCTCCATTAAGTATTATTGCTTAATTAATTACTATATATTATAACTCCGGGACACGAAAATAGATATTTTGTACAACAACACATCGTAATTACATTAATTATTTTAATAAGTCAGTACCATAACTAAATTATAAACATATTATGTTATCAGAATGCTAGCTATACAACTATTTGTATAACTATAAAAAAGGAGCGTATGCATGAAAAAAGCTTTAATAACAGGTATAACTGGTCAGGATGGCTCATATTTGTCGGAGTTTCTATTAGATAAAGGCTATGAAGTTCATGGAATTATTAGAAGAAGTAGTGGTCTTAATACCCAAAGGATATCTCATCTTCTTGCAGATAAAACAGGAGAAAATTCGCAAATTTCCTTACACTTTGGGGATTTGTCTGACTCCGGCAGTCTTAGCAAACTTATATATAGGATACAACCTAATGAAGTTTATAATTTGGGTGCCCAAAGTCACGTTAAAGTATCCTTTGACGTCCCTGAGTACACAGGAGACGTTGACGCACTTGGAACTGTCAGACTTTTAGAGAGCATCAGGGAAGTTAACCCCTACATCAAATTTTATCAAGCTTCCTCAAGTGAATTATTTGGTAAGGTAAGAGAAACTCCTCAAAGTGAGACAACTCCATTTTATCCGAGAAGTCCATATGGAGTAGCCAAAATGTATTCTTACTGGATTACGGTAAACTACCGGGAAGCATACGACCTTTTTGCCTGCAACGGAATTCTCTTTAATCATGAATCTCCCAGAAGGGGAGAAACCTTTGTAACCCGTAAGATAACCAAGGGTATATCCGACATATTGAATGGTAAAACAGATAAAATTTATCTTGGTAATATAGACGCTAAAAGAGACTGGGGTTTTGCAGGTGATTATGTAGAGGCAATGTGGCTGATGCTTCAGCAGAGTGAACCTGACGACTATGTTATAGCTACCGGGGAAACTCATACTGTAAGAGAATTTTGTAATCTTGCCTTCAAACACATAGGAATAACTCTGGAATGGCAAGGCTCAGGCCAACAAGAACAGGCGGTAGACAGTTCTACGGGAAGAGAGCTTATTAATATCAGTAGCAAGTTTTTCCGTCCAACAGAGGTAGATTTACTTCTAGGAGATCCGTCCAAGGCTAAAAGTAAACTAAAATGGACGCAGAAGGTCTCTTTTGAAGAACTGGTAAAAATGATGGTTGAAAGTGATTTAAATGGGGGATGAAATAATGAATAAGGAAAGTAAAATCTATGTAGCCGGTCATACTGGAATGGTCGGCTCTGCAATAGTAAGGAGACTGCAGAAAAACGGATATGAAAATATCCTTTTCAAAAGTCACAAAGAACTTGATCTGACAGATCAAATCTCAACCGAGCACTTTTTCAGAAATGAAAAACCGGAATATGTTTTCCTTGCAGCGGCAAAAGTAGGCGGAATTCATGCCAACAACACCTTTCCTGCCGATTTTATAATGGAAAATATGCTTATTGCATGTAATATAATAAAAAGCTCTTTTAATAACGACGTTAAAAAGCTCCTGTTCTTAGGAAGTTCGTGTATATACCCTAAATTATGCCCTCAGCCTATAAAGGAGGAATATCTTCTGACAGGCGAGCTAGAGCCTACTAACGAGGCTTATGCCCTAGCCAAAATCTCAGGTATAAAAATGTGTCAGTCCTACAATAAGCAGTATGGTACACGGTTTATCTCTGCAATGCCTGCAAGTCTATATGGTGTTAATGACAGGTTTGATATTAACAATTCTCATGTTATACCTTCAATGATTATTAAGTTCCATGAGGCTAAAATCAATAACAAACCATATGTTGAACTGTGGGGTACGGGAAGCCCGTTGAGGGAATTTCTGTATGTGGACGATATGGCTGACGCCTGCCTGTATCTTATGCAAAATTATGAAGGAAATGAATTTGTCAACATCGGCTCAGGCCAGGAAATCAGTATCCGTGAACTTGCAGAAACATTAAAACGCGTAACGGAATATAACGGAGAGCTTGTTTTTGATACTACCAAGCCCGATGGTACACCAAGGCGCGTACTGGATAATACTAAGATACATAAGACCGGTTGGAGGCCTCAGGTTGATATAGAAGAAGGCCTGCACAGGGAGTATGAATACTATCTTAAAAATATCTGAGTTTAGATAAAAAAATGAGGCAGTATAAACTGAAAACTGCCTCATTTTTTTATCCTACTCATTATTTTCTTCATTGAATAGTTGCTTTAATACATCAAGTTGTGCACTGATCAATGCCTCAGACTTTGTTTTAAACGAATACAATTGACCCTTAATTTCATCCAGCTTTCCTCTTGCCCTTATGACTTCCATGTTGGCAGTTTCAATAATTTTTTGGGCGCTTACCTCGGCTTCATCAGTAATATTTTTTGCTTTCTCACATGCGTTTGTTTTTATTTGTTCACTTGTATGCTGCGCAACTATAATAGAATGCTGTAAGGATTCTTCAAGTATTTTATAGTGTTGTACGGTCTCATTAAGTAAATCTATTTTGCTTTTCATTTCCTCGTTTTCTTTAACCATGCTTATGTAGTCCTCACCCACTTGGGCAAGGATCGCATCAACCTGTTTTCTGCAATATCCATTAACCAAGGACTTTTTTATACAGAGGCACTTAAAATCTTCGGGAGTATAATACATATCGCTCATCTCCTAAAATTACTCTCATCATAATATATTCCCCAGACAGGAATATATTCTTTATTTGAATAGCCATATGAATGAGAATATAACTTTTACCATCTGCAGCCTATAGGCATTATGTCCCTCTCCCTCATATTGAACCTAAAGTTGGTAAAGTCTCTGGTTGTAATCATATCGGCAATGTTCCTAACCCACAGAATGTCATTCATGACAGCGTATAACCTTGCCCTGTCAATTAAGCTCTCCATGTTGGGATAATACCTTGCCACACGTTTTAAAAATGTTTCTCCCAAATTATCAAGAAGTATTCCCACGTCATACGCAGGATCACCCATACCAGAAAGTCCAAACCCTAATACACCTGTCAATTTTTTTAATCTGCTGTCTATAAGCAGGTGACAAGGTGATAGGTCTCCATGTATAAGAACAGGTTCAAAGGATATAAACTTAGCATCATTCTCTACAGGCTTGAATACCTGGTGTATATAATCCTTGGTATAATCCGAACAGTATGGAAATACCTTTCTATTTATTTCTTCAATTAGTTGCTTCCACTGATACCTGTTTACAGTATGTGAAAATTCTCCTATCCCGACATTCTCAAGTTCTACCGTTGGTATTGCGTGAAGGGTCTTCAGAAAGCTGCCTATTTGCTGGGCCAAGATTTCCTGGGATTTACCGTTCATTTGAAGCAGTAAATTCCTGTAAATAGGTTTTCCTTTAATTATATTGTATTTAACAACTTCTTTTCCAAGAGGTTCATGCGCGGGTATGAGGGGTTCTATACGATTACGCAAGAAATTTGTGATCTTTGTTTCGTTTTCCAGAAATGCAATACTCCAGTCAAACCTTGCAAATTTGAAAACATAAGTATCATTTATTATAACAACATCATTATATCTCCCCTCATCTATCAAGTACTCCTCTTTTGTTATATTAATATGAGGACATCTGCTTTTAATAAGCCCCATATATATTTTTTCTTTTTGCTCCATTAAGCATTTCACCACCCATTAGCTTTAAATTCAACTTATCAATATAAAAGCTTAATATTGGATTCTGGCCAGTCCCTTAACCGCAACACTGTATTTGAAAGGTTGGAATATCCGTTTCCTATGAAGAAATCACATTTTGAAGCTATATACGTATCCTTTATTATTTCTATTGTATCCTTAACAAGCTCCACTCCCTTGTGTCTTTTATTTGGGTAGTTGAGCAAAGCGGTAGGTATGCGCTCCTTGAGAGGTATCTTCTTGCTGTCGGTATATATCAACATATCATTTTTGTTATATAACTTCTTGTATTGCTTAAACACCGCATTGGAATCAGTTATTACAAACAAGTGCCTTGTATTGTACTTTACTATATACTGCCATATATTCGGCTTGTAAAACTCATTCAGATCATATATTTGTGCCACTTCATTCACTATGGCCTTCTCCCTTACGTGAACCCCCAATATAGGCCTCTCGTCTCTGAAGTTCGGATTTGTATTCAAAAACTTTTGGATTTCCTTTTTTATCGAAGGCTGCAACTTAATATAATTATCGTACATATATCTGTATATCTGGTAAGGAGTTTTCCCGTATGACCAGTGATTACTCCTTACATAAGGCAACATTGCTCTTAAAGGATAATAAATATCACTTACTACTACATTGGCATCACTTTGCATCATGCCGTTCAGATCCCGGTTTTCCATTTTAAATCTGTCTATATCCTCAGCCAGCACGTTTTCAAACTTCCACACCCTTGGATAATAGGAATACTCCGGGCGTACTACCTCGTGAAAGGTATATTGTGAAATAGGCTCGAAAAAGGATTCGAATGAATTTATATCAATGGATTCACTATAAAGGCTTTCCATTCCCCAATATACTACCGGAATCCGGTTTGTGAGCTCCGCGGCAAATATCTGGCATATCACATGGTCTACATCCCCCCATATACTGCCTCCCAGCGACTTTATCAGAAGAAATCTACTATTCGACATACGTATTAACACCTCCATAAAATTCCGGGTACTCCGATTTGTGATTTTTGCTTTCCAGCAGCCTCCTGTTACCCTCTTCTTTTACTCTCCTTTTGGCAAGCTTCTTTTCATTTTTTAAAGCTCTGTAAAAAAGAATAATGTTTTGTTCAGGCCAGTCCTTCAGCCTTTTGATTGTATACGACACATTGGAATAACCATTTCCGATAAATAAATCACATTTTGAACCAAGGTACGTATCTTTTATAATTTCTATACCCTTACGCCTTTTTGCTGAGTAATCCTGTAGGTGAGGAGCATCCTGAGTTGCACTTAAAGCACCTCTTCTGCATTCGGTAAAAACCACCTTGTCTCCATATAACCTTAAAAATTCCTTCAAAATGTCTTCACAATCAGTAAGCAGAAGTATTCTCTCTATGTCATATCTGGCACTGAAATTTTCAATTTCCTTATAGTACCGCTTGTTTAAGCGACCAAGATTTTCAACCTCCCTGACTTTGTCTCCTCCTCTGATGTGGACTGCAAGGGATAAACCTTTATCCTTCAGTTTTTCATCATAAAAGTCCTCTATTTCTTGTTCTATGTCAGGTTTGAGTTTCAGATATTTGTCAAACAAGCCCCTGTAAATTTGATGTGCAGTCATACCATAAGCCCAATGATTCTTTGTTATAAAGTTAATCAGGGGCCTTATAAAATAATGGACATCACTGACCAGAACATTTGCATCACTGTTCATCATCTCACCCAGATTACGGTATGTCCATGTCACCTTATCCAAATCTTCAATCATAATATTGTCATAATTCCAGACTGGAGGAAAATAAGTATAATTGTACTTTATTACATCGTTAACGTTATAGTTGGACACGGGTTCAAAATAGAGATCGAAGGCGTTTGTCTTAAAGGATTCAGCGTAAAGGCTATTGGGGCCCCAGTAAACTACAGGTATTCTGTCAGTCAGTTCGGCAGCAAGAAGTTGCCCCATTACGTGGTCAACATCCGACCAGAACCCGCATCCCCAAGACTTTATAAGTAAAAACCTATCATTTGACAATTACATCACCCCCGAGTTCCTTGCTCTTTCTGAACTTATTAAATATCTTCTTAACCTTTTTAACCGCCTTTTGGAAAATGCTCGGTTTATCACTCTTAACTACTATCATTGCATTTACAGGGTACTTTCTTTTTTTAAACACCCAAAACATCATCTTTACATTTTTATCTACCCAATCCTTTATCCGTGTTACACCATGAGATACATTTGAGAAATCATTACCGATAAAGAAGTCACATCTGGCAGCAATATATGCGTCCTTAATAATCTCAATTCCTCTGCGCCGTACTACCATGGGATTTTCCATATGATACACGGGTTCTTCGTTTTTTATCCTTTTACAATTTGTATATACCAGCATAGAGCCGTATTTGTCCTTATATTCTCTTAATGTATCCTCGCAATCCGTAAGCAGGAATATTTTTTTTACATTATATTTATCTATATATTTCTTGATTTCCTTATGATAGATTACGTTAGGTTCCTTAAACTTGCCCTTTTTAAAAAGCTTATATAATTTCTTTTTCTTTTTTTGCGTTTTTTGTTTATATTTTCTGTACACTTTATTCCAGTACTGATTACCATTTTTCTCAGGGTTCCTGGTGTCAAAGACCCTATCCTTTTCAGCTCTGCGTACATGAACTGCAAGAATAGGATGGTTGCCTTTAAGCCATGAATTATAAAAACCCTGAACTTCTGTTTCTATATCTGATTTCAGTTTTATATATTTACTGAAAAGGTATCGATATGACTGTTCGGCGCTCATTCCATACGTGGGATGGTTACTTTTCACAAAAGGAATTAACTCATGTATATTAAAATAAACATCAGCTACTACAACATTTGCGTCGTTGCTTAGTAAGTCGCCGATATTTCTGTAAATCCAAGTATCTTTATTCTGGTCTTCAACAAATAGATTTTCACAATCCCAAATTGGCGGGTAATAGGTGTACTCCGGCTTTGCTACATCATAAATAGAGTAATTGGATACAGGTTCAAAATACAATTCAAAGCCGTTGGTCAGAATATAGCCATTATGCAGGCAGTGTGTAGGCCAGTATACAACCGGTATCCTATTGGTGAGTTCAGCTACAAGAAGTTGGCCACATACATGATCTACATCTGCCCAAAGAATGTAACTCCAGGCCTTTATAAGCAGGAATCTGTCATTAGACATTTTTATTATCACCTCAATATAAATGCATTTCATGTTATTTTATGTAAGCCTTGACTGATATGTGATTATAAAAATAAAAACCCTTGGGTAAATTAAAATTCCCTTGGGTTTGTTAACAGACGTGTAATATTCTACTTTTAAAACGCTACTCTTCTTCTTTTTCAAATAACTCAAGTATATAAGAATACACCTGCTCCAACTTATTATTGTTGTTATAGTTAAAGATACGAGTCTCGTAGGAACTCTTAACATTAATGTCCGAAGAATTATTTAAACATATCTCTATATCAGCGTCCAACTCCTCTAATTCAGTAATTTGTACATTGGTACTCTTCTGATTATAATATGTAAAAAGCAATATATCAGGAGAGAAGATTTCACATATATTATAGAAACTCTTTTTTACTGATGGAAATTCACGGTTGGAGAAATGTCTACTGTTTATATACCCGTTGCAAAAGTCGGACTCATTTATATTCTCGTATACACATAAAGCATTATAACCATCATTCCTGAATTTGGTGATGAGTTCTTTTTCAAAACCATGTATACTATTATTGTAAACTAAAATAACAGGTATATCCGGCTCTTTAGGATTTCTAATGGACCGGATACAATCCGTGTAGTTCTTTTTGTTAGCCCCTTGCTGTAATCTTTCTATAATTTCATGAAAACCCATATTGGGATTATTTATCAAAAGATTATATACATAAGCGGTAACCATTGGTGCTGCATAGCTGTTACATTCATTTGTCGCTTTTTCCGTTCCATCATACTTTTTCAGGTTGTGTTTTGCACATGAAGCTATATTTATCCCGTCCATGCAATCAAAATTAAATGTATACTCGCCCTCTTTTAATATTTCTGTAAAATTACACCTTACTCCGATTACCTTTTCAAAAGAAGCCGGACATGTAAAAATATTGCGATTGTTGCAGGCCGCAACAATTATTACATTTTTCTCAGATGCATATTCTACTGCTTCCTTTACTTCATTAAAATCTCTGTAATCTACAGTGCCAAGACTCAAATTTACAATTCGTATACTGTTATCGGCGCACCATTTCAGTGCACGAATAAGTTGTGCTTTCATTCCGGTTCTTGAGCTTGAGTCCAATATTTTTATACTACTTATGTTAGCTTCAGGAGAATACTTTTTTATTATTGCGGCACAGGTTGTACCATGTGACGGTAAAAAAGGGTCATAACTCACCCTGTCACAGACTGTTAAATCATGAGTTATTTCCAAATTGTATTCAAGTTTACCCGTTTGATAAAGTTTCTCGTTAACCCCATCATCAATAACCGCAATATTAATCGGCAAAGTATTCATCTTTGGTTTGACTTCCTCCTGCCCGCCATATTGTATAAACTACCAATTGTTCAAATAACTTACATACACTATACCATCCATTTATTTTCTTTGCAAATGCCTTTTATACTCATTCCATTCAACAGTTCTTACAAGGCCCTCTCTGAATGGCTTAAAGGCTTTAAAGCCAAACTCAGAGCAAATTTTGCTGATATCAAGTTGAACCTTGTCAGGGGATACCTTTATTTCATCAAAAGACTGCTTTTTCTCTCGGTTATCAAATGCGAGAGTGCTTCCGGTAACAGAACATACTTCTTGTGCAAGTGTCTTTATACTAATACTGTCACGGCCTCCCACATTATATACAAAGTCTCTTCCATATGCAATTATATATAGAAGCATCAGGGCACAGTCTGCTATATAGCAAAACGTCCTGATTTTACTTCCGTCATCCACCATTGAAATCTTTTTCTCTTCCAATGCACGCCTTATGAACTGACCAAGTACGCGTTCATCGTCCTCTTTGACTCCCGGACCGTAGGTCATGGATATTCTGGCTACCTTAGCCTTCACTCCCTCATAGTGTCTATATGCAAAGCACATAGTTTCACCCATCCTTTTTGACTCCGAATATACCGCTCTTACATTTACCGGAGAACAAAAACCAGGGTAGCTTTCAGGGGTAGGAATATTGTCATTGTCAGGCTCCCCGTAGATTTCAGAGGAGCTCAGGAATAAGATAACCGCACTGTCCTCTTTAGCTTTTTGGAGTAGCTTCTCAGTAACTATAGTATTTAAGCAGATTGTATCCGTATAGTTTCGTAAAAATTTACCGGGCTGTGCGTAGGTAGCACCATGTATAATATAGTCGGTTTTTTCTTTTAATTTATCAAAATCCAGGCTTGTTAAATCTTCTTGATCAAACCTGTAATTTTCTACAAATATATCAGCAAGCGCCTCGCAAGGTCTGCTTCTGCTGACAGCATGAATTTTAATCCCGCCGCCGTTCAATATATTGGCGAGATGAAGCATGTATATGATATAAGTTCCAATGAGTCCGTTGGCTCCTGTTATAAGAACTGTTTTATTATAAAGAGGAGACAAGTCTATTTTTTTTAAATACTCCACACAATCCTCTTTTATATATTTATCCAAAATGAGGCCCCCTTTCATTACTTCATTAATTCAACAGCCTTATCACATATAGTTTCGGAATCAGGATAAAAAGCCTTTTCCTGCAAATCTCCTGCAGGAGTAGGTATATCCGGACAGCAAACTCTGACAACAGGCTTTTTCAGTAAGTGAACGGCTTTTTCGGCAACAATTGCTGCTATTTCCGCAGCAACACCTCCGGTTTTCCATCCTGTATCTGTTATTATCAGTTTTCCGGTCTTTGTAAGGGATTCAATAATTATATCCTCGTCTATGGGTTTTATTGTCCTTAAATCTATTACTTCTGCCGATATATTCTGAGTTTCAAGTTTTTCAGCCGCCTTCAGCGCTTCAACCAGCATATAGGATACTGCAACAATAGTAATATCTTTTCCTTTTTTTCTTACAACTCCCTTACCAAATGGTATTGAATACAGTGTATCCGGAACATTGCCTACTGTTTTATATAGCCACCTATGCTCAACGAACAGGACAGGATTATTGTCTATAATGCTTGATATCAATAACCCTTTTGCATCGTAAGGTGTGGCAGGGGCAACAATTTTTAATCCCGGGGCATTCATAAGCATTCCCTGTAAACACTGGGAATGTTGGGCTCCCGACCCCCAGCCCCTAGCACTAACTGTTCTCACTACCAAAGGAACACTTACCTTTCCTCCTGTCATATAGCTCCATTTTGCTGCATGATTTACCAGTTGATCCAGTGATAGAAGTAAAAAATCCATTCTGCTGTGTACAAAAACAGGTCTTAATCCGGCCATTGCGGCTCCTGCCGCGATACCTGTCAGGGAGTTCTCTGCTATAGGTGTGTCAAAAACTCTGTCCTGTCCATACTTTTCATGCAGCCCTTTTGTTGTTCCAAATACTCCTCCGGGATCGTCAACGCCCTCTCCCATTATAAAAACCCTTGGATCCTTCGCAAGTGACTGATCCAAAGCTTCATACAAAGCATCTTTATATGAAATCATCCTAGCATTTTCCGATTCATCTGTTATTATAAATTTATCCTGTTTCTCAACTTCGATTGTAGTCCAGGGCATTTATAAATACCTCCTATCTGGTTTTAATCTATATAAATTTGATTCAGTCAGCATAAACAAAATCTAGAAGTTCTTCAGGCTGGGGTTTAGGTGAAGCTACTGCAAATTCAAAGGCATCCTTTATCACCTTATCTATTACTTCTTGTATGGATTCTTCTAACGTCTCATTAATTATATCTCTGCATTTAAGATATTCTTTATACCATTTAATAGGGCACTTTGAAACCCAATAGTCATACTCCTCCTGAGACCTGTATCCCGCTCCTAAATCATCAACCGTTCCGATGTGACCCTTCCACCTGTAACTTACACACTCTAGCAGGGTAGGCCCTTCGCCCTTCCTGCACCTTTCAACTGCCTTTTCTGCAAATGCTGAAACTTTAAGCACATCATTTCCATCAATCTGGTATGCCGGTATTCCATATCCCTGAGCTATTTTATAAATATTATCTCCGGACTGTCGTTCTAATTGGCGTGAGTTTATGGCATAGAAATTATTCTCACAAACATAAACCACAGGGAGTCTTTTTAGAGATGCAAAATTCAGACTCTCATGAAAGGTACCTTCGTCTGCTGCTCCATCTCCGAAAAAAACAGCAGTAACCCTGTCGTTTTTTTGAATCTTAGATGCAAGAGCAGTACCTGTACCAAGGGGTAAGTTGCCTCCAACTATGGCAGTGGAGCCATAAATTCCTATATCCGGGGCCATCAGGTGCATGGAGCCTCCCCTACCGGAAGTACACCCTGTCTTACGAAGATACAACTCAGCTACCATTTGCTTGATATCTCCGCCTTTAGCGATATACTGAGCATGACTTCTATGGGTTCCAAAAAGGTAATCCTCCTTGCGTAGATTTATACAAACCCCTGCCGCAATTGCTTCCTGCCCTATAGACAAATGGATAGGAGTTTTCATCTCGTCATTTTTATATTCACCTTCAATTTTGCGTTCCACACTGCGTATGGTTTGCATAATTCTGTACAGCTCAATAAGTCTCTCGTTTTCCATATATCCCAACCTCCGAAAATTCCCTATATATATATACGCGTGGCTATGTTAGTAAAGCAAGGTTACTTCATGGTTCTGCCAATCTTTTAGCTCGTAAACAGCCCTGGATACATTTGAGAATCCATTTCCTATGAAATAGTCGCATTTTGCAGCAAGCCAAGTATCCTTTATTATTTCTATTCCTTTTTGTCTGTTGTTTTCATATACTTGGAAGTGAACTCCCCCTCCATTTTTTAAAACCCTTTTACAATCGGTGTTGATTACCCTATCGCCGTAAATGTTTTTATACTCAGCCAATATATCTTTGCAGTCAGTCATTAGAAAAATGTAAGCATCCGGCCTATCTTTCAAATAAGAGTTTATTTTTGTCGGATAGAGTTGGTTCAATTCATGCAAATGGCTTACTTCCAAAATCTTGTCACTTCCTCTTATATGTACTGCAACCATAGGCTTACCTGCCATATTTTTATCATAGAAAGTATTTATTTCCTTTTCAACTTCACGTCGCAACCTTATATATTTTTTGAGCATAAGTCTATAAATTTCCACTGAATTAAATCCAAAATATGGATAATCCTCCTCCATACGGCATATCATACACTCTATATCCGTGTATCTGTCAGCAACCTGTATATCCTTACTGTGATTAATATTTTCAAATAATTCATCCATACTATATTTTGATACCGGGAAAAAATACTGTTCAAAAGCATTTGATGTATCATCAGTACTGTAAATACTTTTACTTCCCCAGTAAATAACCGGTATCCTTTGTGTCATTTCTGCAAGTAAAAGATTAGAAAGAGTGTGATGCATGTCATACCAAAAACCATCCCCGGTTGTCTTGATAAGTAAGAATTTCTCCTGCTTCAAATTAAAACCCTCCGCTACATCAGGTTATTACAAGAAAATTTCATATCCCTTTTGTTTAAGTATTTCCACAAGGCTCTTGACTTCCTGCGCCTTTTCTCTTGGACAGACAATAACAGCCTCATTTGTGCCGGCAACTATCATATTGTCCAGCCCTATTACCCCAATAAGGATTCCGTCGGCATAAATGACAGAATTGGTAGTTTGTAGAGCTATATAATCGCCCTTCCAGGAGTTACTGTCCTTATCTTTTTCCAGAGTTTCCGACAATGTATCAATACTCCCGATATCATACCATTCGAAGGAAGCCCTAATTACGTAAATATCGTCGCTTTTTTCCAGTACAGCACTGTCAAATGAAATATCCTGTAGTTCATTATATGCATTATCAATATATGTGTTAAAATTATCACTTCCTAGCTGTGCAAGTGCATTTGTGATGGAGTTATAATGTTCAGGTATATATTGCTTAACCTGATTAATTATCGCCTTGGATGTTCCTGCCAAAATCCCTCCATTCCACAAATAATCCCCTGACTCAAGCATTGAGCGGGCGATGTCTTCGCTTGGTTTTTCAGTGAACATTATAACCTTGAGTATTTGATTTTCTGACCCTGCTCCTATATCAACTTTTATATAACCATAGGCAGTAGAGGGATATGAGGGGCTAATTCCTATTACAACAAGACTATCCTTTTCCTCCGCTGCACTAAACGCAAGATTTATTGTTTCTGAATAACCAAGCTCATCTTTGACATATCCGTCAGCCGGTACAAAACATAATATTGCTTCTCCCGGTTTTTTATCAATAAGCATGGCTGTATATGCAATACATGCAGCAGTGTTTTTCTTCCGGGGTTCAGGAATTATATTTGAAAATGGAATTAAGTCCTTTACAACTTCCTTGGTCAATTCTACCAGAGTTTGATTTGTTACAATAAAACAATTGGATGGTGGAACGCTCCGGCATACACGGTTAATTGTCTGAACAAGCATACATTCGCCGTCATCAACAGATATAAACTGCTTAGGCTTTTTTTCTTTTGACAGTGGCCATAGTCTTGTACCTGAGCCACCTGCCATAATAACGACAAATTTCTCCATCTCTAAATCTCCAAAAATGTTATTATAATCCATTTTATGTAAATTGCCTTAAAATGTTCATACGTATTTCTATAAATAATTAAGGATATAATATAATTTACATAAATTTTTTATATGGGAAGGCATACATGCAGGGTAAATATATATTTTTAACAATTTTAAATTCAGGACTTACCGTATTGGGACAGACACTGTGGAAAATCGGGCTTGAAAGAATGGAGGGCTACAGTTTAAAGTTGCTTTTGAACCCACTGATACTTGCGGGCGTTTTTGTTTACGGTGTTTCTACTGTTTTGTGGCTATATGTACTTTCCAAGCTACCTTTTTCAACTGCATATCCCCTTAACAGCATAGCTTATGCACTAAGTCTCTTTGTTGGTTTTTTTATTTTTAATGAGAATATCGACCTCCGTAAAATATTAGGTACTGTACTCATTCTGGCCGGAGTTTTTTTTATAGCACGAGGGTAAATAAAGTTGAAATAATCAAACTAATATGATAATCTAATATAGATTGTACTGTAAATTAATTAATTACTTAATAAAGTTATGAAGCGGAGTAGTAAAAGAAAAATTCAGTCACTAAAGAGAGCTGCATACTTGGTGGAATTGCAGTTGACTACGTTCTTTGAACTCGCCGTGGAGCTGCTGATATAAAAATCAGCCGTAGGTCTTTCGTTACAAGACTTTTGAGTGAGCCTCCAGGGCTAACAAGAGTGGTACCGCGGATTAACCCGTCTCTTTTACTAAGAGACGGGTTTTTATAAGTTTTTGATATTAATACTAATAAATTAAAGGAGTTGATTAAATGCCATACTCAGCAGATATAGATAGAAAATGGCAAAAGAAGTGGGAAGAAACAGACATATATAAGTTCAATCCCGAAAATACTGACAAAAAATTATACTGTCTTGAAATGTTTTCATACCCATCAGGCGCCAATCTTCATGTAGGACATTGGTATAATTATGGTTTGACTGATTCCTGGGCCAGAATGAAGAGAATGCAGGGATATAATATCTTCCACCCAATGGGTTTTGATGCTTTCGGACTTCCCGCAGAAAATTATGCAATTAAAACAGGTATCCATCCTCAGGACTCTACTCTTAAAAATATAGAGACAATGGAAGGCCAGCTCAAAGAAATGGGTGCTACCTTTGATTGGGATTATGAAATAAAGACCTGTATGCCGGATTATTATAAATGGACACAATGGCTATTCCTTCAGTTATACAAATCCGGCCTTGCCTATAGAAAAAATGCTCCTGTTAACTGGTGCCCAAAATGCAACACCGTTCTTGCAAACGAACAAGTTGTTGACGGGTGCTGTGAAAGGTGTGATTCTGAGGTAACAAAGCGTGACCTTACACAGTGGTTCTTTAAGATAACCACTTACGCTCAGGAGCTTCTGGATAAGCTGGATACCATTGATTGGCCTGAAAAAACAAAAAAGATACAGACAAACTGGATAGGACGTTCAGAAGGTGCTGAAATAACCTTTAAAGTCGCTGACACAGATATTGAGTTCCAGGTATTTACAACAAGAGCTGATACCCTTTATGGCGTAACCTACGTTGTTCTGGCTCCCGAAAACCCTATAGTTCAAAAAATAACCAAACCTGAATATGCAGATGCAGTTGAGAAATATAAAAACGATACCAATAAGCAGACTGAAATTGAGAGGCTTTCAACAACAAAGGAAAAGACTGGGGTGTTTACCGGAAGTTATGCAATTCACCCAATCACCGGAGAAAAAGTACCTGTATGGATTGCTGACTACGTGCTTGCAAGCTATGGTACAGGTTGTGTAATGGCGGTTCCCTCCCACGACGAACGTGACTTTGAATTTGCAAAGAAATACAACTTGCCTATAAAGAGAGTTATTAAGAGTGCTGATGGTTCAAATGACGAGCTTCCGTTCTGTGAATACGGTGTTCTGGTCAATAGTGCCGAATTTGACGGTGTTCCCTCTGCTGAGGCAAGAACTGCTATTATAAATAAGCTGGAAGCTGATGGAAAAGGTAGTCTTAAAATAAACTACAGGTTAAGAGACTGGCTTGTTTCAAGGCAAAGATACTGGGGGGCCCCTATTCCTATAGTTTACTGTGAACACTGCGGTGAAGTAGCAGTCCCCGAAGAACAACTTCCTGTTGAACTTCCTTACAATGTTGAATTTAAGCCGGACGGAGAATCCCCTCTTAAAAAGAGTGAGGAATTCATGAATACCGTTTGTCCAAAATGTGGTGCTCCGGCTAAGAGAGATCCTGATACATTGGATACATTTGTTTGCTCATCATGGTACTATCTCAGATATGCTGACAGCCAGAACAATGATAAGCCATTTGACACCGAATGGATAAACAAGGTACTTCCCGTTGACAAATATGTCGGTGGTGCGGAACATGCCGCAATGCATTTGCTCTATGCTAGATTTATAACAAAAGCACTGAGAGATCTGGGCTTCCTTAATTTTGATGAACCATTCCTGTCACTTGTACACCAGGGTACGATACTTGGCCCTGATGGCAATAGAATGAGTAAATCAAGAGGAAATACTATTTCTCCTGATGAATACGTAAGAAAGTACGGTTCTGATATATTCAGAATGTATCTTGGTTTCGGCTTTAATTATGTTGACGGCGGACCATGGAGTGATGATGGAATAAAAGCTATTTCAAGATTTGCAAGCAGAATAGAAAGGCTTATAGAAAGTCTTGCAGAGCAAAAATCAAAGGTTTCCAGAACTGATATGGACAAGGACGACAAGGAGCTGAACTTTGTCCGTCATACTGCTATAAAGGGTGCTACACAGGATACTGACAGATTCCAGTTCAACACTTCAATATCTCGTTGTATGGAACTTGTAAACGCTCTTTACAAGTATGATGCAGAGGTTAAAGTTAAGAATATACAGCTTTTTGAGGATACTATCAAAGACTTGGTAAAGCTTGTATCTCCTTTTGCACCTCACTTTGCAGAAGAAATGTGGGAACAGCTTGGCTATGAATATTCTATATTCAATCAGAATTGGCCAGAATTTGAAGAGAACGCACTAATTAAAGATACTATAGAACTGGCAGTGCAGATCAACGGTACAGTCAGGGGTAAAATAGAAATTTCCGCCGATGCGGACAACAGTGAAGCGGAAGCTACGGCTTTGGCTGATGAAAAAATAAAGCCTTTCTTTGATGGAAAAGAGATAAAGAAAGTAATAGTAGTAAAAGGAAGACTAGTTAATATCGTTGCAAAATAAGCTTTCGTGTTTTAAATAAAACCCTAAAAAGAGACAATCTTACACAGATTGTCTCTTTTTGTATATTTTTCACAATTATTGTAATTTCATATCGCAATATGCTAATATTAAATTGCACAATCAATAATGGAGACATTTTTATGAATATAAAATTTTATAGAAAGCTCGCTTACAAAGTGGCCGATGCTATTACAAAAAATCAGCAGTACTCGGAAACAGAGATTAAAAACATTCGTTACGGGCTGGTGTGTATCTTCTCGGATTTGTATAAAACTATTCTATATTTGCTTATTTTTGTCGTAATTTCACTAACATTAGAATTTCTATGTGCCTTTCTTGCCTTCCTGTTACTTCGGCCCTTTCTTGGCGGTTACCATTTTAAAAATGAGATTGTTTGTATCATAATGTCGTTTGTAGCAATAGTCATAGCTATATTTTCCGGTAAATCAGATATACTCCCCTCCTTTATACAGTTAGTTCTTACTGTTTTCCTTCCAATTCTGGGTTTTTTAATTGCACCTGTCCAAGATAGCCAAAACCAACAGGAGTTCCCCCAAAAAACAAGGATTGTAGTAGCATTAATGACTGTTTTACTATTACTGTCTGACTTCTTTTTTATGTCTCATAATATAATAACCTGGTCTGTTATAGAAGTTTATGTATTATATGTATATCAGCTACTAATTAGCAAATTTAAGTATAAAATGTAATATTTTTTTTAAAATATATTGACTTTTTCTGTAGAATGTTAGAATATTAAGTTGAGAATTAAATTTTTTTAAGGAGTGATCTGATGAAAAAAAATTTATTTAAATCTATTGGGAAATTTTCTCTATTAGTAAGTGGCTTGGTTAACGGTGCAACTTCGAAAATATTTTGGTTGTATCAACCTGAAAATTAATTTAAATGATCTAAACTTATTTAAAATTTACTCTAATAGTTAGAGTTACACTCCAATTATTAGAGTTCTGTTTTGTTTGGGGTTTTTTGTGTCGGAATGTTCCTCTGGAAGGGTGTGTAAATCTCAGTGTATCTTGCAAATGAATTAATTTTAACTGTTATTGAGGGCTTTATTATAATAATAGCTTTTTATCTCCTGTCGGGACAGCGACAATTAATAAAACCGAGTTGTACTAGGATCGCCTGGTTTGTAACGATTTATACAATATATACATATTGGATTACTAAATTTTTACCTCCAGGGCTTCATTCAGTTTTAATCGCATCCCTTACATGTTTTATACTTAATTATATGCTTAACGGAACTCTTTTTAAAAGTGTAGCCAAAGTTTTTATTGTTTTTTTAGGAATGACTTTTATAGAAAGTCTCATTGGTTTGACATGTATGAGTGTGATAGGCAAACCAATGTCTGTACTTATTGAAGATAAATTATTACTGGCGGTTTTAAGTATTATAGCAAAGCTGATTGAAGGTACTATTGTATTTATATTATACAAGTCCTATAACGGGCTTTCCTGGTTAAAAGACGGAAATCCCTACCAGTCACGGTACAAGCAAACTCTCATTATGATTTTTGCTGTACTGTTCTTCTTGATAGGAACAAATATTTATATTTCAAAAGACCCTCACAATTTCATACTTTATAATATTTTTACCTTTGTTATATATATCGTATTGATTATTGCAATGATTTCAGCTTTTCGAGAAGGTTCAAAACTTGAAATTCTGCAATATGCAAACGAGCTGAAAAAAGAAAATGTTTATCAGCTGATTTCCTTTAACGAAATGGTGGCTAAAGAAAGGCATGAATATAAGAACCATTTAAATACAATATACGGCCTTTGTACACTGAACAGACCCGATTTAAGCCAGAAGGTCAAGCAGTATATAAACAATTATGCCAATAACAGCGAGACCACGAATATAAATGTATGTTCAGGTAACGACTTTGTTGATGCTATTATCAGTGTAAAATATAATAATGCTCTTAGAAAAGATATAGAAGTTCTCGTGGACTTTGAAGAACCCTTATCAAGCGCAGTAATAGATGAGGATACCGCTGTTACAGTTATATCCAATATAATAGACAATGCCTATGAATCCATCTTAGGGACAGATAGGGAAAAAAAGTTTATACGTCTTGAAACATATATCGAAAATGATAATTACTATATGTCTATATCCAACAACGGCCCTATGATTCCTGATGCAATTATCAAGAAAATTTTCAATGCGGGTTATTCTACCAAAGACAATGCTTCTAGAAAACGAGGCTTCGGACTTAGTATAGTTAAAGCACAAATAGAAAAGTGCGGGGGCAGTATCCAAATTAACAGCAACGAAGAAATAACTGAATTTCTTATAACTCTTCAAGTTAATACTCAGGTGAGTTGACCAGTTATTTATGTAAAAACTACACATTCTTCTTCAAATTGGGTATAATAATATGATAGCTTATTTTATTATACTTTGGAGAAAATGATGTTTAAAATTTCTAAAGACACTATTTATTACTTATCTACGCCCATGAGATACAAGAAGGGTATGGACTATTTCAAGGATAAGCGTATCAAGTCCTTGTCCTATAATCAAGACATGCTGTTGTTTGATGCAACAGTTCTGGGAACTCATCCGTACAATGTACAGGTGCGCTTTGCCAAGTCCGGTAATCTCATTGATTTTTCATGTACCTGTTCGGATTGGGAAAAGACCGGAAAAGGGTGCAAACACATTGCCTCCGTTCTTTTCTTAATCAAGGAAAAAGACGAGCAGGGTTTTTTTAATTCTACTGTTCAAAAGAAAGCTGCAAAAGATATTTTTCAGTTTTTTTCAGATAAAGGCTCAGGAGTAAAGAGTTCAGTTAATGTGGAATTTAATCTTGAACTTATTAACAGAAGGTACTCAATTACCAAAAGAGGGCCTATTGCTTCTCTCTCTCTTCGTATGGGTACTGACAGGCTTTATATAGTCAGAAATATACGGCAGTTGTTAGAAGACCTCAACACCAATACTGAGATTGTTTTCGGGAAAGGCTTTACCTTTGACCCTTCCATACACGACTTTAAGGAAAGTGATAAGCCTGTTATTTCATATCTTCAGGAAATATGGCAGAATGAAAATCTATTGCACTATTTTACAAGTGAATTGAGTAAGTACAGTACCTTTATAGATAAAGATATTTTTCTCTCTGAAGCAGCTCTTAAAAGACTTCTTAAGATACTACACAGTATACCTTTTAATATAATAAACAATAATACAAGAATTCAAAATGTTTTAATACAAGATGCAGATATCCCTTTGGAATTCACTCTAACAGGAAATGCCTCTGCCATTGATCTGAATATAGATACTAAACTGCCTCTTTATCATATAACCTCGGATTTTGAGTATTTTTTATACGGTGAAACTGTCTACAGAGTTTCACCTGCCCAAAGAGAATACTTTAAACCCTTTTTTACCTATATGAAGCAGGAGAATCTAAACCGTATAACCTTCGTAGAAAAGGACAAGGAGCGTTTCTTTTCAGAGGTACTTCCTTATGTCGAAAAAACCGGACGGGTATACATAGATGAAAATGTTCAGGAAATGGTTCAAAGAGTGGACTTCGAGCCTGAAATCTATCTGGATAAATTTGAAGATATAATAACTGCAGATGTTAAATTCAAGTATGGTGATCGTATAATTAATCCTTTTTCTGCCTTTGGAGACCAGGTCTCTACGGGTAAGATTCTTATAAGGGACATGGAAAAAGAGGGTATTATTGTTGACATATTGGGTGAAAGTGATTTTAAGGTAAACGGTAATAGAATATATCTGGATGAGGAAGAAAAAATTTTTGATTTTGTAAATACAATCGTTCCCAAACTACAGGAATATACGCAAGTATTCTATTCCGACAGCTTTAAAGCAATGACTATTAAAAAGGTTCCTTCATTCTCAGGCTTTTTGAGACTGAATACCCTGAATAATTTTCTTGAATTCAGCTTTGATATGGAGGGTGTTGGACGTGATGAGCTATCCTCTATATTTCAGAACGTAAGAGAAAAGAAAAAATATTTCCGTTTGAAAAACGGTGCCTTTCTTCCTCTTGATTCAGAGGGAATTACAACTATGTCTGAAATAATAGATCAACTTGAGCTGACAATGGAAGATTTGGACAGTGAACTGGTTCAGCTTCCCATGTACAGAGCTTTTTTTATAGATGGTATGCTAAAAGAAACCGAAATGAAATTCTTTGAACGTAATAAGGCCTTTAAAGATTTAGTTCATGATATACACGAACCTTCCGAGACTGAATTTCAAATTCCCGAAGCCCTTAAAGGTACACTAAGAAACTATCAAAAACTTGGTTTTAAATGGCTTAAAACTCTGTCAACATACGGCCTTGGAGGAATTCTCGCCGATGATATGGGTTTGGGAAAAACCTTGCAGGTTATTACTCTGCTCCAGTACGATAAAAATTTTTCAGGCCCCGCAACATCTATAGTTATCGTGCCTACCTCTCTTATTTATAACTGGTGTTCCGAAGTTGACAAATTTGCACCGGATTTAAAGATAACTGCTGTTGTGGGAAACAAAGCGGAACGAGAGGAACTAATAAAAACCGGTGTCACCTCAGATGTAATAGTTACATCTTATGCTCTTATCAGACGTGATATTGACAACTACAAAAACTACTTGTTCAGATATTGTATACTGGACGAGGCTCAGCACATTAAAAACCCCGGGTCCCAGGCAGCTAAAGCCGTAAAACAGCTTGCATCACAGCACAGATTTGCACTTACAGGAACACCTATGGAAAATAATCTTACAGAGCTGTGGTCGGTTTTTGATTTTATTTTACCCGGATATCTTAGGTCACACGGAAAATTTGTTGAAAAGTTTGAATCACCCATTTCAAAAGGAGACAGTGGGGCTTTAACCTCCTTGAGCAAGCAATTAAAACCATTTATACTAAGAAGACTAAAGCAAGAAGTCCTGAAGGAACTACCCGAAAAAATAGAGCATATTATTAAAGCAGACCTGACTGAGGAACAGAAAAAGCTTTACGTCGCTTATCTTGAGCAAGCTAAAGGAGATATTTTCAGGGAAATAAACGAAAATGGCTATGAACGGAGTCAAATAAAGATTTTATCGGTGCTTACCCGACTAAGACAGCTTTGTTGCCACCCTTCTCTGTTTGTAGACAACTATGAAGGTGACAGTGGCAAGTTTTTGCTCCTCAAAGAGATAGTAGGAGACTCTCTAACCTCCGGGCACAGAATACTTCTGTTCTCACAGTTTACATCAATGCTGGCAATTATAAGGCAGTGGTTACAGGAGGACGGAATTGACTATTTATACCTTGACGGGTCAACCCCTGCTGAACAAAGAATGAAGATGGTTAAAAACTTTAACAACGGACAGGGTCAGATTTTTCTTCTATCTCTTAAATCCGGAGGAACCGGCTTGAATCTTACTGGTGCAGATACGGTTATCCACTATGATCCATGGTGGAACCCGGCTGTAGAAGACCAAGCGACTGACCGTGCATACCGTATAGGTCAGCTGAAAACAGTTCATGTAATGAAGCTGGTTTCACACGGTACGATAGAGGAAAAAATATTACGTCTCAAGGATAGAAAAAAACAGCTGGTGGATGCAGTTATTCAATCCGGGGAAACTCTTATTACCAAGATGACCAAAGAAGAACTAACGGAACTTTTTGAAATATAATAACAAAACCAGAGGCGTATTGAACCTCTGGTTTTATTGTATATAAATATACTTATTCTATTTCAAATTTTCAGGATTTAATGCCTGTAGTTCTTTAGGTACAAAAAGACCGTCTTTTCTAATTAGCTTATCATCAAACCATATTTCTCCACCACCATATTCAGGCCTTTGAATAAAAACAAGATCCCAGTGGATAGAGGACTTATTTCCGTTTGGGCACTCGTCATAACAGCTTCCGGGGGTAAAGTGTATGCTTCCTCTTATCTTTTCATCAAAAAGTGTGTCCTTCATTGGTGTTTCAATGTAAGGATTAACACCTATTGCAAACTCCCCTACGTATCTTGCTGCTTCATCAGTGTCGAAAATTTCATTGATACGCTCGGTTTCGTTTGCGGTAGCTTCAATTATTTTTCCATCCTTGAATTCTAGTCGGATATTCTCAAAAGTTACACCCTGGTATACCGCAGGACAGTTGTAGCTTATTACTCCGTTTACCGAGTCTTTTACCGGTGCAGTAAATACTTCTCCATCGGGAATGTTCATTTTACCGTCACATTTTATTGCAGGCAGTCCTTTTATTGAAAATGTCAAGTCAGTCCCTTTTCCTGTAATTCTCACCTTGTCGGTAGCTTCCATTAATTTTACAAGTGGATCCATAGCTCTTGACATTTTGGCGTAATCCAGATTGCATACATTAAAGTAAAAATCTTCAAAGTATTCTGTTGGAGTATTGGCAAGCTGTGCCATTGAGTGAGTAGGATACCTCATTACACACCATCTTGTGTGTTCTACACGCTGTTCAGAATGTACAGGCTTTGAAAACAGTGACATGTATATCTTCATTTTATCAGACGGAACAGAGGCCCTTTCACTTACATTATCTCCTGACCTGATACCAATGTATGCATCCATGTCCTTCATTCTGGCCAGTTCATAGCGTGCCATATCTTTCATTTGTTCTTCTGTACACTGTTCAAGAAGTACTCTTTCCAATTCCGGATTCTTTATTGTAAGGTATGGAATTGCTCCTATCTTGTATGCCTCGCGGATTAAGGCTCTTGACAAGGGAACCTCATTGCCGATATTTTCAATCAGGATTTTCTCTCCCGGTTTCAGTTCACATGAGTAGTTAATTAAATTATTTGCCAGTTTTTCTATACGTGGATCATTCATTACTGTAACCTCCCTTTATTTATTATGTTGACCAGAGTATATTATACTAAAAGTTCTTCCAACTCTTCCAGAGTTTTTTCAAATACGTTTAACGCATCCTGTATCGGCTGTGGTGATGAAAGGTCTACTCCTGCTATTTTTAAAAGTTCTATTGGATAATTGGAGCCCCCGCCTTTAAGGAACTCTAAATATTTATCAACTGCAGGCTTGCCCTCTTTATATATTTTTTCTGCAATAGCAGTAGCAGCTGAGAAGCCTGTTGCATACTTGTATACATAGAAACTGCTGTAGAAGTGAGGAATTCTTGCCCATTCCATTGCAGTTTCCTTGTCCACTTGAACTGCTTCTCCGAAATACTTTTTGTTCAGGTCATAGTAGATATCGCAAAGCTCCTGTGCATTCAGTGCCTCTCCCTGCTCTGTCTTTTGGTGTATAAGCTTTTCAAATTCTGCAAACATTGTCTGTCTGAATATTGTTCCTCTGAACTCCTCAAGATAATGGTTCAGCAAATATGCCTTCTCCTGCTTGCTTTCAGATTTTGATAACATATACTTCATGAGCAATGATTCATTTACAGTAGATGCAACCTCTGCAACAAATATTTTGTATTCCGAGTAAACGTATGGCTGAGTCATATTGGTATAGTATGAATGCAGTGCATGACCCATTTCATGTGCCAGGGTATATACATCGTTTATATTGTCCTGATAGTTAAGAAGTACATACGGGTGTGTTTTGAAAGCGCCCCATGCATATGCTCCGCTGGTTTTGCCATCATTTTCGTAAATATCAATCCAGCCTGAATCAAAGCCCTTCTTAAGATACCCGATGTATTCCTCACCTAATGGCTTTAGCCCATCTTCAACAAGCTTCTTGGCTTCCTCATAGGTAACTTTTTTGTCGTATTCTTCAACCATGGGAACATACAAATCGTACATATGCAGCTCATCCAGTTTTAATACCTTTTTTCTCAGCTTCAGATACCTATCAAATAAGTGCAGGTTTTTATTTACGGTAGCTATGAGATTATCATAAACCTCTACGGGTATGTTGTCGTTGTCCAAAGATGCTACCAGGGCTGACGGATAGTTTCTTACAACGGAATAAAATCGGTTTTTCTTTACGTTGCCCGTAAGTGATGCACCAAGTGTATTTTTCATTTTGGTATAAGTACTGTACACAGCTTCAAAAGCGTCCTTACGAACTCTCCGGTCCCTACTTTCCATAAATGTAGTATATCTGCCCTTTGTGACTTCTACTTCCTCTCCTTTTTCATCCCGGATATAAGGAAATTTTATGTCCGCATTGTTGTACATGGTGAAGATGTCCCCTGCTGTGTCTGATATTTCTGTGGAGAGAGCTAGTATCTGTTCTTCCTTCTCTGATAAAATATGTTCCTTCTGCCTCAAATTCTCTTGTACCATAAACATGTACACTGAAAGTTCTTTATTGGAATTCATAAAAGACATCAGCTTGTCTTCTGGTATTGCCAGCATCTCCGGAACTATAAATGATATTGCGGTATAAACCTCCGTACCAAGGGTAGACGCTCTTTCTGTCAACGCCTGATAGGTTGAATTTCCGTTATCCTCATCCCTCTTCATTCTTGCATAAACAAAGACTTTGTCATTGAGTGACAATAATTCGTCGCTTTTCTTGAAGCAATCAAGCAGTGTATCAGCACTATTCCCAAGCTTGCCCTTGAAGGTTGCCATTTGTGTCGCCAATTCCTTAACTGTCTTAAAATCCTTTTCCCATGAATCCGTATCCTTATATATATCCTCCAGCTTCCATTTGAACTTTTCCTCAATGTCTTTTCTCTTGGGTAGTGTCTTTACTGAAGCCATATTATTTACCTCCGCTTTTTTATTTGCATTTTGGTTACTGGTTATTCTTTTCGCTTCATTATTTAATATCTCAATATATCTAATAATTATAAAACAACCTACTGCGGATTTCCATGCATTTCCTATATAAAGTTATTTATAGGTATGATTTTAAAATAAAAATAGCCTTGAAATATTGAAAATTTTTTAGTATACTATGATAGTTGTTAAAAGGAAACAATTATTTATGCGCCCGTAGCTCAGCAGGATAGAGCGTCGGTTTCCTAAACCGCAGGTCGCACGTTCGAATCGTGTCGGGCGTACCAGAGAAAAACCACTTAGCTGTAGTGATACATTTAGGTGGTTTCTTAATTCTTCAGTATAATTATTTTTTCAAGTAATTGACTAAGATGTAATATTTTATTAAAATAATGTATGAATAATACATTTTTGGAGGTCATTATGAACAATCAAGGCTCTGCTACTTATCAGCCCGCAACCGCGCCTGTAGGTCAGCTCAATGCAAAACGTTCCCTTATTAAATTTATTTTACTTAACATCATTACGCTTGGGATTTATTCTATCGTATTCTATTCGAGTATCTCTTCGAATATTAATATTATAGCTAGCCGTTATGATGGAAAAAAGACAATGCACTACTGTCTGCTATTCTTTTTAGTAGGCCCAATCACTTTAGGAATTGGCTTTATAGTATGGTTCCATAAAATATCTGCAAGAATTGGTACAGAACTGTCCCGTCGCAACATAGACTATAAATTTGGTGCTGCTGATTACTGGATTTTTAATATCCTTTTGGCTTTTGTAGTTGTAGGGCCATTTATATATTTGCATAAGCTTTGCAAAGCAACCAATTTAATATCACAACACTACAATGTAAACGGATAATAGTAAACAAATATGCAAAAACCCTTGAGACGAAAGTCTTGAGGGTTTTTTGATTTATTATTTTTATATAATCCTGTCAATCAATATTTTGCTTTCCTCTGATAAATATTGAAAATAACCAGTGAAACCAGCAAAAGAACGGAACATGACACAAACATTGCAGTATAATTAAAATATTGAGAGATTCCTCCACCAACAATAGGCCCCAGTCCTTGCCCGATGTCTGCACCTATGTAAAATGTACTGGTTGCTACCCCCACCCTGCTTGGACTTACTCTCTTGATACTCTCTGCCTGAAGTGATAGCTGCCCTCCTCCTTGTCCAATGGACTTCAATACGGATGCAACTATAAGCAAACCAAGTGTCGGAGCAACCCCTATCAATGCCATGGAAATGGCTGAAACTATTAGAGAGATATTTACTGTAAGGGTTAAGCCCTTGTTATCCACTATCCGTCCTACAAAAAGGCGTAGAAGAAAAATCACGACCGCCCCTATGGAAAAGAATAATCCAATATTTGTAATGTTCCTTTCTTTCCCCAAAAGAATTAAAAAGGAGCTAACTAACCCGTTTCCAAAGGAGAACATACCCCCAATTATCGCATAGAGGATGCCCTCCTTAGCAATTAAGGAATCTATTGTCAGCTTACTTCTTACATTAATATTTTCTGCGTTTTTTTGTTCAATTTGTTCAATAGGATACTTTAAACACAGTAGCAATGCCGCACCCATAAAGGACAAAAAAGCAATGACAACAAACAATGTCTGAAACCCGTACTTATCAGCAACATAAATTCCAATATTGGGTCCAATGACAGATGCCACTACCTGTCCAATTCCATAGTAACCAATCCCTTCCCCCAAGCGCTCCTTGGGAATAAATCTGGTAGCAAGAGCAATACTCACTGTACTGCTTATACCAAACGCCCCCCCATGAAGTACTCTGAAAGAAAAAAGCATCGGGATGCTTGTAGAGAAAAAATATCCTACAACTGAAAATCCAATAATCACGTTTGCCAATATGCACAGGTTTTTTTTGTTGAAAATATCTGCCATCATTCCAGCAAATGGGCGCATGACTAACGCAGCAACAGAAAAAATCCCTGATATTGCACCTGCCACAACCAGTGAATTCTCAATGTCCATTGAATATTTTGAAATAACCGTATACACCATATTAAAGCCCGTAGCCGTTATAAAACTTACAGCAATCAAAAAAATAAAAGCTTTGCTCCACAATTTGCTTTTATTTCTTTGGCTATTATTACTCTCTATTTTATTGTAAAAAGGCATTTGCGTCGAACCACCTCCTAAGTGCTGGAGATATTATGTTTAAAATCTTTATCATTTGAATATATTCCCCTTATATGTAATGTCGGTATCAGAAAACCTATCTACTGGAAGTATTGTATCTCCAAAAGATCTGACTAAAATGAGAAATATATTCACTTAGTTTGCTATTTCGTTTTACCAACAAAATTATTATATTTAATACTTCTATATTCTGTCAATCATAAACAAGCGGATAGTACATATTCCTTAACACTGACTGGTTATATTTATTTTCAGTTTAGCTAAATATATATATCTTTCTATATATTGACATTGACAATGGGATGATATAAAATTGCAATAGGTTGCTAAAACGATATTGCAATTTTAAGCAATTCACTATATCACTACTACTTACTTACATACTATTCTAATTTTCTTTTATAACGATAGGAATCTAAATCTAATTTGGGATGAGTGATAAAATTGAGTTTAGTCTTAAAACAATTTGAAATACACGGTAAAAAAAGAGATGCCTACATACTTACTCCCAATAAAGAATGGGATAATTTAACCAAACCGTCATCCATAATGATTCTACGTCCTTCAGCAGACGAAGCCTCAGTCTGCGATTTAGTTACCACAGGCTTGTGCGAGTTGGCTGAAAAATATAATATTCTGTTTGTTTTCCCCAATCTCAGTCAATATGATAACAATATAGCTTTTTTAGAAACCATAAACAGAGAAATCTCATGTGGAATAATAGACGGAAAGTGGCGTGTAATGAATGATGTTCATTATATTATAGGCATTGATTCAGGAGCCGGAATGGCCCTTGAGTTCACGGCAATCCACCCGGAAACCATTGCAGCTGTGGCCCTTATTGGAGGTACAGCACTACCCCACACATGTATCAATTGTAAAACAGCTATGCCTGCAATACTTTTCAACTGCTCCGACACTATTGTTTCATTTTATAAACACTTAAACAAGTCAGATTCGGAAGCACCATTGGGTGCTTTTGGGACCATATATTTCAACGGTATAAACCCTTATCATAAAGTAATCAAATTCACTGATGAAAGCATAAATAAATTAACCGACACCGTAATGAATAAAATATGGTTTGATTTATTTTATACAGTAAGGCGTATTAATACCTGTGAAAAAGGTAATATTTCTGAGCGAATTTGTTTTGAAGAATGCCATTTTGAAAAACATCTTGATGACCCTTCTCTCGGCGACAATGGTAATATACCTCACACCTGGCTGGAGCATGTTCCCCAGTGTGTCCTAGATAATCCGTCAAAGTCTGTACCTCTGGTTATTTTCAGCCATGGTGCTTTTGATAACCCTATGAAAGCAGCCGACATGAGCAAATGGCATGAAATCGGTGAAAAAGAAGGTTTTATTACTGTATATCCTTTAGCCAGCAATGGAATCAATTTTAACCTCAATCTGGATAATTCAATGCCAAGCGATGAAGACTTTTATCTTGCCTTGATAAAATATTTAAAAGTCAAATATCCCATTGACAGCTCAAGAGTTTATCTGTCAGGCTTTTCAAACGGCGCAGGCATGTCTCAGGTAATGGCAATGCTGCACCCTGAATTAATAGCAGCAATCGCCCCTATAGCTAGTATGTGGCCGTATACTATCCCGGGTCCTTTTGATCAGGAGACATTCAGTCTGGAAAAGAATTTACGTCCTATATCAATAGGCCTTGAACTCCAAAAGATACGCAACTACCGTATGCCGGTCTGGTATATCTATGGAACCCGTGAAATGGAATATCCGATTTACAAGGGTTTGGGTCAGCAATACCAGTATGATGCGTGGAAACAGTATAACAACATACCTGTTCATGAAACACCTGAAAAACCTCTTGATACCGAATGCAGCATTGGTGTGGAAAGCGATACTGTTGAGGTGCTTTATCCATGTAAGCAATATCCCGATTATAAATATTCCATACATAAATTTTATAGCAGTGACACCCAGGAAAACTATTACAACTTTGCATTAGCCCATGGTAAAGCCCATGATGTCCATATAGTTGACGCTGAACTTGCTTGGAAGTTTATTTCGAGATTCAGCAGAAACCCAGACGGTTCCTTGAAACAACAGTCACATAGGTAATAATGTAAAACATTTTTACAATAATTTATAATTTACCACTTTCCCAGCCAAAAGGCTGAAATGGAAACATTTTAAAAGGAGGAAGTATTTTATGGGTAAGAAAAAATCACTAAAACGCTTTATTATTGTGTTGGCTGTTTTATCAATGGTATTTACGAATTTTCTCGGTTCGTGGTCCGGTGTCTCTGCAGCTGCCGTAAAAGGTAATCCTGCATTTAAACAGACAGCTAAAGAACTGACAGTTGGGCAAACCTTTACTTTTGATATTATCAATAAGCAGTCAGGCGCAGCTTACCAATGGAGCACCAGCAGCAATAAAATAGCTACGGTAACTCAGAAAGGAGTTGTTAAGGCAATCTCCCCTGGTACTGCTACAATTTCCTGCAAGATAACTAAAAACAAAAAGGCTATTACCATTAAGACAAAAGTTACTGTTAAAAAGGTTGCTAAGAAGCCTGCTCCGCAACCTCCAAAAGTACCGGTAGATAAAAACGGTTTTGATTCCAAAGGAAGAATGGTTGCTTATTTCGGATCACCTGTTATTGACGGTAAAGTAGATGGTGCTTGGAGTAAAGCACAAGTAGTTACACCGAAATTCGTAACACCAAATATGACTACAAAAGCTACTTTTAAAGCTTTATGGGATGATAACGCTCTGTATATACTTGCAGAAGTAAAAGATAAAGACTTGAGCGTAAAATCTGATACACCATATATGCATGATTCTGCGGAAATCTTCTTGGATGAAAACAATGATAAGACACAGGAATATGGGCTTGATGATTTACACTTCAGAGTTAATTGTGAAAATTCACAGTCTGTGGATACCGGAGATATCGGTAGATTCTATACAGCTACGACTAAAACCAAGGATGGATATATAGTAGAAGCAAGAGTTGCTTTTAAAACTAAACCAGCAAACGACAAGGTTCTTGGAATAGAACTGCAGATAAATGATGCAAAGGGTACTGAAAGAGTCGGTACTATCAATGTTTTTGATGCAACAGGAAGTGCATGGAATGACACCACAAAATTCGGTCAAGTATTGCTAACAGGAAAAGCCAAGGGAGCAGTTAGCGGACTTAATCCATATGACCTTTTAAAGTTGATAGAAAGCACGAAAAAGATTGATTTCACACTTTATAAAAATGCTAATATTGTAAAAGACGCTGTTACAGCAGCTCAAAAAGTAATTGCAGATAAAAAAGCTACTCAGAAACAAATTGATGCTCAATATTCTGCAATAAAAGCAGCAATCGAAAAATTGGTTCTCACTGATGAAGCTGCAAATGAAAAATACTTTAAAGCAGTTCCGGATACCTATAGAACAGAGGCTGATAAACAAGGTTCTATTGTAAGCTTGGAGTATTCTGCAGACAATCTGAAGAATGGAACAGATATTAAGAAGATGAATGTTTATCTTCCTTACGGTTACGACGCTTCCGATAAAAACAAAAAATATAATGTTTTATATTTGATGCATGGCGGTGGTGAGAATGAAAATCTCATATTTGGCGGACCTGGTCAGAACAAAGAAATGAAGAAAATCATAGACAACATGATTGCAAATGGTGATATTGAACCGCTTATTGTTGTAACACCTACATTTTATGGTGGAAAAGATGATACTGCACTCTTCCATGAAGAATTAATGAAAAATATTGTTCCTCTGGTAGAAACTAAGTATAATACATACGCTGGATCAGCGTCATTGGAAGATTTGAAAGCTTCAAGAGAGCATAGAGCCTTCGGTGGATTTTCAATGGGTTCTGTAACTACCTGGTATACCTTTATTCATTGTCTTGACTATTTCAAATATTATATGCCATTGAGTGGAGACTGCTGGGTATTAGGTGATAAAGCAGGAAGTGAAAAGGCAACGCTAACAGCTGAATATCTTGCAAAGGTTGTTAAAGATTCCGGATATACACCACAAGATTTTTACCTGTTCTGTGCTACAGGAAGCTTGGATATTGCATATCCTAACTTGAAACCTCAGGTTGATGCTATGAAGCAATTGAAGGATACCTTTATTTATTCATCTGATACACAAAAAGGAAACTTCTATTTTATAGTAAGCGATGGCGGTACACATGCTTGGAATTGGGTTAACCAATATATTTATGACATCTTACCTGATTTATTTAAATAGAATAATTACATATCTCCTCACTAATATGTAATTCATAAGTTTTAAATGAAAAAGCACTCTAATAAGGGTGCTTTTTCTCAAGCTCAATCTTCGGTATAAAGTATCCTTTTAATTTACTTTAGCCAAAACATTATGATAATATGTTAGTATATATCCCTTAGGAGTATAGTATGGCTAATGCAAATATTAAACTGATTGCTCAAAAAACAAATCTCTCACCTGGTACTGTATCCATAGTTTTAAATGGACGCGGCGATAAAATGCGTATTTCTGAAAAGACTCAGAACCGGGTGTGGGAAGAAGCAAAATTATTAGGCTATAAACCCAATATATACGCCCGCCGTTTAAGGAATCAGTCAGCGGGCAATTCAGCGGCTATTATTGGTATTCTATGGCCTTCTGTATATTCCTCAGAATTGATTGTAAACTTCTTTGATGGAATTCAAAATAGCATTTTACATGATAAAATAAACGTAGAGGTTGTTTTTAAGCCTTATCAATATTCAGAAATTAGCAAAATGGAAGATATCTTTAAAAATCAATTATTTAACGGGGTAATAATTGTTGGTGCCTCTGACAGCGATGTTGATTATTTGTATAAGACAGATTCCACAATGCCAATAATATTGTTTAACAGGCAAAATGATAAGTATGGTACCGTATGTATTGACAATTACAATACAGGTGAAAAAGTATCAAAATTACTTGCTGCAAGAGGACATAAAAAAGCAGGTTTAATTTGTCCAAATCTTTTATCACGGAATTTCAGCATGAGAAGAACAGGCTTTTTAGATGGGTGCCAGAAGTACGGGATTACTGTACTTCCGGAGCATATTATACTTGAAACTCTCGACTCGGAGGGTGGGTATAGAAGTACGGAAAAACTTTTGCGTTCTAGGCCTCTTCCTACCGCGCTTTTTTTACTTGTGTCCGGCTATAGTCATGAAGTCTACTCGGTTTTACATAAAAACGGAGTGAGGATTCCGGAGGATATGGAAATCATAGGTTGCTCCGACATTGTATCCAGTCGAATTTTAAGTCCAAGTATGACAGTCATTGATTTACCTATACAAAAAATGGTAAAGAAGAGTCTGCAGCTTATCCTGGATATGATAAACGGGTATATACAAGAACCTCATAATATTTTTGAGGAAGCGTATTTTATATTTCGTGAAAGTTGCGGGGGATTTCCTGACTCGGAACCGGGTAAATAGAAAATACTGTCTATTTCTTTTTAAAAACATAAGTAAACTTCCAAACAGCAGAATTACCCGAATACCTTCCTCTGTTTTCTACAACTGTAACATTAGATGTATATTTGGAACTTGTGTTTGATTTTAGCTTACTTACTGAGACCGTGAGAGCCTTGCTCCCATAGTCAGGGTAACTGTCATCCTCTTGTGCCGTTGAAACAATAGTAATCTTACCATTTGATGTTGTTGATATTTCCACTGTTTGTCCCTCGTAAATTGTCTTCTTATTAACTGTAGCACCATATCCCCATTCATTACCTACATGGTTATTTTCTATGCACACAACAGATTGTAATGTTACCTTCACCTTAATATTTCCGGCGCTGTAGGCTCCGGTTGTGAAAAACGGTAATATAAGTATTATTATTAATAAAAAACTGATAAATCTTTTGTTCATTATAATCAACCCCACTCTTCAAGATAATCTGTTAATATCCAAATTATAGCATATTAATTACTTATTAGTAAACTTTTACCAAGTGCTTGTGATATTAACCCAGCTTGATTCTTCAATGAATATATTAATTTCTAAAAACAGATAATAAATTCGGAGGTGAATTCTTATGAATCAGAAAATAGCAATCGAACCAAATTTGACTCCTATCAAGGACTATTTGACTAAAAAGGGCTATAATGTTGAAAATATGGACTATGGACAAGGTGCTACAAAAAATAATTACGATGCAATTATAGTTGCAGGTGTAGAAACTAACATAATGGGCATTCAGGATACCAGCAGCAAAGCCATTGTAATAAATGCTGACGGTATGACAGAAGAGCAGGTATATCAGGAACTTCAAAGCAGATTACATTAAACAAACAACCCCCCAATACGTTTAAGTATTGGGGGGTTGTTTGTTGATAACATTATATTTTATTTTTGTCCGTAATAAGCTTTCGGGCCATGCTTTCTCATAAAGTGCTTGTCTAGCAACACCTGTGGCATGGGAGTTATATTAGGGTTCAGCTGTCTGCACTGAATAGCCATCATAGCTACTTCTTCTAAAACGACGGAGTTATGAACCGATTCCGACGCACTTTTTCCCCATGTAAAAGGTGCATGGTTTTTTACAAGTACGGCAGGTACAAAGTTAGGATTTAAACCTTTAAAAGCCTCTATTATCACTGTTCCTGTATTTGCTTCATAATCGGACTCAATTTCCTCTTTTGTCATTTCCCGAGTACATGGGATTTCACCATAAAAGTAATCCGCATGAGTAGTCCCGTAAGCAGGAATCCCCCTACCAGCCTGTGCAAAAGCAGTTGCCCATCTGGAGTGGGTGTGGGTTACACCTCCTATTTCGAGAAAAGCATTATACAAAGCTACGTGTGTCGGTGCATCAGAAGACGGCTTCAATTTACCTTCCACTACTTTACCTGTGAGGTCAATCAGTACAATATCATCAGCTGTCATAACGTCATACTCAACGCCACTTGGTTTTATAGCAATCAATCCGCTTTCTCTATCAATACCGCTTACATTTCCCCAAGTATATGTTACAAGGCCTCTTTTAGGCAGTTCCAGATTGGCTTCCAGTACTGCTTGTTTCAGTTTTTCCAACATATTTTTTACCTCATAAAAATCAATTATTCCAATAAACTTATTTTAGTTCAAGGAGTTAACTGCAGCTCTTTCAATATCCAGACCCTTTGTGTACCGTTTCATAAATTCGTTGAAACCGTCAACATCCTTTGGATCAGGCTGCATCGAATCACCCTGGCTTTCCCCAAACACATTTTGTTTAAGAAAATCTTCCAACGACTGTGAGTTAGTTTTATTAATCATATACGAAGCGAGGAGAGCAATACCCCAAGCGCCACCTTCGCCTGCAGTCTTCATAACCGATACGGGAACATTAAAGGCAGCAGCCATAACTTTCTGTCCTACTTCCTTTGTCTTAAAGAATCCGCCGTGTCCGGTAATACCGTCAACTTTAACAGCTTCCCTTTGGAATAGGATGTCCAGTCCGGTTTTCAAGGCTCCAAGAGATGTAAACAAATTAACCCTGATTAAATTAGCCAGGTTAAAATTACTGTTGGATGAACGTACAACCATGGGACGTCCTTCTTCAAAATGTGTTATATGTTCACCTGAAATATATCCGTACGCAAGCAACCCTCCGCAATCGGGGTCACCGTTAAGTGCCATTCCCAACAGCGTATCATATAGCTGCGGTTTTTTCACATCAAAGCCCAATGCCTTAACCGCCTCCGCAAATATACCCATCCAAGCGTCATAGTCGGATGTACAATTATTTGAATGAACCATTGCCACAAGACTTCCATCAGGTGTAGTCACCAGGTCAATTTCCGGATAGACTTTGGATAATTCTTTTTCAAGTACAACCATGGCAAAAACTGAAGTCCCGGCAGACACATTTCCTGTGCGAACTGCTACACTGTTAGTTGCAACCATTCCCGTACCCGCATCACCCTCCGGAGGGCAAAGAGGAATACCTGCTTGAAGCTCACCTTTCACATCAAGGAGCTTTGCTCCTTCATCTGTCAATTTACCTGCTTCGGTACCCGCAACCAAAACCTTTGGAAGAATGTTTTCAAGCTTCCATGGAAAATTACGACTGCCGTTAACCTCATTAAACTGCTCTATCATATTTAAATTAAAGTCTTTAGTATTTAGATCTATTGGGAAAACACCTGATGCCTCTCCAACACCAAGAACTTTTTGTCCTGTCAACTTCCAGTGTATATATCCGGCTAATGTAGTCATAAAATCAATACCAGATACATGCACTTCATTATTCAGAATTGCTTGGTAAAGATGGGCAATGCTCCATCTCTGAGGAATCGGATAACTGAACAGCTTGGTAAGTTCCTCTGACGCCTGTGAAGTTATAGTATTACGCCATGTCCTGAAAGGTGTCAGAAGGTTTTCTTCCTTGTCAAAAACCATATAACCGTGCATCATCCCACTTATACCTATAGCGCCGGTTGTCTTTAACCCTACACCAAATTTGTCCCTGACATCTTTAACCATTGCCTGATAGCTGCTCTGAACACCCTTCCAGATATCCTCCAAGCTATAAGTCCAAATGTTACTGATATAACTGTTTTCCCAGTCATGACTGCCGGATGCGATAGGTGCGTTATCTGCACCTATCAATACCGTTTTTATTCTGGTTGACCCGAGCTCAATCCCGATTGTTGTTTGTCCGTTATTAATAGCATTTCGATCGTCATTTAGTTCGTGTGCCATTTTACCCCTCCTCGTATAGTCATCCATACTTATTCACTGAATCTATTAGGATGTCATTGAGATTACCATAATTTTTTATTTGAATGGATTCTCATCCTTATAAAGCATAGCTGCAGGCTGATTGAAAGCTACATCATCAACACCAAGAAGCTTCATAGTAGCAAACAGAACTTTTCCCATGTGCTTGAAAGCTACACCACCATGATGTGGGTATCTCTTAGCAATCAGTACATGTCTGTAGAATCTGCCCATTTCTTTTATTGCAAATACACCTATACCACCGAATGATTTAGGATCAACATCAATGATCTCTCCCTCAGCAACATAACTTCTCAGCTGACTGTCAGCTGTTCCCTGAAGTCTGAAGAAAGTAATATCTCCCGGTCTTATTGTTCCTTCCAGAGTTCCCCTTGAGATATCTGGCTCCTTATCCGGTTCAAGCAGTCTGTGCATGATAAGCTGATACTTCATAGAGTGGTTCTTCATCATACATGAAGGTGTATTTCCGCAGTGGAAGCCCATAAACAAGTCTGTAAGAGTATATCCGTTAAATAAATCCTTATTGTTTTCAAACATATCCTTAGGAACAGAGTTGTTTATATCCAACAGAGTTGCAGGCATTTGTGTAGCACAAGTAATTATATATTCACTTAATGCACCATAAATATCGGTTTCACATGCTACAGGAATTCCTTTTGTAGCAAGCCTTGAATTTACATAACATGGAACAAATCCGAACTGTGTCTGGAATGCAGGCCAGCACTTATTTGCAAATACAAAATATTCGGAAGCACCCTTATTCTGTTCAGCCCAATCCAACAAAGTAAGCTCATACTGCGCTAGCTTTGGGAGAATTCCGGGATATCCGTTTCCATTCTTAAGTTCTTCTTCCATTTCTTTAACCACTGCAGGTATTCTAGGATCATCCTTGTGATTGTTAAATGCCTCGAAAAGGTCTAGCTCTGAATTTTCCATTATTTCAACGCCTAAATCGTACAATGGTTTTATAGGAGCGTTACATGCAACGAAATTAAACGGTCTTGGGCCAAAGCTGAATATTTTTAGCTTTGAAAGGCCAAGTAGAATTCTTGCGATATTTTCAAAATCCCCAACCATTTCTGACACATCCTGTGGGTCTCCAACCGGATATTCAGGAATATATGGATTCAATTTTCTCAATGCCAAATTATAGGATGCATTGAGCATACCACAATATGCATCTCCACGTCCGCCTATAAGGTTTCCTTCAGATTCTTCAGCGGCAGCAACGAACATAACCGGGCCGTCGAACTTTTGAGCAAGCATTGTTTCAGGTCCTTCAGGTCCGAAGTTTCCAAGGTACACTACAAGAGCATTTACATCTGTTTCCTTCAATTCCTTCAGAGCGCTGAGAACGTCAATTTCATTCTCAACAACTGTATTTGCCTGAAATATTTCCAACCCTTTTTCTGCACAAGCCTTAACAACTGCTTTACGTCTTTCCACACTCAATTCTGCAGGAAAACAATCCCTGCTTACTGCAACAATACCGAGTTTAACATTTGGTACGTTATACATTTTAGATATCCCCCTTAATATTTTTTAAAAATCCTTTTGTGAAACATTTAAAATAAAATTATAATTAATGTTGTATACAGTTACGTACAAGTTCAATAAATAACTACCTTTTAATACAGGATTCCTTTATAATAAGCTCCGGTGTAATGACTTTTTGTATAGGATTTGCTAAATAATCACTATCTTTTATCATCTTCAGTAGAATCTCAGCTGCTATCTCTCCCAACATTTCCTTGGGGTGACGGACAGTGGTTATCTTTACCGGACAATTTGCAGAAAAATAGGAGTCGTCAAACCCAGTTATAGATATATCATCAGGTACTTTTACACCTGAGCTGTTCAGCAACTCATACACCCTGAAGGCAATTTCATCGTTATAGCAAGCAATTGCATCAACCCCTCGTTTCTCTTCCAGAAACCGTTTTACCATATTATAAGGCTTTATATCCCTGTCCTCAGTATGAAACCATATTACATCATCGGGATTATAGCACATGCCTGCATCAGCAATAGCTTTTGCATACCCATTGTGTCTTTCAACCCCTTGAACATCATCAGCTTTGAATATTCCTGCTATCTTTTTATGTCCTAACTTTGCAAGATATTCCACAGCTGAATACATACCTTTGGAATCATCCAGCAGCACATGTGATTTTTTGTCCAGCTGCTGATAAAGACCATGAATAAAGATATACGGTATACGATGGTTATCCAGTGCTTCATAAAAATCCATATTCTCTGAATATAAAGCACTTTTAGTAGGTTCAATTATAAGGCCCTCAACGTTCTTCTGAAGTACATCTTCCAGACAAACAGCCTCATTTTTGGTATTATTATTGGTATTCTTGAGCATAATGCTGTAACCGTTGGACGAAAGTACGCTATCAATACCTTGAATAACCTTTGGAAAAATGTATTCAGAAATATAGGTTGTAATTACGGCAATATTTCTGGAGTCACTTCTTTTTCTGCTCCTATCCAGGCAATAGGTTCCACGTCCATGTTCAGTGTAAAGATATCCTTCATTCACAAGCATTGAAATTGCTTTTCTCACAGTATGTCTGCTTAGGGACATTGTTTCCGCAAGAACGTTTTCCGAAGGAATTTGCTCTCCCGGTTTTATTTTGCCCATAAGTATTTCTTGTTTCAAATGCTCCATAAGCATGAGATATTTTACCTGATTATCATTCTTTTGCATTATAATCTCCTTATGCAACTTGTACGTACATCTTAATTATACATTATAATCGTAAATACACAATACTGTTTGTAAGAAAAAAACTGCCTTGATTTGCATCAGGCAGTAATAGTTAATAAACTAATTATTTAGAAGGTTTTGTATTATTATTTGCCTTCTTATCATAATTATTTTGCGTTACTTTACGGGTTTCGTATTTTCTTTTATCCATTTCCCATAACTTTCTTTGATAATCTAAAAACTCATGTAATTTCATCTAAAATCACCTCCTGATTTTATGTTATGTTAACATTTCAGGAGTTGTTACAAATACAGCGATGGCTAAAAGCCTTACTGGCTACTAACACCTAGCCAAACAAATATGTTTCTTAAATAGAAATAAGTGTACACGCCTAACCCCTATATTGTGGATTAGTCCATGCCATTATCTACAATATATACACACATATATAGTAATATCCACAGTTTAATTCACAAAATGTTGTGTTTCTGTGGATAAATTATTGCTATCCCCCTAACTAATCCACAAAGTTTTCAACAGACTGTTAACAAAACCTATTTTATAATCTTTACATAAAACTTTCTGTTTCTCGGTCCGTCAAACTCGCAGAAATAAATTCCCTGCCATGTACCAAGCAGTAATTTTCCCTCTTCCACAATGACATACTGGCTGCTACCTACCGCACTGGCCTTTAAATGTGCTGAACTATTACCCTCATAGTGCCTGAATTCGGCCCTGTCGGGATACGCTTTATCCAAACCGTAAAGCATATCTCTAACCACATCAGGATCGGCATTTTCATTAATAGTAATTCCGGCTGTTGTGTGTGGACAAAAAACCATAACTGCCCCGTCAGTTATCCCGCTCTGAGATAAAGCCTCCGCAACCTTGCCCGTAATATTATAGAAATTCTGCCTTTCAGTTTTCAAGCTGAATTGATATACCATTACAATTTCACCTCCACCTGTTTATCTATTTCAATAAAATCATCTTTAACTATACAGTCAAGAGCCAATATATTAACACCTTTTTCATATGCAAATTTTAATGTATCTGCAAACTCCCTGTGGGTCAGCTCATTTGGCATAAAATAATCAACATCTCTCATCTGTATTACAAAAATTATATACGCCTTATAACCTTCCCGCAAGCTGTCTACAAGCTCATTTATGTGTCGCACGCCCCTTTCGGTAGGTGCATCGGGAAAAAGTACTACATTGTTTTCTTCCAGGGTTACTCCTTTTACTTCAATGAAAATTTTGTCCTCTTTTGTTTCAACATAAAAATCAAACCTTGAATTCTTATATCTGGATTCAGGTTTTATCAGCGAAATATCCGGAAATAAATTCCCCTTCTCCAACCACTCCTGAACCAACTTATTAGGCACCTGACTATCCATATTAATATGCCTGCTTCCCTTAATAACACTAATAAGGTCAAATCCTGTCTTACGGTTGGGATTATCAGATTTCTGGACATATACGACCGCACCCGGTAATAAAAGCTCTTTACACCTACCGGTGTTTTTAACATGGCATACCTCGGTGACACCGTCAATTTCTATATGTGCAATAAATCTATTTGGCCTTTTTATAAATATACCTTGTTTAATGTTTTTATATTTCAATTTCCCCTCCTGCGAATGATTATCTGTAAAATACATCAAAAGAATATCATATAATCTTAATAAAAAACTATAAACATTTTGTTAATACAGTGTTATTATGGGTATAAATACATTATCTTTAATTTGGTTAATATACTAATAACAATATATTTAGGAGGTTTTCTATGAAGACAGAAGTTGCTTATTATCGATGCAAGCAGTGTGGTAATATCGTAAGTGTTATAAAAAATGGTGGAGGGAAACTTGTCTGTTGTGGTGAGCCAATGGAAAGAATCGAACCCAATACTACAGATGCTGCTCTTGAAAAACACGTTCCTGTAGCTGAAAGAAAAGATGGGCAAATTATAGTACAAGTAGGTTCCGCAGTCCATCCGATGATTGATGCCCATTACATTGAGTGGATTGAAGTTGCAGGCGATGAAGGCACTGAAAGAATCGTCCTCTCACCTGGTGATGAGCCAAAAGCAGTTTTTGCCGACAAGAGTAACGCAGTAGTATATGCATACTGTAACCTGCATGGACTTTGGATGTCTCATGTAAAATAATTATAATGTGGCCCTGTAAAGCTAAATTTGCTCTGCAGGGCCTGTTAATTACCCAGCAAAATATGCTTACTTCTGTTCCTCGCTCACAATTGCGATAGATGCACTTGCACCTATTCTTGATGCACCGGCTTCTACCATTGCTTTTGCGGTCATATAATCCCGTATACCCCCGGATGCTTTTACTCCCATATCAGTCCCCACAGTCTCTCTCATAAGCTTTATATCCTGGGTTGTAGCCCCTCCTGTACTGAACCCTGTAGAAGTTTTAACAAAATCAGCTCCGGCTTCCTTAGACAATTTACAACAGATAACTTTTTCATCATCAGTAAGCAGACATGTTTCAAGTATTACCTTAACAATTGCTTTACCCCCTGTTGCCTCTACCACTGCTGCAATATCCTTCTCCACAAAATTAAAATCCCCTGACTTAACAGCTCCAATATTTATTACCATATCAACTTCCTCAGCACCGTTTTCCACTGCCTCAACAGTTTCTGCAACTTTAGATGCCGTTGAAGTGGCACCCAGAGGAAATCCTATTACTGTACATACCTTTATATCTGTTTCCTTTAAAATCTCACTGCATAATGTTACATAGCAAGGGTTAACACAAACAGAAGCAAATTTGTACTCAACAGCCTCTCTGCACAGCTTCTTTATCTGCTCCTTACATGTATCTGGTTTTAATGCTGTATGGTCAATTAAACCTGCCAACTTAGTCATAAAACACCTCCGATTATAGAACTTTGTATATACATATTATTTACCAATATACTGGAATTATCAAGAAATAAAAAAATAGGTTAGTCTTCATCGACTAACCATGTAAAGGGGGTCAAAATGTATTTTGTGAGGTCAATATTATAATGGCCATAAATTATAAAATTTATACAATTATTTTGAAAAATCTTATTATTATATTTATTTATTACCATGTAAATAATAAATTCAGAAAATAATATGCTAAACGAAGGAGCTACATCTATGGATTTGCAAAACAATGTAGTAAATGCTGAGAATTTAAATGAAAACAATACTTTATCGGTTGTTCAAGATAAACTAAAGCCTGGGGAAACAATGATTCTTGACGTAGGATATAACTATTTTCATCAAGTTGATAAACTCTATGAAATACTTTCAAATGAAGGCTATTATGTAAGAAAAACCTTTGTAAATGGACGCAATCAATTGCTGGTTGCTCAAAGGGATGAAAAGCATCAAATGTATTGATTAAACTAAAACTAAAAAAGGCCTGCTGTTTAATTCTATAAAAATCACAGCGGGCCTCAATATTATTAAAATAAATATTATTTAGTTTCTTCTAGAGGTACAAAAACCTCAAGAACCATCTGCTTGAACTCAATACTTGCGGGGAACAGCTCAGATCTTTCACCATCTACAGTTAAAGCGAGAGGCATTCTGCTGCTTAGTTCACATTTTCTGGCCTTTAGAATAATAACGTTTTTGTCATTGACAGATTCCTTACTCAACACCTTGAAAAAGAGACTTGCAAGGTTTATATTTGAACATTTCTTAACCAGAATAATATCCATGTATCCATCAGTATAATCCGCCTGTTTAAGAAGGTTTGGGAAGCCGGCTGCCTGTTTTCCGTTAACAATCAAAAATAGAAGAAACTTTCCTTCAAGAATGTGATCATCAGCTGTGATTTTTAGATCAAAGCTTTTAATATTAGCCACTTCAGAAATTCCTTTAAGATAGTAGGCAAAAGGACCAAAATTCTTTTTGAGCTCACTGTTTGTACTAAAAGAAACATCTACGAAGTTTCCCCCGGCAAAAGTACTAAGAAAATACTGTGAATTGTTTATGTAACCAACATCGCACATAATGGTGTTTCCCTGAAGTATTACATCTATGCTTTCTTTAAAAGAGTTTATTCCCAGACACTTTGCAAAATCATTACACGTTCCTGATGGTATGACTCCCAGAGGAATTTTAATATCATTGTTCAGAAGTAAATTGGCAACATAATTAATTGTGCCATCACCTCCGGACGCAGCAACAAAATCATATGTTCCTGACTGCAATGCACTTATTAGGTAATCGCTGTTTGCATCTGTCAACCTGTACGGTTGAGCAAGAATACCCTTGTCCTGAAAAGAGGACAAAATAAAGTCCAGTTCACTGGGAATCCTATGGCCTCCGGAAACAGGGTTATATACAAATAATGCGTTTTTCACAGGTCTATCCTCCCATTTATGCATAGTAAACTTTTATTAAAATCTCTCTATTAATTTATAATAAATGAAATTCAGTATAAAAGCAATCTTAACAGGCGTGATATTAGTAATATTCCCATATAAGAGTATTTTTGGGCATTAAAATGGGGCATCAGCAAGACTTTCGTCTCGCTGTAGGCCCCCAAACGACGCTAAACTATTCTAGTGGTTGACACTTCTTTCAGCCATCTCAATTGCCTTCTTAACAATGTTTCCGCAATCTCTTGAAGATACTGCTCCCCATCCTTCGTTAGCAACTGTATTGTAGACTCCAAGTTCTCTGGCAATTTCCTCTTTAAGGGCATCTGACATCACACTTTTACGTCTACTCATGGATAGTGCCTCCTTAATCAGGCAGAACCCACTGCGTAATGGCATTTCAGGTGAAAGCAATTACGCTGTTCACTGCCTGAAATAGATTTTTTAGCGTACACATATATTGTGTGAATAATCTCAAAAATTATTAAGGAAATGTAATCCACATTTTGCACAGTCTAAAATTTATCATAACAATCATTCCACCACAATATATACATTCTACAATCAAATATTACAACAATATTTTGTATAGACAAAATTCACCGTGTATACAATCTACAATAAAATCTTTTTAATCCACATTTAAGCACAGAATTGTGGATTACTTGTAGATATCAACAAGCTCTGTAATGCCTTTCCTTCTAGGTGTCAAGAATTTTGCTAAAAACAATATGTGAATAACTTAAAAAAAGTGTGGATAAATAAATTTTTATCCACACTTTGTGTTTATGATTATTTACTATTCTATGTTCATGCTGATATCAACTGAATTTGCAGAGTGAGTAAGTTTCCCAATGGATATAATATCAACTCCTGTTAAGGCAACATTATATATTGTTTCCTCACTTATATTTCCAGAAGCCTCTACAAGAGCCCTCTTGTCAATAAATTTGACTGCCTCAGCCATTTGTTCATTTGACATATTATCAAGCATAATTATATCAGCCTTGCATTCCAGAGCCTCACGAACCTCTTCCAACGATTCTACCTCTACTTCAATCTTTACAGTATGAGGAATACTGTTTCTTACGCGTTCAACCGCATTCTTTATTCCTCCGGCAGCAACAATATGGTTATCCTTTATGAGAACACCGTCAGAAAGTGAAAATCTGTGATTGGTTCCTCCCCCTGCATTAACTGCATATTTCTCCAGAAGTCTTAGGCCGGGAGTAGTTTTTCTTGTGTCAGCTACCTTTACAGGTAAACCCTGTACTTTATTAACATATCTGTTAGTCATAGTAGCAATGGCAGATAACCTTTGCATAAAGTTTAATGCAGTTCTTTCACCCTTTAGTAAAGCTCTTGTCGGACCGCTTACCTCTGCAATAATATCCCCTTTAGATACCTTGTCTCCATCCTTCACAAAGGCTTTGAAACACACGCCACTATCCAGTGTTTCAAAAACATATTTTGCAACATCAAGTCCTGCGATAACAGCATCTTGTTTAGCCAAAAATTCAGCCCTGGAAGAATCTCCTTCTGATACAATATTATCTGTCGTAATGTCTCCTAAGGGCATATCTTCCTTTAGTGCATTCATAACTATTTCGTGGATATAAAGTTTACTGAGTTTCATATTTCCTCCTTTTTAAAATGGTGAAGCCATCTTGCCCTTCTCCAATTCTTTAACTATGTTTTTTTTCCAATTCACATTGTCAGTCTTATCAAAATCAATTCTATAATGCGCACCTCTGCTCTCTTTTCTCTCAAGAGCGGATTCTATTACAAGGCCTGCCACTGTAAGCATATTCAGCACTTCCAGTTTCACAAGACTGAATCCTGACAAATCGGTATACTTCGTATAAATGCCATTAATAATTTCCGCAGCTTTTTCAAGACCTTGTTGGTTTCTGATTATGCCGACATACTTTGTCATAGCAACCTGTATCTCTTCTTTCATAGCTTTAAATGCTACATCACTCTTTTTGTTTGACACATAACTCATCTTTGAATTCACTGCTGAATTATAGCAATGTTTATCTTCTGAACCGATTTTCCTAGCTATTTTCCTCCCGAAAACCAGTCCTTCCAGCAAGGAATTACTAGCCAGCCTGTTTGCCCCATGTATACCTGTGCAAGCTACTTCTCCGCATGCATATAAGCCGGGAATATTGGTCTGACCGTCAACATCTGTTCTTATTCCACCCATACAATAGTGCTCTGCGGGAGCAACGGGAATAAAATCCTTTGATATATCAATGCCGTAATCAAGACATGTCTTAAAAATATTGGGAAATCTGTTTTCAAGATATTCCCTGCTCTTAAATGTTATATCCAGAAATACATTCTTGGAATCAGTGAGAGACATTTCCTTAAAAATAGCTCTTGAAACCACATCTCTAGGTGCTAGTTCCCCTAACTCATGGTATTTCTTCATAAACGCTTCACCCTTGCAGTTTATAAGTCGAGCACCCTCTCCCCTGACCGCTTCAGATATTAAAAAACTCTTATCCTTTGGGTGGTATAGTACCGTCGGATGGAACTGTACAAACTCCATATCCATTGCCTGAGCACCAGCTCTTAAACACATTCCTACCCCGTCACCGGTTGCAACTTCAGGATTGGTAGTATGCGAATAAATTTGTCCAAAGCCTCCGGTTGCAACGACCACTGAACATGACCGAAAAACTTTTATTTTATCTGAAAATTCGTCATAAACTATAACACCCTTGCATTTACCTTCTTCGATTAAAAGATCGACTGCAAAGTGACTTTCAAAAATAGCTATGTTCCTCTTTTTCTGAGCAACCTGAATTAGTTTATCGCAGACTTCCTTACCGGTCGTATCACCGGAATGGATAATCCTGTTTACACTGTGGGCACCTTCTCTTGTTAGGGATAGTTGTTGACCGCTTTTATCAAAGTTTACTCCCAGACTGCACAGAGTTCTAATATTTTCAGCAGCTTCTTCTACCAAAACCCATACGCTTGTTTCATCGTTCAGCCCTGCACCGGCAAAAAGAGTATCTTTGAAATGCAACTGGGGTGAATCGTTTTTTTCATCGAGAGATACCGCTATCCCCCCTTGTGCAAGAACTGAATTGCTTATATCCAACGTCTCTTTAGTAATTATTCCTATCTGTAAGCTGTCGGGTATTTCTAGTGCTGTATATACTCCGGCTATTCCGCTACCAATAATTATAACGTCCTTGTATATGACCTCAACGTCAACTATATTACTATCCTCTTCCATTGTTTTACCCTCCATATCCCCACATGTGTAAAAGAGCAGCTGATAAAGTCTAAATCAGTTCTGATTCATGCTATGGGGTAAATTACTTATTTGTTACACAAATCATTTTCCTACTGCCAGCATTCTGTTTAGACTACCAGATGCACGTTCTATAATGTCCCTATCTAATGTAATTTCATATTGCCTTTTAGCCAATGCATCATGAACACTCTGTAGAGATGTTTTCTTCATGTTTGGACAAATCAATCCTGTCGACATCATATAAAAAGTTTTATTTGGGTTTTCCTTTTTCAACTGATAAAGAACACCCATCTCGGTTCCGATAATAAATTTATTATGGTCAGAGTTTCTTGCATAATCAATAATCTGTTTCGTGCTTCCTACAAAATCTGCAAGCTCCTGTATTTCAGGCTGACATTCAGGGTGCACCAGCAAAACAGCATCAGGATGTAGCCTCTTTGACTCTATAACCGCATCTGCCTTAATTTTATGGTGAGTAATACAGTATCCCTCCCAAAAAATAATATTCTTTTCAGGCACCATTTTGGCAACATAACTGCCGAGATTTTTGTCAGGAGCAAAAATTATATCTTTTTTATCAATGGATCTGATTACATCCACTGCATTAGAAGAAGTACAGCAAATATCACATTCTGCCTTAACTTCTGCACTTGAATTTATATAACATACAACAGCAGCCTGCGGATACTTTTTCTTAGCCTCTTTCAAAGAATCAGCCGTAATCATGTCAGCCATAGGACAACCTGCATTTATCTCAGGAAGCAAAACAGTCTTTTCAGGTGATAGGATCTTTGCACTTTCAGCCATAAAGTGTACTCCGCAGAAAACTATAGTATCAGCTTGGCTTGACGCACAGAACTGACTTAAAGCAAATGAATCTCCGGTAACGTCAGCTATTTCCTGGACTTCATCAACCTGATAGCTATGTGCTACAATAACTGCATTATGCTCTTTCTTCATTTTGTTAATATTGCTAATCAACAAATCTTTATCCATTATTTTTACCCTCGTTATCTGTTAAAAATTCCACAATATTCGTTAAATACTGCATTTATTTTAATACTTATAATTTGCTTTGTAAATGCTTTTATACTAAAAGAAAAATCCCTTCATATTATAATGAAAAGATTTTTCTTCCGGATACACCTAATTTTATTGTAAATATATCAACTACTTATGGCACCTGCTACTTTCGGGACATCCTGAGCAACCACAGCCACAGCTTGATTCACCATTTTTTCTCTGTCTGATTTTATGAATTACGACCCAAGCCATTAATCCGAAAATAACAGTAGATATTAAAATCGTTGCAATATTATCTTTTATAAAATTTATCATAGAAAACCCTCCACTCCTGAATCAGGCGCTGACACTCTTACTTTGTCTTCTTACCTTTTTACTTGGAAAAAACAAGAGCCAAAGCCCAACTCCAATTACAATTAAAGCAACTGCTGTACCAACTCCGAATGAAACTGCACCTGTAAGCAAACTACCTATTTGATAAATTATCAATGAAACGGCATAAGCTAAAAGGGTCTGATAGCCAACAGCAATAAAAGTCCATTTCCAACCACCCATCTCACGTTTAATAGCCCCTATAGCCGCAAAACATGGTGCACAGAGAAGATTAAAAGCCATAAATGAGTACGCACTAACAGCCGTAAACATACCTGAGATGCTTGCAAGAAGTGTGGGATCACTCTCGCTGACTTCTCCTAACCCAAAAAGCACTCCAAATGTACCTACAACATTTTCCTTAGCGGCAAGACCTGTTACTGCAGCAACAGAAGCCTGCCATGTCCCAAAGCCCAAGGGCTTGAAAAGCGGTGCAATGACATTACCTATAGATGCCAGAATGCTGTTTCCCTCTTCAACCATTTTAAAACTCCAACTAAAGTTAGAAAGGAACCATATAAGTCCGCATGCTACAAATATTACTGTTCCGGCTTTAATAATAAATGCCTTTCCACGTTCCCACATATGAATCAAAACACCCTTTGCACCGGGAACATGATATTGGGGAAGTTCCATAACAAACGGAGCCGGATCACCTGAAAAGAGTTTTGTCTTTTTTAGAATAACCCCTGATACTATAACCATTAAAATACCCAGAAAGTATGTTGATGGAGCAACCCACCATGATTTATCCGAAAACATCGCCCCGGCAATCAAAGCAATTATAGGAAGCTTTGCACTGCATGGTATAAAAGTAGTAGTCATAATCGTCATTTTGCGGTCTTTGTCCTGTTCAATGGTTCTTGAGGCCATTATACCCGGAACACCGCATCCTGATGAAATTAGCATTGGAATAAATGACTTACCCGAAAGACCGAACTTGCGGAAAATCCTGTCCATAATAAATGCTACTCGGGCCATGTAGCCACAGTCCTCTAGAATAGATAAGAAGAAGAACAAGATCATCATCTGAGGAACAAATCCCAGAACAGCCCCGACCCCACCAATAATACCGTCAATCACCAGCCCTTGAAGCCATTCCGCAGCTCCTACATTCGAAAGGAAGGTACCTACAGCAGGCTGTATCCAGCTGCCAAAAAACGTATCATTTGTCCAATCGGTTACAATTGTGCCAAGCCAGGAAACGGAAACAAAATACACAACAAACATAATAGCTGCAAAAATAGGGAGTGCAAGCCATCTGTTTGTAACTACACGATCAATTTTATCAGAGGGTGTCATGCCTACTCTCTTTTTATGTAAGCATTTTTTTATTACTTTTCCAATGTAGAAATAACGTTCATTTGTTATAATGCTTTCACTGTCATCATCCATTATTTCTTCACATGTTGCAGTTATTTCATCAATCTTTGATAAAGTTTCAACCTCAAGGGAAAGCTGCTTTAAAACCTTTTCATCACGTTCAAACAGTTTAATTGCATACCATCTTGAATATTCTTTACTTACAGACTCAGCCATAATTCCCTCAATCTTATTGAGGGAATTTTCCACTTCATTTGAAAATGAATGTTGAGGGATTGTCTTTGTATTATTTTTAGCAATTTCAATTGTCTTTTCAGTTATCTCTTTTAATCCTATTCCCTTAACAGCAGATGTTTCAATAACAATGCAACCCAATTCACTGCTAAGTTTTTGAATATCAATCTTATCTCCGTTTTTACGGACAATATCAATCATATTTAATGCTATAACAACCGGAATTCCTAATTCAACTAACTGTGTAGTAAGATAAAGATTGCGTTCAATGTTTGATGCATCAACAAGATTAATAATAACGTCAGGCCTGTCATTCAAAAGATAATTTCGTGTGACAACCTCCTCAAGAGTGTACGGAGATAATGAGTAAATACCGGGTAAGTCCATTATAGTTACATCCTTGAACCCTTTTAATTTCCCTTCTTTTTTTTCCACCGTAACACCGGGCCAGTTACCAACATACTGAGAACTACCTGTTAATTCATTGAACATGGTAGTTTTTCCACAGTTTGGATTTCCTGCAAGTGCGATTTTTATTGCCATTGTTCTTCCCCCTAAATATAGTTAGTATACGCTAACTACACAGTTTAAAATATGCAGGGCCTTTATTACCCTGCTGTTAATCTACCATAATCATCTCAGCGTCTGCTTTTCTCAGTGACAGTTCATATCCTCTGACAGTTACTTCAATGGGATCTCCAAGAGGAGCAACCTTTCTTACAAAAACAGGAGTACCTTTGGTAATACCCATATCCATAATCCTTCTCTTTACAGCCCCTTCGCCACTTAGCTTCACAACCGTAACAGTATCACCAATTTTTATATCTTTAAGAGTTCTCATAGCAATTCCTCTTTTCTTTATTTCATTTATACAATTATTCTGCTGGCCATTGCTTTATCTATTGCAACACGAGCTTCCTTTACATTTACTATCATATTACCGCCAATTTCTGATATAACTGTTACATTTCCACCTACTACAAATCCTAAGCTCTCCAGGAATTTTTTGGTTTCATCCTTACCTCTAATTGCCTTTATTAAATTCATTTCACCTAAAGAAACCATAGTTAATGGCATATGAATCACTCCCTTTAGTTAGCATCAACTAACCTGTCATTTATAAATTAGTTAGCACTTGCTAACCTCATATTTAAGTTTACCACCGCTAACTACAAATGTCAACATATCTTATACTTTAAATACCTAAAATTGAATGTCAAGCCATTACTCACACCTTGATAAAGGGTTCCCATATGCTATAATTAAAGAATTAGAAACAGTTTATTATATTAGTAAAAATTTGGAGGCTGTCATATGGTTAAGTTACAGGAGTCCGGTGAAAATTATCTTGAAACAATATTAATTTTAAAAAATAAAAACGGAAATGTCCGCTCTATAGATATTGCCAATGAATTAGGTTATACAAAGCCCAGTATAAGTCGGGCAATGACTATACTTAAAAATGCAGATTACATTACCATAGACGATAATACAGGTTTTATAACACTTACTGATACCGGGTACAATACTGCAAAAGCTTTATATGAGCGCCATGAAATATTGTCCAGCTACTTGATTTCTATCGGAGTATCCCCCGAAGTCGCAGCACAAGATGCATGTAGAATAGAACACGTAATAAGTCAGGAGACCTTTGAAAAAATAAAAGAAAAGGTTAGTAGTAAATAAATCTATACACTTGTTATAGCATTACCATATCAACCATCCTCCTTAATTACTCTATGTTACTTAATACTCCCCATAGTATAATTGAACATCTTTTTAATACCAAGTACCTTATACCCATTTTGTAGCACTAATCATATAATAAAACAAAGCCTCAAGCTATGAGCTTGAGGCTTTCATATAAATCTGGCAGAGACCTACTTTCCCGGGCCGTTTCCAGCCAAGTATTATCGGCACTGAGATGCTTAACTGCCGTGTTCGGTATGGGAACGGGTGTGGCCATCTCGTCATTTCCACCAGAAATTTTTAGGTACTTTTGTACCTTCAGAACTGATTAATGTTATTCTTTTAAGAAGATTTTGAAGCTCTCTCATTGTCTAGTTTTAAGACCTTCTACTTTTGAATACCTGTTTTCTTTTGGGTCAAACCCTCGACCTATTAGTATCAGTCAGCTTAACACATTACTATGCTTACACTCCTGACCTAT
>JAEZUC010000111.1 GCA_023443515.1 Bacillota bacterium
CGCTGAGTGATTTATATACATATATGTCCTTTGTCAGTAACAAAAGGGATAATACTGCCCATGCGCGTGCAAGAAAGGTTGCAAGTCTTAAATCTTTTTTCAACTACCTCTCGACAAAAGCAAAGCTTCTGGATATAAACCCTACTATAGAACTGGAATCTCCAAAGATTTTAAAAAGACTCCCCAGATATCTAAATTTTGATGAGAGTAAAAAGCTTTTGACCTCTGTAAACGAAGCAGATCATGAATATTCAGTGAGAGACTATACAATAATTACTATTTTTCTAAATTGTGGAATACGTCTTTCGGAACTGGTTGGAATTAACCTGCACAATATAAAGGATAATACTCTGACAGTATTCGGAAAAGGTGGCAAAGAACGCAGCATACCTTTGAATAAAGCATGTCTTCAGGCTATTGAAGACTATATAAAGGTACGTCCCGTAAATGGCCTGAAAGACAAGAGTGCCTTGTTTATAAGTCGCAGAAACCAGAGAATCAGCAAGGAATCCGTACAGAAAATAGTTAAAAGATACATAAAAGAAGCCGGCCTTGACCCCCAGCGTTATTCTACACACAAGCTGAGACATACTGCCGCAACCCTGATGTACAAATACGGGAACGTTGATATCAGGGCTTTGCAGGAGATACTCGGTCATGAAAGTATTTCCACTACCGAGATATATACTCATTTGGATCAGCAGCAGTTAAAGGAAGCTGTAAATAAGCATCCTCTTTCAGATTTTAGTTTGAAAAAGTAATTTTGTCAAAGTATACGTAAACCACCATTCAGTTGCCTGAACGGTGGTTTTGCTTAGCGTTATTCCTTTAAATTATATATCATGCTTATTTGTAGTAGTATATATCAATATTGTTTGAATCAAAGTATACTAATTCTTTATCAGGATACACCTTTATAGCTTGCATAATACCAGGAATCAACACGCCATCCTTTTCCATATAATTTTCATATTTAGCTTTCCAACCTATAGGCGTCATAATTCCATTTATCTCTTCAACCTGTCGTTCATCACTTTCAAAGCTCAATAGTCTTCCTTGCTCATCAAAGGTAAATATCCCTACCCCACTCACTCCATTATAGGAGATCTTTGCCTTTACATGGGTAGGATCAATTTCTTCGTATGTAACATAGTCCGATAATAAAATGCAGGGATTTATACATGCCCCTTCTGCTAACCATGATATCAAACCCGCCTTGTACATTTGTTCATTGTGGACATCAAATATTTCGATAGCTTTTCCAACCATTCCCTTCATTCCACCAACCTTGTTATCAGAGCAATAATCAATACCATCAAATGGAACGCCAAACATACTAGATTTGCAAAATGCACTCCTAAACGGTTTATCACAAAGCAACCATAAGTTATATTCCATATCAAGTATAGTTCCTTTATTACTGTCAAAGACAAACTTTGTATCGTGAAACACTACATTTACTGCATTATTTTTCTTACTTCCAACCAACCCTATATATTTACAATGCCTTCTAAATGCTTCGGGTAAACGGTCTATTTCCTCTTGTGTGCAAATTGCTTCATTTGGCTCAATTTTACAAATTCGGCTTTTCATATCCTTGTCAAAGGAACTTTTAAATGGGGAAAATGGTATATTCCAATAAATTATAACAATTCCTATTATTACTAAAACAGCTCCGATAAAAATCATAATCTTATTTCTCCTTTGTAATTTCATTTGATAACTCCTTATACATTTTTATATTAAAGAATAATGCAAAGCCACCTAATAAGACAAATGACAGGGACTTTGAAACCAATACCGGCATTTGAATTTCAACCCCTGAAACAACCTGTAATACAGTTTGTGGAATCATCATTATTCCAACTACAATGCATGCCTTGAGAAGAATTGCTAACAACATGGTCCCCAAACTTTGTTTCTTTACCAGCAAATGCAAGCAAACAAAGCACAACGGACCTATGATTCCCATATCTAATACATATGTAATTTCCGTTGTATATACCTCTATGAGCGATAATGTCCCTCCATGAAGTAATGTGGGAATTATATCTGGTAACCATGCAGCAAAAAGTGCTATTCCACTTAATATCAAAAATACTATTAACCCTTTTGTAACTTGAATTGTTTGGCTCCATTTAATTTTTTTTATATGCATGAACATTCCAAAAATAGAGCAGGAAAATAAAACAACATATGCTAAAAATAATCTGTTATATGTAACGCCAAATACAATACTTGCTGCATAATATAACGCTACCGAATATACAGAAATCATTTTTAATTCGGCTAGTGAATCATTACTTTTTCGATATTGAATATATGTATATATAAACATTGGTACTAATACAAAAAGTATACAAAAATCTGTTCCAATTGATATAGGTGCCTTAAAATAGCTATCAAAAGCATATATCCCATATCCATATATGGATACTGATTGACCATATTGATTGAGAAAACTATAGGCATGAGAAAAATCTATAGACATGATACCGGGAATCGCAGTAACACATAACAACAGTAATGTAACCACTGCCAACAAATCTTTTCTTTTTGTCATTCTATAATACCTCCAATATTGTGATCCATTTTTATCAAAGTATTTAAGGTAATCATTAAATCTTCTCTAGAAATGTTTTTAAAAAGTTTTGACATAAAAATTATCGTTTTTGCAGAGTTGGAATCTGTCAATTTTTCTAATTTTCCGGTAGATACAAGCAATAATTTACGTTTATCCTTGCTGTCCTGTACAATTTTCAAGAACTCTTTTTTCTGTAAATTCTCTGCCATCCTTTTTACATTTTGATAAGAACAACCAATAAGCTCAGCCATTTCTTTTAACGTTGGTGGATTTTCAAACATTCCAAGTGAAATCATCAAAAAATGTTGTCTCATTGTAATATCTGTAAATTCTTTGTCTCCAATCGTTTGAATTCTATTGCATAAAGAAAATAGAGTCCCATAAATCGCATATTCTTCACTTATATTTGGTAATTTCATTATTTTTCTCCATGAGTATAATGCATTTAATATATAACATGTTATGTATTATGTCAATATTAAAGAATTTATTATGAGCAAAGGATAACATAATTCTTTAGTGCTGCATAAGTTATATATTATAAAATAAATGTTGTTGGGGTAATGAATATGGCTACTTTTGGATTTTTTTCAGGTGCTGTTACAGCAATAAGTAATTTCTGGACAGGGGCAGAAGCGCCTTCCGGGTGTTATAAACTGATGTCGGTACAAAATATGGATGGAAACATGGTGAACTTTGTAATAACGCCCACGACCTACTTTGTAGATCATGTAATGGTGAACATAGGAGATTCAGTAACCGGGTTTTACGATGCAAATGCTCCTGCCCCACTGATTTACCCTCCGCAATATCGCGCTGTAGTAATGGCAAAGGTTTCAGGAAATCAAAATGTTAAGGTTGATTTTTTTAACAATCAGTTGGTTAGTAGTGATGGTACACTAAAACTTAATATCAGTCCCCTTACTCAAATAATTCAAGAAAACGGGCAGGCTTTTACCGGAAACCCGGCAAACAAGAATTTGGTAGTCATTTATAGAACAGTCAAAATAGGTAACCCTTACCAAACTGTACCCTATAAAATTATTGTTTTATGCACACTTATGTAGAATAAAGATGGCCTTCCTTACCTCATAATCCCTAAAGTCGGTACTTCCAAGGCTTAAGTTCACAAGCTTTATATAATTGTCCGCACACCATAGCAGAGCTGTTACCAGTTGATCCCTTAACCCTCGACCCTTATCATGATATTTTTTCATGACCGGTAAACACATTGTTTGAATCTAATTCACACTGAATCATCTGTGCAATATTTGTTAAGCTGCTGAATTTGCCACTAAAAATATGTTCTTGAGGAATTCTAATCCCAAATTCCTTTTCGATATCAAAATATAGGTATACTAAATCACCTGCACTCAATCTCAGCTTATTCCCTAGCAGGTGTTCATCTTGTATATCCTTCCAGCAATCGGACAAATCCATATTAAATCTTTCTTTAATTATCATTACCAACTTTTCTATATTTTCATCCATACTTATCTTCCCCCCTTAAATACACTCAGTTTCCCCGTATTCAGTAAGCTTATTAATTAAGCAATTTGTGATACAATCAGCACCTTCTCTATTCAATACATTGAAAAGTGGAGTATCAAGCTGTTCATAATCCTTCAACTTTTCATCAATGAACTTTGAATTAAGTGAAGTATAAACCATCTTATTACTATTTTTTGAGTCTCCCCAATCAAACATGATATTGGCCATGTTGTAGCAATCTACTTTACAACCAAGCCTATATCTAACAGCCTCGGCTGTTCTACTAAAATATTCCGGATAATATTTTGCATAATAACAGCTAAAAATACTTGTATCAGGCGTTACAGCTTGTGATACTTCATATGCGAGAATACCGAATCTATTCGGTAACATGTTATTGAATGGCATAATTCCACCAGGAACTCCTACAATGATTACATCGGGGCACTCGTCTTTTTCCAACTTCTTAATGAAATGATTAAACAGTACAATCTTATTTGTTTCGGATATTGTAGGACTGTACATGAACCTTGGAAAGGAGTGAAAGCCTAACAACTCACAGTATCCTCTTGTACCTACCTGGGTTATTTTATATCCCATTTTCAGAATATTCTCTCTCAGTGCGAGCTGAATTTCAAACTTATTTGCCCTTTCACCAATTCCTATGACAAAAATTACAGGTGTTTCAATATCATATATAAACTCATTTTCAACCCCAATTCCTTGAAAAGCTTCCTGCACATCGAGGTAACTATAATACTTAAAATTTACATTATGGGCTTTACACTCTTTTGAAATCGTGTTGTATATATCATTTTTCAAGGGGAAAGTGAATATTATATCCTTACCGGCCTCTACAGCTTTCATGACCTTAGGCATTATATATTTTTCGAACTCCAATTGGATACGCGATTCGCTGAACAGGACAATATCACATTTGTCTATACTGTTGTCAAAGTCGCTGGTGATATTGATGCCTAAATGACAGCCGTTGTCAGCTTCACCTGCATCCTTACTCGTTAGCCCCCATCCACGTAGTGATACTAGCCCTACGACCTCATATTCCTTTAATAGCTTCCTATGTCTTAGGACAGGGCCAAATTCCTCATCATATGGATATATAATCATTTTTTTCTTATTCATCTTATCCCTCCATCAAAATATATCCGGAATCATTTTCAAAACTGTGTCCGAATTCATTAAGCGTACAATAGTCTTTAAGGTTTTGCTCTTGTGATGCCCTGACAGCATTGCAATTTGAAAGCTTCATAGTGGGAGATAATTCCTTTGTATCATCCGCCTGTGCTGCACATAAAGTACAAAACCTGAAAGCCCAACAATCCCGACAGCTTTTTTCGGTTATCTTTCCGACATTCAGGAGATTACGAACTTTATCAATATTGAATCCGGTATCTATATGTCCGATTCTCATCACTTCAGAATTTTCGGATACTCTCTCACAAGGGTATAGATTTCCGTTTACATCCACAAACAGTCTTTGTGCACCGGGAACACAAGGGCCTCCATGGTGCGCTTTTTCGGGTAACTCTTTTGTGCGTTCTCTTTCTTTTACTATTTTTATTTTTAACATGTCATAGTCCCTAGTCACCAATTTTGACACATATTTCTCATCAAGCCTATTGACTTTATTTAGGTATAACTTAAATAATTCATATTTTAAATTAATTTCATATTCCTCAGATGATTTGATTTCAACCTTTGCATAATTCGTTGATATGCCACTTATATTTATCGTAGAATCTTTAATAATATCATAAGTAGTAAAAAATTCGTTTACACAATTAAAGTTGTTATTTCTATCCAAAACAATATTAAATATAATTTTTTTAAAGTACTCCGGGTAATTTTCCCTAAAAAACTCCAGATTTTTGCTTATACTTTCAAATGTACCGCAACCACTGGCTGCAAACTTTCTATTCTTATCATTAATCTCTTTGGGTCCGTCAAGGCTGATGGTAATGCTTGCATCATGCAGTTCAAAAAAATCTATAATTTCTTTGGTAAATACAGTACCATTCGTCGTAAAGCTAAATGTAACTTTTTTACCTTCAGAAATTTCTTTTGCATAATGAATACATTTTTTTATGAGTGCAAATTCCAAAAGAGGCTCTCCACCATAAAATGCTATATTTACACTATCTACATCTCTTGAGTTATCTATCAAAAAGTCAATGCTTTTTTTGGCCGTTTCAAGATTCATTCGAACGTTGGCATGTCCTCTATTTAAATAATTACCTGAGTAAGCACAATACTCACACCGCAAATTACATTGCTGTGTAACCTGTAAAATAACCATTTTCAATTTATTAGACAAATGGTATTCCAGTATATCGTTAGTAGGATGAGAAACCTCTCTAATTCTTTTTGATGATAAAAATCCCTTTTCTTTTATCTTTTTTACTGCATTTATGATATCGTTATTTTCATTGTTAGCACAGTCTCTTTGACCGACTTGCAAAAAGTCAAAGAGTGGTTTTTGCGTCTTTATTATTGCGTTTGTATTAACATCATATATATAATATCCCCCTGGAGTCTTAAAAAGGTGAATAAATGGCTTATCCTTCTCCATAGCGATACCCCCTTTTTTTATGTGTTTTACCACAAATTTAATTTTACTTAGTAATACATAATTACTGGATTAATGGGTGATATAACCAGAATATTGGTCTATTCTGGTTATATCATGACAGTATTTCCTATTTAGAATATCCACTGTAGTACGTATTATTATATATACCAGTACTTGCATAATATGTTGCCGGCGTCGAAGCTCCACCACACCCGCTGTCACAATCACAGGAACATATACAAATATTATAGGCCTCAACTGTTTCTTTAGTTGGGTTTATGCTTTTTCCAAGTTTCTTCATTCCTTCACCTCCTCCCCAAACTTCACCATTATAGAAGCTCGCGAGTTCTTCTATTGCATGGCTTTATCTATTTTAATCCCAATAAAATTTCACTTAGTTATATCATAATTACTGGTAGAGTTATGGGCAATATAACCAGAATATTGGTTTATCCAGGTTATGCCATGATAGTATTTCCTAATTGTTGAGCGTAGCATTATATATACCAGTACTTGCATAATATTCTGCCGTACCACTGCTACCACAGCCGCTGGTACAACCACAGCCACATGAAGCATAGGCCTCAACTGTTTCTTTAGTTAGGTTTATGTTTTTTCCAAGTTTCTTCATTCTTTCACCTCCTCCCCAAACTTCACCATTATAGAAGCTCGCGAATTCTTCTATTGCATGGCTTTATCTATTTGAATCCCAACTCCTCGAGGTTTTAAAGTCAGGGATCAAACGCAAACTAGACTTAAATAGACTTATTATTTTTAAAAGTGTCATTAGCTTCCATTATCTTTATATATAAGCAAGTATTCTAGAGTCGACGCTGTTTATTCCACTGTCAATTATCTTCCTGCATATTTCTCCTATTCAGACCACATCCCTGGAGTTTTCATTTATCAGCTGTACCTCCGCTGAATATAGCTTTTGGTATATGCTATTAGAATGTATTAACGAACGGTGATTACCGTGACCGACTATTTTCCCCTGATCCATAACATATATAACATCAGCCTCAATTATCGTAGACAGCCTATGTGCTATTATTACTACAGTACAATCCGTTGCCATAGAGTCGATGGCCTTCTTAATGTAAAACTGGGATTCATTATCAAGTGAGGAGGTCGCTTCGTCAAAAAGTATTATTTTGGATTTTTTTAACAGACCTCTGGCTATAGCAATTCTTTGCCTCTGTCCCCCGGAAAGGGTTACACCGTTTTCCCCTATCATTGAATCATACTTATCGGGTAGCGATTCTATGTACTCGTGTATAAAAGCTCTTTTACAGGCACTTTCTATTTCTTCCTGAGATGCTTTCGTATTTGCAAGCAACAGATTTTCTTTTATTGACATTCTGAAGAGAAAAGGTTCCTGCTGAACAACTGAAATGTGCTTTCGTAAATCTTCTTCCCTGATTTCATTTATATCTGTGCTGTCAATAAGTATGCGGCCTCTACATGGATCATAAAGCTTAAGAATTAAATTGAAAATTGTGGTTTTTCCACTTCCGCTGCTTCCTACTATGGCTGTTCTTCCTTTGTTAGGGATATTTATAGTCACGTTATCCAGTACCTTTGATTTAGTATCATAGCTGAAGGAAACACTTTCAAACTTTATATTACCGGTTATATTTTCAATAGCCTCTTCACCGAATTTTTCAGGGTCATATTTCAATCCGTCCATCAATAGAAATATTCTTTCCAACGAGTTCATGACCTGCTGTAAATTAAGATTTAGCCGGCTTATGTTTAGCAGTGACCCGGAAAACTGACCGGAGTAGGAATAAAAAGCTATAAAATACTTTATGTCTAGTGATCCGTTAACAACAAATACTCCACCCATAAAAGCTATTAACATCTGTGCGATAGTATTAATAATATTTGATAGTGACTGTGATTTTGCATTTAATAGAGTTATGGAAACTATCATTTTCTTAAGTCTATCTGAAATATTGGTAAATGCGTTTAATTTATTCTTTTTTATTCCCAAACTTTTTATTTCTCTAATTCCCCAGATAACTTGTCCCGATTCGCCGAAATATATATCATTAATATGTGATAATTCCTTGTTACTCGCTCTGATTTTTTTACCATATTTATTAAATATATAAAAGGATATAGGGAAAGTAATTACAACAATCAAAGCTAATTTGAGACTTATAGCAAATACGGCTATTCCTATGGCAATAAGACGAATAATATCCACTACCGTATTTATTAGAGTTCCTGTAATGGCATTTGCTACTTCACTTGCATCGCCATGCAGCCTTGACATTAACTCACCGTTATCTATTTCGTCATAAGCCTTCACAGGAAGCTCTAACATGGTTTTGTACATATCATTCTTTAGATCAAAAATTATATTCTGGTTTAAAGAAGCAAAAATATATGATTGGAAATATGACATAATACTTAAAAGAATGCCCAATATCAAACTGAAGATTATATTAGGCACAGCACTTTTCATGTCTTTCTGAAACAAGCTGTCTAATATTTTACCCCAAAAAAGAGGCTGAGCTATCCCTATTCCTATTCCACCAAGTATACACAAAAAAGCTAGTGTAAATCTGATTTTATATGAATAAACGTATTTTAAAGCCCTTTTTAGTAAAGTAATATCGTCTTGCTTTAAAATTTTAATTTTCATGTTTTTATTCCTTACATTTTATTAAAATACTACCCCTATTTTATATTTTGGTGACAATTATGTATTTACCTATAACTCTTAGTATTAAGTTAAATCGAGTGCTTACCGAAATATATACAAATTATCCATGAGTTAAATTAGAGACATAGCAGTTTCCCCAAGATCTTCCTGCTTAATTTTCATTAAATCTCCTTGCTCAACTGCTAATGTAATTATAAAACAGAAGGACATGTACCGGCTTGAATGTGAGCTGAAAGAAAACTGAATATTTTCTGAATGAAAATTGAAACCATTTTGTCTTTAATTAGATGTGTAAAGCATTGAAGGAATATATGGATGGAGAATGTGTAAGGGAGTATAACATCTACTGTCCCTGTCCATCAATCTGATTTAATTTATCAATTACATATTTATAAAAAACAGGATATTCTAAAGGTTTATATATGCTTAATGCTATATTATAAGAGAGTATAGACTTTTCGAGCCATCCTACTTCTGCTTCCTCTCTCGACAACTCTAGATATATATCTCCAAGCGCCATATTTACTTTACCATAATCTACTGGATACTTTTTTACAGAAAAGATCTTTAGACTCTCAGTGTATTCTGACAAGGCTTTTTTCAAGTATTCCACATTACTTTCAAAATGGTGCATCCTACTGAAAGAATCACCAATATGCTTATGAACTCTAGCATAGTTTGCTGGATAGCTTTCAACATTCCATATTTTCAATGCTTCTTCATAAGCTACTTTCAACTCTTTAAGGTTTATTCGCTTACCTTCAATTTCCAGGAGAATTCCATTAATATCTCCCAGATTATACTGTATTAACGCATAAAATAAGGGATTATCAGTTATATTATATAAGTTCAATGCTTTTCTGTATAAATTGGCTGCCTCAGTCAAACTGGTACGCGCTGCATCTTTTATACCCAGTTCATTGTAAGTTAATCCCAAATTATAATGAACTGTTGCTTTATCAAGTAATGATTCATTTTGCGTATAATAATTCAGTGCTTGCATAAACATATTTAATACTTTACTTATATCTTTTTTGTCACCGGTAATTTCCAACAAAATTCTGTATGCTTTTCCAAGATTGTTCAAAACACTGGCATAGCTGTCAACAGCCTGTTTTGTCATGCAAATCTGCAATGCGTTTTCATATGCTTTTATGGCAAGGGTTATATCTTTTTTAATATCCTTTGTCTCCGCAAGCAGACTATATGCATTACCCATATTTATTAACACATGTGCATATATTTCAGGATTATCATCAATAGAAATATTACTAAGAATCTCATGATAGTACTCAATAGCATCTTCATTTCTGTCTTTACCCAGAAGTCGGTCTGCATAACCTAACATGTCACTTATGGTATCTGTACTGTACGGCTCAAATATGTTTACTATTATTCCGTTTCCAGCTATAATAATATTACCGTTACCTTCCAAATATATATCATCCTCATCATAGTCTGACAGAATTATAAAGTTGTCATTTTTGTTCCACATGATTTGAACTCCGAATTTTTGTGCGATAAACTTACTTGGTATATATGTAATACCATCAGAAATAACTACAGGTTTGTCAAGTATAATTTGCTCACCATCAATATCTACTACCCTGCTTCCAATTGTGATAACAATCTGTCTGTTTTCCTTTATACAGCAAACAGATCTGTTAATGGAATCATATACAAGATTCCAGCCAGAGGCTTCCAAAACAGGTCTTAACGGAGCATATACAGTACCGTCTATTTCTTTCTGTGCAGCATTTAATACCCTTTTACTATCATTAAGTATAACTTTTACATCCTCGGCAAACACATTAAAATTATCCATTTTCATTATCACCATCAATACAAATGCAGTAATAAATAATCTCAAAATTTTCCCCCATATGCTCCCCAAAAACAAGTCAAAATAATATATTCACATAAATAGATAATAGACTGTAAGGATATATGCTTGTATTATTTATTAACATTAATAAATATATTGCTTCCCTGAGCTTGTATATTGTTGTTCCCAACAACCTTGATACCTTTGTTTATATTTGTAGTATCGTTTGTTGCATTTTGCAGTATATTACCAGGTATGTTATTATCTGAATTTCCCAATAAACCGTCAGTAAATACTACTCCGGTTTCACTTTCATATTCTTTAGGCCTGTTATTTACCGGGCCAGGAGACATATTGAATTCACATTTCACCGATTCCTGGTTCATCGCTTCCCAACGAATATTATTTCCGTATGAAGCGGTGGATATATTTATAATTTCACACAAGAATTTACTAAAGTCTGCTATATGTAATAATGATTCTTTTATTTCATCTCTAAGTAAAGATCTGGCAATTAAAATTTCAATCTCATTTCGAATAATTCTACGCTGAGTTTCTGACGATTCATCAAGAGTAAAATCAACAATTTTCAAAATATCTTCATTTGTTGGTTTTACTTTATCCCTCTTCCATTTTGAAATAATAGACGAATCCTTGATAAGGTAAGTATGAGCAAAAATATTGGCACTCTTCCTTGTAGTTTTTAATATAATGTCCAATATGTCTCCAATATTTACAACATAGTTTTGCATCCTATTTCCTCCCATAATATATTTTACTTTTATATATAACTGCAACAGTCATTCTTTAACTCGTCAGTTTCTTTTTTGAAGTGTTTCTTTTCCTCACTATCTTTTGATAAACCAATGGATATTTTTCAACTGTAAAAACTTCAAGAGCTTTATCATAACTATCTACTGCCCTTTCCATGTTTGCATCCTTTTCTCTTAGCTCCGACAGATTCATATATATATCTCCTATACTATCCATGGTTCTGGCATAACTTAAGGGATAAACTCCAATTGTAAGAGACATCAATGACTCTTTACAAAGCTTTAAAGCCTCTAAAATTTTGTCCTCACTATCTTTTATGCGCGCCAACTTATTAAGAACAGTTCCCCTGCTTACAGTAATTTTCCAGTATTGATACAGATCAGGCTCTTTTTTTTCAACTAAAACTGACAAAACCGCCAAAGCACCGTCATATGAATTCAAAGACTTTAAAAGATCTTCTTCACTATTTCTTGTTTCTGCAATGTTTTGGTATATATCACCACGTAGATTTAAAGACAATAAATTATTGTAGAGATTACCTTTAGTCTTAAAAACCTTTAATGCTTCGCAATTTGCATCCATAGCTTTTTTAAGGTTTACTTCCTTTTCTTCTATATCAGACAAGTTTAGATATGAACGCGCCATAACGTATTGTATAAATCCATAAACAGATGTATTATTTTTTGCTTCTTTTATATTTAAAGCCTCACGGCAAGCTTCCATAGCTTTTTTTATGTTATGCTCTATGTCTATTACCTCAGCAAGATTGTTATAATTGTCAGCCACATATGCCTGCATCCACGCAAATCTTATAGGGTCTACTTCCTTATCTGTATAAAACAGAACTCCTTTATATGCTTCTATGGACTTTTTGCTATTTTCTATTGTATCTTCAATACACGCAAGAGAACGGTAAATATCACCCATACTCATAAGAATATCCGAGTACATATAAGTGAAATTTTCCTTTGTAAATACTTTTAAAGAATTATTGTGTACCTCTATAGCTTTATCTAGGTTATTCCTCATATCTTTAACAAGTGACAATTTATAGTATGAATAACCTAGGGATTTATTAATATCAGCATAATAAACAGGGTACTCTTCAAAGGAAAAAAAGTTTAAGGCTCTATTGTGTGAATCTATGGCTTTTTTGCAGTTACCTTCCCAATCATCCCAATCAGATAAATCATGGTAAGCTGTACCTAAATGTGCATATGTCTCTGCAAAATAAAAAGGATATCTATCTATTGTAAAAACCTTCAATGCTTCCTGATAATAAGCTATAGCCTCTTTGCAATTTTTTTCACCATCTTCATAGCCTGCCAGGGCATTATAAATACGGCCCTTGTTTACTTGCACAAACCCATATTTAAAAGGAAACTCTACTATAGTTGATATTTTAGATGCTTCGTCTAAAGCCTTCAGGCCTTTTATCAAGTTTTCCTTCCTGTCTTTCTCCATCTGTGCCATAAAATATGCAAAACCAAGATTGTTCTGATTCCTGGCATATTCCATAGGATATTTATCTATTGTGTAGATCTTTAATCCTTCTCTAAATGCATTAACAGTGTTATTCAAATTATCAAGGCTGGGTATCATCATCAAATATTGAAGGTATAAAATTCCAAGACAGCTCTGTATGTCAGCATAGTTGACCGGAAACTTATCTGCAGTATATATCTCTAGTGAATCTTTATATGCAGTTATTCCCTTCTCTAAATCCTTCTCTCCTCCTCTAACCTTGAAATGATAATTATAAGCCAATGCCTGATTACGTCTTAAAGCAGCAAATTCATTGGGGTAATCCTTTTTCGAAAAAATATCCGAAGCCTCATCAAAAGCCAGAAATGCTTTTGTTATATTTTCTTCCACATCCCTCACAAATGATAGGTTTAGAAATGATCCTCCCTTAATATTTTGTAAACTTGCATAATAATATGGATAATCCTGCTTATTAAAAAACTTGAGAGCTTCATTCACCTCTTCCATGGCCGTTAATATATTGTTTTCCGCATCCCTTCCTAAAGCCAATAACGAATAGGCCACCCCTAATCCTTTATGGGCATGAGCTCTTTGAGATAGGTATTTATCATCTTTTACTGTATGCAGAACCTCTTCAAACTTAGATATTGCATTTATTAAATTTTCTTCTCTGTTTATTACTGTTGAAAGTTTCAGATAAGCACTGCCTTGATTTATCATAACATGACTGTACTCCTCAGGATTTTTAGCACTTGAAATGTGTTTTAGAATTTGTTCATAGCCTTTAATAGCTCCAACCGGGTTATTGCTATCATATAGCTTGTCCACCTCAGAAATACTTTCGTTAACTTTATCTATATCATATATCTTTGTAATATTTGCAATTATATTTTCACCTACTACAACAATATTTTCACTGCCTGATACAGATATTTCCTTCCCTCTTTTATTCCAGAGAAATAATGTTTCTTCTTTTTCATTCCATTGAACTTTCATATCCAATCCTAACTCGATTATCTCAGGTGATGCAAAAATTCTTCCTTTGATTATACGAAGTCCAGAACCGGCTGAAAAAAACCTTTTATCAATTTCCAAATTGCTACTATCTAAATCAAAAATTACTGTTTTTTCACCTTTTATACATTTAGTAGTTCTATCATCACTATCATATAAGACTTCAAATCCGAAAAGTTCAAAAATCTCTCTTACAGGTATAAATATCTTATCGTCCACTATGCAAGGAAAAGTGTTTAAGTTTAGACTTACATCATCTATTTTGATTTTCAAATTTCCTGAACTTGCACATATTGTTGTCTGGAATACCATATTAAACATAAATCTCCCATGTAAATTTAAAGTAATATAGTAAAACATTTACATTATAATTAAAACATACTGTGAAAAAATGTCAATTAAAATTATGTAATATTCCACGGCTAATGACATATTTCCGCCAAGCTGTTTTGCAACATCTACGGAGGGGCATATTTTTGTTTACCGCAGATGAGAAATTAAGATATGTTCTCAGGTGCATTGAGGGAAAAGAGTCAGTTCGCAACGTCGCAAAATTGATAGGAGTCAATCACACTACGTTGAATCATGGATTAAAAATTACAAAATATTAAACTAGAACAGTGTTTCCTTCTGATATTTCGCTTGAAAAGAAGAAAAAAATGAACTCAAAGATACCGGAACTGGGATCAGGTCATGAGTCAATTATGTATGATGGAAGGCTCGATTACTATATCTAAGCCTTCACAAACCAATAGTTTGTCCTCATTGCCGGACGGGCTAGACCCTCAAAATAAAGGTATAAGATATATCATTATTAAAAATTATTGCCGGATTTAATCCATATAATGCAAACAAATAGAAAAATCCGGCAATAATTTGAAATAATATTAAATTTTTGAGAGTTAACCCACACTGAAAATACTTAGCCATCATTGAGTTTGGAAGGCTTCATACACAAAATTATTTACAGTCCCAATTTGTATGTATATTTACATCTTATCAAAACTCTCTTTTATAATACCAATATATTTTTATCGCTGTTAAAGTTATAGTTAATATTAAAAGAATCAACCAACATTTGCTCAGCCGCTCTAGCTTCCTTTAATTTTTCAGGTATTAAATCAACTACCAATAATTCTTCATCATCACCAGAAGCTTCACTAATTACTTTTCCTAGTGGATCCCAAACTCCGCTACTGCCACACGAATCCCATATTCCTGTTTTCCCAACAAAATTACACATAGCTGTATAGATTGTATTATCTAGCGCTCTAGCCGGGAACCATATTCTTGATTCAGAATATCCATTTCCTTTACTAAATAATGCACTTACTAAATATAAATTACAGCCATATTGTGCAAGTATTCGGGAATGTTCTGGAAAACCTGAATCATAGCATATGCCAAGTCCTATTTTCCAATCATCTATGTTTAAAATACATAGATTGTCATCACTATTAAAAACTTTTTTTTCTGTATAGAACAAATGAGTTTTATTATATATATCTACTTCTTCACCAACCCCATTAATTATAACTGATGAGATATATACTTTATCTTCAACTCTCACCGGTGAACCCACAATTGCCCATATATTATTTTCTTTACATGCATGACAAATCCCACCAATTCTATTATCGTTTCTAGTTATAGTGTACTTATTAACATTAGTATTTAATAATTCAGGTACATATCCGGTAAGAAACTTTTCAGGAAAAACAACTACTTTTGAACCCTTTTCTGCAGCTTCTTTTATTAAGCCAATTGCTTTTTCAACGTTTCCTTCTATATTACCATCATCCGGCTTAACTTGTGCTAAAGCAATTCTAAGTGTGCTTTTAGGTAAAATATTCATATTATGATTCATCATGTCCACTTCCCTTTTATTAAATATTATCATTCAGCCACTTATACCCAGAGACTGAATACTTGCTTTTATAGCTCTACTTAATATTATTATTCTTAAATAAATATTCTGCAACTTCTGATGGTATTGTGTTTAAGAAATAATGTCCTCCTTTATCAAACACTCTTAAATCAATAGAGTTAATCCATTTTTCCCAAACTTTCCAATTCTCTTCATAATTTTCTGTTATTTGATCATCCTTAGTTATTACCACCACAGCCGGAGTATTTAACTTTATATTACTATTTTCATTCCAAAGTGAATTTAAGAACTGATTCGATTCATTTGCATCATGCTTAAAAATTTCTGTTAAGTTTGTCTCATATACTTCACCAAGACTTGAAAATTCACTGGATCCACTCCACTCAGTATATAGTTCTCTTATGGCATCAAAATTAACATTTTTAGTTCTTTCTAACTTTTCCAAAAACTCATCCGGACCCGTAAGTATCTTACCTGCCAAATATAGTTTTTTAGGTGCAGTTCCTCTCTTCTCTAACTCATTTGTTACTGATAAGGCCAAAGAAGTACCTACACAATGTCCCCAGATAATGATTTCTTTGTCCTTCATCTTTATTTGAATTTCATCAGCTAATAATTTAGTAGTTTCGGTAAAACTGGTAAATTTGCCCTTAACATTAGCATCATGTCCCGGTAATTCTGCTGCAAATACTGAAACATCTGCATTAAGCTCTTCAATTTCTTTTGCTATTGGCATAAAGTTAATAGCATTACCTCCTGCATATGGCAAGAAAATAATATTTATTTTAGATACGGTTGCCTTAGTTAAGCAATGAAGTATCTTAGTGTCCTGAACTTGATTCTCATTATTATTTAAAACTTCTTCAGCAAGTTCATAAAGTTTAGATTTGTTCATTAAGGTTTTTAATGTAACTTTCTTTTGAAAAAATAGTGAAGCCTTTAATGCTGAAAGTGAATTTCCTCCTATTAAGAAAAAGTCATCTTTTAATGAAATTTTTTCTTTTGGTATCTTTAATACACTGGACCAAATACTTTTTATTTTTTCTACTGTTTTGCTAAATTCAGGGTCCATAAGTTTTTGGTCTAATGCATTTTCTTCAAAATTATCATTAACTATTGAGCTATTTTCTTCTTCACTATAAATGTTAAACTTTGCTAAATACTTATCTATATCAAGCTCGCTGTGTTTATTATTAGTTTTGTTAACCATACTTTCTAAAATTTCAATAAATACTTCACCAAACGCTTTTATATCCTCTTCATCATATATAGCTGTTTGGTAGTGTAAACTTAGCTCTACTTCATCATTATAAAAATGTCTGGAATATTCAACTCTAAGTGGGAATTCAGTTATAGCAGCTGCTCTAACATCTATCATATCAAAGCCGGGTAAATCTCTAAGTTTTTTTAATGAATAGAAATGTGTAAAATTAAAAACTATCTCAAATAGAATTCCCCTATTACCTACATCTTCCTTTGCCTTAGCCATTGGATATCTTCTATATGGTAAAAACTTACCTTCAGCATTATATACATTTTGGATTAGTTCTTTCCATGATGAATCCTTTTCTAATATTACACGGAATGGCATAGTATTCAAGAAAACACCTAATGCGTCTTCTGCACCTAGCAGTTCAGGTCTTCCTCCTATTTCATATCCGGTAAATACATCATTCTTTTTTGTTAATAAAGAAATAAATTTAATATGGGATGCTAATAATATATCTTTTACCGGAACCTTAAGGCTATTTGCCAAATCAATAAGTTGTCCTGATAATCCTTCAGGTAATTTAATATCCTGGAATATTACCTCATTTCCCTTACTTTTATTAGTTTTTCTTGCTCGTGGTATCTTCCCATCAGGTACATCCTTCAATACATTAATCCAGAACTTATTAAATTTTTCTGATTTAATAGCTTTTTGTTCAAGATAAATAAATGTTTTATTATGATTATTGCTACTTAGACTCTTATCATAAATATCTTTTCCTTCTAATAACCGGAAGTAAGTTTCAAACAAGAATGTATGAACCTTATTCATACTCCATCCATCTAAAGCTGAATTATGCTGACTTATACTATATTTATAGGAATCATCACTTAATATATGAATGTGTAACTGTACTAAGCCTGGTGTACTCCAATTGAATGGTCTGTGTTGTTCTTTCCAAAACCATTGCTGATACATTTTCTCTTTTTCTTCATCTGTTTTCAAACCACATAAATCATAAACATTCAAAGGTAGGTTTTCAACTTTCTTATGAACAATTTGAAGATATTCTGAAAAATCGCTTAAACTATAACTTGTCCTAAAGATAGGTTGTGTTTCTACTAGTCTTTTCACTGCTATCTTAAATAAATCAACATTTATTTTTCCCTTTATTGTATAAGATACAATGTCATGATAGTTATTATCACCTTCCATAATTGTACTTTGGTATACTAAACCAGACTGCAACATGGACATAGGATATGCATCTTCAACATAATCGGGCATTTTTGCTTTATCTTCAGCTGATATTAATTCAAAATTATCTATCTCTTTAAAATCTTCCTCATCTACATCTTCTTCTGATGAACTATTTAATAAATCCATGATAGTAGGATTTTTAAATAGCTGTTGGAAGGTAAACTTTAATCCTTTTTCATTAGCTAAAGCTAATACTGATACAAAGTTAATTGAATTTCCGCCTAATTCAAAAAAGTTATCATTTATGCCTACTTCATCAACACCTAATACATCCTGCCATATTTGAGCAATTATCTTTTCCTCTTTTGATGAAGGTAGTATTTTATCCTTATTTTTATCATTCTCATTTAACTCTAATAAGATTTTTTTATTTACCTTTCCATTTGGAGTAAATGGAATAGCATCTATTATTGTTATACTATCTGGCACCATATACTTTGGCAGAAGCTTTGAAACATCTTCCCTAATTTTTTCTTTTGATACACTCTTATCCTTTAAAATAACATATGTTAATAAGTGAACTATATTATCAGTTCCTACATTAGTTATAACTATTACATCACTAACATAGTTCTGTTTAGTAAATGCTGCTTCAACTTCACCTAACTCTATTCTAAATCCACGTATTTTAACCTGTCTATCATTTCTGCCAAAAAACTCAAAAGTTTTATCATGTCTTATTCTAGCTAAATCTCCCGTTAAATAAACTCTTTCTTCATCTAATGATGGCATAGCTACAAATCTCTCTTTAGTTCTCACTTCATCATTGATATAACCATTAGCAACTCCAACTCCTGCAATACATAATTCACCCACCATCCCTACCGGACGTTTATTATGTTTAGCATCGACAATATATAATCTAATATTATCTATTGGGTTGCCTATAGGAACCGGATTTTCACCCTTCTTTGTTACATGACAAGATACATCAACTGTAGCTTCTGTAGGCCCGTATAAATTAATTAGTTTAGAACTATCGAATAACTCATAAAATTTCTGTACATGATTTGGACTTAGAGCTTCTCCACTACTGAATACACTTCTAAGACTTTTTATTCTATCCAGAGAATGAGTACTATTTACATAATCAATAAAAGCATTTAGCATAGATGGTACAAAATGCATAGTTGTTACTGCATTTTTTTCAATTGTTTCTATAATTACCTCTGGATTTGCTTCTTCCCCTGCCGGTAATAGTGTTACCTTTCCACCTATAATCGCCCACCAGAAAAGTTCCCAAACCGATACATCAAAAGTAGCCGGGGTCTTTTGTAAAATAACATCATCATCCTTTAAAGTAAAACTTCTGTGCATCCACTCTATACGATTTACTACACTTCTTTGACTGACACATACACCCTTGGGCATTCCTGTTGATCCTGATGTAAAAATAATATATGCAAGAGAATCCGGTTTAACATTTATGTCTTCATAAACATAATTTGATTCATTAATCTCTACAGTTGAATATCCTCTTACGGTAGCAGGAACTTTATCTTCATATTTCTGTTCATAAATTACTATACCTGTAGAACTTTGTTTTAAAACTGTTTCGTTTCTTGTTTGAGGTGTTTTGGGATCTAAAGGTAAATATGCTTTTCCAGCTAAAAGTATTCCATAAACACCTGCCAAGAAGTCTACTGACCTATCACAGAGTATTCCCACAATAGCTTCTTCATCTTTGCTCACTTTTCTAATAAAAGCAGCAGTTCTTTTAGCTTTTTCTTCAAACTCACTATATGTTATATTTTTGCCATTGTCTATTATTGCGCATTTATCCGGGTATTTTGAAAAAGTTTGTTTAAATAAGTCAACTAATGAGGCTTCATCAGAAAAAGCAGTATATGTAGAATTTAATGAACTATATATATAATTATCATTTTCTGAAATCAAATTCTCATTAAACAGTGTTTGTTCTCCAGACTCTGCGCAAGCTTTAAGTATCATTTTAATCTTATTTGCCAGATCTTTAATGGAATCTAATAAATAACATGAAGCATCGCCAATTACTTTAAGTATAAAACCTTTATCCTTGTCTAATAAAAAGTTAAATTCAAGGTTTGAACATTCATTTAAATAGTTTTGATTATAATCTTCTAAAGTAGTTATGTTTATGCCTAAATTAACATTATCAACTAATAAATCAACCGGATATTTTTGATATTCTTTCGCAAATTCCACATAAGTATTTATATTGTTAAATAATGCTCCATACGTCATGTTTTTATCTGTAATTACTCTTAAAGGTACTTTTAGTGAATTATTTATATTTGAATTATACTGAACTAATATATCTTCATTAACACCATTATAAGCAGTAAATATTAATGAAATTATTGACATTGCAAAGATGTTGTCAATATTATTATTAGTTGTACCGAATGTTTTAATGAGCTTTTCACAAAGTTTGAAATCTATCTTTACAGATGCCGAATGATAATCTGCTTCGCACTTATTATTAAGATTATAAAAATCCGGTAATAACTTAGTTGGAATTGCTCCTTCTAATTGTTTTCTCCAATATTTATCTGCTGTTGGCATAGTTGCTGCCAATATTTTTTTCTGCCCCTTAGTCATTCCTTTATTTACCATACTTATCCCCTCTTTTCATACTTTTCTTTTACATACTACATATTACTAATTCATTTATACTGTTATATTTATTTAAGTCCTTCTCGGTTAAGCATTTTAGTGTTAATTTAAACATTTCTCCCAAACTAGCCATTGTGTCTTGCAAAAAGGCATCATCCATATACTCCCACTCTACTTCCAGATATGATTTATTATCAAACAACTGCATATTAAGCATAAACATTCCGTCCATAGGACTTATAGGTTTTGCTTTAACTGGGATTCCAAATAACTCCGAATTAGTATCCTGCCAAGAATGATATGCTATTAAAGTATCTGTCAAACTAGGCTTTATAGCACCTTTTTTATTTCTTAACCCATAAATAAAGTCTACAGATGCATCACTAAATTTTTGTACCTCACGTAAATTGCGGATAAATTTAACCATATAGCTGTTTATACTTTCATTATCATTTACATGCGAATATATCCACAAAGTATTAGTTAGCATTGCAACCACATCATTATTTAAATCACTATATTGACGACTTGGTGTTGCAAACACTACATCATTGCCTGCGGTTATAGTATGTAAAAAGCCTGCATAAGTAATCATTAATCCTTCAAAAGTGGTCATACTATTCTTTTCACACCATTTTCTTAACCTTAAAGTCATCTCTTCATTTACTTTGAATTTGTAACAATTATTTTTATGAGAATAGTTTTCTTTTTGAACTTCGTCTAAAGGTAGTTCATTCATTTCATGATAGTCAGCAAAATATTTTTGATAATACTCATTACTTTTTTCTTCATTATTTTTATAATTACTTAATGCTTCTTCTACTAGGTCAGCATAATTTGATATTAATTTTTCCTTGCCACCTCTGTAATATAAATCATTCAAATCTCGAATAATAAGTTTTAAGGATGCACCATCAACAATGATATGATGAAAGTCCATAAATAGCCATCTGTCATTATCACCCTCAATTATGGAAAATCTAAAGGGCAGTTCCTCCTTTAAATTAAAAGGCCTGATTAAATTTTCTAAATCCGGTGTTCCATGAATTCTTTCCACCTCAAAATCAACTTCATTTTCTATAGTTTGAAATATATCTATTCCTTCAATAGAAAACTTAACTCTCAATGCATCGTGTCTACTAACTAACTTATTTAATGCATCAATTAATAAATCAGCATCTATTTCCTTCGGCATCTTAATTAACATTGGAATATTATATTTAACAGATTCTTGATTTACGGTAAAATCAATAAAAATTGGTTTTTGTTGATTTAATATTGGCAGTTTGTTTTTTAAACTTGTTTCTTTATTTTCATTTTCTATTATCTCTTTTGGCTGTAGATTAATAAAGGTAAGTAAATCTTTAATAGTCGCATTCATTAGAATATCAACTGCATTAATCTCAACATTAAATTGTTCACTTATATCACTTGCTAAATAAACTGCAGTTAGAGAATCAACACCTAATTCAAAGAAAGAAACCATTGCATTGTCAATCTCAGCACCTGTTCTTTTTTTTATTATGTCGGCCATCAGCAATTCTTCTTTTGTCTCAAAATTACTTATGTCTATCTTTTCATTCTCATTAACACTGCCAACTTCAAAAAGTTCTTTTATCTGCTTATAATCAATCTTGCCATTCTTATTTATTGGCAAATCATCGATAATTTGTATTTGAGAAAGAACTATATGAGATGGAGCCACTTCTGCGAACTTTTTACGTATTAATTCAGTACTTATCTCTCTTCCAGCCTTCAAAGTAATACAGCAGCAGATTTCCTTCCCCCCCTGCAAATTGGACACAATACAAGTTACTGCTTTCTCAATTTCAGGAATCCTTTTTAAGAAGATTTCCACTGCATCTAGTTCTATACGATAACCTCTTATTTTTACCTGTCGGTCCTGTCTTCCTAAAAAGTGTAAATTCTTATTAATATCTTCCCTAACTAAATCGCCGGTTTTGTATAGCTTGCCTCCTTCAAAAGGATTGTCTATAAAACGTTCCTCATTTAATTGTTTATTATTTACATATCCCTTAGCAACACCTTTTCCTCCTATATACAGCTCACCTACTTCCCCGTCTTTGACAGGATTTAAATCTTCATCAAGCACATATACACATACGTTTTTGATAGGTTTTCCAATTGGAATAACTTGTCCATTATTTTTAACACTTATTTTATATACTGTGGAAAATGTTGTACACTCAGTAGGTCCATAACCATTAAATACTGTTATTTCATTACAAGCATCTAATACTCTGTCTACATGGTCAGGGTTAACAACATCCCCCCCAACAATTAATTCTTTAACACCTTCAAATGTCTCTGGTTTCTTTTCTGCCACAATACTAAAAAGAGGTGATGTCAACCACATGGTAGTGACTTTATAGTTACAAATCACATTACCCAAATACTTAAGGTCTGTTATTCTCTGATTTTCTATAAGTATAAGAGTACCTCCATTTAATAAAGTTCCCCATACATCAAAGGTTGAGGCATCAAAGGTAGGGGCTCCTGTCTGCAACATTCTAACAGTTTCATCCAGCTTTACGTAATTTGATTCCACTGTTAGATTTAAAATATTATCATGTGTAACGCCTACACCTTTTGGTATTCCCGTAGTTCCAGAAGTAAACATAATATATGCTAATGAATCTGGTTCTAAATCTTTTAATTGATACTCATTTTCAAGGTTTTTTAAGGATAAAATATTTTTAGTATTAACAAAAGAAAATTTAATATCTTCATCTGTAAGTATTAGTTGCATATCTACACTATTAGATAATTGTTCTATATATTCCGGTGAATTTTTCACATCTAAGGGAACATATACTGCTCCCATAGTTACTAGTGCCAACATAGAAACAATCCAGTTAAACTTTTCCTTACATAGTATGCCAACTCTATCTCCAATTTTTACATCATATTCAGAAAGATTTTTACATAATAAAGCTTCTTTCTCCTTGAGCTCATTATATGTTACTGATTCACCACCACTAATTATGGCGATATTATCCTTATACCTGTCTGATATATAATCAAATCTGCTTTTAATAGTATTATTCATAATTTTATTCACCTCGTTCTGTGGTAAATTTAGGAGTTATGGTATTTCTCACAATATTAATTGTTTCTTCAAATTGTTCAAAATCTTCTGCATCCCCATAAACAACTCCTATATTATTCTCAGTGCCTAACCTATAGTCAACAATGTCACCTATAGATTTTCTAATGTTAACATGCGCAATATTTGGCATGCTCTTTATCTTCTCTAGCCCTTCTATTCCAGAAAATACTGCGTTTTCTACCGCAGGGGCTTCCAGAAAAATTTCAAAAAAAACCTTTGATAATGAATCTACATTTAAATTCATATCAACCTTACGCCCAAGCGCTATCATCAAAGCAACCTTTACCAAATCAATACCTGAAGCTCTTTTTATTATTTCAGATACATATCCACCCAGCCTTCCGTTGACTTCAATAATTCTTGGACCCTGATCTGTTAATTTTATCTCTGTGTGAGTTATTCCCTCAGTTATACCTAAAGCTTTAATTGCTTTTGCTTCTACCTCTAAGATTTTTTCTGCCAATTCCTTTGAAAATGGATGTGGCACAAACATTCCAGTTTCTGAAAAATTATTTGTTAAAGGTAACTTTGCGGTAATACAAACCTGCTTTGATTCATTATCCTGATGAATAGATTCAACAGATACATAGTCACCATAATATTTATCTTTTAAAGCAGCATTACCCTCTAAAAATTCTTCAAGTACATATTCAAGGTTCTCCGGGAATTCAAATAAAGTTCTTTTAACTTCAGTCAATGATAATACCTTTCTGGTCCATTTGCTGCCTGCTCCTGTTCGTGGTTTTAAAATAGCCGGGAATCCGACTTTTTCACAATTGATTTCATAGTTTTCTCTATTTATGATAGTATGTTTAACAACATTTATATTATCTTGTGCTAAAGACTCTCTTTGTTTATATTTATCTGTCAGTGCGTTTACAGTTTCTAGAGAATGTCCCGGGAAATTCATTCTCTCGCATAATTCAGCTATTATTTTTAATTTATATTCACTAAATGTTAGAATTCCTTTTACATTCTCTTTCTTAAGAATTTCTATAATTTCTTCTTCATTAAGACCTGATATATCATAAGAAATTACATATTTCGTTAATAGCTGAATTTCTTTTTTATCGTTTTCGTTGCAAGCCTCATCAAATAAAATAACAATTTCACAGACTCCTAAAGAAGCCGCCTTTATTGTTAAGGGCGACGCTGAACCTGTCGCATATACAACTGCAAGCTTATCAGATACAGACTTAATCATTTAATAAGCCTCCAGCCTTTTTTTCCAAGAACATCTTCATCTTTCTAGGAGTAGAATTTATATAAACATCTTTTAATTTCAATGTACTATCTATTCTCTTTTTAAGTTCAGAAACCAGCTCTACAGCTAAAATTGAATTTCCTCCGGATCTAAAGAATTCATCATCCTCTGAAACTTCACTGTCTAATACCTGACTCCATATTTCAAGACATAAATCAGACTCATTTTTAGTTATTTCTTTATTTTTAATATGTACTTTATCAGCATTAGCTAATAATTGCTTGTAATCAACTTTACCGTTTATAGTCATTGGGAATTCTTCAACACTAATTATTTTTGTTGGAATCATATATAAAGGTAATTTTTTAGCCAAGTATTTTTCACTTTCTTCTTGAGTATGTTCTTCGCTTACCTTAATAAATGCATATATCTGCTTCTTTGCTGCATCATTCTCATCAACGTTGAATACAGAAACTACTGCTTCCTTTACATAAGGTATCTTCAAAAGGTTATTTTTTATTTCATCAAGTTCAATTCTAAACCCTCTAATCTTTACCTGATTATCAATTCTGCCTAAATAATCGACACTGCCATCTGCTCTAAATCTTCCTAAATCTCCACTTCTATACCACTTCTTGTTGTTTTCATCTATGACAAACTTTTCTTTATTTAATTCATCCCTATTTAAATATCCGTTAGCTACACCAACTCCGCTAACCCATATTTCTCCTTCCATTCCAACAAGGCATAATTCGCCTTCTTTATTTCTAATTGAAATTTCCCATCCGGTGATAGCTTTTCCTACTGACAAAGCAAGATAATCCTGTTCTCTGGCATGTACATTTCTAGATGTAACGTGAATAGTAGTTTCTGTTATACCATACATATTTACAACTCTGCACTTAGTAGATGGATATCTCTTAAACCATACCTCTAATTTTGAAGTGTCCAAAGCCTCTCCACCAAAAATAACTAGCCTAATTGATGTTAACTGTGCTCCTCTATTTTCCAAATCTACTTTTTCTAATGCGTAGAACGATGCCGGTGTTTGATTAAATACGGTAACTTGCTTATCTATTAATAATGAATATAAATCATAATGGGATTTAGCTGTTTCTCTTGGAACTACAACTAATGTTCCCCCGGTTAATAAACATCCCCACATTTCCCAAACAGAGAAGTCAAATGAATATGAATGGAACATTGTCCATACATCAGTTTCATTTAAATCAAATTCACCTTTAACGGAGTTTACTAAAGCTAGAATGTTTTTAGATGGAATACTTACTCCCTTTGGATTTCCGGTTGTTCCTGAAGTATAAATAACATATCCATTTTCTTGTGGATTCTCAGGTAACTCTATGTCTTTTACTAAATCTTCATCCTTACAGCTACATAATTTATCATAAGATATGTTCTTTATTTCTGTGCCAAAGGTATCCTCAGACAAATTACTGATTACATAACCTGCTCCTGAATCTTCTACTATAAAGGATAATCTTTCAAATGGATAATTAGTATCAACTGGAATATAAACTGCTCCAGCCTTGATAATTGCCTGAATTAAAATAATTAATTTTTCATCATATGGAATTGAAACAACTATTTTCTCTCCGGCTTTTACTCCTTTAGCTAATAAATTCTTAGCCACAATATCGCTTTTCTCTGATAATTCAGAATAGTTAATATTAACATTTTTATAGGATACTGCTATTCTTTCCGGATACTTATTAGCAACCTCATTAATTACCTTTACAATGTTGTAATTAGGATAATTTTCTTTAGCCCTTTTATCCTCGGCAGTTTCTGCAAATTCTCTGTATATCTTTTTATTAAAATTTAACTTATTTAATGAACTAATTGTATGCTCCTGCGTATGATTAATTTCATTTAAATATAAAACAAACAACTCTGTGAACTGTTCCAACACTACTTTGTTTGCAATCTTTTCACTTGCCATGACTCTAATATTTCTTACATCTCCATTATTTTCAGTCACGCATAAAGTAAGTGGGTAAACAGCTGTTAAAAACGGATAATATTCACAGTTATCATCTATTGCATCAGTAAAGATCACTCCACTTTCAAAAAAATCTAATGCTTCTTTATTTAAATCCTCTTCTTCAATAAACTTTATTGATTGATTTTCATCAGTAATAGCAGCTTTTACCTTTTCAAATTCAGATGTATTTTCTTTAATTAGTACCTTTGCACTACTTGGTTTATATTTATATAATGTTGCCATTAAAGCTGTAATAATATTATCTTTACTACATTCTTTAATTTCTTTAACATTATCACTGTTAATGTCTATACTATTGCATTTGGTAAAAATTTGTTGAGAATCCCAGCTTGGCACTCCAAAGCTTAGCGTAGAAGAAGGATTATAGATTCTTTCATTTCCTATATTATTTTTTTCAAATACATTATTCATTCCCATAATATATTTATATAAATTTACTATTTTACTGTAAGGAACTGTTCTATTATCCGCTATAATTATTAAAACAGCTTTATCTTCCCTTTCTATATCTAAAACTACTCTTATTTTATTTGTATGTCCTATTGAACGGTTTATTTCTTTTTTAATAAATTCTTCTTTTTTTTCGTAAAGGCTATTGTCTTCCACCACTGAATATATAATTGTATTTAAGACTTTATCGTTCTTTATAGACTCCATTTTTTTTATTATTGACTTTATAACATTCTCATCACTATACTTCATCACAAAAGTATTAGTTGTTTTATCATTTTCTCTTTCAATTTTAGAATTAATAATAACTTTCAAAACTGCTCCCTCCCCACATATCTATTTAACAGAATATCCTGCATCTACTGTTATTCTAGCTCCTGTAACTTTTTTAGATTCATCACTTGCAAGCCATATCATAGTATTAGCTACATCTATTGGTGAAACTACCGAATTCATAGCTACAGACTCCAAATCAACCTCTTCTTGCTCTCCAATTTCAAGACCTAAAGAATCTGCTACGGCAGATGTCATGTTTCCATCTAACTCCTCATCATCAAATACCGGTCCCGGACAAATAGCATTTACTCTGATGTTATTTTCAGCATAATCTAATGCTGCTGATTTAGTTAATCCGACAACTCCATGTTTTGATGCTACATATCCGACAAAATACTTGTATCCCAAAAGGCCAGCTGTAGACGCTATATTTACTATACTTCCGGTGTTTTCTTTAATCATAAATGGAACAACAGCTTTTATTAATCTCCATTGACCTGAAAGATTTATATTTAAATATGTATCCCATTCTTCACATGTATATAGATGTGTTACCTTACCTGCCGGAGCACCTATTGCAGCATTATTAACTAGGACATCGATTCTACCAAACCTATCAATTCCTTCATTAACTAATTCAGTCACTTCATCATAATTACATATATTGGCAGTTTTAATAAATACACTAGCTCCCTTTTGTCTACATACGTCTCCAGTATGTTGTAACTGCTTGACAGATGACAAATGATATGGAACAGTCTTAACATCTTGTCCAATATCAGTGAGTATTAAATCAGCACCTTCTTCTGCAGCTCTTATGGCACAAGCTCTTCCGATTCCTCTACCGGCGCCTGTAATTAAAACAACTTTATCTTTTAATTGATTCATTTTCATTACCCCAATTCTAATTTATATCATTAATAGTGTTTTTGATGATTTCTATGGTTTCTTGTGGGTTATCACATATATATAAATGCTCACCGGATACTTTGAAAATTTCAAAATCTTTAGTTGTATATTCACACCATAATTCAACTTCACTTTTAGCTACAAATTTATCATTTTCAGCATATATAGCCCTTATAGGAACACCTATCCTATCATTTTCTCTGGTCTTGTATTTGATATCCATCTCAAAGTCTGCCTTAAATCCCGGTAATAACAATTCTCTTAGTTCAGGAATTGCAAATGCTTCATTTTTAAAGCCGGTAAGTTTTTCTACTCCAGCTATAAATTTATCATCATCCTCAAGATCCAAACCATATTCTCTTTTACTTCCAGGTGTATAGGCTGCACTTACAAATAAATATTTCACATCTATTTCTTGGCAGCTTTCTAAACGTTTAATAACCTCAAATGCCAGTACCGATCCCAAAAAGCAATGTCCAAAAAATGCAACACTGAAACCACTATATTCTTTCATAATCAAATCAGCAAAATCATCTGCGGCTTTATTTATATCTTTATATGGTTCTTCATCAATTAATCTTTCTCTTCCTGGCAGCTGAATAGGTATAACTTCAACATTTTCATCAAATGAGTCCTCCCATCCACTAAATACACTCACTCCTGCCCCCCCAAAAGGAAAACAAAATAGTTTAAGCTTTGTTTTTTCTCCATTAATCATATTGCATCCGCCTCCATTTCCTCTATATTTTTAGTTTCATCTATTGCTACTGTCTTAGTTAAATAATCTTTTCCAAAGACAAATTTTCTTCCCATAACAAAAGAAATTAATGCATAGGTAATGAGAATTGCACTAGCTGTTAATAAACCATATGCTATTGAAACATCGCTCATTTTAGAAACCAAAAGTACTAATACAATTGTTAAACAGGATACTAAAAAATTCTTAATTGAATTAATTCTCCCTTTAATTCTTCCTATACATCTCTTTTGAAGGTTTGTACTAAAAATTGTGATTGAAAAAGAATTTGATATTCCGTACAGAATCATTAGTAAAAAAGTAGCAATTAAATTTATCCGAAAACTCACTACCACTAGAATTAATCCTTGGACTAAAACGCCTACAACCGCTGAATTATTAACGCCCAGTTTTTTAGATACTACAGTTATAATTAAAACAGCAACCATTGAACCTATTGCAAAGCCACAATCAAATAATGAAATATTAAAACTATTATTATCATAAAATGCTATAACCATAGGCACCAGCAATACATTAAAAAAGTTTACGGCCAAATAATCTCCCGTAGAGGCAAATAAATGTCCAAGCATACTTTTTTCTTTTTTTAAACACTTATATATATCTTTCCAGTCAATAAAGAATTCTTTTACCACTGATGCAACAGCACCATATTTTTTAGGAAGTTCCTCAAATTTATTAAGACTAACACAGCTAAAAATAAAAGCTGATGCAAAAAATGTTAAACCATCAATAACTAATGCTACTGCCGGATTAAAATAATAAATAATGACTGCTACAGTTGCACTTCCACATAGCTGTCCTGTTTGAAACAAAGTGGCAATTACTCCATTAGATTTTAATAATAGGTCTTTATCTTGAATTATTTCAGGGAGTATGCAAAAATTAGCTGTACCAAAAAATGGATTTATTATGTAAACAAAAACCAAGGATATAACCAAATAATAAACTCCATAATTACTAAATAAGCACATAAGACCACTGGTTAAAATAAGAAATCCTCTTGCTATATCGCTGATAACAATAACTTTCTTTGGATTATTTCTATCTACCACAGCACCTGATATGAACTGTACTAAAAACATTACAATATATTGAACTATCAGTACGCCTCCAAAAGCCATGGCACTATTTGTTTTATCATATGCCAATTTACTTACGGCTATTAGATGCATTCCATTTCCAATATTACTTATTAATGTTGCTAATGCTATTAGCTTTACTGGTTTTGGAAAATCTCTTATCACCTTTAAAAAATCCTTACTTGACTTCATTCTATTTTCTCCTCTTTATAAGATAAAATTTTTATTCAACAGTAAACTTAATAGAACTTAGTATATTTTGAGATATTTCCTCCAAGCTTTCATAATTGTCGGCTGTTACAATAAAATAGCCCACCCTATCCCATGATGAATTAACTTTTCCTATTCTGTCTTCAATTCTTTTATCTATTGACCAATCCACGACTTCAGGTTGCATTAAACTTTCCATGCCTTCTATTTCTTTTAATATCCCTGGTTCAGCGTTAAAGAAACGTATAGAACTTACTTTGCTATTTTCTTCATTAATTTTAAAATTGTCATTGCATAATATTGCAAAATATGTATCTATGAATTTAAATTCATAAGCTTGTTCTATTAACTCAAAAATATAGTCTCCTGGGACTCTCGCTGCACATTCAATTAAATAAGGCTGTTCATTATACACTTTCCATTCAGAATGTAATAAAGAAGCTTTTATTCCTAACTTTTCAACAAGATTTATCTTTTCTCTTATTAACTTATCCTTTACATCATTTTTTAAATTTGCTGGTACAATATGTCCTCTTTCAACAAAGGTTTTGTCAAAAGTGATTTTTTCAGTTATATTATTAAAAATTACCTTTCCATCCTTAACAAAGGTCTCAATACTATACTCTTGACCATCAATATATTCTTCTACTATATGTTCACGATTTAGCTTTCTTGATACCGTATTTGAATGTAATTCCTGTGCATTAGTAGTTCTTTCCCAAGCTTCCTCTATATCACTTTTACTGTTAATTTTACTTATTCCTATACTGGCTTGTAGTGTGGCTGGTTTAAATATTAGAGGTTTTCCATCATAGAATTCATATATATCCTCAATTGAATTGACCTTTTTAAATAAAGGATGTGGTATGTTATATTTCTCACAAGCTAACCTTAAAAGACATTTATTAGTAAGTATCTTTCCATTTTCAGCTCCAATTCCCGGCAAACCTAAAATTTCTGATATCTTTGCTACAGCTCTTACTGAATAATCTCTTGCTGGAACAACTCCATCAAATTTTATTTGTTCATTTAGTTTCTCGGCAATTGGAATAAATTCATCAGATTCCAGGTACTTAGCTATTATTAATTCCTTGATTACTGGATTTTTATATTCATAAAGTTTATTTTTCTCACAAATATCTTCTTCTTCTAACACATAAATATCAATATCCTCTCTTTCTCTAAATTTATTCAGAGTACTAACAGAAAGACCAATCATTAAAATCTTTTTTCTTTCATTGTTCAACATCTACACCTCCATAACAATTTGTGAAGTAACCAAGGCTATGTTTCTAAACCAATAATATCTTTCGCCTTCTCTTTTTTTACATAAAATATCTTTAAACAATACATTAAGAAAGCCGATATAGTAGCCACTATAAATATACCTATCCATATTGACGTGAAGCCAAAACTATCTACTAAAACTCCAGCAACTAATGTACTCAGTGATGATCCAAGCCAGTAAATAACATTCTGAACTGCATTTATTCTTCCTCTAAAATTAACCGGACTATTATCCGCAATGAAAACCCCTGCACTTATGGTGCATATAATTTCACCAATACTCCATATAAATGTGGATAAGAAAAATCCTGAAGTGTTGTTAACAAATGCAAGCATTCCATATCCAAAGGCAAAGCACCCTCCAGATATGGCCATAGAAGTCAAGTTAGGACACTTCTTTAGTAATGACGTTATAAATATCGTAAACACTACAACTGTTACAGCATTTATGCTCATCATATATCCAAAAACTCCGGGGCCTTTATCTGCCAGTGCATTATTAACTGTTAGTGGTAACATAAACTTATGCTGAGAATATACAAATTGGTATATAAGAAATAAGGCAAAAAACATTGCTAATTCCGGTTTTTTAAAAAATAAATCTATTATATTTCCATTACCTTTTAACTCATTTGTATTATCTATTTCCTTTTTCTTTATCTTTAGCTTTTCACTATAGCTATCATCAATGTATATATATACCAAAACAACAGCTATTAGAGAAGTAAGTCCATCACCTATAAAAAAAAGTGGCAAATATTTATTAAAAAATAAACCTGCAGCAATGGGTCCTATCGATGCTCCAATATTCATGCATAAATAATTAAGTGATATTCCAGATTCTCTTTTTTCACTTGGTAGCGAATCTATAAGAAGCGCTCCAAATACAGGTCTTACAAATCCATTAAAAAAAGTACTAGCAAAAATAAGTATAATAATCAAATATTGGTTACTAAAAAATGCACAAAAAATAAGTAGTATACCTGAAATACCTTGTCCATATAAATATACTTTTTTTCTTCCCAGATGATCAGATAATTTACCCCCTATCATTGAGGCTGGAATGCTTATTAATGATGCACATGTTACAAGTACTCCAATTGTAATTACTGACATATTTAGCTTTTTAGTAAAAAACAAAGTTAAAAAAGGAATTACAAAATCACCTAACCTATTGATTAATGTAGCACTACATAATATATATATAGATTTTGGTAGCCCCCTATAAATTTTAAGTATATCTTTCATCATTTACCCCGTTGTCGTATTATGATTTTATTTAATACAATCACTTAGATTGAGTTTAAAAAATACACTCTAAGTTTATACCACTTTTATTTCCATGTAAATATTTTTTATATTAAACATTTTATCCTATATTATCCGATTTATAGAGACAGATTGAGTACATACAACTTTAATAATTAAAAAAGTTGCGATTATGAATATAATTAATCATAAATCGCAACTAATATGGTTTATTTCATTTATTATCTTATTCCGCAGCCTGCACCGTTTCCTCCACGGCCCATTCCATGTCCAAAGCCCATACCATTTTGTCTGTCTCTTCTGGCATTTCCTGTTCCATCACAGTTTGCCTGGTTTTTTTTTATGTTATTGTATATTTCATCGGCCTCCTGCTGAGTAATTTGGCCATTTTTCACCTTTTCATCCAGAATAGCCTTTTTCCGCTCCAAAATTTCAGCTTTAAACTCATCCAGTTTTCCGGCTTCATTTGCTATAGTTCCATAAGTCTTTCCGCCTTCCCTTCCGGTATATACTTCGTTTACACTTTTTCCTGTCAAAGCCCCAGCAATCTCCGCAGGAGTTTTTAAGTCTGCCGCATAAACCATTCCTGCTGCTCCAACTACTAGTACTGACAGTGTTACCGCCACAAGTTTCTTAATATTTTTCATATAAAACACTCTCCTTTATAAAAATAATTTAACAATATCACTTTATGTACACATTATAATAAGTAATTGTGGCAAAACTTTGACAAAAGTTCGAAAAAATTATGTCATGTACACAGATTTGTCACAAACGGCTTTTTTGTTCATGCTATAATTAGCTAGAAACGGAGGGATATAACCTGGATAAAAAGATTCTTATTGCTGACGATAATGAAGGAATTCTTGACATACTAAAAACGTACGTGGAAAAAGAGGGTTTTACGCCACTGCTTGCACACGACGGACTTGAGGCTGTAGATATTTTTAACAAATATCATCCAGCGTTATTGCTGCTTGATGTTATGATGCCAAAGAAGGACGGGTTTGAGGTTTGCCGTGAAATCCGTCAGAAATCAAATGTGCCGATAATTATGATTACCGCAAAGGGTGAAGATTCAGACAGGATTATGGGACTTGATATCGGAGCTGATGACTATATCGTTAAACCCTTCAGTCCCGGCGAGGTAATGGCACGAATCCGGGCTATATTAAGGCGAATAGATATTTCAGGTGAGGATAATCAGAAGATTATTCAGCATCCGGGACTAGAAATTAACTTAACTGATTACGAAGTAAAAGTTAACGGTTACCCGGTTAATCTTACAAAGAAAGAAATAGAAATCCTGTGGCTTTTATCAACAAATCCCGGGAAGGTTTTTTCAAGAGATAACCTTCTTGACAGTGTATGGGGTTACGAGTACTTTGGAGATGCACGCACGGTAGATACTCATATCAAACGTTTAAGAGCTAAAATAGATATTTCAGATAAAACAGCCTGGGATATAAAAACAATTTGGGGTGTAGGATATAAATTTGAGGTGCAGTATGTTTAAAAAAACTCTTGCATTTAAGCTAACCTTAGGTTTCGTAGTAATAGTATTTATATCAATGCTGGTAATCGGTGTGTTTTTTATTCATATGTTCAGGCAATATACCTTTGACACAAAAGAAAAAACAATGCTGGAAAAAGCTCATAATATATCAGAGGTAATAGCCCAAAATACTATAAGCAATGGTCAGATGCGTGGCTTTGGAGGATTGATGCATTTCCTTAATACTATGACAGAGGCTGATGTATGGATTACGGACAGTGAGGGTAATCCCGCTGTTTTTTCCGGAATGGGCATGGGGATGGGGATGGGACAAAAATTCAATTCAGAACCCATACCGTATGAATCAAAAAATGTTATCCATGAAGTATTATCCGGAAAGGATTCTGTCAGTCACAGCTTTAGCAGTGTCTACAAAGAAACTACCTTAACGGTGGGAGTTCCTATTTTTGACACAAGCAATAATGTAACAGGTTCAGTGTTTCTTCACGCCCCAATTACAGGAATAACTCCAACGCTTAATAAGGCTGTAAGTATTCTGTCAGTGAGCATAATTATAGCATTATCACTTGCAATAGCACTGGGACTCTTCTACTCCCTCTTGTTTACACGGCCTCTGAAGACTATGAATTCAATTGCAATAGATATGGCAAATGGTAATTATTCAGTGAGGACGGGCATAAGCAGTAAGGATGAACTTGGTCAGCTTGGAGGCTCCCTTGACCTTTTAGCTTCTAAATTAAGCTATACCATTAACCAGCTTTTTCAGGAAAAGGGTAAAATGAGTGATATTATTTCAAGTATATCAGAGGGCCTTGTAGCTTTTGACCTTGGGCTTAAACCATTAAGCTATAATAATGCACTATCTGAAATAATGAACCGTCCTCAACCCTACAAAACAGAACTATTGGTAAAAGACTTTGACTCTTTAGAAATTAACTTGTTGATTACTACAGTTATTAATGAAAAGAAATCTCTTCAGATTATTAAGAACTGGATGAATAAAATACTCAAGTTTACACTTTCACCTATTATTGATAATAATGAAAATGTTACAGGTTGTGTAGTTTTGGTTCAAGACATTAGCGAAAGCGAGCGATTGGAACAGTTGCGAAAGGACTTTATAGCCAATGTTTCACATGAATTCCGCACTCCCCTTACAGTGATAAAAGGATCTATTGAAGCCTTAAATGATGGCACTATAGAAAAAAAGGAAGACATTGAACGTTACCACAGTAGAATACTTTCTGAAACCAGAATCCTTCAAAGGCTGGTTGGTGACCTTCTTGAACTTTCACGTCTTCAATCCGGCAAAATTTCGGTTAATGAAGAAAAAGTTCATATTGCTAGCTTGCTGTCTGATTTAACAAAAAGTATGCAAACAATTGCCGTAAAAAAGGAAATATATATAGAATATTCTCCTATCGTAAATGTACCCCCTGTATCAGGCGATTATGACAGATTGAGGCAATTATTTACTATTTTCATTGATAATGCTATTAAATATTCACCTGAAAAAACAAATATCCATATTGGAATTGGTGTGAAAAGTAATCTTGAAATAACTATTCAAGATAATGGATATGGTATATCTGATGAGGAACTCCCGTATGTCTGGGATCGTTTTTACAAAACTGATAAATCACGAAAAGGCAATGGCACAGGTCTTGGACTTGCAATTGCAAAGCACATTATCCAATTGCACGGAGGCTATGTAACAATGCAAAGCAGTCCTGGTGAGGGTACAACCGTAACAGTGTATCTTCCCTATTGCGAATAAAGAATACTACCCTTATTCGAATAAAGTTGTTTAGTATATACCTGTTTAGGGTACTAACAATTTAATATAAGAATAACTTTGCAAAGGAAGGTGATTTTGCTGTCTCCCGTATATTATTTTCTAACATTTACAGAAGGAATTTTAACCTTTATTTCACCCTGCTTGCTACCTATGCTTCCTATATATTTTATTTACCTTGCCGGCGGATCTGACCAAAATATAAATTCTAAAAGGAGATTACTTATAAATTCTATAGGCTTTGTTATAGGATTTACAGTGATATTTACTGTACTTGGTGCAACGGCCACTTCATTGGGGCATTTTCTGTCCAATCACAGAAGCTTATTAGAAAAGATAAGCGGTGTAATTATGATTGTATTCGGTTTGAACTTTATAGGTATACTAAAATTAGGTTTTATAAACATGGAAAAAAGAATTGATTATCAATTTAAAAGTCTTCGATTTATAACCTCTATAATATTTGGTATGGTTTTTGCTCTTGGTTGGTCTCCCTGCCTTAGTTCCTTTTTAGGCTCAGCTCTTGCCCTTGCCAGCAACTCAAAAACCATTTTTGAAGGAGTACTTTTACTTCTCTGTTTTTCCATCGGACTTGGTATTCCGTTTATAATTACTTCAATTATATTTGAGAAGGTAAAAGGTGCTTTTAAGCAAATACAGGCACATAGCAGAATAATAAACATTGTTTCGGGAGCACTTCTCATTATTGCAGGTATTTTAGTATTTACCGGCAGCTTTAAATATTTTAGTTATTTTGGTTTATAAAGTATACTAACGGAGGAACGTTTTATGATTAAAAAGGTCACAATTATTATATGGATAATAGCAGTGTTTGCAATTATAGTAGCAGCTTACACCTTCTACTCAAAGTATAAATTTCAGAATTTTGTAACGCCGCCACAAGATACCGCTTCACAAAGTCAAGCCACCCAAAGCACGAAAATTATGGCTCCGGATTTCACTTTAAAGGACATTGATGGAAAAGCCGTCAAACTATCTGATTATAAAGGAAAAATTGTAATACTCAATTTTTGGGCAGTCTGGTGTAAATATTGCTTGCTTGAAATGCCTGATTTTAATGAACTTGATAAACAATTTGCTAAAGATAATAATGCTGTAATTCTGGCAGTAGATGTTCAAGAATCTGAAGCTACTGTTAAGAAATATCTTACTTCAAATAATATTGAACTGAAAGTTCTGATGGATACAGACGGTGCTGTTTCACGTACCTATGGAGTTTCGGGATTTCCGACTACCTTTTTTATTAACAAGGATGGTTCATTATACACCTATGTTTCGGGAAAAACAGATAAGGAAACAGTGCTGGAAATAATTGATAAAATGGAATAACAATTAAATTAATTAAGACCTGCAAAGCAGAAAGTTTTTTGTTTTAACACCTATACTCCCGTATAAAATTGTATCAATGATTGCTTCCAAGATATTTGCATGTGTTTCTAGCGGCTCATCATAGGATATTTTACCGTCGCTCACATTCATCGTCCATGATTCATTGTTTTGCTAACCCCTACATCGTGTAGGGGTTCCGGTAAAATATCCATGTTCGCCGACAAACATCTGCAAATATCTTTAACCAAGCTTCCATTGATACAATTTATACTCACGTACGGCTAGAAAAGATAAAAATTAAGTTTTCAGGACAGCCTCTTGGTTTTACTTGTAATACGCATTTTCCTTAGTATCCTGACTTTCTGCGTATTAACATTCCCTTCATATATTCTGAATATCACAGTTCTCCAACTCTTCCAACCTTTCTCTAAAGTGAGTCAGATGACTCTTCATGTGGCTGACATAGTGGTTCAATAAACTTTCCAAAGTACTAAAGGTGGAATTCTCATCCCAGTTAGTATTCCACCTATGTACTAAACATTTTTCATTTAAATTCAAAATTATGTTTACTATAAGTTTATTATAGTAATAAAACAATAAAAGTAGATCTGAGAAGCACATATTCTGATAATTCTGGATTCTAAGCCACTCAACATTATTGTAATCAGGAAATTCCATTACTTCAGACAATTGTAGCCTTACAAAACGTTGGTGATTATTTGATGCTGAATCAATTAAATGACCGATTATTTCTTTTAAAGTCCATTTATCCTCTGAAATCCTATATGATGATATTTGTTCATCAATCTCAGAAAAGTCATCCTTAAATATTTTAATTAATTCATCCAATGCTTTTGCAATATTGTCCATAATTTCTCCTAACTTATTAGAAATATAATATCTATATTTTACCATAAATTGCTACTTGAATGACTTTTCGGTAAATATTTTTTTGGATATTTTCTGATTTAAGTAAAAATGAAATTGATATTTAACTTAAATCGTGTTATATTTTAACTAAATATGTACTTCATTACACTCATTTCGTCTTTTCTTCTCGACAACACTATTCTTATTTTAATCGTAACAGGAAAAAAATATTTAAAAGGAGTGTTTTTTTATGAAAAAGATTTTAGGGAGAGTTCTGTCTCTACTGACAGCGGTTGCAATGTCATGTACCGTCCTTGCAACCGTTCCTTCTCCGGTACAGGCTGCGTATCCAGTACCTGTAAATGTTGAAGCAGAGGCCTGTACTCTCAGCAACGGTGCTACGATTGCTACAAATGTCTATGGAACAGAATATCCGGGTTATTCTGGGGACGGTTTTGTATGGGCCTCCAATTCAGGAACAATAACTTTAGAGGTTACAGTGCCTAAAAGTGCAATGTATGAACTTTCAACACGCTGTTGGATGTATCTGGGCAGTCTGGGTGAATCCAGACTTCAGGTTGTAAGCATCAACGGTGTATCTCAGGGCAACTTTTATATTCCAAACAAAGGCGGTTGGACTGATTACAGTTTTGGATTCTTCTACCTGGAAGCAGGAACGGCAAAAATAGAGATTGGAACATCCGGAAGCTGGGGTTTCATACTGTATGACAAAATATCCTTTGACTATGCAGACATGCCAGATTTAAAAATAGACCCTGCCACATGTGATGCAAAGGCTACCCCCGAAACAAAGTCTCTCATGAATTATCTTACCAGTGTATACGGAAACCATGTTATATCCGGTCAGCAGGAAATTTATGGTGGTGGCAATAACGGAGATTCAGAACTAGAATTTAAGTATATTTATGATAAGACAGGCAAATATCCTGCTATCAGAGGGTTTGACCTGATGAACTACAACCCGCTTTACGGATGGGAAGATGGTACAACAGACCGTATGATACAGTGGGTAAAAGAAAAAGGCGGTATTGCAACATCCTCCTGGCATATAAATGTACCCGCAGATTTCACAAGCTACAAGCTGGGTGACAAACTGGATTGGACAAAATGTACTTATAAACCGACTGCCAGCTTTAATACAGCCAACTGTCTTGATTCAACAACAAAGGAATATGCTTACCTCATGATGGCAATCGATGATCTCGCGAAGCAACTCCTTATTCTTCAGGATGCTAAAGTACCTGTGCTTTTTAGACCATTCCACGAAGCTGAAGGCAATAACAACACCGACGGTTCGGGTGCTTGGTTCTGGTGGGGTTCCGCAGGTTCAGATGTTTACAAGGAACTCTGGAAGCTTCTTTATACAACCCTGACTGAAAAATATGGTATACATAATGTAATATGGGAAGTTAACCTTTATACATATGCAAATTCTCTCGAATGGTATCCCGGTGACCAATATGTCGATATTGTTGCTTATGATAAGTACGAAGGCTCACCCTACACTTGGAAAACAAGCGCTGCAACAACAGCCTTTCTGACACTTGTAAATGATACAAACGATACAAAGATGGTAGCAATGACTGAAAATGACGTTATACCTGACATACAGAACATAGTTAACGAAGGTGCTTGGTGGTTGTACTTCTGTCCATGGTACGGTGATTTTTTAACCAGTTCAAGATATAATGATCCCGTACTGCTGAACACTATATATAACAGTCAGTATGTAGTAACACTGGATGAGTTGCCAGCAGATATTTACGGTTCTGCACCGTCAGCCGGAACAGCTGGAGATCTGAATTCAGACGGAAATTTTGATGCCATAGATTTCGGTCTATTAAAATCATATTTATTGCTTGATACTCCCATCAACTTAGCAAATGCAGACGTAGATGGCAATGGACAAGTAAATGCATTGGACTTTTCATACATGAAGCAAAAGCTTCTTGGCAAAATTGATAAATTCCCGGTTGAATAAAATATTTATTTGACTATCTAAATTTTTATGCTGTCGCATGAGTGATTAATATCCCCTATGCGACAGCTTTTATTATGTCAACAACCAATCATTTAAAATGGCTTTGGGGTACTCTTCTCTAATAATATCATTTTTAGAATTGTAAGATCCAGAGCATCAATATTACCATCATTATTAACATCAGCAATAGTCATATTCATCAAAGTACCCTTGCCTAAAAGGAAAGACTTGAGCAGAGCAAAATCGATAGCATCCAGTACTCCGTCCTCATTTACGTCCCCATAGTAAAGTACAACCTCAGGCACTTTATTAATATTTAGACTCCGGGCAATCACATTCTGAAGTACTGAGTATTTATCGTACGAAAATTCCCAGAACATAGCACCCCCAAGACCCATTTTCTTTATATAATCGGCCTTACAGCCAATTGACTCTTCATCTTCGTATGTAATAAAAGTACTTCCGTTATACAAATAAGGTACTTTGGCAACATCGTCCCAATAGCGCACATAATTATTTTTACTGACATAATTTTCAGCAATATCCCAATAATCAAATACAGCAGCTTCAAATGTACCGCTTCCATAGCCTGCAGAGGATGGTGCCTCTCCGCTTTTAAAAAGGCCCGAACCATTAGGATCAATTACGTTAACCCACCCTTTTCCAGAGAAAGCAAGCCCCAGATTTAAGTCAGCCGGAACTACTCCCGCAGAAATATAATTCTCAATGGTGGTTGATACGCAAGGATTACCGGAATCTGCATACAGCGGAGTATTGTGGTTGGTTGTTTTATCCCATGTACCATGATAATCATAAGTCATAACATTTATATAATCCAGATATTTCATCATTTCTGCAACTTTACAATTTGCTATGAATTTAGCATCCGACGCTCCGGCAATACTCAATACATATTCTTTTCCATCCTGTTCTCCCCGTGCATCCAATGCAGTTCTTATCTCTTTGAGCAGTAAAATGTAGTTATCACCGTCGTCCGGCCTATGAGGAATATTATCTCCGCCTTGCACAGGAAATTCCCAGTCAAGATCTACACCGTCAAAGCCGTATTTAACAACAAAATCAACTGCAGATCGGGCACATGCCTTTCTCAGTGTATCTGAAGCCGCTACATCAGAGAAATTCTTTGACCAGGTCCATCCTCCTACCGAAATAACTGTCTTGATATGAGGATGCTGTTGTTTCAATTTTATCAGCTGTCCAAAATGACCCCTTAGTTCGGTTTCCCATGTGTCGTCCCCATAAGGTTTTTGGGTATCAATCCACGGGTCTCCCACTGTAACAGTTCCGTCAGCAGATAAATTTGCAAATGCAAAGTTAATATGAGTCAGCAAAGAAGGATTAATATCTCCCACCTCTACGGCTCTCTTATATCCGCCCCATGAAGTAAAATATGCTACATTTCTGTATGTATGTTCCGTTTGATTGCCGGGTTTTACCGTGTCATTTGCGGCAACACTTAAAATTCCTGAACAACTGAGCATTAGTGATGCTATTAATGAGAATACCATCAATTTTAGTTTCATTTAACACTTCCCCTTTCTTAAATTTTTATTTAAATTATATCATAATATACAATAATTGTATTTTATTACTAATATTTCGACTCTTTGCAATAAAAAAAGCCCTGGAATATAAATTAATTCCAAGACTTATTTAATAAAGTTTTTATTTACTCCCAGGGAGTTAAAGGAAATCTCAGGTTGTAGTAATATGATATGTTTTCATATTTTAGATACCAAGGACGGCTATGTCAGTATAAGCTTTCATTCGGTTAAGGGTTTTTTCAGGTGTCAACGAAAACAGACCGGCTGATGAAATTTCTTCAGTTTTAACCCACTGTTCAAGTTTACTGCGGTCAATATTAAATCCAAGGGAAAGGAAAAAATTTTCAAAATCCGAAAAGGAACTGAAAGGTTCATCAATTTGCCGGGAAGATGACTGTGCAATTACATTTCGATACTCATAGTCTTTATATATATCATTCTTCGGAGGACAGTCACCTGTAATCCAAAGTCCACCGTGTACAGATAGAGTTTTCTGAACAAATTTGGCCAAGTTCAGCATATCTTCCCGTGACAGATACCAGAAAAGACCTTCTGACACTATTATTACGGACTTACCCTGTTTAAACTGACCAATAGATTTCACAATAAAATCAAGATCACTAATATTTGTTAAATCTACACCAATTAATTCATTTGGTTTAGCAGGAAGTCCAAGATTCTCATATATTTTATCTTTGATTTCAACCATTGGAGGATAGTCTATTTCAATATATGGGATATCTTTAAACTCCAGACGACGTGAGGATAATCCTGCTCCCAATTCAATAACCTGACAATATCCTATTTTATCAACCTGCTCTCTCAGCGTATAGCTGAGCGCTTTATGGCGTGCTTCTAACTCAACAGCCAGATTTGCAACAAATTGTTCAGGCTCAAAGGAAAAATTCCATTTATTTGCAAGCCTGATAGTCTCTGAAAATATAGCATTAGAATATGGAATGTCTGTAAATATCTTTGGAAAAGCAGTCAAGAAAGCTGTTCTCATAGTATTTTGCTGTTCTTTTGAATACTCAGTTCCTTTGAAAGTGTAGTGATGATAATTCGTGTTCATTTTATGCCTCCAATTTCAACGCCCGTGCTGTAATAATAACTCTACGCTCAGTTATAGTAACTTTATTATCCGGTGTCAGTTCATCAATAATATGTTTATCACTCTTCGGTGAAAAACCACGAATAGTTGGTGTTGTTAAAAGAAGCTCTATCAGACCTTCCCTTGTTAAGGTGGTATTAAATGTTACTATATCCATGCTTTCAATATTGAAAAATGGTTTTATCATTCTCCCGAGATAATTTAGTCCCTCTGAAGGAGATTTGTTTAGGTTACGTCCCCTCCAACCAAATTCGTCTTTACCAAATGCAGTTTTCAATTCAATTTTATCGTCACAGCAAAGAGCTTCAACCACTAATAAACCATTCTCACAAAGTAAGCGGTGAGCCTCTGTTGGCAACCAAGTCGTAAGAAAAGCTGTACATAAGTCGTAGGAATGTGAAGGTAACGGCACATCCATATTATCTCCATGGCAGAGTCTAATATTCGCTATGTTAGCTTTAGTTATATTATATGCTGCCTTAGTCAGCATATCCATATTAATGTCAACGCAATCCATATGGGCTATATTTTGGGCAATTTTAATATCTTTTCTGCATGTCCCGCACCCAAGATCAACAGCTATCATCTTATTTTTAAGTAACGGTACGATATAATTACATATATCGTAATCCAGAGATCTGATTTTCAAACTATCATAATTCGCAGAATAAAGCATTATTATACCCTCTACACTAATTCATTTTAGAAAAATCCAATGTCCCGACAGTTGCGGGTGTTTCAAAATTTGATGACATTTTATTGATTCTGGATGATTTACGTGATCTATTTAATTTTATTTCGAGAGTAAAAGTTTTGTTATAGTTAACTTTTTTATGTAAATCTGTTCTTGATATAACTCTCAGCATAAGTGAAAGACTGGTTGAATTGTCATGATCCACATCCCCCACTGAATAACCCTGGCATACCGCTGTAACCAATGTCTCATCCTGCCCTGCTTTACATACACTGTAACAATATATAGCATCATAACACCGTTTTCCGGGTGACCATGAAAGTACTAAAAATCCTTCACTGTTATGTTGTGCACAATCATTCTGAAATTTTGTAAAAGAACCAACAAGAGACCAAGTACCCTCAAGGTTATGTAAAATAGCATTTCTAAGATCTGCGGTGTCTTTAATAATTGCCTTTGTTCCTTCTAACTCTTCACGAAGATTTTTTAACTGGCGTGACTGTACTATAAGTTCTATTACACTGGCAATAATAACTAATATTGCAGGAAACAAATCTGTAAACAAATTTTTCATTAATGAGTCCTCTCTTAAAACTGGAATCTTTTACTATTGTACAATTTAGAATTAACTAATTCAAGAAATTTTATCCATTATTTCTTTTTTATTACATATTTAGATAAAATACTTCTCTTGGTTTACCTGAAAGCATAAACCAAGAGAAGTATTAGCAATGTTTTAAACATTTAATTTATCGTCAATCCATATATATATCTGAAAATTCTATTGCAGCCGCTTGCATTATCCTGCTGTCATGAGGTGCAGACATTATAAATTCTTGATTTTTTCGTTTTACTTTTTTTGCAGGAAGTGTAAAATTGAAAGTTGTTCCTTTTCCTATTTCACTTTCTACGGTAATTGTCCCCCCTAAGACTGTAAGCAGCGCTTTTACCAATGACAAGCCGATTCCTGTTCCCTCTGCTTGTCTGGACAATGAACTGTCTACCTGACCAAACCTTTCAAATATTATCTTTAATTTACCTTTGGGTATCCCTATACCTTCGTCCCTTACCGAAACAGCTACCTTTTTTTTATCGCAAGAAAGACAAACATGTATAGCTTTACCCTTTGGTGTGAATTTGATTGAATTTGATAAAAGGTTTAACATTATACGTTCGTACTTTTCCTCATCAATGCCAATCTCCATATAATCGCACTGCGTTGTGAATTCCAGCTCCAGTCCCTTTTGTTTTGCATAAAGGTCAACAGATTTTACTATGGCTTTAGTTAAAAATACAATATCCATGTTCTTTTTGTTAAATTTTACATGTCCTGCGTTATATCTTGTTATATCCAGCAAATTGTTTACAAGCCTAAGCTGTCGATAAGAATTTATTCTTATTCGTTGTAAATGCCTCTTTATATTATCTGATATCTGATTGCCATAAATACTTTCTACTGATTGTAGAGCTGCATTAATAACGGTTAGTGGGGTTTTAAACTCATGGCTGATGGTTGCCAGAAACTCATCTTTCATTTTCATTGCGTTTTCGAGAGATTGATTTTTTTCTTTTTCTGCTTTTAAAAGTAGTTCCTGTTGCAGCTTTATCATTTGCTGATTTCTGATATTATCTGATACATTGCGGCTAATAATTACACCGTATAGCAGATTCCCATCCTCATCGAATATAGGTGAGCCACTCACGCTGATATACATTGCTTTATCAGGCGATTTCATAAGCATGATTTTTTCTTCAACTGCTCTGCCATGCAGAATATGATAATTAGGTGTATCCTCAAATAAAATTTTATTGCCTTCCAAATCAAAATATTCTACATATCTGTAGCTGTCCCCGGCATTTTGCATTTCTCCATTAATCCACTTTCTTCCGGACTTATTTATAAGAATGTATTTTCCGTCTTTATCAAATACAAACAGAGCCTCTTTCATATTCTCCATAATTATTTCAAGCTGTTCTTTTTGCTGTCTGATTAATTGGCTCTGATTTTTAGATTCAGTTATATCCTGAATAAGGCAGGCAAATTGCCCCGATTTTGGGGAAAAGACTTTGATTAAAAAGTGACGGTTTAAAGTAACTGAGTGGCTTTCAAAAAATGCAGGCTTGCCATTATAAGCAACTTGTCCGAAGATTTTTGTCCATTCACCGGGGAGAATGGAAACCTCACTGGAGGTTTTACCTATGATATGGTCGTCTATATCATTAAATACCTTATGCAGAGCCTTGTTTATAACCAAGTGGCGGTAGTCTGCGGGCTTTCCTGATTCATCACTAATTATCTCGGCAAGGAAAAACCCTTCATTCATATGTTCGAATAATGTACGATACCTTTCTTCGCTTTCTGACAGTGCCTCCTCTGACATTTTTCGTTCAATAACATCCGCTGCCTGTCTGGCTAGTACATCAAGGAGGCTTAATTGACGTTCCGTGGGGCTATTGCATTTAGTCCAGTGTGTTGAGATTACACCCAGAACTTTTCCATTACGTGAAATAAGAGGTGTGGACTGAACGGCATAAATACCGGTTTCCGTATATAATAACTGTTCTATTGAACCTTTCATGAAATCGCATTGCTGAACATCAGATACTATTACACGTTGCTGCGTACGCACAGCTTGCGAGCAAGACGTACATGTTTTTTTAACATCTACCCATTCCCAGGACCTAACAGCATTGGGAGTGAACCCCCGATAACCCAGGAGCTTAAGTTTGCTTTCCTTATCGCTTTCGTCATAAAGAATTTGCATACTAGCATATTCAGAGCACATAATCATCATTGCCGAATCAATTATTCCATCATACAATGCCTGAATATTACCCTCCCGCAGAAGTTCTACACTTAGTCTTTGTATATTTCTGAGATTTTCCAACTCTACTTCAAGTTGCTTCTTTTGCTGCTCAACCAGTAAGGATTTCTCTATAATCAGTTTGTTCTTTCGCCTGGTTTCTTCCTCTGCTTTAAGCTGATTTACTTTAGCCTCATATAAAGATGAAATAAGAAGTGATGCCATTCTTATTTGCATCCTGGCGATTTCCATTTCTTCATTGGTCAGCCTTTTAAAGGCATAAGCGTTTTGTATCAAGATATCCACATTAGTTCGATAAATGGCTGCCACAGCTTCCAGCTTATCTTTTATCAATGGTGGGTTTGTAACCCCTGCATTAATACTACCTATTACCTGACCCTTATAAAAAATAGGTACAGCGTAGATATTAATGCCTCCCGAACACTCTTTTTCCAATGGCTCCTTTTTACCCATGCTTTCTTTGGAAACCCTCCAACAATCCTCATGACATATCCATTTACCTGAACTTACCGCCTCCTCTTGACACGTTCCAGCATTTTTTGATGAAATCTCGTTCAGAAAACTACAGTACTTCCCCTCAAAAATGCTATTTGCTATACTTCCATCTGCTTCATACAATGCTGTAGAGCTGTTTAAATACTGCATAAACATTTTCTGAATTATTATCAGAGTGTTTTCGTCTATAGCTTCTCTCAACCGCAACATATCGTGCCCCCCTAGACTTAAAAAATATATATTATGGTAAATTATTCTATCAGATATGTTCATTATTTAATAGTCATATATTCCATAAATGTAAATTAAAGGGTAGGTTGAAATGTTATGATATGAGATATGCCTGCAATTCGGGTTATTAAATAACTAATTATCATCTTTGAATTCTATTCACCCACCACACCATCTCCATCACGATCATCCATATATTTATACAACCAGTGATCCTTTGTGATTGGCATCTTAAATCCAGCCGCTTTTGCTTCAGCTATCGACACCTTACCATTGTGATTTTTATCTATAGCATCAATGTTATGATTCTTATCTGTAGTTGACGACTTAGGAGTAGTATTTGAGTTATTTAACTTATCAGGATTAACATTATCAAAATCATCAGTGATAACATTTCCCTTTAATGTATAGGTATAACGATAATGATTCGGAATCTGAGTCTTTGTATTGGGATAGGTAATAATTGCTTCAAAATTCGTGCAGCCTCCTGCATCCCTAATGTTCTTTTCCAGATATGCCTGGTCACCATAACGGTTTAATGTACTATCCTGTGGTGTTATATTGTAGGCATTGGAAACCCCGCCCAAGGAATCAGCAATGACATGCCCCTGATCCAAATCTGCCCGCTCAGTACCGGGAACCTTTGCTTCCTCACGATAATACCGGCCATTTTCCAGCACCGGCTCCGTTTTCGCATTTTGGAGAATTATTTTTTTAGCCGTAACTCTGATTAATTGTCCATATTGATTGGTGTATGCCCAATATTCTCTGCTACCATATCCAACATCAACTACAACCAGAGGTTTTCTTGTTCCTCTAGTATCCCCCCCGGCTACTTTAATTTCCTTGTACTTTCCTTGGGACGGGGACGATTCAGTTAGTTTACTTGACGCTTGAGCAGTAGCCTTGCTTGGTATTTTTCTTTGATTTTCGCTAGGAGCTGCGGATTTTATAGAGGCACTATTCTCTGTTAATGTCGAAGTTGAATTATTCTGCTCTGGAACGCTCTGTACCGAACAACCTGTTAACAATGCTATTATTATTAAATAAGCAATTATGTACTTTCTCATATTTAGTCTCCTTAAGTTGCATTATTTATTAATCTGTGACCCTTCATATCTCATAATAATCAGTAATACTGTCTTATATTAAGCTACCTCGTTATATCATAAAATATACATACTGAGCCCTAAAAAGGCAGTAAAAAACCGCATTTTCATTTGGCGAATATGCGGTAATGATTTATTTGGCTGTTCTACCCTTTATTTTTCAAAATGTTGATCATTTCATCTTTATGTCTACTTGCCTTTTCTTGTGTCCACTTCCCACTTCCAAGTCTTGTCATCTTTTCCATGACCTTTAATTTAAGACTTTGATTTATGATACTCGGGTATGAATTTATTTTTCCTTCAGGTGGCAAGTTAGAAAACTTAGAGTTCCCCGAAACCGTTATTAAGGCTAGATTACCGAATCCGTTCAGGTCCTCTCCTTCCCAGCATTCGCCTTCCAACGGATGCTGAGGTTGGAAATGCTCAATGGAACTTCTAAACTGGAATTGCCAATCATCTTGAAATGGTGAAATAATTTCTTTTCCACCATATGAATATCCATCTCGATAAATTAAATAATCAAGATATGAAAATACAATTCGTTCAATACCAAAGCCATTCCTGTTTTGGTATTCGGAATTATCAACCTTCTTCTTACAATAGTTTTCTAACAAGGTAATAATGTCAGTTTCCTCGTTTTCTAACAAGCTAGATAAAACAACAGTAATCCAGTGCATAGTTTTTGGTGATGTATATGTAATACGTAAACAAGATTGAAGTGTTCTTAACCTCCTATTATCATTATCTTCATCACCAAGTGTACTAACGTATTTAGGCTTATCGCTATTTTTCTTGTTATCACGATATTTCTCTAAACGTTGAAGTGACCATTTCCCCGTTTCTTTGTAATCTCTGGCATACTCACGTTTTAACACATACTTGTCAAACAGCACTCGACACTTTAACAGGTGGAACAAGAAATCTTTTGCTTTCTCGGGTGTTGACCATGCCCAAGACAGATTATTAAGGAAGTTTTTATCATCAAGGCTTGCATCTTCCTCTCCGAGTTTTCTCATGACAGCATTGACTTGCAATAAAAAGTTTGGAAATGAAATAGTTGATTCAAAACGCTCATTCTCATCCTCGGATTGCGTGGTTGACCCATTAAATATTGTATTATCTCTCAAGATATCCAATAAAGATTTTTTATCTGCTGATTCATTCCCTATTGGAATCTTCCTTTTTAATGAATCAAAATCGATGATTGATAGAGACAGACTGCTCCAATTCTCAGTAAAGATACTTCTTCTTACACTCACATCAAAATTCATTTGAACATACGAATTCATATCAGAACATTTTTCCCAAATGGATGCTGCTATATTTTTGTCGTGCTCACTTTCAAGTACTTCTAATAACTTAGCTTTAGCGATTTCATGAAGTTCTAATTGTTCTCCGCGGGTATTCATAATTTCAAAGTAATGGTTTAAATCAATGTTCTGAGGGACTTGAACCCGAATAAGAAAAACCCGTTCCAACTTTTGAATAAAGCATTTTTTGTCTATGTTCTTATTCTTAAAGCAGTTATCAACAATTTGAAAACCATTCAAGATTTCCCGTGATGATAATTCTTCAATTAACGCCGTATTGCTTCTGTCGCTGATATAAGAAAGTGTACGATTTGATTTTTCACGAGCCTCAAATCGCAGCGCTTCTTTCGCAAAAACAATCCCCAAATACTTCTCAATAAGATATAAAGTCGTTAATCGCTGTTGCCCATCAATCACTTCATAAACATTGTTATCTGTCTGATTTACAATCAAATTCCCTAGGAAGTAGTTCTTATCAGTACCGTCAATAGAGCTATCAATATCTTCAATCAATTGCTCTATTTGCGTTTCACCCCAAGCATAATTACGTTGATAAATCGGCACCAGATAATAGATGTTCTCAAAAACATGTGCTACCGGTATTATTTTTAAATCGTTAGTCATCTCCTACCACCTATTCCATTCACAAAGTAAATCATACACTGCTTTGTATTTTTCTTTATTATTGTCATCAATATCAGGTCGTTCAAACACAAGTAACTTCAAACCTTCCGGATCCGCCATTTCGCTGATTGCACAAAACATATCGAGTCCATAATTTGCTCTCTCATGCTGACCTTTTGCATACTTATTTACGGTCTCATTGCCAATCTCAATGAATAGCTCCATGAATAAAGTTGCTGCATCACAGATTGGGTTAAGCTCTCAAAACCGAACCTATCCGCAAAGAATAATAATGAGCATTCGTACAGCTGCTTTATGTAAATATCGCCGGAACGCTTGCTAGGAATCTGGTTATGGTCATGAAAGCGATTAATTTGTTTTTGTATTTTTTCTAGTAATTTTCCGTAATGAAGCGTGTAATAAAAGAATCTTTTCCCGGCTATCAAGGGTTGTGTCAATTGGAATTGATTCAAATATTTTGAGGAAAGCAATTCATTACTACCGTTAGTATTGAATTGTTCTACATACAGATTACTAGCTTTATGGTAAATAGCATAATTGTATATATTTGCTCCCTTTATCCCCTTGAAACAATCGATTTTACTAGAAGAATAACCCAAACCTTCTTTTCCTTTATACCATTGAGTCAGTGGGTACAAATAGCTTTTAAATAAATCGTCCAAATCATTCTGGTTCATATTTTCCCAGCTATTTATAATTTTAACTTTTTGGTTTTCATCTTCACTATTCATTTCTCGCAAATGGTATGATTTCAACAAATCATGTGGTGCTAACTCTTTACCGCGAGAATTTTGTGAATCAAAGAACTGGAAGGCCTCTTGCTCACTATCTGTGACAACTTGAACCGTAGTGCATTTATTCAAAAGATAATCTTTATATTTTTGACGTTCATCATAGGTTAATTCGTTAGCTCTTTTAAAAAGAACGCCAAAGTTTGTGATGATAACATCATTCGATAGTGTGCTGTATTTTTCTTTCAACATATTTTGTTTATCTTCGCCTAAACAATATAGCAGAATTGATAATGTAGTAAGTCTTTGTTGCCCATCAACAATATTATATCTTTCAGAGAGATCTCTATGTAATATTACCGTTCCAAGACGATATTCATTGATTCCTTCTTTAAACGCCTCATATGTATCAACAAATAAGGTGTTAGTTGACTTCACGCTCCAACTATATGGTCGCTGATATGATGGCAAGGTTAGTTTTGTAGCAAGTAAGTCTTTTAATTTTGTTATTTTTAATTCATGCTGAATTAGTGCCATTATTCTCCCCCTCATGTTTCCTGCTAACTAAATTATATCAGAATAAACTTATCTGAGTTATTATAATTTGCAGATAGCTGATCCAGCGTAATAGTCTAACATTTCAAACACTGATTGCTTCCTAGCTTCCCATTTTAATATTGCGGACATAAAATTACCGCGGTTCAATCCATTTTAGACAGCGGTAGTAATTAATAAAATCAGCTTATTAAAAAATATGTAATACTTTTATTGTCTACTCATTATATATGGAAATAAACACATTGCTACTAATATGACTATTATAACGATACCTGCAATTCTTCTTGAAATAAAATAAGCATTACTTGGCTCTTTTGTAGCCTTCCAGCTTTCAAAAGTCTTCCACATTAATTTAGGACATATAATATTTAATAGCCCAATAGTAAAAATCAATCCAATAATAATAAGTGGAAATATCATTATTCCTTGTGGCATATGTACCACTCCTTTCTTAGTATATTCTTCAATCACTGTCTGATCAAACCAAACATATAAGCAATATCATTCTCGTAATAGACTTAAAGTAAAGTTAAATCTTATTCCATAATCCAATAGTCAAAAGTATAATCAGGTATGACATAATCAAATGGCATATAAAAATATCCTTTATCACCCCATTTATCGCCCCATGAATTTCTCACAATAAGATAACCTTGTTTATGTTTGTTTCTACCAGACACGCGATGATTCTTCACTATGTCCTTATAACCAACTATTAAAACAGCATGAGCTCCTAGTTTCTTTTCGTTCTTGCGTGGCATTGGCATAATTCCCGATTTAGTTACCGCATCCGATTCAAAACTTTCATATACATTCATGCCTAATAAAACCGGTTGCTGTCTAAAAGCCAAGTTTTGCTTAATTTCATCTAAGGAACTTAAGGATTTGTATGCAATAATTTTGTATTGTCGTGCATTTATTTTTGCAAGTTTTGATGGTGGTAACATATAATTTTCCGGATTATAGGGCATATATTTTTCTTCGCAAACGCCTTTCATATAAATTGATTTACACGTATCTCTAAGACTTGCCCCATCATCTTTGTTGGTTTTTCCTTCTAATTTTCTTTCTTCATAATATAAAAACATTCTTGATAACTGAATTTGCGTATCCTGCAATAGCATAGCCCTACAAGTGCAACCGGCATTTGAAGTACACGAACCTAAGTTCCCCTGGTTATAAACAGGTGGACATTTCTCTCTTAAGTCTACTAATTTAGGTAGTATTATGTCAGGATGTGGTGATACTGAAGTAGAAAAAAGTAAATCTCTATTATCAAGCTTATCTCTATTATAAGAATATTTATTATTCATATATAATGCCTCCACAAATGATGAATTCATTTATATAATATGAATTTACATAAGTGAATGTTATTAACCTTTTTCTACATGCGACTTAGATAACCTTATTGAAGCAGTGCTTTTCTAAATTCAGTGGCATTACCTCATATCAACAATTTATTTCGCTAGTCTCAGTTTCCCAAAGCCAACAGAAGTACCATCGACATAAATCCAATATGTACTTTGCGGAACCATCCAGTTTTCAAGAACTGCCGTCTGTGTTAACCTCCGCAAAAGAAAGCACAGGTGAGGACGGCATTTCGATTCCTACGCCACCTCCCGTCACTGTACTGTTATTGATTACGGAATAACCTGTATATTTGCAATAACCACACCCTCCGTGGTTCTTATGGCAGTTGTGCCACCTGTATAATCCAACGTCACAGGTTCACCTGTATATATCGGGTGGTCTAGTATCAACAGCACGTCAGTTGTCGTTACGTTAGGATATAGGTAAAAATCGTTCCTTCCAATTTTCATTTATTTCATAGGTATTTTTCGACGTTATTTTTACAAAATCCTTTGTTTGGTGGCTAAAGCAATAGTTCGACCGCTTCTTTCTATGATTGGCCGGGATTGGGGTGATAAAAGTCTTAAATATGGTTAATTACAGCTAAAATGCTTTTGTAGCGGTATTAGAATGATTCATGATAAACGATGTTACTCTTTCGTGTAATGCATTTTGTTTAATTTTTTTCAATTGTTGAGATAATACAACTACCCATAGTTGCAATTGCAAGAATAATGCCAAGATATCCTTCAAGGTTTAATGCAGCTCCTATATAAATTCCTAATACGCCTGCCAATATAGTTAAAATAAATGCCGTAGATGCTTTCATGAACAATCACCTCTTACAATTATTTATCCGGTATACAAGCGATCAATTTCGCTCATTATATCTTTAGATGTTCTCATAATATTTTCCTCCCAAAATAGTGACTTTATAGAAAATGAGAAGTTACTTTTGAATATAGGATATTATTTTTATAAAAGGTTCTAGTCATCTTTTACAACTATATAAGTTTTGAACCCTCTGGCAAAATAATATCCCCATTGTCAGCACTTACATCAAAGAATCCAACATTATGTTGTCTTGCTAACTTTTTCACCAATTCATAAGCTTCATCTGCACATGACCAGGAAAATGCAACATAAATCACATCCCTGCCAATACAATAATCAACTAAACGGCCTTCCAAATTTTCATTTCCTTCAAGCTGTTCATCTGTAGGAGCATCTATACCATTCATTGGTGGAAAGACGTCTTTCATAGTATTATACCAGCTCTGTAGTGCTGGAGAAGCAATTGATGGGGTTCCATAATCATGATTTTCGTTCCACTCTGTCTCTACCTCAAACCATTTCATAAATTCCATTCTTGTTCTTGGTGCCTTAGTCTTTTCAAATACCAATAAATCATAACTCATTTATAAAATCTCCTTTCAATTAAAAAGATTGCTTTATATACACTCAATTTGTATCTTATCATATTGTTAATTTTAACCTTAGATGAAGTTTGACACACTTACCCGTTATAAATATACTCACCTTTAACTTACATTCTGCTAATATTATCCAAATCCTTCAAATGTTTTAATTAATTATCAAATTTCTTCCCAAATACAATTAAAGCATAGCGAATATTGTCAACTGTATTCATTATTGAATGGATAAGTTCCTGGGGGGATCGCCCATGACCTCACCCTCGGTTCATTTTTCTTAAAAATTAAACTTTCGATACATCTAATGTAGGTACAAAAAACCCCGTAGCCCCTTGAATAGGGTACGGGGAGAACAATTTCAATATCACTCTCAAAGTCTGTGCAATTATTATTCTACTGGAAGCTTTTCAATAATCCCTAAAAGAAATTTTTTCAAATTAGCAACGTCAATAGCGTCTACCGCGCCATCCTGGTTCAAATCTCCGGTTATTTTCCAGTCCTTGTTTTGCATTGCATTCTCATATCCAAGCAGATATTTTTTCATTGCTGCGTAATCAGTTGCATCCACTTCCCCATCCCCAGTAACATCTCCATATACGTATATACTTTGTTTATTGTCAAATAGTGATTTAACTTCATCAGCATTTAGAGCCCTATTATAGATTCTGAAATCATCAACAAACCCATCCAGGTATGGATCATGCTCAAACTGAGATTTCCCTATATAGTTTTGGGTTGAGTTTCCTAAACTTGACGGTTTTAATGTCATGTTGTCGTTCCTTCCAACTTCTAAACCATCCACGTATAGAATACCTGTATTCTCAGATAGCGTAACAGTTATATGCTTCCAGAAATCTGTCACTAGTACAGGTGCATTTATTTGCTCCTCATTATTGTTGCCGTTTGTAGTAATTGCAAATTTCAGTTTATTGTCGCCACTTTCAGGAGCTAAGAACATGTAGGAATTTGTTCCTGTTCCAAAGTCAAATATCCTCGCCCATTGACTTACAGTATTCAGCTTTACCCATGCAGAAATTGTAACATCATTTACATTTCTCAATATTCCGGCTGGCATGCTTACGTAGCCACTTGTCCCATCAAAAGAAACAGCATTTCCGTTCTGTCCTTCTGCCCAAACTGCTCCCCCATTTAATTGTGCATTATTACTTAAAATGGATGAGTCATTTACGATTGTTCCGCTTGTTTCATCAAATTTATAATATGCTAATAATGGAAGTGTACCTACCGGATTTACTGTTATTGTAACAGTATCTGAGGCTGACAATGTTCCATCGCTTGCTGTAAGCATAAACACATAAGTACCTGCTACTGATACTGTGGCATTAGTATTTAGTGCTTTTTCATCCTCAAATGTAGCCGTACCTGGTCCACTTTGTAAGCTCCATGTAGTACTTAGATTAGATCCAATCGGTAGACCATCATCACTAGCCTTTCCACTGAGCCTTATACTAGAGGGCAATGTAAATATGCTATCAGCTCCTGAATCAACAACAGGTGCAGTATTAGTAGCTGCTGTTCCACAGTCCAATGTAAAGGTCATAGCAGTTCCTACATCGCCAATATTATTAATTTTTAGACCTGAGGATTCTCCATTCCACCACTTTGAATTCGGGGTGGTGGAATCATCAAAAGCTGTCTTATATCCGGAATGGAATAAATCGTTAGAACTATACCTGTATATATTCCTTTCTAATTCGTAAAGACCGTCTGCCTGTTCTACGGATACTTGATAATGTCTTGAAGATGTCATTTGGTTATAGTCGTTTACCCCATTCTCGTCCACATGCCATATTAGCAGACCTTCATCCGGCATATCCCTGTATCTTCCTGTCTTCTTGATGTTCTCTATAAGAAAATATTCATTTGGTTTACTTCCATTCCATCGGTATACTGTTTGTGTTGCCTTAGGTTCTGCATATGTAGTGATAGTGGAGCCTTTAGGATAATTATTCATGCTTACAGTACTATTCCATCCACTAATAATGTTCCTGCAGTATGGGTCAGGAGGTGCAGGATTTTTAGGATTCAAGGAACCGCTCATCAGTGAATAGTCTCCACACCCACAGGAATCACCATCATAATCATATAAATCAGGATAGTCGCAAACTAAATGTCCATTTTCATGGCAAATCGTATAAATTGACAGTTCATTTCCTATCTCTGACATCTCATACATTTGAACCTTTACTCCATCAGCATTGAATGTATACGGAAGCCAGCCCTGATGCGGCCATATTCCTCTTCCCCAATTCTGAGCAATATCACCTGCATATAGAAAATTTACAGCAAGAACATATTTTTGTGAATTGGTTGTTAATGTAGAAAAGTTAAAGCCTATAGAATCCAGCCAATATAAAGCTTCATTTGCAAGTTCAAGAGCTCCGCTGTAGTCTTCACTGGAATCGTAATAGGATTTCGGATGCTTGGCCGTATAGAAGCCAGTTATAGAATTTGTATAAGTCATTTTCCCACCAGAAACATCATAATAGAAGTCTCTAATAGAACCATTGTTTCCATATCCCGTATACCCAACCTTATTGAACATGTCATCAATCGCTGCCTTGGAAATACTGCTGGCTACATCAGGAAAATTAATCAATATTGTAAGTCCGACAACATTCCCCTGTGGAGGAGCCGACAGAGAAGATGCTGACAAACTTGGACTGCTTCTTTGTATTCTAGGGTCCTGCGATTCTTGCTGTGGCAAAAGCATATTCCTTCCTTTATTTCTTTTTTGGGCAATTGCTTCACTTTTTATTTCCAAATGTTTTTGACGTTTTCCTTCAATTGTACTTTGAATAGCTGTACTTTGTACGAGCGTATTGTCTACTCCTTTATAGATTTCCCCTGATGAAACAAGTTCGGTTTGATTGCTATTTAAAGAAGCGTAACAAATCCATCCTGTTTCAGGGTCACGGCATAGGGTATAGCCATCTGGACTTTCAACATGTTGGTAGTATTCATCACCTGTTACCTTTGCAGTAACTACAGAATTATCAGGTTGTTTAAATTCGATAGTCCTATTAATGTATGGTGCAGCATATACCCCTGTACCTAAAAATAAAATTATACACGTAAAAACAGTGGCCACTAAAGCCTTTTTAACTATTTCTCTCAATATAAACCCCCCTCGGATTATTATTTTTGTAAGGTTTGTTGATATACTTCCAGTTATAAAAAATATATAACCGTACTTTATGTAAACACCTAACCCCTTATAGTTTAGTCTAATGCTTTGTCATAAGAGAATCAGTGACTAATATCAAGTCTATAAATTACAGGGCAACTGTATCTGCTTATACTGTAATGTTAGACTATTGAACTAACCGTTTTGCTTTATAAAAAATATTGGGTATTATTTTAAGATGTGCTTTGGTAGATATATCGAGTATGTAATTCATCACAAAATTCATATAAATATTCAATAAAGTCCTCTTACAGACCTTCCATATAAATAATAATCCCACCATATTACAGCTTGCTGTTTAATTATGCTGTGATGTTGTTACGATGTAGCCATATTTATTACGTACTCAATGGGGCTGTTTTCCAAGTCTTCAACTTATGAATATGCCGTAAGAGATTGTTACTTGATTTATAAACATTGTGCAACAATCTTAAACCAATTTGAAATATGAAGAAATGGCTTCTACACTTTTTATTATTTCACAATCATTTCCTATTTCAATTACATTTAACCCAAGCCTTTTTGCATCATTAATAATATATCTACCCATTTCTAAATCACAATTTATATAATTTTCCAATGCTTGTTCTGGGTTTAAACATTCTCTTATTCTTTTAAACATTTCCTTTCTTTTCATTTGATGCCTTTTATAAAATAATTCATCGGATACTAGCCATACAGCATAGTCAACATCAGAAATTTCATTGTTTATAAGTTCAGGAAGCAAGCCTACACCTTCTACAAGAGTAGGTTTACCATCAGAGAAATTATACAAATCTTCTAAAATCATTTTAAATTCTTCTTTGAATAAACCAATTGTCCATTTCAAATATTCCTCAACTTTCATACTAAGAATATCATTCCAACTAGTTTTAATTACTCTGTTTAGATTTGGATGCTCTTGAGCATTTGATTTTTCAATATGTTTTGCCAAATATTCATCACAGTGATATACATTGAATCCGTATTTCTCTGAAAGGATATTTGAAATTGTTGTTTTTCCAGCACAGGTTGAACCCCCAAGCCAATAAATTACGGATTTCATATTTCTCCATTCTTCAATAAAAATGTGGTTATTCGTATGTTACTAATCCAAATATATTTGTACTGCATCTATTTCCTGCCCCAGAGTACCGGCATAGCCATTATCAGAATCACTTGTATTGTATCCGGTTACATAAGGCAGCCATTCACCAGTAGTTCTTAAATGTACTCTGTAATGTATGGTTCTTCCGGTATCTGTTTTCATTGATAACCCATCAATAGGTTTACCCTTTATACCAGCATAGTCATTTCTGTTCGTTACTTCAGAGAGCCAGCTTCCGCCTTTATAATGGACTTTGTAGGTGATATTCCCGCTGGATAAACTAGCATACAGGCAGTCAACATCATGTCCAAAGATACCAGCATAATTCTGTGCATCTACCACATTAGGTAAAAATTGTTTCGTAACATCATCATAGGTTTGATACGTTACACTTATCTTCTCTGGATTAGCAGGAGTTGATGAAGTTGCTTTATAGTAAGTGGCCTTTATGATCGTTCCATCCCACTGAGATAATACGCTTTTACTGTAACCGGGATCCATAATATTTACATCTGTAGCTGTACAATTCTTTACAGCCACTGAATGCTGATTATTATTTACCCTAACTTCTACGAAGTATCCACTATTTAATAAAGAATTAATAGAAGAACGGATGGATGAAAAAGAGGAATATGTATAGTCAACAGTACCAACCTTATAAAAGTTAGGCGAATTAGTCTTACTTACGGCACTGTCACTTAAATTACCATCATTGGCAATAATATCTGAGTAGCTTATATAGCCTGCATTGGTATAACGATCCCTGAGAATACCGGGATTAAAGTTATTTTCATTTTCCACACCTGAATGAACCATGAGTATAGCTAACGTTGTTATTTTGCATCCCCAGCTTGCCATGGTTCCATTTTTACCAACTGTTTTGCTTCCCCATCTTGAATCATATTGTTTCCAAGTAGTGTAATCCGATGCTGCCGTAACTTCCTTTGTGACCATACTATAAGCGCATAAAACCATTGTGAATACTAAACACAAACTTAAAAATCGATTACTCCTTTTCATATTGTATCACCTTCCGTTAATAATTTTTTGGTGAGTTAATAAGCTGATTTGGATTCAAATAAAGAGAATACTTTTTAAATTGATAATTGAAAGTAATTCATAGATATGGGTACTAAACTTAAAATCCAACATATAGTTTATTAATTCAACAAGTCAAGTATATAACCAATAGGTAATATATGTCAAATCTTCTATTAGTTTTCAATAGTCGGTGTCATACCATAACCCATCATTCTTAATTTTGTAAATCAGCTATATAAGGGTTTTTTAAGTGTTAGATTTTATCAAGTGTCCAATCTTTTTTAAAGGTTCTATACTAAACGTTGGGGTAAGAATAAAAAATGAGGCATAATGCTTCATATTCTTGTAAACTGAAGTTACCACACCACAATAACAAGAAGGAGAAAGTATTATGTCTCATACAGATTATATCGCAAAGCTTTTTGATATGGGAAGTATTAATATTTTAGATTTGAATTTGGATGATGAAACTATTGTTGTAGCCTTTAAATTACAACGTCGACCGCACGTTTGTCCTGACTGTGGGGGGATTACCGAAAAAGTCCACGACTACAGAAACCAGCGGGTTAAAGACATTCCTGCCTTCGGAATGCTTTTGATGCTTACACCCTTAATTCAGACATATTGTTGATGTTTAGCGCAACAACGGTTTTCTATTGTTGTCCATAAAAAACTTTCATGATTGATATTAGTTTTAACATCAATCATGAAAGTTAAGACGAAATTGAGTTGACTTTTGGGAGACATATAATACTTTTTTATAAAGAGTTACAACATGCTATCAATCCAAATGCTGATGCAACATGAGATCCAGTATCAATATCCAACGTTTCTTTTGCCTCAGGAACTTCCTTAGATAATTTAGCTATATATTTCGCTAATACTTCTTCAATTTCCTGAGAAGCTTTGACAGTTAATATATCATTCATTTTTATATCAGACACTCTTATCACCTCCTTTCACATTAACTTATCTCATTCCTGTAGCAACCCGATGGAACTCCAAAAAAATCTCCTGTATTATAATAAGACCTTAGTCGACATATTTTTAGAGTGCAAGATCCTAACAAACTGCAATCCCGACATTTATGCAGTTGTTGCAATTCAATTCCCCCTCTAAAGAGAAGCCAGTTATCCTGCTGCCAAATCTCTTGAACAGATTGAGTTTTTGTAGATCCTATGGCATATTTATTATCATGAAACCCGTAAACACATGGAAAAATAATACCATCTGACCTTATAGCCATTCTTGTAGTTCCAGCATTACAAAAAACTTTAGAATTTCTTTCTAATTTGATATCTTTATATTCAGGTTTTGATGGGTCAAGATAATTTATATTTATTTCATTCCTATATGCTTTTTGAAGGGACTGAATCGTAAAAAGAATATTTTTAGTATCTTGGGAGTTTAATAGCAGATTCCTCTGGTGTTTTGCTCTTCCTACTGGATCAAGGAATAAAAAACTAATAGACACTGCCCCCAGCTCAATCGCCTTCTCAACAATTTCTTTCATCTGATGCATATTCCTTTTATGCAGCGTTGTGGATAAATGGAATAGAGCTTTTGCCTCAGATAGCATTTTAATCCCCTTAATTACGTTATTGAAACTTTCACTTCCCCTAAGTAAGTCATGGATTTCTTTATCAGCTCCATCTAATGAAACGGTGGTCGAGAAATTAGGACTAGAGAGGTATACTGCAATATCATTATTCATTAATGTACCATTGGTTAATAGCTCTATCCTCATTCTCTTGGAAGTCAAGTGCCGTAATAAGTCTTTCGCACCAGGGTACAGAAGGGGTTCTCCACCAGATATTACTATATGATAAGTATTTAGAAATTCCAGTTCATCAAATATTTTCAGCCATAAGTCTGTATCAATTTCTCCCTGCAAGATCTGCCCGGCATTATATGCACAGTGAAGGCATGGCAGATTACAACGCCTGGTCAGATGAATCTCAGCCTCTAAAGGTGTCTGGGTAACCGGAACATTATGCTTTATTGGAATACCACTGTAACGAGAACTATCTATACAAGGTTGATTCTTTGACTTTACTAATAAACCAGCTTTTATTAAGCCGTAAATCAAGTTGGTTGTTTCTTCATTTTTGAGGCTAAGTCCCTTACTCCGTAAATAATCGCTTAAACACTCAATAGTCAGGCAATTACTCTCAAGAATTTTTAGTACTAAAAATGATATCTCGTTAATTTCATGTTTGGTTCCTCTATCTATACTATAAGCAGTATATGGGTAACTAAGATTTCTATCATACCTCACAACCCAACGGTTGGATAACGCGTAGTACTCCCCCTGTGATGTCAAATATTTACTGATAGTATCCGGAGTTGCCATGGCTATTGAAAATCCTTTCTTGTATGCTTCTCAATTATACAAATGTGTATTTCCTCTTAAAACATCATATATTATTCCATTTAACAGTTTATTTATTCAAACATATAATACGAAAAGCCGGCATCGGATAAATCTGACCATTGGAATATACACAAATCTAATATTTTTCAATTAATGCCTTTCATGCTCCACACAGAACCTACTTTCCATACCTTTTTTATTACATATATCTGCTAATTCATCTCGTTTGTCTTTTACTTTACCAATAATTATATTAATCTGATCATTGATATCAAGTGATTCTTCATAATCTGTACTAATCTCCCAACCAGAGCTCTCTTGAACCCTTCCACTTCTTAAGGGGTCTCCTTTTTGCCATTGAGGGCACACAAAAGGGCTATGCTTTTCGTTAATCGGAAAACATAGCCAAATATTTTTATTCGTAGTGAAGAGTCACGTTCTTTGCGAATAACGCTGGACACTACCTACGCATTTTATTGTACCTTATCAGTTCAGTTAAGTCCTTTTTATTTTTCATGAGCCAATTAAAAATAAAAAAACGAGCCTATTTTAAATAACTCAAAATACGTTCGTTCTTTTAGATGTCTGTACTTTTTCCTATCTGCTTAATATAAATGTTTAATAGAGAAAAGTATTCCACGTAAAACATTTTTTCTTTCTTTTATAATAAATGCTACATCCGATTAACAACGACAGCCAGAAATATTACTTGAAGCCATATCCGAGAAAATAATTAATGTCTCTTCAGTGTTAAAACACAAACGAAACATTCGATATTGTTATACTATCTGAGGAAGCGTTAGTAACGCCAACAAAATAATAATTTGTTTTGTCAGCGGTATAAGTTATAGTAGCGCTGGATGCCTTCTTTGTCCCAGTTTTCCAAGTATTGGGATATGTTGTGTCTGAAGTAGAACTTTGATAAAAGTCATATTCGATGGTAGCAATTTTGTTTAAAGTATAAGAGAACGACATAGATGTGTCTTTGGTAACGTAAAAAGCCCTGGGTCCTGACTGCATAAATGCTGTGTACCAACCATTGTCCAGCGTAATTGAACCTGCCCAAGTATATCTTGCGCCTATTGCCGGAATTATTCCTTCTTTAACGATTTCACCTTTTTCATTATAAACAGTATAATAAATATCGTGTACGCTCGCATTAGTTGCAACGCTCGCAGCACTTACAGAAAAAGATAACCCCATTACCGTTACCATAATTATAGAAAGAATAATTGTAAATAATTTTTTTGATTTGTTCATGTTATACCTCCTGTTAAATACTTACTTGATAATGTTAATAGTACCTTCTTTTAATGCTAAATAATCGGATGTAGCACTTATAACATAAATAAAATAATCCCCCTCGCTTCTTTAACCACTAACTGATATTTACCATTTAACTCCTTAAATTCTTGACCTGGATATAATTTCCCATCACCACTGATGTAATTATATTTGGATTCGTTTGCCCAAACTATTTGCATAACTTAAAATTCTGTATCCGATAATCTCTTCATAATAGTGATAACAACCCCTTGTTATTATGTGAATGCATTTGTTAATATTTTACAAATATATTATATAAATGTCAATAGCGAAAAAATGTCTACCAGATAAATAATAACTACCTTTCTAAAATCCAGTTCAAATACTGGTATATCTCAACATACCTCTTTTTCATGTATTCAACACCAAGCCTTAAACTTCTGTTAATCATTTCATAGAAAGCTTCCTGATCCTCGTCACTTATCAACTGGATAAGGCTTAAATTTGCATACATGGTTCCGGCTGATACCTTCCCTATTTTCATAAGAATTTTTACTATTCTGTTTATCTGCGGTTCCAGTACTTCCTTCAGTTCCTTGTGAATTATTTCTGTAATAAAATCAATGTCGCTTTTATAGCCATCAACTGCCAAACTCCTTTCAACAAATTCCCTGACAATATCTGAAACGGATATCCCCCTGACTGCTACAAGTTTTTTCATATCTTCTATACTTTTAGCTTTAAACCTGATTCACCTTTTTATTTCCTCCCGATTAGTTTTCCTTTAAGCCACTTTGCACCTCCCGACAAAACAAAAGCTGTAGCATTATGCCACAGCACCACAGTTTACTTTTGATATTTATTTAAAATTTTAAAATCTATTCCCTTACAAATTACATAAGTCAAACAAAAGATGTAATCCCAAATATGATGGTAGTTTGGAGAGATACTGAAAATGAAAAGATTTACAGATAAACAAATTTATCGGGCGAATAATGTCAGCATATATGAGTTGGCAAAGCAGCTTGGATATAATCCTGAAAAACGTGGTTCAAACTATCATATCAAGAATCATGGAGGCCTATATATCGATAATACCAAGAACTCATTAGTTCAGATTACTGAATGTGCGGTAGTGATAATACAAAAATTTATTATCTTTAATTTAACTTACCTCTTAATTTTGAAATACCTTTCAAAATATCATCTCTATTCCTAGATTCCTTTATCTATTTGGGTAACCTACTAGAAACACTTTGATTATGCCATCCTAAATCGTCTTGAACCCTTTCTCTAAGCATTACCCTAACATGGTTTTCTAAATAATCTAAATGCTCCTCATTTAAAGCCCACAATATATGCCCGCAACATGATACTTGCAACCACAATTTTAGTTGTTGACCAATATGCAAACGTGGATTTTCCTTTATATACCCACATTCAGAACAAATAAGGATATCTCTATTTCGAAACTCTATCCCTTCATTGTTATTTTTACTTATAGTTGCTCGTAAATTACATCTTGGACAAAATACATAAATTTTATTATAAAAGTTGTATATACTTTTGTTAGGTGCTTTATATCTACTATCCATGTCGTTCTCCAAATAAATCTATTTAGTAAGTAACAAATCATTAACACTTAAATTAATATTGTACTTAGCTCATAGTTTTATGACTTATTCCCCTTTCATTTACATTTACATCTACATTTCCGGAATCCCCATACTGACAAGTTTGTTTTTTATATCATAATAAGCACAAAAACCTCCACGGTCATTTGGAGTTCCAACATCAGAGAATATTATTTGTGTACCCTTACTGGAGTTAAATTCAATGTATTTCTGATAAACATTGTCCACCAGTTTATTTATTTTGCTTCCAGGTGTATCAGGAATTATTAACCGTGGATCAGTCCCAAACTGCCTTGCTTCATTTGTAATTTTAAGCATGTTATCTATTGAGGGGTCTACCAGTCCGTTTCTGATTCTCTCAGCCCTTTTAGCACTTTCCTGTACAAGTTCCTGCTGTAGCTCAGATGGCTCGGAGGTTATAACTGTAACCTTATCATTTTTAAGTTTGGGTACAGGAAGGTTTAGCATGTCGGTATTCTGAATATCGGCTATATTTTAAACATTATAATTAACTCACGAAGATTTGTAAATTTACTGAATCTGTTTCTCATTCTGAAGCCACGGCCTTCAGGTGCAAGTTCAAGTGCTGATACAACTTCACCAAAACTTGCTGCCCATGCATCAAAGTTTTGCGCCCTTTTTCTCTAAGTTCATTTTTTTGCGGAGTTTCCTTAAATCCCGGCAACATTTCTCATCTTGGTAAATACACCACCATTTTTATAATAGTGGGCTTCGTCTACATCTTCTTTGCTATTTTTTATTATCGTAATAATCCTTATTAATAAGTACCAAAAAAGCGAAGAACTAAAAGAAGAACAGAGACAACAAATATTTTATAATGAATCTCTTAGTAATACTTTGCAGGAGTTAAGAAGAGTTAAACATGACCAAAATAACAATTTGTCTGTCTTAAATTATATGATACAAAACAAGAAATGCGATGAAGCGATTAAATACATATCTGAAATTTCCGCTACCATTAACACTATAAATACAACGATTTATAATATAAAAAACGTTGCGTTATTTGCAATAATCTCCTCAAAAATGAATATGGCTGAATCTTCAGGTATAGAAATCGATTTAAAAACCTTAGGTGTAATAGATTCTATACCGAATATAAAGGTATCTGATTTATGTGAAATAATTGGTATTTTCTTAGATAATGCTATTGAGGCCGCACAACTCAGCGACAAAAAAACTGTAGGTGTGAATATCTTTAGTTTTGATACATGCATTGATATTAAAATTAGCAACAGTTGCGACAATATGCCTCCGATGGGGAGGATAAAAGAAGATGGATTTTCAATAAAAGGCGAAGACCGTGGACACGGATTGGCTATAGCAGAGAAAATACTAAGCAAATATAAAACCGTCTTAAACTCAACAATGTATGATGACTTTGAAAATAAATTTATTCAGGCCATAAAAATAGAAAGACATACTTAATCATGTCTTTCTATTTTTATGTTACTTCAACAAAGATTTTGGGCATTCCTTTTGATAAAAGGCCCAAATCCAACAAGCTCCTGCTGATGTCGTTGCTGCAAAAACACCTATTGCTGACAAAAGTAACAGTACCACCAATTTAAGGCGTTTCATCATAAAATCACCTCCAATATTAAACTATATTTTATATATTAATTATTAGCAAAATTCGATAAATTTTAACAAAATTCACTTAACACCAATATTTTATAATAAATCTCATATTTTTGCTATTGTTTTTTAGAAAACATTTAATTAAGCTAAAAAGAATCTTTTGGAATGGTCTTTTTTCATTGGCTGTATATTCCGGCACATCCGGACACCTTGTCTATAAGTTGATTTTATTCCATTGCTTCACTTTTTTCAATTTTTTTAGTTGTTTTTCTGTCATGACTTCTCTCATTGATTTTTTTGAGTCCAGGGTCAGGATATAGGAGTTATGTACTATTCGATCCATGATTGCATCTGCTATTGTTGTATCAGGGAATAATTCATACCACTTTGTATGTGATACTTGCCCGGCTAAAACGGTTGACGCCATGTTATACCTGCTTTCAGCTATTTCCAATATGTCTTTGCTTTCTTCAAGAGTATATAATTTTAAGCCTATATCATCGAGTATCAGAAATTTGATGTTTTGAATACTTTTCATAAATTCTGAATATTGGTTTACGGCTTTTGCATCCTGATTTTCCAGAAGAAGTTCAGGTATTCTGTAATATTTTACTGTATACCCGTGCCGACAGGCTGAATTACCAAGGGCACAGGATGCATATGTTTTACGGGGTTCCGTTTTTTCCTGATACCACGATATTTAGCTTCTTCTCTATAAATGAGCAGGTTGAAAGCTGCTGTATGATGTTTTTATCAAGCTTTCTAGCTTGCAGTGGGTTTATTGTTATAGAAAAAAGGTATGTAGCTGAAATATGTAGTGAACCCCTCCTTTAGGTGTATTAATATTTATTTTGATTGTAATATATTTTATCATTCTTAACGATATTTTCCCAAAACACTTACATGCTTCGAAAAGGTCATGTTTACATGGTGGGTGTTCTGGGTTCAAAACTTCTATAACAAATTTATTAAAACTGCAATCCGAGTGGTATCTACGATTATTAAGAGTTGACATTTTCTTTATGAAGAGAATTTAATATCTTAGTGCAAATTATTTTATCAAGTGTATCCTTTTTTTTAAAGTACTTATAATTATAAAACGTACCGTTTACTACTGCATTATGAAGTTTTATTTGATCATGAAAATGCTCCCCTTCCGGTATAAGTTATTTTAAAACAGAACCTATATACCATTGGGGAGCATATCCAGCAAATCATTGGGCTATATTCTTATTTCATCTAGTTATTCTTATTTTCCACCCTCTATAACAAGACTCTCTTTGTAATCTTCCCCGTATACATCTGCTAATGTAGCATCATAAGCTTTATGTATAAAATTCTCTTTTCCGAGGGCCGTGAGTTCATTATTAATCCAACCGAGGAGCTCTTTATTTCCTTTCTTTACAGCAGGCGCTATTGTATCCTGACCTCCCAATGATGGTACACCAACAGTGAACCCAGGATTCTGTTTTGCCCATGCTATTACTTCAGTGTTGTCGTTAACTATAGCAGCACCACGCCCGTCTTTTAATGCTTCAAATATTTCTGTATATTGTTCAAACTTTAGTTGTTCTATGTCAGGATAATTCTTTGTTAAATATGTCTCAGCGGTTGTTCCTTTAGCGACAATAGCTTTCTTACCCTTTAGTTGATCAATTGAGTTAATAATAGCACTGTCTGGAGATACTATTCCAAGGGAAACTTTCATATACGGATTTGCAAAATCTACCTTTTGTTTTCTTTCGTCTGTAACTGTAAAGTTCGCCATTATTATATCAACCTTGTTTGATTCCAAGTATGCAACTCTGCTTGCTGCATCTACCAATACAAATTCAACCTTTGATTCATCTCCTAGTAAATCTTTTGCAAATCTTTTGGCAATATATACATCAAAACCTTGATTCTTGCCATTTGCATCCACGTAACCAAATGGGTTTTTATCGCTGAATACACCAATCTTAATTGTACCTCGCTCTTTTATTTCATCAATTGAACTCTTCGCATTTGAAGTATTTGTACTTGCACTACAGCCTGCCAGTACCCCCAATGCTAATACCACACTTACTGCTAATGGGATAATTCTTTTAATTTTAATCATGCAATCATTCCTCTCATTTTTATTTAATATTGAAATATATTTAAGAAGTGCTTAGCACGTTCTGTCTCTGGGTTTGTAAAAAATACATCTGGCTCTGATATTTCACATATACTGCCTTTATCAATAAACACTATCTTATCGGCAACAGCCTGGGCAAATGACATTTCATGAGTTACAATAACCATTGTCATCCCCTGCTTCGCCAGTCCCAATATGACTTCTAAAACCTCTCTTACCATTTCAGGATCAAGTGATGCGGTAACCTCATCAAATAACATAATGTCAGGATTCATACACAAAGCCCTTACAATAGCTATTCTCTGCTTCTGACCACCTGAAAGCTGACGAGGATATGAGTTCAGTCGCTCGAGTAATCCTACCCTATCTAATAGCTGCTTTGCCTGCTCCATCACCTCAAATTTATTTCTCTTTTGTACTTTAATAGGGCCTAAAAGGATATTTTCCATGACTGTCATATGCGGAAATAAATCATAGCTCTGGAATACCATCCCTATATGCTGGCGGATTTCCTGCCAGTTCACATCTTTATTGATAAGACTTTTATTCCTGAATTTTATATCTCCCCCTTGAATACTTTCGAGGCCATTGAGACATCGTAAGAGAGTACTCTTTCCACACCCTGACGGTCCTAAAGCAACAACAACTTCTCCTTTTTTTATACTGAGATTTATATTCTCTAGTGCCGTTATGCCGTCATATTCTTTGTGTAAACCCATTATTTCAAGCAATACTTCGTTGCTCCCATTATCCATGATAACCTCCCTATCCATTCCACTTATTTTCTAACCTCTTAGCTAACATTGAAAGTGGATAACAAATTATAAAATAAAGTATAAATACGAAACCATAAACCCAAAAGGATGCTGTAGGCAACTCTAAACGTGAAAACTCTATGATCTGCTGGCCTACCTTTATAACATCTATAACTCCTATCAAAACTACCAGAGAGGTAGTCTTAACCATCCTTGTAGCCAAATTTATGGCACCCGGTAACATTCTCCTTATTGCCTGTGGTATTAGTATGTGCCTGTAAAGTCCCCAGAAACTAAGCCCTATTGCCTTTCCAGACTCAATCTGATGTTTTGGCAGCGATTCCAATGCACCTCTTACGATATCCCCCATTTCGGCAGCACCCCAAAGAGTAAATACAATAATAGAAGTGATCTCTCCACTTACATGTATATTTAACGCGGTAGTAACTCCAAAATATATAATAAACAACCAAACAAGAATCGGTATTATTCTAAACACTTCCAAATATATTCGACAAACCGAACGTATCCATTTTGACTTTGATGTCCAGATAACTCCTAAAACTATTCCTAGAAACGATCCTATAACAATTGAAATAAAAGCTATCTTTGCTGTTACTATCAAGCCGCCAAAAAGGCGCTGCATATTCATTCCCTTAAAAAGCACACTAATTCCCAAACTCTGCATACCGCACCTTCCTTTCCAACCATGTTAGTAGTAATGATAAAGGCAAAATTATGACTAAATATACAGCCACCAACATGAACAGGGCTTCAAAGGTTTGATAATACATACCTATTAGGTCCTTTGTTATATTCATAAGGTCAACCACTGCAATGGCTCCTAGTATAGAAGTTTCTTTCAGCAAAAAAATACAATTTGCTCCTAACGAAGGCATACTGACTGAAAATGCCTGGGGAAAAATCACATATCTCACAAGCTGAGCTTTGTTAAGACCTATGCTAAGGCCTGATTCAATCTGTGTCTTGCTTATAGCTTCCAAACCGCTTCTGTAGGCCTCCGCCATATAGCTTCCTCCTAAGAAAGACAAACCAATAATAGCACATGCATTCTCGCTTATGGCGATCCCCAGTTTTGTAAGCCCGAAGTATAAGAAGAACAACTGTATAAGCAACGGAGTATTGCGTGATAACTCGATATAAACTTGAACAATTGATTTTAACACTTTAACCTTGAAGTACAGAACAATGCTGCATACAAAACCAATTATTAAAGAAATCAATATACCCAAAAATCCGAGTTTTAGTGTTGTCCATCCTGCTTCCCGGTAAAGTGGCAAGCTATCCATTATAAATTGCCAGTTAAGATTCATTTATTTGTCACCTCAATCATGCTTAACACCCTTACAAATATAAGATTGTTGTTTATTTTCGCATAAAAAACCCTCCCCCGATTCAGAGGCAGAAGTTAATTCCGCGGTTCCACTCTGTTTACCGGACGCAAAATCCGGCTTCTCACCACTTTCGGTACTCAAATACCTCAACACTATAACGGGTGTAGCCGCTGGAGTCTACTATACTTCAATCCAGTACTCAAGGCTGCATTTCAGTTAATATTAACCTTAAATCCCTTCCAGCCTATGAGGATTTCTCTCTGTAGATCTACTTTAACTTACTCTTCCTTTCATCGTAATTTACACTATTCCTATCTGTTTACTATGTTATTTCACAGGAGTGCTTTTGTCAATATTTTTTTTATTAACCTCATATATATTATTCTTCATTTTCTCTTAACAAAACCTTCATCTATTCTCAATTAAATATTCAAAAGTTTTCTCTATTAGGGGTGTCGCCAACATTTCCGACAAAACCCACTCTAAGAAATTCCTATTTATGAGATAACTCCATATAGAACTTCTCAGCATTGATTTATAAGTTCAACAGGTATGCGGTGGCGTTGGTCAAGTCCTCTACCAAGCCCTGGTCTTTCAACGTGTAATAAACCGTCTGATAAACACTTAAAAGTTCATATATAATTTTAATTAGCGTACAATATAAATATCAGTAAATGAAATGGAGAATTACAATATGATATTTACTAAAAAGAAAATGGTTACAATTATAGTAGTTGCTGTTTTAATCTTCGTCTCTGTCTCCGCTGTTTATGCTAATAGTAGTGTCAAGCTCATTGTTAACAATCAAGAGGAAAAACCAGACGTTTCACCGAAAATTATTAATGGTAGAGTTATGGTTCCTATTATGTGGGTAGCGTAAGCATTGGGTACTTATGTTCGGTGGGATGAGCTGAATAAAGAAGTTAATAATATAAGTAATCCAAAGCCTCTTTCTAGCCTATCAGAAGCCGACGCTAAATTATACCCTTTTCAACAAAAAGATGGAGTTTATTATGGATTTATATTAGAATTCAAGGGGAATCGTAAATATTTTGATTGGATAAATGTAATCAATCCTACCTATAGACCTCAGTTGCTTTATAATGATGTTAACAATGATGGGAAAAAAGAATTGATTATTATCTTAACTACTGGATACGGAACTGGAGTTCATATTGAAAAAATTCATATTATAAACCCTAATACCCTTACAGAATTTGATATAGAAACACCAGACGATATTATTAAAAATAATGTAAAGACTAAAATTACAAGTGATGAAAATAACGTGAATATACAAATTACAATAGGATCTAAAGAGACAACAATTATTAAAAAAAAGAGCGATGCGATTTATTGGTTTGATAATGTAGCTTTTCGAAATTCGTATCATTATGAAGTAATCAGTAATAAGTTGATGATTAGAATTCTTGCCCAAGTATCTCCAGGAGGTTCTATAGGAGAAATTCAAGCTACCTATGTTTTTGATAATGGTAAATATATAGCAAAAACAATTAATTTTATAAAAGATTGATGAGAACGCGGGAAGCTATTGTAAAGTAGTTTCCCGCATTTAGATTTAATATCCGGATACACGGAAGGGTGCATTTAAGATTTTGTGTAAATATGGTTACCAATAATTTGACATAAACCACTTGATAGCCTATGAATAAAAAACACAAATTTGTCAAGGTCGGATTATTTCTGTTATATATAGCCTTGATGGATTTGTGTATTTTGATACTATTTAAAAATTGGTTATGTTAATCAAGTACAAAAAATGAAACGTTCTCCAAAATTATTCTTTTTTTGATGCAATGTACTTATAATCTATTTTATTTTCATTTCAAATATTTGAAATTGTTTTTCATCTTTATCATATTCAATAGTTATTTTAGTATCATCAATTAACTGCGAATTTTCGTCATAAAATTCAAATAATATAGTACCAAACATGGAACTATCAAAATTATCAGGAAAATAGTATGTGATTTGGTTCTCTTTTTCTAAATAAATTTTACTTATTGATGTGCTTCCTAAATCAGCAGAAATTTTACAATATGCAGTGTTAACAGGATAATTAGATATTGTAATATCAAATTGTTTCATTTCTGGATAAGAAATCTTGTTTGGATATTCCAATCGTATATAAGCATCATCTTTTTTTGTCTTATATTCGCTTTCTTGCATTGTATCTTTATATTCTTTTTCTATTAGAGGATATGCAGTTATACATCCAAAACCAATTAATAAAATTAAAATTATCAATACACAGATTAAAATGCTCTTCCTACTCATAGTTTACCTCACTAATAGTCATAACCACCCGTAAAACGGGTGGCTTGTGTTAGCCCTATAAGGGCTTGTTACCGGCCAGCTCCTAAAGACACTGGCTTTCACTTTGTTCAATCTACTATTGCCATTGCCACCTTTGCTACCCCTTGAAGGGGTCTTCATACTCTTTCACGCTTAGTTTATCCACCATAATATCGTGCTTTTCCTGCTCTTGGATGTATTTTCTAATAGTTGCTTCTTTAAGTCCTACAGTACTCACATAGAAGCCCTCTGCCCAAAAAGGTCTATTTCCGAACTTATACTTTAAGTTTGCATGCTTATCGAATATCATCAATGCACTTTTCCCCTTAAGATATCCCATAAATGTTGAAACTGATATCTTTGGTGGTATACTTACTAACATGTGTATATGATCTGGCATTAGATGCCCTTCAAGTATTTCCACTCCCTTATACTTACATAATCGTATCAATATTTCTCGTATGCTTTGTTTGTATTAATTATATATTACTTTTCGTCTATACTTTGGAGTGAATACTATGTGATACTTACACATCCATTTGGTATGTGCTAAACTATTTTCTTTATTTGCCTCAAAATCACCTTTTCTCTCGTTAATATGGTAGCTTGAACAACTCTATTTTAACGAAAAGGTGATTTTTTTGTATAACATCTGTCGCGCACCCGCATAGCGGGTGGTTAATTATTTCGCATGTCTCCGTTTCTCTGTTGAGAAACTCCAACATACTCAGCAGGCTAAAGCCCATAAATCAGAAGCCCCATAATTTCATATAAAATTACGAGGCTTAAATCGTCTTGCAAATTATTGAATTGGATACCACATGTAAATGATTAATTACCTTACACAGTACCTCCGCTAAGTCCACATCGAGAACATTTCCAACTACTCGAAGTACCTACCTTGATATGAGATAACTGTGTTCTTGTCTCACGCGCAAAAGAAACATTACATTTTGTACAATATCTCATTTGATACTGAGCTAAAATATAGCAATTACCAAATGTAGACGAAGTCTCATACCATTCTTTTATTGTTTCCCATGAACTATAAGTATGACTACAAGTTGCGGTAGTAGTTACCAAGCTTGCACTGTTTGGTATAGCATTCATTTTTTGTGCTTGTTGTAACATTTCTGGAGTTAAAGGCACTTCTTTGACAACCTCTGCGCAACAATCGTCATGGTTGTGACATTCGTCAATACTTATCTGCTGTGCAGATGCAGAGATCGGTATTGAAACCATTAACAATAAAGCAAAACTTACTACAAATGAAACCAATTTTTTCATAACTAACACTCCTTTTTAATTTTTGGTAAAATTTCCATTATATGTTATTTATTACAACCTAAATATACAACCTATTACTCTATTTGTCAATATAAAATTAGTTATTTTTTACATATTATACCTTTTGTTAAGTTCTTAAATTATTTTCTCGTAAAATGAAAAAGTAAACGTAAAATCATTTTCTAATTAAAAATTAGGCTATGTTAAAGGATAATGTTGCTATTTGATTAGAAATTGCATATTCCGGCATATTTATTATCCGGACACCTTGTCTGTAAGTTGATTTTATTCCAGTACTTCTTTTTTTTCAATATTTTTGATCGTTTTTTCTGCCATGACCTCTCTCATGGATTTTTTTGAGTCAAGAGTCAGGATATAGGAGTTATGTATTATTCTATCCATGATTGAATCTGCTATTGTTGGATCTGGGAATAATTCATACCACTGTGTGTGTGATACTTGTCCGGCTAAAACCGTTGATGCCCTGTTATATCTGCTTTCGGCTATTTCCAATATGTCTCTGCTTTCTTCAAGGGTATATGATTTTAAGCCTATATCATCAAGTATCAACAGTTTTATGTTTTGAATACTTTTCATAAATTTTGAATACTGGTTTTCGGCTTTTGCATCTTCAATTTCTAACAAAAGCTCAGGTATTCTGTAGTATTTTACTGTACATATATAGAGCAGAAGCTAAACATCGTGATATCAGGAAAAACCGGAACCGGGAAAACATATGTATCCTGTGCCCTTGGCAACTCAGCCTGCCGTCATGTATGAACAGGTTGCAAGTTGTTGTATTATCTTTTTATCAAGCTTTCTATCGGTGGTATAGTCAATATCTTCAATACATACATTAAGCCCAAGTGAGGCGGTGTTTATGAGCCGTTTAATTCTTGAGTTTTTCTTGCTTATCCATTCATTTTCCACCATTATGCCCAGTCGTTCTTCAAAAGATAGTTCTTTTAGTGAATTGTCCGGATTACTCAGCATATTTGCCATTACTTTCAGCTTTAAATCACGAAGTTTCTCTACGGTTTGATTGTTAAGCATTTATACCACCTCCAACAAATGCACTGCTGCCTCTGACGTTTTCATGAAATATTATTTTTTCAGTTTTGTTCATGGAACCTTTGCAGCAACCTGCTTTAATATTATGCTGAAGTATTTATACGAGATGGTGTTTTTATCAAGAGCTTCTCTACTGGCGACTTTCCAGAATACATTTTATGAATTCCCGTGTATTAGGGCCTGTCTTTTCAGCCCATGACAAAAAGCGTTCGGAACTCCACCCGTAGACTGTTTTATGGTTTTCAGGCATATGTTCGGGCATAGTCATGTAACGCTTG